>JBPBPH010000006.1:0-48950 GCA_050954355.1 Janthinobacterium lividum
CGCAACGCCCACCGGCCCGAGCGCCGCGGCATGGGCCCGCACGTGATAGCGCGCCACCGCCAAGACCTGCGCCGCAGCCTGCGCAACCTGCGCGACGAGGGCTTCCGGCACATCTTTCACCTGCGCGGCGTGGAGGAAGTAGACGCCGTGCAGGGCATCCTGCGCGACCGGCTCTACAACAACCGCCAGGACGAAACGGGGCCGTTCGACATCATCGGCGACGTGCACGGCTGCTACGACGAGCTGCTGGCGCTGCTGAGCGACCTAGGGTATGTGGTGGAGGAAGAGCCGATGGTGGACCCTAGGGATTTAGGCATCCGGGTGACGCCACCGGCCGGGCGGCGGGCCATTTTCCTAGGTGACCTGGTGGACCGAGGGCCGGCTTCGCCGCAGGTGTTGCGGCTGGTCATGAGCATGGTGCGCAGCGGCGCGGCGCTCTGCGTGCCCGGCAACCACGACAGCAAGCTGCTGCGCCACCTCAACGGCAAGAAAGTGACCGCCAACCACGGCCTGGCCGAAACCCTGGCCCAGCTCGAAGGCGAGTCGGACAGCTTCAAGGGGCAGGTGCGGCAGTTTTTGGATGGGCTGGTGAGCCACTACGTGCTCGACGGTGGCAAGCTGGTGGTGGCCCACGCCGGCCTCACCGCCGAAATGCAGGGCCGCGGCTCGGGCGCCGTGCGGGCCTTCGCTATGTATGGCGAAACCACCGGCGAAACCGACGAATTTGGTTTGCCCGTGCGCTACGAGTGGGCCCGCGAGTACCGCGGCCGGGCGATGGTGGTCTTTGGCCACACGCCCGTGCCCGATGCCGAGTGGCTCAACAACACCATTGACATTGATACGGGCTGCGTGTTTGGCGGCCGCCTCACGGCCCTGCGCTACCCCGAACGCGAGCTGGTGGCCGTGCCCGCCGCCCGCGTGTACTGCGAGCCGGCGCGCCCGCTTAACTACCGCGCCGCCCAGCTAGTAGCGGCCGACGCAGCCCCCGAGGGCGACCTCAGCGCCCAGCACCAGCAAGACGACGTGCTAGATATCCGCGACGTCACGGGCAAGCAGTTTATCGAAACCCGGCTGCTGCGCGGCGTGACGGTGCGCGAGGAAAACGCGGTGGCCGCCCTGGAGGTCATGTCGCGCTTTGCGCTGCACCCCAAGTGGCTGCTGTATTTGCCGCCCACCATGTCGCCCACCGAAACCTCGGCGCTGCCCGACCTGCTCGAACACCCCGCCGAAGCCTTCGCCTATTACCAAAAGCTGGGCGTGGAGCGCGTGGTGTGCGAAGAAAAGCACATGGGCAGCCGCGTGGTCGTGGTGCTGGGCAAGGACGAGGCTGCCATTCAGCGCCGCCTAGGGCTGACGGGCGAAGGCATCGGCAAGTGCTACACCCGCACCGGCCGCAATTTCTTTACCAACAAGGACCTAGAAGCCGCTTTCCTAGCCCGGCTGCGCGACGCGCTGACCACGGCCGGCTTCTGGGACAAGTTCGGCACCGACTGGGTGTGCCTCGATGCCGAGCTGTTGCCGTGGTCGGCCAAGGCCCAGGAGCTGGTAAAAAACCAGTACGCCGCCGTAGCCGCCGCCGCCACCGCCGCCCTGCCCCAGGTAGAAGCCGTGCTGGCCCAGGCCGCTGCCCGCGACCTCGACGGCGCCGAGGCCCTGCTGGCACGCACCACCGCCCGCCGCCAGGCCGCCGCCGACTACGCCGATGCCTACCGCCGCTACTGCTGGCCGGTGCACGCGCTCGACGACCTCAAGCTGGCACCCTTCCACCTGCTCGCCACCGAAGGCCACACCTACTTCGACCGCGACCACGCCTGGCACATGGAAACCCTGCGCACCCTCGCCCTCGCTGACCCCGGCCTGCTGCGCGCCACGCCCTACCGCGTGGTGCCCCTAGGTGACCCCGCCGAGGTCGAAGGCGCCACGCAGTGGTGGGCCGACCTCACCGCAGCCGGCGGCGAAGGCATGGTGGTGAAGCCCTACGACTTCATCCCGCTCAATGCCCGCAGCCTCCTCCAGCCCGCATTGAAATGTCGGGGCAGGGAATACCTGCGCATCATCTACGGCCCCGACTACCTGCTGCCCGGCAACCTGGAGCGCCTGCGCCAGCGCAACGTGAAAGCCAAGCGCAACCTGGCCCTGCGCGAGTTTGCGCTGGGTGTAGAAGGGCTAGAGCGCTTCGTGGCCGGCCAGCCGCTGCGGCGCGTGCACCAGTGCGTATTCGGCGTGTTGGCGCTGGAAAGCGAGGCAGTAGACCCTAGGTTGTGAAGCAAACGACAGCAGCCAAAAAGGCGGTCATGCTGAGCGCAGCCGAAGCAGCTCTACCGCGTCGTTCAGGCGTCGCTCGGTAGAGCTGCTTCGGCTGCGCTCAGCATGACCGCCCTTTAGTTCTGTGTTCAATTCACCTACCCCAGCTTTGCCAAGCTCACTTTAATCCGCTCAAACGCAGTGCGCAGCTTTTCGTCGGCCGCGGCGGTGCTGAAGCGGATGCAGGCGGGCGCCCCAAACGAGTCGCCGCTTACGGCCGCCACGTGCGCATCGTTGAGCAGGTACAGGGCCAGGTCGGCCGAGTCGCGCACAACCGAGCCATCGGGCGCGGTGCGGCCGAAAAAGGCGCTCACGTCGGGGAAGACGTAAAACGCGCCCTCGGGCACCGGCATCTGCAGGCCCGGAATATCCTGAGCGGCGGCCAGCACCAGGTCGCGGCGGCGGTGGTAGGCGGCCACCATCTCGTCGGCCGGGGTGCGGCCGCCTTGCAGGGCCGCTAGCCCAGCGCGCTGCGCAATCGAGCAGGTGCCGGAGGTCATCTGGCCCTGCAGCTTGTCGCAGGCAGCGGCAATGTCCTGGCGGGCGGCCAGGTACCCTAGGCGCCAGCCAGTCATGGCGTAGCCCTTCGAGAAGCCGTTGATGGTGATAACCTGGTCTTTCACCGCAGCAAACGAAGCCAGGCTCACGTGCTCGCCGGTGAAATTAATATACTCGTAAATCTCGTCGGCAATGGCAAAAATACCGGGGTGGCGGGCCAGCACCTCGGCAATGGCGCCCAGCTCGGCGCGGCTGAACACGGCGCCCGTGGGGTTGCAGGGCGAGGAGTACATGATGGCCTTGGTGCGCGGCGTAATGGCGGCCGCAAACTCGGCGGCCGTCACCTTGTAATCGTTGGCGAGGCTGCCCATTAGGGGCACGGCCACGCCCTCGGCCAGCTCCACGATGGCCGCGTAGCTTACCCAGTAGGGCGAGAAGATGATGACCTCGTCGCCGGGGTTCACCAGCGCCAGCACGGCGTTGGTAAGCGACTGCTTGGCACCGGTGCTCACCACAATCTCGGTGGGCTTATACGCTAAGTTATTGTCGCGCTGAAACTTGTCGCAGATGGCCTGGCGCAAGTCGAGGTAGCCGGGCACGGGCGTGTAGAAGGTATAGCCTTCGTCGAGCGCCTGCTTGGCAGCGTCCTTGATGAACTGCGGAGTTTGAAAATCCGGCTCCCCAAAGCTCAGGTTAATCACGTCCACGCCCTGGGCGGCCAGCTCGCGGCTTTTCTTGGCCATGGCAATGGTGGCCGACTCCTGCATGTGGAGCACGCGGCGAGAGAGAATGGTGGTAGGCTCGGCCGCCGGGGCCGGCGCAACGGCGCTCACAGACATAAGTTATGCTGGATAAGTTGAAAACAGGCTACCTGCAAATGTATCGGCCTAGGGCGGTAAAAATGGCTTAGGGCCGAATAATTCGCCAATTTACGGGTGGCGGTGCCTGCCCGCCGAGGTAAGCTCCGCGCTAGTAACAGCGCGTCCCCCGGCGGCGTAAACGAGGTAAGCCACTTGGCTTCCGCGCCGCCCTAGGGCCTATTAGTAGGGCCTAGCTGGCGCGCTCCTTCCCTTGCTTACGCAACCAATTACGTCAAAACCATGCAGGAAGAACAAAATTTCAGCCGCCGCCAGCTGCTCAGCGGCTTGGGCGCGGGCCTGGCGGTAGCCGCCGTGGCCCCGGTGCTGTCGGCCGAGGCCGCCGCGGTTCCGCCGGCCGCCGTGCCCCTCACCAACCCCACTACCAAATATCCCCGGCCGCCTTTTAAGGGGCAGTCGCAGCCTTTTCCGGGCCTGGCTAGCCAGATGGACCCTAGGCCCGACCACGGCGAAACCAGCTACAAAGGCTCGGGCCGCCTGCAGGGGCGCAAGGCCCTGATTACGGGCGGCGACTCGGGCATGGGCCGCGCCGCCGCCATTGCCTACGCCCGCGAGGGCGCCGACGTGGCCATCAACTACCTGCCCGCCGAGGAGCCCGATGCCAAGGAAGTAGTGGCCCTCATTAAGGCAGCCGGGCGCAAGGCAGTAGCTATTCCGGGCGACTTGCGCGACGAGGCGTTTTGCAAGCGCCTGGTAGATGAGGCCGTGCGCGGCCTCGGGGGGCTCGACATTGTGGTGAGCAACGCCGGGCGCCAGCAGCAGCGCGAGTCGATTCTGGACCTGACGACCGAGGACTTTGACGCGACGATGAAAACCAACCTCTACGCGCCGTTCTGGATTATTAAGGCGGCGCTGCCGCACATGCCGCCCGGCTCGGCCATTATCGCCACCACTTCCGAGCAGGCCTACGACCCCTCGCCCAACCTCTATGACTACGCCCAAACCAAAGCCGCCACGATGAACTTCGTGAAGTCGCTGGCCAAGCAGCTGGGCCCCAAGGGTATCCGGGTAAATGGCGTGGCGCCCGGCCCCATCTGGACGCCCCTGCAAGTGGCGGGCGGTTCTACCCAAGACAAGCTCAAGGAGTTTGGCGGCAGCACCCCCCTAGGGCGCCCCGGCCAGCCCGCCGAGCTGGGCAGCATCTACGTGCAGCTGGCCGACAGCGGCGCCAGTTACGCCACTGGCCAGGTCTATGGCGCGGCTGGCGGCGGCGGCCAGCCCTAGGGCCTGGTCAGTCGGCAATAGCAAAAGAACGTCAGGCTGAGCACAGCCGAAGCATCTCTACCGCGCTATATCGCGTGGTAGAGATGCTTCGGCTGTGCTCAGCCTGACGTTCTTTTGCTAGGCATATAGCTAACCCTATGCCACCAAACGTGGTAAACGTGCGCTGCTAAAAGCTCCTGGCTGAGTATGAAAGAACATATAATACGGTTTTTAGACCTGTTTCCCGACCAGGTAACGACGCTGCTGGTAGTGCTGGCCGGGCTGCTGGGTGGGTGGCTGCTCAAGGCCGGGCTGTTTGCGGGGCTGCGGGCCTACGAGCGGCGCGCGGCCTCGCTGGCGGCGGGCTCGGTGCGGCGGCACCTGGGGCGGGCACTGGCATTCTTTCTGCCGCTGCTGCTGCTATCGGTGGTGCTGCCGCTGGCCCCGCTGCCGCCCAAGCCCTTCGAGGTAATGCGGCGCGCCGTCGAAATCTCGCTCATCATCAGCTTTGCTTGGGTGCTGGTGCGCGCCGTGGCGGTGCTCGAAGACTTGGTGCTGGCCCATTATCGCCTCGACCAAGAGAACAACCTGGCGGTGCGCAAGCTCTTCACTCAGCTGCAGTTTGTAAAGAAGATAGTTGTGTCGCTCATCTTCTTTGTGGCGGCGGCGCTGGTGCTGATGAGCTTTGCCACGGTGCGGCGCATTGGCACGGGGCTGCTCACGTCGGCGGGCATTGCCAGCGTTATTGTGGGCTTGGCGGCGCAGCGCTCGCTGAGCAATTTGCTAGCCGGCTTCCAAATTGCCTTCACCCAGCCCCTGCGCATCGACGACGTGCTGGTGGTAGAGGGCGAGTATGGCCGGGTGGAGGAAATCACGTTTACCAACGTGGTGCTGCGCCTCTGGGACGAGCGCCGGCTGGTGCTGCCGCTCACCTATTTCATCGAGAAGCCGTTTCAGAACTGGACGCGCACCTCGTCGCAGCTCACGGGCACGGTATTCCTGTACCTCGACTACTCGGTGCCGGTAGAGGCGTTGCGCACCGAGCTGCGGCGCCTGCTGGCCGCCAGCCCGCACTGGGACCAGCGCACCGGCGTGCTGCAAGTAACCGACGTGAAGGAGCGCACCCTGGAGCTGCGCATCCTGGTGAGCGCCGTCGACGCGCCCACCACCTTCGACCTGCGCTGCGAAATGCGCGAAAAGCTCGTGGCATTCGTGCTGCAGCACTACCCCGAGTGCCTGCCCAAAACCCGCGCCGTGCTAGGCGGTGAGGAATTTAGAGTTTAAAAAAGGCCGCCGCTAAATGAGCAGGACCGCCTTTTAATGCGTAATTCCCCCTAGCCCCCCAGCAGGCGCCAACCCCGCAGCAGCACGCCCACGTCGCGGCCCGGCTCGTAGGCGCGGGCATATAGGGTTTCGAGGCGCTGGCAGGTGGCTAGGGCTAGGGCCGGGCCGGCCACATCAACCGGCGAGAGCACGGCGGGGTGGGCTTCGGCTTCGGGCAGGTAGCGCAGCCCTACCCAGCTACGGCGGCCCAGCAGCACCCGGCCCAGATTGGGTAGCAGCCCGGCCGGCCGGCGCTGAAAAAACAGCAGCACCGGGCTACTCACCAAAATGCCCAGGCACGCCGCCACGTCGAGCACGCGCTTGCTGCGCCGGTTGGCGGGCCGGAATAGGGGCCAGGCCTGGTCGAGGGCGTAATAGTCGCCGTTGGCATCCTTGCGGCTGCTGCCAATAATGTAGTTGCTGCCCGCCGGCAAAATGCGGTACGACACCAGGGGCCGGGCCGGCAGGCGCTGCATCAGGTCGATGATGGCGGCAGCGGGCAGGTCCTGGCCGCAAAAAATAAGCTCCGTGAGGCCGTAGAGGCGCAGCAACGCGGGTAACTCGGCCAGGGTGCCCAGGCAGTCGGGCTCGGCGGGCTCAGTAAATTCCTCGGTGGCTTCGGCTGCCTTGGGGGTAGCCAGGGGGCCTAGGGGGCCGGGGGCTACGCGGCCCACTACGGTAGCCGGCACGCGGGCGGCGGCCAGCAGCTGCCCGGCCCGGCGCGCTTCGGCGGCGCTGCCCACGATGGCCAGCGTCTTGGGCTGGGTTTCGCTCAGGCGCCAGTGGCCGTGGCGCAGCCAGTGCGAGAGCAGGCGCCGGGCCACCAGCGCCGCCACCGCCCAGGCGCCGCCCAGCACGATGAGCGCCTTCGAAAAGCGCCAGCTGTCCAGGAAGTTAGAGACGGCCGAGATGAGTACCGTGCCCGCAGCCACGCCGCGCACCACCCGGCCGGTGCGCGTGGGCAGGTCGTAGCCGCCGCTCAGCCACACGGCCGCCAGCCACACGGCTAGGTAGGCCGGCACCGCCACCAGCATATACTGCGGCGGGTAGGGCATGCGCACGTACTTCTGGTTGACTTCCCAGTACGTTTTGAGGGCGTACATGCCTGCGTAGAGCAGGCCTGCGTCAAGCAGCACCGGGGCCAGGGTGGTGGCCAGGCGCTGGCCCAGGGCCGCCCCCGCCCGCAGCCAGATGGCCGTATTGAGCAAAGCCGAAAACGCGCCCGCCCGCCCCGGCGCAAAGTGCTTGCGGGCAAAAATAACCATGGCCCGGTAAAATACCAGCACGTAGTTGACGCTGGTGCGCCGGGTGCTTTCGCCCTTGTAGTGCAGCACGCGCACGCTGGGCAGGTAGTAGTTGCGCCAGCCGCCCCGCGTGAGGCGGTACGAGAGGTCGATGTCCTCGCCGTACATAAAATAATCCTCGTCCAGCAGGCCCACTTGGTTGAGGGCGGCTTTGCGCAGCCACATGTAGGCCCCGCTCAGCACGTCAATGGGGTGGGTTTCATCTTTGGCCAAAAACCCCAAATGGTAGCGCCCAAAGCGGCGCGAGCGCGGCAGTAGTGCCGCTAGGCCCGTCACCTTGTAAAAGGCCACGGCCGGGGTGGGCAGCCCGCGCTTGCTTTCGGGCAGGAAGCGGCCCTGCCCATCGAGCATCTGCACCCCTAGGCCCCCCGCGGCGGGGTGGGCGTCCATGAAGTCGCAGCAGCGCCGGAAGGCGGCTTCTTCCACCAGCGTGTCGGGGTTTAGCAGCAGCTGGTACTGGCCGGTAGCCAGGCGCAGGGCCTGGTTGTTGGCCTTGGAGAAGCCCGGGTTATCCGGGTTTTCGAGGAGGAGCACCTCCGGGAAGCGCGCCCGTACCATCGCTACCGAGTTATCGGCCGAGTTATTATCGACCACGAATACCTCGACCGGCTCGCCCAGTACCTGCGCCGCCCGGCGCACCGACAGCAGCGCCTGCTCCAGAAAATAGGCGACGTTGTAGCTAACAATGACGACGGAGAGCTTCACCACGGGAGGGCGAAATTAAGGCCGTTCAGTCATTGCCGCGCTCCACTGCGTTGCGCTCGCAATGACAACTGTTTGGAGTATTTACCGCGCTTGGCGCTGACGCTCCACGATGGAGCGCCCTAGGGTAATCTCGTCGGCATACTCCAACTCGCCGCCCATCGGAATGCCGCGGGCGATGGTGCTGATGTTGACGCCCTCCACGTCGCGCAGGCGGCGCGAGAGGTAAAAGGCGGTGGTGTCGCCCTCCATGGTGGGCGAGATGGCCAGGATTACCTCGCGCACTTCCGAGTTTTCGGCGCCCGCGCGCTCCACCAGCGAATCTACTTTGAGGTCGGCTGGGCCTACGCCCTCGATGGGCGAGATAACGCCCCCCAGCACATGGTATACGCCCTGGTACTGCCCGGTATTTTCGATGGCGATAACGTCGCGCACGTCGGCCACCACGCACACGGTGCTGTGGTCGCGCAGTTTATTGGCGCAAATGCCGCACTCCTCGGTGTCGGAAATGCTGTGGCAGGTGCGGCAGTAAGTGATGTCGAAGCGCATCTTGGCCAGTGCCTCGGCCAGGTTGGCGGTGGTGTCGCTCTCGGCCTTGAGCAGGTGCAGGGCCAGGCGCAGGGCCGTTTTTTTGCCAATGCCCGGCAGCCGCGACAGCTCCACCACGGCATTTTCAATAAGCTTGGAAGGAAAATCCATATTATATGTGAAAGTGCCTTTTTTGGCACGTAAGGCTAGATTTTTAAGACTGGTATATACAAAGTAGATACAGAACGTAGATATATATTATTTTTATGTATCAGCAGGTTATTTGTCCTTTCAAAATCCAATACAGGGCTAAAATTAGCTGCTATCTACGCGGTACAACGTCAAAGAAGGTAGAAGGTACTGTGAATGTGAAGTTTACGCATACTCGTAAGCATTTTGAGCGAGCAACAAAAGTACACGTAACAGCAAGGGAATTTGACGAAGAAACGGGGCGAGTAAAGCCAAAGATTGCTAGGGCGGCTGAGTATAACGGTAAGATTGATATCATGCGTTCCCGCTTCCAATGGGCTTTGAATCGTTTGCTGAAAGACAAACTGGAGCCTACTCCCTCCAATATTCGGGACGCTTACAACAGGCTGTCAGCTCTACGTGAACCCATGTTGGCACTCGCTGAGAAAATAGCCATAAAACATCAAAATGTCGCTGATAGCCTACGGGGAGATATCCCATCGTTGAAGGCTTAGCTAACAGCGAAGGAGGAGCAGTTAAAGGAGATTATGCAGTCCGAAGGTGAAAGCGAAAAGTTACTAGTGAACTTAGTGAAGAAGTTTACCAATGTTGAATGGGAAAAGCCGTTGGCTCCCGCAACAATTCAGAATTACACTGTATTAGCCAACCTAGGGCATACGGACAATTGTTAACACCAGCAGAGGATGGCGAAGAAATAATAGAAGCCGAGAAAGCTGGCGGCTGTCTTTTCGTAGCGCGTCGCCAGGCGCCGAAAGTCCTTGAGGCGGTTGAAAAAGCGCTCCACTTGGTTGCGCCGCCGGTAGCGCACCCGGTCAATCAGGCGGCAGGACGTGCGGTTTTTTTTGCTTGGAATGACCACTTCGGCCCCCACTTTTTCGACGGCTTCGACAAGGGCGTTGGTTGGGGTGGTCTAGCTGAAACGAACAGGGAGTAGCCTTAACTTCCGCTTTTTATGCCAGAAAAGAAACTAACTGGCAGTCAGCCCGTCACGCGTAAAAAATACACACCCGCCTTCAAAACCGAGTGCGTCCGGCAAGTAGCCGCTGAGGCGCGGCAAACGGATGTAGCCCGTGCCCAGGCATCTCCCCGGCGCTACTGGGCCGCTGGCAGTGCTCGGCGCTAGAGCAGGCCGTGCCCAGCAGCGCCGAGCGCGAGGAAATTAAGCGCCTGCGGGCCGAGTTGAAGCGGGTAGAGATAGAGCGGGACATTTTAAAAAAAGCGGTGACCATCTTTACACAGCTTCAATCGTGAGCAAGTACTTGTTCATCAGTACCCAAGTAGCTACTTGGACGCTCGCTGACCTGTGCCGGGTGTTAGCCGTGAGCCGCTGCGGCTACTACCAGTGGCGGGCGGCCGAGCCGCTGCTGGCTCCCACCTAGCAGCCCGCCGCCCAGCAGGCGTTCACGCGCCATGCTGCTCGCTACGGCACCCGCTGCCTGGGGGCCGAACTACAAACCGAAGGCCACCGGGTAGACCGCTGCGCGCTGCGTAGCTGGCTCAGGGCTAGTGGGCAGCGGGCACTCAGCACCCGATCCCAGCGCCCGCGTACCACGCAGGCCGACCCAGCCGCCGTGGTGGCCGAGAACCGGCTGCTGGGCCAGCCCGCGCCCACGCGCCTCAACCAAGTGTGGGTCGACGATATTACCTGCCTGCCGCTAGTGGGCGGGCGCTGGTGCTACCTGGCCACGTGGCGCGATACCTGTTCGCGGCGCGTGGTGGGCTGGCACTTGGCCGCCTAGATGCCGGCCAAGTTGGTGCTCACGGCCCTGGAACAAGCCTTGACGCTGCGCCCGCCCGCCCCGGGGCTAGTCATCCACGCCGACCGCGGAAGCCAGTATATCAGCCACGCCTGCCGCCAACGCATCGAAGACGCGGGGGCACTGGCTAGCTACGCCCGGCCGGGCAACCCCTATGACAACGCCCAGGCCGAGGCGGGCTGGAGCACGCTCAAAACCGGGTTGCTGCCCCACGGCGGGGCGTTTGCCAGCTTGGAAGAGGCCCGGCTGGAAGAGGCCTACTACCTCGACACCTACTTTAACCTCGACCGCCGCCACTCCGCCCTAGACTACCGCTCGCCCCACCAGTTTGAAGCTGACCTGCTTTAGCACCTACCTTAGCTCACCGTCCGCTTCCACTAGACCACCCCATGGAAGGTAATACTTCTCATTGTCCGTTCCTGCTAGACCACCTCATTGCGCCGGGCCCTGGCTGTGCGTCAGCCGGCAGCCGGGCTGGTGATTCATTTCAACCAGGGCAGTCAGTGCGCGGCCACCCGTTTCCGAGAGTTGGTAGCCCGCCACCAGGCCCTGCCCAGTATGAGTCGGTGGAGCAACTGCTACGATAATGCGCATGCCGAGTCGTTTTGGAGCCGGCTCAAAACCGAATTACTCGACGGGGGCAGCTTCCCTGGCCTAGCCGAGGCACGGCTCGAAATCAGCCACTATCTCGCTTACTACAACGCCGAGCGCCGCCACTCCGCTCTCGGTTATCAGTCGCCCAACTACTTCGGAACCCTCTTTTAAACTGTGTCCCAACTCTGTCCGGCTTAGCTAAACCACCTCAAGACCACCTCAGATTACTTCTTCAGCACGACGTAGCCGTAAGCTGGTAGTGTAAGCTGGCTACCTAGCGTGTAGCTACCACCTTGTAGTGCATTAGTCCAACTCGTGTTGGCCAAAGTTGCTGGTACGCTGTACGTGACAGCGCTGTTCCGCACGTTAGCCAATACTAGGGCCTGGTCACTACCTGCTGTTTTCGTAAAGGCGCAGACATCGCTGCTGCTGTACGAAACTGGGACACCGTGTTGCAACGCGGGGCTGGCCGCACGGGCCTTCAGCAGCTGTTGGTAAGCAAGCTTCACCTCGGGATGCGCGCCCCACTGCACTTTTATGGTGGTAAAAGGGAACGTGATGGGCGTAGTCATCCCAGCCTCCTGTCCATTATATATGAAGGGGATACCCTTGAAACAAGAAGCTACTACGAAGGCCGACATGGCCCCTGCATTGCCGCCGTATAGGGCCACCGGCGTACCATCCGAGCCATTCACATCGTGGTTGGTAGTATAGCGCACCACTTGCTGCGTGCCCGTAGCTCCGGCGTACTCGCTGGTGTTGAGGGTGGTAAGGCTGGTAGCCGCTCCGCCGCTGCCATATACCCCCCGCAACCCTCCGTAAAAGCTAAAGCCAAAATTGTAGTCGAAGCCAGCCGTGAAATTAGCGCTGCGAGTGCCTTCGGCTAATAGTAAGAGCTTGTGGGTCTTGACGTTGTGTAGAGTATCAATGGCCTGGGTCCAGAAGTCGGCTGGAATGGGGTCGGCGTAATCGCAGCGGAAGCCATCGACGTTGGCCGTGTACACCCACGATTTCATGGCCGCAATCATGGCCAGGCGCATCGCTGAATTAGTAAAATCGAGTTGGGCTACGTCGGTATAGGTGGTATTGGGCGGTGGGAGAATGTTGCCGGCCGCATCGCGCAGGTACCAGTCGGGGTGGGCCGTTATCCAGGCATTGTCGTAGCTGGTGTGGTTGGCCACCCAATCGAGCATAACACTCATTCCACGAGCGTGGACCCCATCTACCAGCGTCCGCAGGTCGGTAAGGGTGCCAAATTCCGGGTTTACGCTCAGATAGTCCTTTACGCAGTAGGGCGAATTGACCGATTTCACCTGGCCCACTGGGTAGATGGGCATCAGGTACACCACGTTTACCCCTAGGGCCTTAATGGAATCCAACCGAGCCGTAACGCCCGCAAAGTTGCCTGCCTGGCTGAAGGCTCGCATGTTCACCTGGTAAATCACTGCATCTTCCCGGTTGGGTACGCTGGCGAAGGGCGTGCCGTATTGCGATTGCGTAGGCGCGGGGCTGGCAGTGGGAGTGGTAACTGGGGGAATAGCGGTCGGTTGCGGGTCGGCAGGCTTGCAGCTAGTTGCTAGGGCCGCCGCTAGCACCAAGCCTAGGCTGCTCTTAAAAGCACGAATCAATACTGACATACCAAAGGATAAAAAAGTAGTGTGAAGGCAAGGCGCTTACCAAAGTATTTAGGTTAGCGCGCGTTGTGAAGAAGCCCGAACAACCAGCTTGGGAGTGAGCAGGACTGGGGCCGGCGGGCCGTGCTTGCTGCTGGGGCGCAGCAATTGCAAGAGCTGCTGCATGGCCAGGCAACCCATCTGGTGGCTGCACTGGTCTACGGTGGTGAGGGGCGGCTCGGTGAGTAGCGTAAACGGCGCATTGCTGAAGCCAGCCAGCGCCACATCGGCCGGAATGCGTAAACCCAAGTGTTTCAGCGTCAGCATTGCCCCTGCGGTTAATATATCGTCGGCAGAAAAAACAGCGTCCGGCGGCTGGGGCAAGGCCAGCATCTGCCGCATTCCGGCGGCTCCGGCCGCTTGGTGGTGGGGCTCGGCCAGGTACACCAGCTCCTCTTGGTAGGGCACCCCATAGTCGCGCAGGGCCTGGCAGTAGCCCTGGTGCCGCTGCTGGTAGCTGCCCACGTGCAGCGGCCCCGAAAAATGCGCGATGCGCCGACAGCCTTCGGCTAGCAGGTGAGCTACCACTGCGTAAGCACCCGCGTAGTCGTCAATCACCACCGAGCTAACGTGGTTGCCCGCGAAGCCGACCGCTGCTCGGTCGAAGAAGACTAAGGGCACGCCACTCGTTTGCAACGCTTCAAAATGCGAAACTTCGCGCGTGCTGCTGGCTACTGATACCAGAAAACCAGCCACTTGCTCGGCTACTAGCAACTCAACGTTCTTTTTTTCCTGTCGCGTATCCTCGTGTGAGGGGCAGACGATGATATGGTAGCTAGCCTTGCTAGCCGTTTCAATGATACCATCCACCACTTCCGGAAAAAAACTGCCCGTGATGTGCGGTACCAGCACCCCAACGGTATTGCTACTGCCCTTGCGCAAGGCCACCGCCAGCTGGTTGGGTTGGTAGCGCAGTTCGCTGGCCAACTGCTGCACGCGTTGCTGGGTCGCTTCGCTCACGTCCGGGCTGTGCGCGAGTGCCCGCGACACAGTAGAAGCAGCCAGGTTTAGTGCCCTGGCCAGGTCAGCAATAGAGGTGCGGGAGGCAGGCATGGGTGGGAAGGAGTAGTAGATAGCGGGCGTAGCCTAGTAGCGTCAACTCAGTTGGCGGGCGCCAGGGTCACGGCTGCGCCGCCACCGGGGGCCAGCGGCAGGCGCAGCCGGTCGCCGGCCCGCACCAGTTGCCGGCTGATGCGGTAGGCCTCAGGATTGGTTTGCCAGTCGGCACCGGGGCCGTCGGCGTAAATGGTGGCCAAGTAGCGCTGGCCTTTGGGTAAAAAGCGCAAGTCAAGGGTGGCAGTGCGGGCTTTTTCGTTGGTAATGGCCCCGACGAACCAGCGCTGGCCGCCTTTTTCCTGCCGGGCAGTAGTGATGTATTCGCCTGGCTCGGCTTCGAGCACGCGGGTATCGTCCCAGTCCACCGGCACGTCCTCGATAAATTGGAAGGCGTCGAGATGCTGCGCGTAGTTTTCGGGCAGGTCGGCAGCCATTTGCAGCGGCGAGTACAGCACCACGTACAGAGCCAACTGCTTGGCTAGCGTGGTGCGCACCCGGTGGGTGCCAGTGGGCTCAAAATTCCGGAGCTTAAAAATGCCCGGCGTGTAGTCCATCGGCCCGCCTATAAAGCGGGTGAAGGGCATAATCGTTTCGTGTTCGGGTGGGCTGCCGATACTAAAGGCATTGTACTCGTTGCCCCGGCCGGCCTCGCTGGCCAGCCAGTTGGGGTAGGTGCGGCTTAGGCCGGTGGGGCGCACGGCCTCGTGCATATCGACCGTAACGTGGTGCTTGGCCGCCATTTCAGCCACCCGCACAAAGTGGTTGCTCATCCACTGCCCGTCGTGGTGCTCACCCCTAGGGATAATGCGGCCCACGTAGCCGGTTTTCACGCCGGGGTAACCGTAGCGGTTCATAAACTGGTAGGCCGTGTCAAAGTGCTGCTCGTAGCTGGTGGCCGAGCCCGAGGTTTCGTGGTGCATCAGCAGCTGCACGCCCTTGGCTTTGGCGTACCTCGTGATTTCCGGCACGTTGAAGTCTGGGTAGGGCGTCACGAAGTCAAACACCTGCTCTTTCCACGCGCCAAACCAATCCTCCCAGCCCACGTTCCAGCCCTCCACCAGCACGCCCGCCAGGTGGTGCGCGGCGGCGAAGTCGATGTAGCGCTCCACGTTGGCCGTGGTAGCGCCGTGGCGGCCAGTCGGAATGAGCTGCCCCTGGGCATTGAGGGTATCGGCACTGTTGGCGTACTTCCAATCGGTTTTGCCAATCTGCATCTCCCACCACACGCCCACGAACTTCATCGGCTTTATCCAGCCCGTATCGGCGATTTTACTCGGCTCGTTGAGGTTGAGAATGAGCTTGGAAGTCAGAATGTCCGGGGCCTTATCGCTTACAATAAGCGTGCGCCAGGGCGTGTGGCTCGGCGCGTGCAAAAAGGCCTTGCTGCCCACCGCGTTGGGCACCAGGCGAGCCGTGAGGCAGTGGCTGGCCCGGTCCACGTGCAGCTGCATAGCTGGGTAGTCTACCTGCGCCGCCTCGTGGATGTTGACGTACAGCCCGTCGTCGGCCTTAAGCATGAGCGGCGTGGCTATGGCCTGCGCATCGGGTGCGTCGCGCACGGCAATCATGGTCGAGTTCTTGACCTGCGCCGCGTTATCGACGGCGCTCAGCCGCGAGCGGGTGTAGAGGTATTCGTTGGAGTCGTAGTCACCGGGTATCCAGAAGGCCAAGTGGTCGGCGGGCAAGGCAAACTCGGTTAGCTCGTCGCTCACCACGAAGTTGCCTAGGGCCAGCTGCCGCGGAAACTCGTAGCGAAAGCCCACCCCGTCGGCAAACACCCGAAATACCACGTCGAGCCGGCGGCCGGGTGGAGCGGGCTGGCGCAGGTGCACCGTTAGCTGCTGGTAATGGTTGCGGATGGTTTTGACCTCGCCCCACACGGGCTGCCAGGTTTCATCCACGTCCTTCACCTCGCTGCCCACCAGCGTCAGCGGCCCAGCAAAACCCTGGCCATCGGCAAAGGACAGGCCTAGCCGCGAAGTATTGACTACCGGCTTCTGGCCGTACCGTACGGCGTAGGTTGGCTGGCCGGCCGCGTTCAGGGCCACCGTCAGCTTCACGCTGGCCAGGCTGGCCGTCAGCGGCCCGCTCGCCTGCGCCGCCGCCCGGCAACTCACGGCCAACAGTAGTAAAAACAAATAGGTACGCATGAATAGATTGGCTATTTTTCGGCCGTGGCTGGCAGCGGCTCCCAGCTCAGCGCCGGCTAGCGGTGCTGGGCTGGTTTCGTAAAATCAGGTATTGGTAGGGTTGCAAAGTCAGGGAGCCGCGCAAGACTGGGGTTGGTCCGGCCAGGGCGTTTTGCCACGCCGTGCCGCCTAGGGCGGCGGGTAGCTGGTAGGCTACGGGGGTGCCGCGCAGGTTGGCCAGCACCAGCAGCTGTTCGCCGCCCAGCGTTTTGGTGAAGGCGCATACGTCGTCGCTGCTGTAGCTGGCCAGCTGGCCGTTGCGCGCCGCCTCGCTGCCGTTGCGCAGCCCAATGAGTTGCTTGTATTCGCGGGTCAGCGCCGGGTTGGGCGTCCAGTCGATGGGCTTGCGGGGCCCCATAAAGGGCACCCGCTGGGCGTAGCCCACCTCCTGGCCATTATAAATCATGGGCACGGCCTTCATGTAGGCGGCTACTACGAAGGTGGCCATCGCGCCGCGCTCGCCCTTAAACATTTCCTGCGGCGGGCCTTCCGAGCTGTTGATGTCGTGGTTGGAGGTATAGCGCACCATGCGGGCCGTGGGCGGCGCGGCGCGATACTCCACGTCATTAAGCGAATCGAGCAACCGCACGCTCTTGCCCCGGCCCAGGATGTCGCGCCGCATTACCTGAATGAACGGGAAGTCGTAATCCAGCTGAAAGCCTACTTGGAAGAAGTATTTTTTCTTATCGCCTTCGGCCAGAAACAGCAGCTTATGGCCCCGAATAGCGCGGAGGTTGGCCAGCGCTTCGGTAAAAAACTCTCGCGTCGGCCCGTCGGCGTAGTCGAAGCGGTAGCCGTCGATGTTGGCCGCGAACACCCAGTAGCGCAAGGCGCTAATCATGGCCGCCCGCAAGTCAGGATTCTGAAAATTGAGCTGCGCGATGTCCTTCCAGTCGGGGATGGGATTCACAATCTGGCCGCTGGCGTCGTGCACGTACCAGTCAGGGTGTTCGCGCAGCCAGGCGTGGTCCCAGCTGGTATGGTTACCTACCCAGTCGAGCAGCACGGCCAGGTGCCGGGCGTGAGCTGCATCTACCAGCGCCCGCAGGTCGGCCAGGGTACCAAACTCCGGGTTCACGGCCGTGTAGTTTTGCACCGCGAAGGGCGAATCAACCGCCCGCACCTTGCCAATCGGATAGATGGGCATCAGGTATACCACGTTCACCCCTAGGGCCTTAATGGAATCCAACCGGGCCAGCACGCCCCGGAAATTACCGGCCTGGCTGAAGCCCCGCATGTTCACTTGGTAGATGGTCGCGTTTTGGCTTTCGGGCACTCCGGCAAAAGGCCGGCCGTACTGCGCCGGGTCGGCGGCCGGGGCCACGCTTGGGGCTGCCTGGCCGTTGGCCCCAGGCGCAGTCCCGAGCAGGCATAGCAGGCAACCAGCAAAGAGGGTGGTTTTTTTCATAAGTACGAAGCGGCTGGGCCGCGAAAAAGCCGGGAACCTGCCTGGCAGGTGGGTTCCCGGCCCCAAAAAAAGCATTGCTGAATAGGTAGCTTTCGCAGTTGACTACTCCCTAGCGAGTTACGGCCAGTCGGCGGGTGGCTACCTTGTCGCCTACCTGCACCTTTACCAGGTAGGTGCCAGCCGCTAAGTCGCCCGTAGCTACGCTCAGGTCGTGAAAGCCAGCGGCTTGCTTGGTGTTGAGCAGGGTGCGCACGTCGCGGCCCAGCAAATCCACTACCCGCACCGCTACGTCCTGGCTGGCGCCCTGCACCTGGTATGACACTGTAGAAGCGCCCGCGGCGGGGTTCGGAAACACGCTCATGGCCACCACCGCGTCATCGGCCTGGCGGCTGCTGAGCACCACCAGGTTTAGGGTAGCCGCTTGGGTGCCCGGAAACCGAGTCTGGTCGGTAAAATTGGGGCTGAAGCCGATGTTATTATTGCCCCCGCTATCCGTCCCGTTGCCAACCGATTCGGGAATAAAGTCCGACGACCAGTAGGCGTCGCCGCTCACGTAGCCAACGAAGGCGTGCACGATGCTTGCGCCCGAGGGCAGCCCTAGGGCCGTGCGGTCAAACTCATACTCCAGCGCGTAGGAGCCGGCCCCGCCGCCGTTGGTAGCGCCGGGGTTGCTGCTCAGGCCGGCTGTAGATTGCTTATAGGCCACGCGGGTGTTGGCAAACAGCGCGTAGGCGCCCGTTGCGTCGTACACCGGGTTAGGGGTGCCATCCATCGTGATGGCCGCCCCGCCGCCCAGCGACTTAGCCTGGCCGGTAGTGGCCGTGTAAATAGCCGCCTGCACGTCGCCCTGCCCGGTTGTGGCAATGGCCACGTCAGTTTCCAGCTCCAGCTTAGTACCCCCGATGCCCCCCCCGCTGAACGTACCAAACACCGTGCTCGACCCCGCAATGCTTGGCAGGCCCGTGCCCACCGGCACGCCAGTTTTGTTAGGCAGGTCCAAGTAAAGCTGGAAGTTGTTGTTGCCCGCTTCAATGGTGCCGGCAATGCCCACGTAGAGCTTGGTGCCGCTGTTGGCCCCGTACAGCTGGAGCAAGCCGGCATTGCCAAAGCCTTTGGCCGGGTCGTGGGGCGTCGTAAACTTACCCAGCGACATGTATTGACCGCTGGCCGTGCCAATTTCAGCGGTGTTGATAACGCCGTCCAGCGTTATCTGGGCGCGGGCGCCTAGGGCGGCCGTGGCAAGTGTAGAAGCCAGGGCCAACGTAGCGAATTTTTTCATGCGAAAAGAGGAAATGGTGGGTGAAAGGAAAAACGCGCAGAAATGTAATGGATACTGAAGCTGTCGCTGCCTAGTTCATGCTGGCTACTCAATCGTTAGCTTGCTGGTGTAAGTGGTGCCGCCGGCAGTGGCCTGCACGAAGTATAGGCCCCTAGCCAGGCCCGATAGCTCCAGCTTAGCCTGGCCGTTCACCACGCTGGCCTCACGGTGCAGCACCAGCCGGCCCTGGTTGTCGAACAGTTGCAGGTGGGCGCTGGTCGCGTTGCTGGGTAGCAGCAGTGTCAGTGCCCCCTGGCCGCTAGGGTTGGGGTAAACTACTAAGGCTGCCGGGGTAAGGGCCGGGCTGGCAGTAGCCAGCGCGTTGGCACGCAGCTTCAGCAGGGTATAGCTGTTGGCCGGCAGCAGGGCATAGGGCACCCAGCCTGCGATGCTGCCATCGCCGGCTACGGTTACGGGGCTAGCGCTGGTAGTGGTTGGGTTCAGCAGGTCGTCTAGGGGGTAGGTGCCGCCCGCAATGGCCGAGCCGGCGAGCGTCAGGCTAACGTTTTGCTGGGCCAGGGACGAGAAGTTAAGTAGCACGACAATAGTTTCGGCGCCGTAGGTGCGAGCAAAAGCGTACACGCCGGGCACAGTGGTAGTCAAGGTCTGGTACCCACCGCGGCGCAGGGCCACCTGCGCCTTGCGCACGGCAATCAGGCTGCGGTGGGCGCTCAGAATGGAAGTGCTGCTGCCTTGCTCTACCTGTACGTTGTAGGTGGCGTAGTCGCTGCCTACCGGCGCCCAGGGCGTGCCGGCCGTAAAGCCGGCGCTGGCCGTGGCATCCCACTGCATGGGGCTGCGGGCGTAGGTTGAGCTAAGGCCTACCTCATCGCCGTAGTAGAGAAAGGGCACGCCGGGAGCGGTGAGTACGAAGGCGGCGGCCAGCTTGGCCTTCGCATCCTTATTGGTGGTAATGCGGTCCTTGATGCGCAGCGGGTTACTATTGCCCGAGCTGCGTAAATACAGGTCGTGGTTGGAAGCAAATACCCCGAATTGCAGAAAGGGGTAGTAGCTCATCGACTGCTCTACCGGGTTTTGCACGAAGAGCTTGTTTTCCTTGTTCAGCGCATCCTCCAGCCCGAAGGCGATGTCGAACTGAAAGCCTACGTCGAAGCCCTGGTACACGTATTTGGCCATGCTGGGCACGTCGCCCAGCAGCCAAGTTTCGCCCACCGAAAACGCCTGCGGATTGGCAGCCTTCACGTGGTCGCGCCAGGTGCGCCAGTAGGCGTAAGTGGCGGGCAGGTTCTGCTGCTGCGCGTCGGTGAGGGCATCGCCGGTTTCGTAGAGAAACAGCGGCGCATCGAGCCGGAAGCCGTCTACGCTGCGCCCCAGCCAGTAGCTGCTGATGTCCTTCACTGCATTGCGCACCGAGGCGTTATTGTAATTCAAGTCGGGCGTATTCACGCCAAATTTGCCGTAGAAGTAATTGAAATTCTGCTTGGTATGGCTAATAAGGTTGGGGTGCCAGTTTCCGCCCGGATTCGCGCTGCGAAACACGTAGTAGTTGTCGTACTGCGAGCCGGCCCCAGCCGCCCCCGTTGTAAACCACGGATGCTGCACGGAACTGTGGTTGAACACCATATCCAGAATCACCTTGATGCCGCGAGCGTGAGCCGCCGTCACTAGCTGCGTGAAATCGATGGAGGTGCCGTACTCGTAGTTAATCCCCTTGTAGTCGATTACCTCGTAGCCGCCTAGGTAGGAGTTGCTGGCCGGGTGTACTGGCATCAGGTACAGCGCCGTCACGCCTAAATCGGTGGTTGTGGCAGGATTACCATCATTGAGGTAGTCGAGTTTACCGAGTAAGCCGGCAAAGTCGCCGATACCGTTGCTGTTCGAGTCAAAAAAGCTGCGTGGAAACAATTCGTAGAATATCGCGTCGTTCCACCACCCTAGGGCCGCGTCCACAGTGGTAACGCTAACGGTCAACGGCTTGGCCGTGGTGCTGCCGCTGGCGTTGGTCGTCGTCAGGTTCACGGCGTAGGTGCCGGGCGTGGTCCACACCACGGTGGGGTTTGGGTCGGTGGAAGTAGCCGGGCTGCCCCCCACAAACGTCCAGCTCCAAGCCGTGGGCGAGCCAGCCTCCGAGGCATCGTTGAAGCGCACCACCTCGCCTGGAATTGCGGTCAGGGTCGAGGCAAAGAACTTGGCGTAGGGGTAGGGTGGCAGCTGGTCGTTGAACCAGTCGGTGAGCACGTTAGCCGCCGAAGTAGTTTGCACCACGTAGGGCCGGGCGGCCACGGTTTCGTTCATCACCGTGCCGCCGTGGGTGTAGCGGTAATTGTAGGTAAGCTGCTGGTCCTCCGTTAGCCCCGCTACCGTAGCGGTATATACCTGGTCGCCATCGGGGTCGGCCAGCGCTACGCCGGCACTCGAAAAGCTGCCCAGCACCAGCACTTGGTCGGTGCCTACACTAAACTGCCCCTGCCGGATGAGGTACTGCATGTTGACTCCGAATGTCACATCGGCGGCTACTGCCGGTCCTGCCACGCCCAGCAGAAGCAGCACTACCCACCAAAATCGGGAAAAACCAAAGCACATAAGGTTCATAATCAATGCTATGTTTGCTAAGGCTAGCTGCGGCCGACCAACGTAATCTAAACGGGTCCGGTAGAAAAGCGAAAACCTGAAGCCTGGATTTACCGGCGGGTCACTAGTACGGGGGCTTCCTGGGAGTCCCATACCAAGCATTTTTGCTCCCGCTTACTAGTGACTTTCCGTACCAGGCCTCAATTTTTTAGTAACCAGGGTTTTGCACTAGTGAAGGGTTGGCCACGATATCGGTCGAAGGCAGGGGATAAATGTTGCGCGTATTGTCAATGGCTTTGCCCGCTGCCACCCCACCTTTCCAGGGCCACAGATAGGTAGCGGTAGTGTAGCGGCCGAAGCGCACGAGGTCGGTGCGGCGGGTGCCTTCCCAGTACAGCTCGCGGCCACGCTCGTCCAGAATAAAATTTGGCGTTGCTAGGTCGGCCAGCGTGATGTGCCCATCGGTGCCGCCAGCTGGGTTGTTGTAGGCCCGGTCGCGCAGAGCATTCACGTAGGTGAGGGCCTGCGCCTGCGAGCCGCCGGTGCCGCCGCGCAGTACCGCTTCGGCGTACATCAGGTACACGTCGGCAAGCCGAAACATGGGAAAGTCAGTGTCCACGAACGTGCCGGTGGGGTCGTGGCCGGCCGCGCCGGTGGAGGTCACGTTTCTCCACTTCGTTACTCCGTAGCCGTTACTAAACTGGGTTAACGTATCAACGTTCAGCCGCTGCCCCACTCGGAAAAACATAGCCCGGCTATCGGTACCGCTGGCGGCGGCTGAAAACAGCAGGGGTATGTTTTGGCGAGTACGGTTACCGGCCCAGCCGCTGCTGATGCCATAGGCGCTTCCTATCATGCGGCCACCCACGGCGGCGTGCACTAGGTAGGTGGTGCCCCCGTAAGTCTGCGATACCAATCCGTCGCTGGTAATGGGAAAGATAATTTCCGAGGCTGCGGTCACGTTGTTGTCGGCCAGAAACAACAAACGGTATGCGGGAGCTAGCTTGTACCCTTCAGCCAGTATTTTATTGCAATAGGTGAGGCAGTCGGTGTAGCGAGCCGTGCCCGTGTATACCTCCGCATTTAAGTAAAGCCGGGCCAGCAGCGTTTGGGCAGCTCCCTGGTCGGCACGGCCGTAGGGCCCCTGGCGGGCGGGCGTCAGCAGCGGCTCGATGGCTTTGAGTTCGCTCTCAATGTAGGCGAAGAGCGCGGCGCGGGTCGTTTGCTTAGGTAGGTTCTTGCTAGGCGCGTCGGCCTCCGTCACGAAGGGCACGTTGGCGTACATGTCCAAGGCGTGGTAGTAGGCCAGCGCCCGCAAAAAGCGTGCTTCAGTTCGGTCTACGCGGGCGTTATCCGCGTCGGTGCCGGTGATGTTGCGGCTACTGAGCTTGTCGTCGCTACTCTCCCGAATGAACTCGTTGCAAGCCGCTACCTCGTAAAAAATACGTGTGTAGCTGTTGTTTATCAAGTCGTTGCTCGACGACCAAGTATTGGTGTTCAGCTCTTGCAGTGGGCCACTGTTCCAGGCTACTACGGCCTCGTCGGTAGTTAGTTCTTGCAAGTACCACCAGGCGCGTAGATACGAGGTTTCGCCCTCATCCTTGCCCGCGCCCGCAAACACGTCGGGGTTGCCGGTAGTGCCCTGGCCGCTCAGGTTGAAACCCGCGTAGAGCTTAGCTAGCACCTCAATATAGTTGGCGGGGTTGGTATATACCGACTCCGTATTCAGGTCGTAAAAAGGCGAGCGGTCGAGGTCTTTGGTGCAAGCTGCTAGGCCGCTGGTGAGCAGCAACGCGGCGGCTGCCAGCCCCCGGCTACTCCGGCGGAACGAAGGATGGAATTTCATATTTTAGAAGTGCGTAAAGCGTTAAAAACCAACATTGAGGCCTAGCGTGACGGTGCGGGGCAGCGGGTAAAAATTGCTGTCAATGCCGAAGGCCCGCTCCGGGTCGAGACCCGAGTACTTGGTCAGTACCAGCAGGTTCTGGCCCGCCAGCGTCAGGCGCAGGGTGGTTCCCTGTTTTAATAGGCTGCCGAAGTCGTAGCCGAACGTTACGTTTTGCAGGCGCACGAAGGAAGCGTTTTCCAGGTAGTAATCACTGAAAGGCTGCCCGTACTTGAAGCCAGTAGCGTAGATGTTGGGCACCACATTGGCCGAGTATTGCAGGCCCGTATTCAGGCCGTAGTAGTTGCCCTGGCCCGCATTCACGTTGTTGTACACGTACTGCCCTAGGTTAGAACGCACTGTAAAGGCTAGGTTAGCCTTGCCGTAGCTCAGGTTCGAGCTAAAGCCAAGGATAACCTTCGGGGCCGGCGACTTACCATACACTTTATCACGCTCGTTGATAATGCCGTCCCCGTTCTGGTCAACGTATTGCGTAGGGCTAGGGCTGGCAGTTGCTCCTTGCATAGGCTTGCCGTTGTCGTCGTACTTCTGCTGATAGAGAAAGAACGTGTTGGGCGCGTAGCCTACGGCGTTAATCTGCGCGAACTGAAAATTGCCCAGGTCCCCGGTTGGTGTGCCTAGGTAAGTGGGGTCCTGCACCTGCGAGAGCTTGGTAATCTTGCCGCGGTTAACGGTCGTGTTGAAATTCACCGACCAGTTGAGGCGCTCGCCCCTTATCACGTTGTAGTTCAAAGCGAACTCAATCCCCTTATTCTGCAGGCTACCAATATTGGTAAGTAGCGTGTTAGAAAGGTTGCTGCCGGCTGGCACCGGAATCACGGCCAGCAAATCGTCAGTATTGCGCAGGTACACATCTACCGAGCCAGTGAGGCGGTTGCTGAAAAAGCCGTAGTCGAAGCCCACGTCGTAGGTCGTCGTCTGCTCCCATTTCAGGTTCTGGTCGTAGGCCGCCGGCCGGTAGGTATATACCGTATCCCGGCCAAAAATCTGGCGCACCGAGGGCGCCCCAATGGTATACTTGGCCAGGTAGGGGTAGTCGCCAGCCACGCCCGTAATGTCCTGCTGGCCCGTAATGCCGTAGCTGGCCCGCAACTTCAACTCCGATACGGTGCGCGATTCGGCCAGGAAGGCTTCCTGGTTGATACGCCAAGCCACCGAAGCCGCCGGAAAATTACCCCAGCGGTTGTTGGGACTGAAGTGCGACGAGGCATCGCGCCGGAAAGTACCTGTAAATAGGTAACGCTCTTTGTAGTTGTAGTTTACGCGTCCATAAACGGAAAGCAGCGTGTACTGGGTTTTGTAGGGATTTTGAGCTGGAGCCGTAGGGTCGAGGCGAGTATCAGCTGCCGTGAGCGGAAAATAGAACGGGCTAAAGGTGTAGAAGTCTTGGTACGAGTAGCCCGCTAGGGCCTCCACGTGGTGGTCGCCAAGCTGCTTGGTATAGTTAAGATAGGCTTCTAGCAGCTTATTGTTTTTCTCCTGGCGGTACTGATTATCCTGGCCCTGAATGTTGTAGGCAATCGACGAAGCAGCCGGAATGGTAGTTGTGCCGGCGCTACGCGCCACGTCATAGCCCAGGTTAAGGTTAGCGTGTAGGTCAGGAAAGAAATGCAGTTTATAGTCGAACTGAACGTTGCCAATGCTGCGCTTCACGGTGCTACGGTCGCGCTTGTCGTTGAGTAGCGCCACTGGGTTGCGGTCGGTCAGTGGGTACGGGTTGGTGCCGTTGGCGGGGTCAAGCCATTCGAAGTAGCCGTTGAACTTGCTGTTGCCGCTGTAGATGGGCTGCGTAGGGTTAAAGCGAATGGCGCCACCAATGGCTCCTTGGTCGGCAAAGCGATAGTCGGCCCAGGTACCCTTCACGTTCACATTGATGCGCAAGTGGTTGTCAAACAGACTTGGCGAGAGGCCCACCGAAGCTGAATTGCGGCTGAGGTTACCCGTGCGCAGGGTACCCTGCTGGTCGAGGTAGCCTATCGATACCCGGTAGGGCATGTGCTTGGCGCTGCCGGTTAGGCTCACATTGTTGTCAGTAGTCCAGGCAGTTTGATAAATGGCATTTTGCCAATCAGTACTAGCCGTACCCAAAAATTGCGCGTTGCTGGCCGGAATAATGCCGCCGGCAATAGCTTGGGTCATAAGGGAGCGGTAAGCATCGGCATCGAGCACGCTCACCTTGCCATAGTTCTGCGCCCGCGACACCTGGGAGCTAACATTAACGTGCAGCTTCTCGCCTTCTATGCCCTTTTTAGTGGTAATAATAATAACTCCATTGGAAGCCCGCGAACCGTAGATGGCCGTCGCAGAGGCATCTTTGAGCACAGTAAAGCTTTCGATATCATTAGGATTTACTAGCGTCAATGGGTTGCCAGCCCCGTTAATACCCTGATTGTCTACCGGCACCCCATCAATCACAATGAGCGGGTCGTTACTAGCGTTCAGTGAGGAGCCGCCCCGGATGCGGATGGTACTTACCTCACCCGGCGCGCCGCCGCCGGTCGTTATCTGCACGCCTGCCACTTTGCCCTGCACCAACTGCTCGGGCGAGGTCACCTGGCCTTGCACAAAGTCCTTAGTAGTTACCGTAGTTACGGACCCAGTCACGTCTTGTCGACGGGTGGTGCCATAGCCTACTACCACGGCCTCGCTAAGGGAAGTGGCGTCTTCGGCCAGCTGTACGCTTAAGCTCGCATTTTGACCGTCGACTACAATAACCGGGTGGCGCACTGTGGTATAGCCTACCGAGGAGATTACTAAAACGTGGGGACCTGCGGGAACGTGCGGTATAGAAAAAGTACCATCCGCGTTAGTGCTATTGCCTAAGCTTGTACCGTCTACTACTACGGTCGCGCCAGGCAGGCCTGCGCCTTGCTTATCAAGTACGCGGCCGTTAATAATGCCATCGGCCACAGTTGCCAGCACTTGCACAGCGAAGCGCAACGGTGGCTGGATGGTGGTAAGAACTAAAGGAAATGGCGTAACGGGAAGGTCACAGATGCTAGCAACGTGAGTCAGGGGTCTGGCTAGCGTACTGCTAGTAGGGTAAACCCCTAGGGTAGCTAAAAACAATGCTCCCGAAAAGTGCCGGGCAAGCGGCAGCAGCGGTAGTGGTACCGGCATGGGTGGGAAATTAGGTGGTGAGTGAGGCCCGCACAGCCAGCCTAGTAGCGGCTGGTGCAATCGATTCCAGCCCGGCGACTAACGGCGGGTTGGAACAAAGAAAGGTGTCACCTCTGCCAACGAAAAACCATCAAGCTGATATCAAGAGTAGATTTTCAATTATGCATTATAATTTGCTAATAATCAATAAATTAAAACCAATCCTATTAAAAAAAATCTAGACTATTTCTATCTCAAATTAAGTTATTACTTAACTATATTATACATTTTCCCCTTCGTTTCATTGGACCAGTGAAACTACTGAGTGACCAATCACTAGTCAGCTAGACCTCAGACTAAAATGATGAGTTGAATAGGTTGCCTCTTTAAGTAGGGTAATCATTTATTGGGCATCATAGTAGCACTTACGTAGGCCTACTCACTCTTCGGCAAACCTTAGAGTATACGCATTTCCCTTTACTCGCACGCACCTTATCTGTTAGCCTATCGCTCTCTTTTTACGCGCTGGGAACAAGTTTTTCGGCTTCACATAAGAACCTGATTAGTATTCAATGCCACGTTCCTTGGCAGGAATTTCCTGGGCATGTAGCACACGAAATATCAGGCGTTAACCTGCTTGAATGCGATGAGCATTGACTCTCTGTCCGACTGCCGCCTTTTACTGTGCTAGCTCGCTTTTCCTGGTAAAGTTCTAAACCATTTCAGTGCCTTGGATTGCCCGTACCCGTTTTTCGAACTCTTCACTTGGCTCATTTGGGTAAAGAGACTTTTTTTTGGTGCGCGTTTTATATGTATAAACCGTATTTACAGTATAGCCGAGTATCTTACTGATGCGCTCGCTATTATCAATGCCGAGCCGGATGAGCGCGAAAATCCGTAACTCAGCGCTCAGCAGTTGGTCTTCGGCCAATTTGATACGCTCCTCTATTTTTAATAGCGTATTAAAGTCGGCCACAAAGTGAGGGAATAGCTTGAGGAACACTGTATCGAAGCTTTTGAAAAGGTCGTTGCGCTCTTTTTTGGTATTTATGCCATCCACCACGCGCTGGGTAGTGATGTAGTGCCTATCAGCTAAGGATTTATTCAGAGCGTCCTTGACTCCTTCAAGCCGGTCAATGTAATCGGAGATGACGATAAAGTAATGTCCAATATATTCATCTTTAATAATATTAGCCTCGTTAACGCGGTAATTTACCTCATGCAATTGTTTGTTTAGCAGGTTAAGATTCTCATTATTAAGCTGCAGTGTTTCATTGATAGCCGTAATGGTAGTTTTTGCGCGTTCTAGCCGCCGGAGTTGCCGGAGAATTACGGCGGCGAAAACAATAATCAGTAGGGCCAGCATGGTCGTGGCAATGGCATACACCTCTAGGGTCCGCCGCTGCCGCTCGATGATGCCAACGCGCTGGCTTTCAATAACCGAAAAGATACCGCCAATCTGAATCTGCCGCAGTCGGGCGTTATAAAAGGCCGCGTCTTCCCGCGCATTCTTAATAAATAGGTACGCGTGCTTCAGGTCGCCCCGGTGGTAGCACAGTTCCGAGAGTTTGAATAGGGCCAGGGTTTCGGTCGTAGCCGACTCCACATCTGCGGTGGCTGCCTGCGTAAGTAATTGAAACTCTGCTTCTGTCTTTCCCTGCAGCTCTGCAACATAGGCCGCCGTACTGGCACTAATGGCCAGTTGATGCAGCGGTAAATCAGGCAAATCCAAAATACGCTTGTAAACCAGTTCGCTCGCTTTCAGATTTTTTACTTTCAGAAACTGAAAGCCCTGCACAGTGAGCGCTTGGTAAGAGCCATCCCGGCAATAGCGCAAAGCCGTATCACTGCACGCAATTGCTTTGGCAGTATACAGAGAAAGGTAGTAGGGGTTACTATTGAAATCTGCTAAATCGCTGTACGCACGCGCCTTCGTGAAATAAAGCTCGACTTTAGAAGCAGAATCGAGCGGAGTTGCATTAACGCTTTTTAAAAGTTCGAATGCCTCCTTGAACATACCAGATGAGACCTGAATGAAAGCTAGGTCTAGCTTAGCAGACTCTATTTTTTCAGGGTCTTGAATTTTTGTAGCTAATTTAAGTAAACGCTGTGCATAAACGAAAGCCGAATCATACTTAAAGGACCGATATTCTTGGTATATGTGCGAGACAATCCTAAATTTAGATTGATTATCTAGCCGAGGGGTATGGAACTGCTTGGTTAGTGTAGTAATACGTTGAACCCGGCGTTTAAAGTAAGTGTCTTTACTCTCTAAGGTTAGCGTAAGCTCCTGCAAAAGCTTGTCGGTACGAACTCCTTGAGCTTTGGCCGTTACAGCACTAAGGATGAGCCAAAAAAACAGCGATAGTTTCACCTATTTAGTTATTCAGTAGTCAAGTTGTCAATTGGAACTAGTCGTCCTCAAAGATAATTAGTCTCTCTTCATTAAACCGGGCCGCGTTAAAGTAGAGAAGTCGGGGTGGGAGATAAACATCCATCACGATTTTCTCTAGCACACGCCGCTAACCGCCACCATCCGGCAGTACGACTTCCAGGACTACTTGCTCCAGGAAGCCCTATTTCTGTCGACCAAAGCAAAGGCCACTGTGACAAGCATTATCCTGACCATAGAGCAGGAGTGCTGCGCTACGCTCGATAACTTCAGCAAGTTGCTTATCGTCTCGCAGTTCGGCACGCTGCTGAACTACGCCGTCTGCTTTTACCACCGCCAGTTTCTGACCCGCGAAAAGGTCAACTGTGAGGTGCTGGCATGGCTGGAAACGCGGCTGCTCGCCTACCTAAACGGTCCTGAGCTTGCCGACCGTGCAATACGTGGCATACTACCTGCGCCTGCCACCCAAGTATCTTAGCAACCTGTTGCGCGTGGTAACGGGGCAAAACACCTAGTAGCACATCCACGCCATGCTGATAGCGAAAGCCAGGGAAAAGTTATCAATCATCAGCTTGAGTGTCAGCGAGACAGGCTATCAGCTGGGGTTCGAGCATTTGCCCTCATTCAGCAAGCTCTTCAAGACGAAGACGAACCTATCGCCGCTGGAATTCAGAACCTCTTTTACGTAACAGACGAATTAGAGCAGATTCGCAGTCAGTGTACATGATAGCCGCAATGGTCAAACCAGTTTTGCGCGTCCTCGGCCGTTATCCAGTTCATTGCCGTGCGCACCGCTTCCATCAGGGCTTCATGGGTGCGGGCAGCGGCGGTGCGCAAGTGGGTTTTGAACTTGCTGAAGGCTAGTTCGATGAGCATAAAGTCGGGCGAGTAGGGCGGCAAGTACAGCCGGCGGGCCCCGCGGGCCTCGACCAAGCCGGCGGCTTTGTGGACGCGCAGGTGGTCGAGCATCACCACGTCGCCGGCTTGTAAGGTGGGCCCCAGCACCTGGGCCAGATAGGCCGCGAAGCTGCCCGTGTTTACCGCCCCGTCCAGTTCCATAACCGCCTCCAGGCCCTGCGGCGTGAGCGCGGCCACTAGCGTCACATTCGGCCCGTTGCGCAGCGCTACGGCCGCGTCCACGCGCCGGCCGCCCACCGCACGGCCATAGCGGCGGGTGTAGGTCAGGTTGACACCAGTTTCGTCCACGAACTTGAAGCGAGTAACATCTTCGTGCTGAATAGCTTCGAGAAACTCCCGGCGCAGGGCGTTCACGCGCTCGGCGTCACGCTCGGCCGCGTGCAGACTCTTTTTTTGCGCCGCAGGTCCAGGTCCTGCAGCGCCTGCCAGAGACTGGTGCGGCTCACGGCTGGCACGCCGGGCGCCGCCAGTTGCTGGCCCAACTCGGCCAGGGTGGCATCAGGCCGGGCCGCCACGCAGGCGGCTAGTTGCTGGCGGGCGGCTGCATCCAGGCGCGGCAGCGGCCTGCGCCGGCCGCCAGCGACCCCGTCTGGCGCAGGTGGCGGCGCAGCTTCTCTACAAAGGAGAGGGAAACGCTAAATTGCTGGGCGACATCCGGTAGCGTAGCGTCAGGCAGCTGGCAAGCCGCCGCCACCCGCGCCCGTAAGTCAAGCGAATAGGCTTTCATCCCTGCAAGCTACAAAACCCGTACATATTTTCCGAAATCGCTCTAATTCTGTGCAGCGTAGCTAGACCACCTCAATCAGCTGCTAGCCTTTTCAAAAGGCCAACAGTTAGTAACTAACAACCTAACTCGACCAAAAAAGCTACCAGCTATCAGCTAAATACCAACAGCTTAAAAAACTAAACAATATCGGCCGAAATGCCGCGGTCGTGAATGGCCGAGCAGCGCGGCTCCAACTCCTCAAACGTGCCGTTCTTGACGGCGCACTTGCCCTTGTAGTGGATGAGCAGCGTGCACTGCTCGGCCTGCTCGGGCTCGTGGTTGCAGACGTCAATCAGCGTCTTAATAACGTGGTCGAAGGTATTCACGTCGTCATTATAGACGATAAGCGTGCGCAGCTCCTGCTCTTCATCGAGCAGCAGCACGTCATCTTCGTAGTCAGTTTGCGGACGGGTAGCGGGGAATGCCATAACACAAAAATACGACGGCCGAAGCCGACGATAGCACTTAATAACCTTCGCGTCGGCGGTTTCGTTTCGCGCCTATTAACTATTGCGGCCGGGCCTTTGGCGCGGCGTGAACCCTAGGGCCCACGCCGCGCCAAAGGCTACTTCTGCCGGTCGCCGCCCGTGAATTGCAGCATCCAGCCGGGGTATTCGGGAGTTAGCTGGCTCACTTCGTTTAGCTGCTGCAGCTCGTCGGGGGTAAACTGCACATCCACGGCCGTGAGATTGTCGTCGAGTTGGTCGAGTTTTTTGGCCCCGATGATGACGGTGCTCACTACCGGCTGGTGCAGCAGCCAGGCCAGCGCCAGGGCGGCCACCGTGCGGCCCTTAGCCTCGGCCAGCGGGCGCAGCTTATCCACAATAGCAAAGGCTAGGTCTTTATTGACGGGCGGAAAGTCGAAGCTGCCGCTGCCGCGGCGGCCTTCGCTCTGCTGATTTTCGCGGGTGTACTTGCCCGAGAGCAGGCCGCCGGCCAGCGGGCTCCACACCATGAGGCCCACTTGCTGGTCGAGCAGCAGCGGCACCAACTCACGCTCCAAGTCGCGCCCGGCAATGGTGTAGTAGGCTTGCAGCGACGCGTAGCGCTCCAGGTGCTGGTAGTGCGAGCTGTCGAGCGCCTTCATGAGCTGCCAGGCGGCCACGTTGCTGGCCCCAATATAGCGCACCTTGCCCAGGCGCACCAGGTCGTCGAGGGCGCGCAGGGTTTCGTCGAGGGGCGTGAGCGGGTCGTAGCTGTGGGTTTGGTAGAGGTCGATGTAGTCGGTGTTCAGGCGCGTGAGGCTGGCCTCTACCTGGGCCATAATATGCTTGCGCGTGAGGCCCGAGTCGTTGGGGCCGTCGCCCATTTTGCCGCGCACCTTGGTGGCCAGCACCAGGTCGTCGCGGCGCACCCCGAGGTTGCGAATGGCCTGGCCGGTCATTTCTTCCGATTGGCCTTCGGTATACACGTTGGCCGTGTCGATGAAGTTGATGCCCGCGTCGAGCGAGCGCTTGAGCAGGGCATCGGCCCCGGCCTGGTCTACGCCGTTGATGGCGGCAAAGCGCCCGCCCGAGCTGCCGAAGGTCATGGTGCCGAGGCATAGCTCCGATACTTTGAGGCCGGTGTTGCCTAGGAGGTTGTATTTCATAAAGGGTAAGGGGAAAAGAAAGCCGGGCGACTGTTGGCGCCTCACTAGTAGTAAACCGCCCGGCGGGCGCAGGGTTGCGGCGCGGGCGGCCGTAAGTTTGCCGGATTCGCTTGCCTGCCGCCATGCCCCCGCCCTCCGCCGAGTTTAAAAAGGCCCTAGGCCGCCTGTCCGAAAAAGAAAAGGAAGCCCTGGTGCTGCGCGCCGTGCGCCGCGACGCCGAGCTTTACGACACCCTGCGCTACGAGCTGCTGGCCGACGTGACGCTCGAAAGCCTCTACGAAACCGCCGCCGACCGCATCCACGAGCTATTTCAGGTGGCCGTAACGGGGCGCTTGCTCAACCGCAGCTTGGTAAAGGCCCTGCGCGAAGCCAACCAGGAAGCCGCCCGCGCCCGCCGCGTCACCAAGAGCAAGCAGCTCGAAGCCGACCTGGGCCTGTACACCCTGCGGCTGATTATGGACAACTACTCGGGCCAGTTCGACAGCCCATATCCTGGCTTTTTCACCTACACGGCGCGCCTGGCCACGCGCCTGGTGGGCCTGGTTATCAAGAGCCTGCACGAAGACTTGTGGCTGGAATACAAAGGCGAGCTGGATGGATTTTTACAGGCCTTGCACGGCCGCAAGCGGGCTAGGGAGCTGAAATTTGAGCTGCCGCGCGAGCTGCCGCTGAGGGAATGATGGGAGTAATTAGGCGTGGATAGCAGGTGGTCATGCTGAGCCTGCCGAAGCATCCCTATCGAACGATATGGCGTGGTGGAGATGCTTCGGCAAGCTCAGCATGACGTTCTTTCATCATTACTTCCATTACGCCCATTAACCCATGCCTACCTGGCCCCGCATTCCGCGCTGGATTACCCTGCGGCAATCGCTGAAAATGGCCCGCGACCCGGTGGGCAACCTCAACCGCCTGCTGGCGGCGCACGGCGACACGGTGCGCCTGTACCTGGGCGGCGTGCGCGACTCGGTGGTGACGCGCGACCCGGCCCTGGCCCAGCACATTTTGCAAAAAAACCACCGGCGCTACGTCAAGTCCGACCTCACCCACGGGCTGCTGCGCTACCTGGGCCGCGGCCTGCTCACCAACGAGGGGGCCGACTGGCTGCGGCAGCGGCGGCTGATTCAGCCCGGCTTTCACCGGCAGCGGCTGGCGGGCCTCACGCGCCTGATGCGCGCCGTGGCCGATGAATGGGTGGCCGAGCTGAACGCGCAGGCCGCCGCCACGGGCAGCGCCGTGCTCGACGTGCACCCGGCCGCCACGCGGGTGGCCTTTCGGGTGGTGGCGCGCTCGGTGTTTGGCGCTAGCCTGGGCGAAGAGCAGCTGCAGCAGCTCAGCGACTGGCTCACGGCCATTCAGGCATTTTACGTGAATACCATTCGGCAGCCGTATTTGCGGCCCTGGCACTGGGTGCGCGGCCGCTACGACCACCACGACGAGCTGGCCCGCCGCCTGCGCCAGCTGGTGCTGGCCGCCGTGGGCCGGCACCGCGCCGCCACGGCCGCTGCCCCCCTAGGTACCCCCGCGCCCGACGACTTGCTGCAAATGCTGCTGGAGGCCCGCTACGAAGACACCAGCGCGGCCATGCCCGAAAACCAGCTGCTCGACGAGCTAAATATTTTGCTGGTGGCCGGCCACGAAACCTCGGCCAACGCCCTGGCCTGGGCCTGCTACCTGCTGGCCCGCCACCCCGACGCTCAGGCGCAGTTGGTGGCCGAGATTGAGCAAGCGCTGCCCGGCGGGCAAGCCCCCGAGTTTGCCGACCTGGCCCGCCTGCCCTACGCCCTGCAAGTGGTGCAGGAAGCCATGCGCCTCTACCCGCCCGCCTGGGTGCTCGACCGGGTGGCCACTGAGGCCGATGAGTTTCAGGGCCAGGTGATTGCGCCGGGCACGCTGTTTTCCATCTACCTCTACGGCCTGCACCACCACCCCGCGCTGTGGCCCGATGCTGAGGCGTTTCAACCCGCACGCTTCGCCCCGGGGGCCGTGCCCGCCCCGCCCGCCTTTGGCTACCTGCCCTTCGGCAGCGGCCCGCGCCTGTGCGTGGGCAACCAGTTTGCCCTCACCGAGCTGCAGCTGGTGCTGGTGCAGCTGCTGCGGCGCTTCCGGCTAGCACTGGCGGCGGCGGCCGCGCCAACCCTCAACCCCCTCGTGACGCTGCGGCCCGGCGGGGCACTGCTGCTGCGCTTCGAGCGGCGTTAGGTTCTCGCCGGGCCCTAGGGTAGGGGAGGCGGCAGCGGCCCGCCGAACGCTAGCTAAACTGCGCCGTAGAAACAGGCTATCCGAAGAGGCGCTAGGCCTAGTGGTCGTCCAGCAGGTCATTATATTCAGGGTGGCGTTGCAGATAGGCGGCCACGAAGGGGCAGGAGGCTCGCACGCGCAAGTGGTGCCGCCGGGCGTAATCGAGGCCGGTGGCCACTAGCTCGTCGCCTATGCCTTCGCCGCGGCGGCTCTCAGGCACATAGGTGTGGATGAAGTCGATAACCTGGGGCGCGGGCAGGGAATAAGCCAGCTCAGCCGCTCCGTCCTGAAATAATTGCTGCTTGGCATTGTGGTGGTAGCCCATAGAAAGGAAGGAGGCCCAGGGAATAGTAGGTCCCGGCTATACGGCTCGCCGGGCGCCGTAGCCAACCCCGGCCGGCAACTGCCTAGGGGCGAACAGGCTGCCTAGCTCAAGCAACCCCAGCCATCAAAAACCAGTAAGCACATGGTACCTAGCCAGGCAGCCCTGCCCCGCTTTCCCCATGCTTTTCCTATCCTGCTTGCCATGAGCCCTGCCGAAAAAGACTCCCGCCCTGCCGACCAGCGCGAGGCCGCCGACCACGCCCACCTCACGCCTGATAAGCAGGCCGACCAGGCTGGGGCCGGCACCCCGCACTACGGCGACTTTGGCAAGCCCGAAAACCAGACGGCGCCCACCCCTCACGATGGCTCGAACGATAACCCCGACGAGTTCAGCGAGTTTCATGATGGCAACAAGCCGGTGCCCAAGCCCGACCAGGACGTGCCCGGCGCCTACGCCACCGATTCGCCCAACGCCAACCCCACTGCCCAGCCCGGCCACGTGGTGCAAAACCGCGACCCTCAGGCCGTGAAACACGCCCAGGGCGACACCGCCGGCCAGGAGCAGAAGGAAGAGGACAACACCCGCACCGCCTGGGCCCAAGACGACGAGCGCTACGCCGGCGGCCACCAAAAAGCCTCGTGGACCGAGCAAAACGAAAGCGAACACGATAAAAACTAAGTATTTACCCCTATGGCAACTTCCCCCCAGCCGGCCCACGGCAACAATGGCGACAACGTGCCGGCCGATGACAAGCGCGCTGCCGCTACCCTCACGGTTGACGAGCAGGCTGACAACAGCAACGCCCGCACCGCTACCGAAAAGGAATCAGACGATTTCCTAAACACCCAAACCAACGGCCAGACCTACGACGAAAATGAAAGTGGCCAGGCCGGCCCCGACGAGATGGACGACTCGCTCCGCTCGGACTACCAGGCCCCGGTGGGCTCGGCCCCCGCCAGCGCCGACAACCTGCCCGACCAGCTTACTCACCCCAGCGAGGCTAACTTCACGCTGCCCGAAATGCAGCACCAGGGGAAAACCCTTACGGCCGAGGGCGACGATAAGTAACCCACACTGTTGGCAGCGCAAGCCCCTAGCCCCTAGCCCCTGGCTAGGGGCTTTTTTGTGCAATTTGGGGCCTAGGAGCATCGGTAGATTATGTTGCCATTTCGTCGGTTTCCGCTGCGCCAACTATTGCCCTCTTGGTGGTTTGCACCGTGGGTAGGCGGCCTATTACTCGCCATTGCGGTGGCACACCAAAGCCTTACACCCGAGTTGGTTTCGTTGGGTACCTCCGGTATTGAATGGCCTATCCACGAGGGTGGGCCATGCCTAGGGAGCGTGCAGGGTATAACTATGCCGCCTTTGCGGTCCCTCATTTCCTGGTCGCCGCATAATAAGCTGCCGTACTTATCCTTAACTGAGCTGGAAACTGCCCGGTCGTGGCAAACTGTCACGTTTACGGGTAAGCCGCTGGCTGATTTTATGAGTCTGCAGACCGCCGAAATATGCTTAAATAAGCTAAAAGCTGCTGCCAATAATTCCGGGGGAGTGCGCTTGCGCTTCAGCAGGAGCGTCAGCTACAGTTGCTTCTTTGAGGTGCTTTTTCGAGTCTGGGTTACGGGCCAGCAAGTATACTGGCTCGATGTACGCCATACTCCTATGACGCTCTACGTCGTAAACTTACCCTAGCAAACCAGGCAGTTCGCTAACTAATCGGGCCTGGTGCAAAAAATACTTTGCCTGCCCTGCCGCCCGACCTGCGCCGCGCCCTGTTTGCCCTGTCCGAGAAGGAGAAAGACCAGCTGCTGGCCCGCCTCGTGGCGCAGGACGCGGTGCTGACCGAGCAGCTCGCCTACCGCCTGCTCGAAGGCCCCGACGCCCTCGAAACCCGCCGCGAGGCGCTGCGCCGCCAGGTAGACGACCCCGTGCGCGGCTTCCACCAGACGCCTAATGACCTGCTCGTGATTCTGCGCCAGCTGCAGGTCCGGCTGGCCTACCACGCCCGCATCACCCAGGACGACTGGGGCGAGCTGGAACTGAGCCTGCGGCTGCTGGCCAACGTATTTCAGCACCAGGCGGCGGCGGTGGCGCGCCTGCACGGCCCCACCCAGCCGCTGCTGCAGCACCTGGTGCGCCGCACCCAAGAAACCCTCAAGCACGCCCACCGCCTGCACCCTGACTTGCACCTGGAGCTGGCCCCGGCCATGCAAGCCGTGCTGGCTGGTCTCTACGCCAGCGGGGCGGCTCCGCTGGCGCGCGAGGCCGGGCTGCCCCGCCACTGGCCCGCGCCGGCCTAGGCCCTGCGCCAAGCTGCGTGCCGCGCAGAAAAAGTGGGTAGCCCCTGCCAGCGGCACGAAGCTTTACGTATCTTTACAGTCCTATTCTATAGTGACTTGTGAGTGAACATGAGGCAATTATTTATACTGATAATACTATTGGGCTTGGTGCCTGCCGCCTGGGCTCAGGCCACGCCGCCCACCGAGCCCGGCCGCCTGCTGCTCAAGCTAAAGCCGGGCGCTACGCCGGGGGCCAGCCTACCGCTGCTGGCCGGGGCGTTGCGGGCCCTAGGCGCCACCAGCCTCACGCAGAAATTCCCGCGCAGCCTGCCGCCTAGCCCCGAGCAGCCGGGCAGCGTCGACCTGCGCTTGGTGTATGAGGTGCAGGTGCCGCCGGCGGTGCCCGTGGCCCGGGCCCGCGCCCAGCTGCTGGCCACGGGCGGGGTCGAGTACGTGGAGCCGGCCTACGTGCGCCAGCTCCAGTACCAGCCCAACGACCCCCTAGCCGACTCGGCCGCTGCTACCCCGCCGTACCACCTGCAACTGACGCAAGTCTACCGGGCCTGGGACTTCACTCGCGGCGATACCAGCATGGTAATCGGCCTCACGGATACGGGGATGCGCGTGAGCCACGAGGACCTGGTACGCCAGCTCAAGTACAACTACGCCGACCCGGTGAACGGCCTCGACGACGACCACGACGGCTACGTGGATAACTTCCGGGGCTGGGATACCTCGCACGGCAACAATGACCCCACGGCGGAGGACCCCACCGTGGTGCACGGCTCGATGGTGGTGGGCATCGCGGCCGGGCAGGCCAACAACGGCCTAGGGGGTTCGGGCATGGGCTTCAACTGCAAATACCTGCCGGTGCAAGTGTTTCCGAGCGATGGCACGGGAGCCTTTGCCGGTTACGAGGCCATCGTGTACGCCGCCGACCACGGCTGCCGGGTTATTAATATGTCGTGGGGCGGCGAGGGTGGCTACTCGCGCTACGAGCAGGATGTATGCGCCTACGCGGCCCTCAACCGCGATGTGGTGCTGGTGGCCGCCGCCGGCAATTCGGGTCAGACCGGGCAATTTTACCCCGCCGGCTACGACTACGTGCTGGCCGTGGCCGCCACCGATGCCGCCGATGCCAAAGCCAACTTTGCCACCTACAACTACCGCATCGACCTGTCGGCGCCCGGCGTCAATATCCGCAGCACGTTTGGGCGCGGGGTGGCTTCGGCCGCGGGGCCCGTTGACCACGACTATTGGGTTGGCTCGGGCTCGTCGTTTGCCTCGCCACAGGTGGCAGCGGCGGCCGCCTTGGTGCGGGTGCGTTTCCCGCAGCTCACGGCCGAGCAGGTGCAGGCCCAACTGCGCCGCGCCGCCGACCCCACCCTCTACGCCTTGCCCGCCAATGCTGCCTACGCTGGGCAGCTGGGCGCGGGCCGCCTCAACGTGGCGCGGGCGGTGGCCGCCATCAGCCAGCGCGAGGCCAGGGTAGTGGCCAGCACCTTCGCCCCCAGCCAACCCACCGGCTACGCCGCCGGCGACACCCTGCAGCTAAGCGCCACGGTGCGCAATTTGCTGCTGCCCATCAGCAACTTGCAAGTGACGCTGACTTCGTTGTCGCCCTACCTCACGGTGCGGCGCGGCAGCTACGCCGTGGGTAGCCTGGCCACCCTAGGGCAGGCCAGCAACGCGGCGCAGCCCTTCCGGCTGGCCGTGGCGGCGGCGGTGCCCATCAATACCGTGGCCACGCTGCGCTACCGCCTCACCGCCCCCGATGGCTACCAAACCGACCAGTACGTAACGGTGCTGCTGAGCCCCGATTTTGCGCAGCTCGACGCCGGTGACTTGCACGTGAGCCTAACCGGCCGGGGCAACATTGGCTACGATAACCCCAACGGCACCGGGGGCCTAGGCCTGGGCTACCAGCAAAACGCTCAACTGCTGGCCGAGGGCGGCCTGCTGCTGGCCACCTCGCCCACCCGCGTGGCCGACCGCCTGCGCGCGGCGCCCGGCACCACGCGCCAGTCGTTCTTCGAGCTGGGGGCCCTGCGCCGCCAGTTGCCCGGCCCCCGCGCCGACCAGCAGCTTACCACCACCTTTCGCGACTCGCTGCCCGACCCGCAGCGCCCACGCTCGGTGGGTGTGCGGGTGCGCGAGCGGGGCCAAAGCTGGGCCAGCCCCGCCGCGCGCCGAGGCGTCATCGTGCTCGACTACGTGCTGCAAAACCTCACGGCCGATACCCTCAAGCCGCTCTACGCCGGCTTATTTATGGACTGGGACCTGCCCGGCAGCGCCGGCCGCAACGTGGCCCGCTACGACTCGGTGCGCCGCCTAGGGTATTGCTACGACCCCACCGACCCGCGGGTGTATACCGGCGTGCGGGTGCTGAGCGCGCAGCCCGCCGGCGCCTACGCCATCGACAATAACGCGGCCAGCGGCAGCCCCATCTACCTGGGCGACGGCTTCAGTCCCGCCGAAAAGTACCTGGCCCTGAGCGGCGGCCCGGCCCGCGCCACCTGGTCGGCGGGCCCCACCGATGTATCGCAGGTGCTGAGCGCGCGCGTAACCCGCCTGGCCCCCGGCGACTCGGTAGCCGTAGCCTTTGCCCTGGTAGCGGCCCCCACGCTGGCCGAGCTGCAAGCGGCCGCCGACGCGGCCCAAAGCGCCTACCAGCAAGTGCTGGCCGCCGCGCCCCCGGTGGCGGCCGCCGGTTGGCAGCTATACCCGAGCCCCACGGCGGGGCCCTTGCGCGTGGTGCTGCCCCTAGGCGCTGGTGCCGTGGTAGTAGAAGTGCTCGGCGAGCTGGGCCAGCTGGTGCGGCGCCAGGCGCTGCCCGCCGGCGGCGGCGAGCTGTCGCTAACCGGGCTGCCGGCGGGCCTGTACTGGCTGCGCACTTCGGGGGGGGCGGGCGCGCCGCTGCGTGGCCGCGTGGCCAAGTACTAGCGCGCTCACTTGCCCTGGCCGGCGCGCACGCTGAGCGTAGCGGTGCCGCGCAGCGGAACGCCCGCGGCGCTCAGGCCCTCGGCCACGGCCTGAAACTCGCCGGTTGCCTCGGAAGTATAGAAGCTAAGTTGCGCCTGGCCGCTGGCGTCGGTGCGCACCTCGGGCACCCAGTAGAGCGTAGTGTAGCGCGGGTCGGGTGGGGGCGAGGGTGCGTCGTAGCGCGGGGCATAAAACTCGCGGGCGCGGTAGTAGCCCGGCACCCGCACCGAAAGCACGCCCGGCCGCGCGGCCCCGAAGCCGGCCTGCGCATCAAGCGGGCTAGGGGCGCTGCTTTGGCGTGAGTGCAGCGCAATAACCCCGCCGTAGCCCTGAATCCCGAATAGCCCCGCCGCGCTTTGATTGAGCACGTCAATCGTTTCAATCTCGCGCACCGGATAGCTGCTAAACGTTTCGGCCGGCACAATGGCCCCATCAATCAGGTACAGCGGCTCTACCAAGCCAAAGCTGCCGGTGCCCTGGTTTTGCAAGGAAGCCGCTTGGCGAATAGTGATGCTGTTGCCCGACACCGCCACGCCCGCCACGCGCCCTTGCAGGTACTGCAGCACCGAGCGGCTGTCGCCGGTGCGGGCCGCGTCGGGCACTTGCAGCACCACCGCGTTGGCCGCCGAGTAGGTTCGGGTGTGGGTGTCGGCCGTGGGCCGCTGGCCCCGCACGCGCACGGTGCCCAGCACTACCGCCGTGCCCGTGCCCAGGTGGTAGCGCTGCGCTAAGGTGCGCTGCTGGCTGCGGCGCGCGTAGTCGGCCAGGGCGCCGGGCGTGGTGGCTGCCGGCTGCCCGTCGGGCAGCGGGGTGGCGGGCGGGGGCGCCAGCAGGCGCAACGCCAGCGGAGCCGCGCCCTTGGCCGGGGCCGCGCGCAGCAGCACCGCCGTGGTGTCTAGCCCATCGAGGCCCCGAAACCGGAAGTGCCCCGCGGCGTCGGCTAGCTGCTGGCCCTCGCGCGGCGGATTGGTTTGTAGGTAAGCTACCGATTGCCCGGCGGCGGGCTGCCCGGCCGCCGTCAGCACCTGGCTACTCACCCCTAGGCCCTGCTCCAGCGCAAACTCGCGGCCCGGCAGCTGCCCGGCCAGCAGCTCCTTCCACACAAAGCGCCGCCAGCCCTGGGTCAGTAGCAAGTCGTTGAGGGCCAGTTTTATGTCGGGAGTCTGCGGCTCGCGAAAGTAGTAGCTGGGGTCTTCCAGCACCCCACCCAGGTCGGAGCTCAGCAGCAAGTGCGAGAGGATGGTGGGGCCGTCGGCCCCTAGGGGCGTGGCAGCCGCCACCGCCACCGAAAACTGGCCCGCCACCGGCTGGCCCGCCGCATCGGTGGCCGCCAGGCGCAGGCGCACGGCCTCGCGCGGGCCATAGGCCGGCTTGTCGGCGCTGAGCGTGAGGCGGGCGCCGGGCGGGTTGGGCACGAATACCAAGCGCTCGCACTGGGCCACGCCCTGCGCATCGAAGAGGGTAAGCTGCGCCAGGCCCGGCGCAAACCTGGCCTTGGGTAGCCGGGCCACCACGGGGGCTGCCGCGCCTAGGGTAGCCTGGGCTGCAAAGGCCACCTTGCCGCGCACTTGGGCCAGCAGCAGGGCTGGGCCCGCAGCTGCGCCCGTAGCCGGCGGCCGCATCGCCACCACAAAATCGGTGGGGGTTTCGGTTACGCGCAGGGTGTAGCCCACTGGCTGGCTGGCGGGCAGCGGGTACGTGGCTTGCCGGCCGCCGGGCAGCGTTACCAGCGCCTGGTAGGCCTGCCCCGGCGCGGGCGTAAACTCAAACGAGCCCATGCCGGCGTGGCGGCTGGTGAAGCTAGCTACCGGCTGCTGCTGGGCATCGAGCACGGTGCCTTGCACGACCACCCCGCGGCCGTGCTCGTCCGTCGCCTTCAGGCCAAGCACGCTGGGCTGGCCGGCCACCAAGCTGCCGCCTTCCAGAAAAAAGCGGACGTCGATTTTGAGGGCGGCAGCCCCTAGGGGGGCACTGCCCGCGCCGTTGCTAATGGCCAGGGGGCGCGCAAAGAAAAAGGCGGCGCCCGCGTTGCGCATCCAGCTGGTGGCAGCGTGCGCGAAAACCGCTTGGTGCAGGAAGGCTTCCTGGTGCGCCGGCTGGTGCGCGCCCCTAGCTCGGAGCAGCTGCAGCAGCAACTGGCCCGCCGCAGCGACTCGCTAGTGGCGGTGTTTGCAGCGGGGCCCGGCGTAACGGCTTTCGTGTATAAGCAGCCCGTGAGCGCCACCCAAATCTGCCACGTCGAGGCCAACCCCACCCGCATTAAGCTTCGGTTTGCCGATGCCTTGCAGATAACTTACTAGAATGAGCCGCCCGACCCCATCTTTACTGCCTACGCCGTCGTGGCCAACGGGGCCGCTCAAGTAGACGTGGGTAATAGCCGCACGTTGGCTTCCAGGGGCAATGCACCCCTAGGCCAGGCCGTGGCCAAGCCAACCGTGCTCGAGGTATCGGAGCTGCGCCTGCTGGGGCCCGAGGCGCTGATTTTGCCCACCGGCAACTTGCGCGACCCGCTCAGCGTGCAGGTCGATGGCTACTGGGGCTTCGAGAAAGTAGGCGAGGCCCTGCCGCTCGACTACACTCCTGGCCCCACCAGCCGGCCCTAGGGCACGCAAAAGGCCAAACCCGGCTGGGGTTTGGCCTTTTGGTTTTTGGCAAAAATGCTTGCTAGTGAAGCAAGTGCAACTGAAAGCCAGGACTACATTTTCGTGCTGTCCTTCTTCATGCCTTTCTTCTCCATTTTCATGGCCTTGCGGTCCATTTTCGTTTCGGCGCGGTCAGCTTTCAGCTCGCCTTTGCGGGGCTTGGTGTAGGCTTTCATCGTGTTGCCTTGCTCATCCCGGCCTTTCACCTTCATCTTGCCATCCTTGGGGTCTACCTTGGTTTTCACGGTCATGCCGTCCACCGTTTGCTTGGTTTTGTCGCCGCCGTCCGAAGTGCTCATCGGCGTGGTTTGGGCCAGGGCAGTAGTGGCGGCTAGCAGGCCTAGGGCAAGAGCAGAAAGAATCGTCTTTTTCATGGTGTGGGGGGTGCAGTAGAGTTTGGCCGCTATACGCAGGCCCGTGGGCAAAAGGTTTTGCCAGGACCATAGGCCGCAAAAAGCCCGGCCGTGCGGGGCGCGGCCGGGCTTTGAAGTGGGTTTTGAGCCAGCCAGGGGCTAGGGCCGACGGTTCACGGCGTTCAAGTCCTCAAAGGCCTGCTTGAGGCGGGTAATGACGGTTTTTTCGCCCTCGCGCAGCCATACGCGCGGGTCGTAGTATTTCTTGTTGGGCGAGTCGGGGCCGCTGGGGTTGCCAATCTGGCTTTGCAGGTAGCCCTCGTTCTTCACGTAGTAGTTCTTGATGCCCTCCCAGAAGGCCCACTGCAAGTCGGTATCCAGGTTCATCTTGATGGCGCCGTAGCTGATGGCCTCGCGAATTTCCGCCTGGCTCGAGCCCGAGCCGCCATGAAACACGAAGTCAATCGGCAGCGCGTCGGCCAGGCTATGCTTCTGGCGCAGGTGCTCCTGCGAGTTGTGCAAAATCACGGGTTGCAGCTTCACGTTGCCGGGCTTGTACACGCCGTGCACGTTGCCAAAGGCGGCCGCAATGGTGAAGCGCGGGCTTACCTCGCTCAGCTGCTCGTAGGCGTAGGCCACTTCTTCGGGCTGGGTGTAGAGCTTGCTCGAATCCACGTTCGAGTTGTCTACGCCGTCCTCCTCGCCGCCGGTCACGCCCAGCTCAATTTCCAGCGTCATGCCAATTTTGGCCATGCGCTCGAAGTAGTGCTTGCTGATTTCGAGGTTTTCGGCAATCGGCTCCTCCGACAAGTCGAGCATGTGCGAGCTGAAGAGCGGCTGGCCGTGCTCGGCAAAGTATTTCTCGCCCGCCTCCAGCAGCCCGTCAATCCAGGGCAGCAGCTTCTTGGCGGCGTGGTCAGTGTGCAGAATCACGGGTACGCCGTAGGCTGCGGCCATCAGGTGCACATGGTGGGCACCCGAAATGCCGCCCGCAATGCTGGCCTGCTGCTTATCGTTGGGCAGGCCCTTGCCGGCAAAAAACTGTGCTCCCCCGTTCGAGAACTGAATGATAACCGGCGAGTTAAGGTCGCGGGCGGTTTCAAGCACGGCGTTTACGGTGTCGGTGCCGGTCACGTTCACGGCCGGTAGGGCGTAGCCGTGGGCTTTGGCGTGGCGGAAGAGTTCCTGCACTTCGTCGCCGTGCAGCACGCCGGCGCGCAGGCCGGTGAGGGTGGAAGTTGCCATATAAGTAGTGGGCGCGGGCAACGAGCCCGCGCGTCCGCAAAGAAAACAGCTAAGCGGCGGTTTTGACTCCTTTCGCCTACCTGTAAGCCAGTGCCCACTCAATAAAAAAGGCAAGCCTCCTGTACTTAGCACCTTAGCAATAGCTACTGGCGGCTTGCTCTGCCAGGGAGCCAGGCCTAGGCCTAGGGCCCGGCCGCTCAGTGCCACTGGCCAAACTAGCTGGCAAGCTCCGCAACTTCCAGCCGAACTAGCTCGAAGCGCGAGTGGCTCAGCAGGTAAAACATCGGCAGAATGAATAAGTTGAACACTCCTACTACGGCGTAATAAATGCCTACGTAGCGCAGGGAAGAAACCGGCATCAGGTAAAAGGCGCTGCCAACTAACGCACTCAAGCCCAAGATAATGAGCAGTAAGCGAGCCGAAAATGAAACAGGATACGAGCTAGACATTATAGTGATGGGTGGGAAAAAGATTAGAGCTGAGGAAACTGCTGCGGTAATATCTGGCGAAATTTGAGATAGTGCCGGATAGTAGGAATGTGCGTGCCGACGGCAAGTGCGGCGGCCCGCAGCTGCTCTTCGGTGCAGTTAAGTATGTGAAGCCAGTGGGCTACTTCTTGGGGACTGGCAAAGTAAACATGCGGCTCGCGGGGCGCGCCAAACTGCTGGGAGGGCATGATAACGATAAGGATAGCAAATGGAGAGCAGGTATGGACTAGATAGAACGGAGATAAATTAATTAGCCGCCGCCCGGCGCGCAACACCAATTAATAGCCCCCTAGGACGCTTGGTGGTGAGAACGGCCTAAAGAAACGGCTGCCAAAGAAAATATGAATTTTAATAGGTAGTGCGTCGCATTGGTTGCGCCGCCTAAGGTATAAAAGGGTGGCTAATATACTACGCTGTTGCGTTGTAATTACCAGAGACTTGCAGACTGTTTGCTTAATATAGCTAAAACGCTAGTTTAACATGAAAAAAGCAGTGGGTGACTCTGCTAAAATAGTAGGCTATGCGATAATTAGGAACGCATCTAAAAGAAAACTGGGGCCGTTCAAGAACTACTTAATAAAAGGGTTGTGGCGGTTAGTAGTAACTCAGAAAAAATAGCATTATGCTACTTTAAGGGGCCTAGGCGAGTGAGGAATATCTAACCGACAGCACTCAGTACTGCGAGTTAGATTGGAAATATTTGGTTGATTCTAGGTAATATACAACTTCGTCAATAGTAAGGCGGCCGCGCTGAAATTGGGTTAGATAGTGTTGTTCCTGAGGAGTTGAGAAAGGATTAATACCGCTAGCGGTATAGGTAAGAACTTCGTTTAAAAGACGCTGACGGCTTTGTTCGGTCGTAAAATGAGGGACTTGCATAGGTGAGAACGGAAAGAGAGAATGAGTATAGAATAGTAGTAAAAAGGAAGAATAACCTGTACTTTATAAATAACGAGTGTACTAGTTTAGTCCAACTAATCGAAATCTACAAACGTTTTTGATATACGCAAGCATCTTTTTTCAAAATATCCTTTGCTTAGCGGCGCGTAGTATAGTTGCCAGGCGGCATACGAGTCAGATTATAAGCTGCTTACAAAATTTTTCCAGGCCATACAGATAATACTGCATTCGCCATTATTCTTCGCCAGCGGGTGGCTTACTGCTGCGCAGCAACTCACTAGCGAGCGATAGGCTCCGTACTCAACCCTGCTCCAACCCGAAGCAATGAAGAGCTTCTTCAAGGCCATCACTGTGACAAGTGGTCAGCCTCTTGCCAAAGCCACGCAAGTAGCCCCTAGAGAATTCAACGGAAAGCCTTGGCCCCTCTGCTAGGCCACTGAGTAGCAACTAGAGAGCACCTTTTTAGAAGCCTGCTTTACTGGATTAGGTTAGCCTACTCCCAGTTGCGCCTTGCTAAATAGACTATCGCTCTAGTCTATTTAGCAAGGCCATTGGCGGCTTGGAAGCACCATAAATTAGTAGTCGTTAAGGCGTGCGCGCTTCCCGCCTAGCCCCAAAATGCCCCTTAGTTAAATAAAAAATGCCCTTACGCTAGCGTAAAGGCCTTTTTAGTGGTCGCATTAGGAATCGAACCTAAATCTAGAGCTTCGGAGGCTCCTATACTATCCGTTGTACTATGCGACCTGGTGATAGGGCTGCAAAGGTAGCCCCAAATGGTGCTGCGGCCAAACCAGCTCCTAGGGCAGGGCCTAGCCCACGGGGTGGCACAACCTTCGGGGCCCAAAACCAGTTTGCCCTTCCTACAACATTGCTCAACTCCTACATCCAAATGGAATCCACCAAAAAGAACCTCTACACGGCCGATGCTACGGCCGTGGGTGGCCGCAGCGGCCACGTGCGCTCCAGCAACGGCATCATCGACCTTGATATGAGCGTGCCCGAAGGCTTAGGCGGCAAAAAAGGCGCTACCAACCCCGAGGAGTTGTTCGCGGCCGGTTACTCGTCGTGCTTTCAGCAGGCGCTGCTGGTTATTGCAACGCGCAACAATGACAAACTTGACCCCGGTACCGAAGTAAAATGCTCGGTTACGCTCTTTCAGGAAGGCGAAGGCTACGGCCTCTCGGCCATCCTAGACGTGGACCTCAAGGCTTTTGACCGCGATAAGACAATTGATATGGTGCGCCAAGCCCACAAAATCTGCCCGTACTCGGTAGGTACGCGCGGCAATATGGAAGTAGAGCTAAAAGTGCAGGGCGAAGCCATTCCCGTATCGGCCGAGGAGAACGCCGGCATAGCCGAAGGTAAATAAGCAGCGCCTGACGACTATCAACCCAGGCAAAAGGGCCGCCCGATTATATTGGGCGGCCCTTTTGCCTGGGTTGGTTAGCTTACTTGGCTTCGGCTAGCACCTCTTTCACTCTATCGGCGGCGTCTTTGAGCAGCACGGCCGACTTCACTTTCAGGCCGCTTTCGTCGATGATGCGGGCGCCCTCCTCGGCGTTGGTGCCCTGCAGGCGCACGATGATGGGCACGCGAATATCGCCGATTTTCTTGTAGGCCTCCACCACCCCGTTGGCTACGCGGTCGCAGCGCACGATGCCCCCGAAGATATTAATCAGGATGGCCTTCACGTTGGGGTCCTGCAGAATGATGCGGAAGCCTGCCTCCACGGTCTGCGCGTTGGCTCCGCCACCTACGTCGAGGAAGTTGGCCGGCTCGCCGCCCGAGAGCTTGATGATGTCCATGGTGGCCATGGCCAGACCCGCGCCGTTCACCATGCAGCCCACGTTGCCGTCGAGCTTTACGTAGTTCAGGTTCGAGTTGGAGGCCTCTACTTCCAGTGGGTCTTCCTCGTTGAGGTCGCGCAGGGCGGCGAAGTCCTTGTGGCGGTACAGCGCGTTGTCGTCGAGCGTCACCTTGGCATCCACGGCCAGGATTTTGTTGTCCGACGTTTTCAGCACCGGGTTAATCTCAAACATAGACGAGTCGGTGTCGTCGTAGGCTTTGTAGAGAGCCGTTACGAACTTCACCATCTCCTTCTGCGCCTCGCCTTCGAGACCCAGGTTAAAGGCGATTTTGCGGGCCTGAAAGCCCTGCAGCCCCACGGCGGGGTCAATCAATTCTTTCTGAATTTTTTCGGGGTGCGACTCGGCCACCTCCTCGATGTCCATGCCGCCCTCGGTGGTATATATAATAACGTTTTTGCCCGACGCGCGGTCGAGCAATACGCTCATGTAGAACTCCTTGGTGGGGCTTTCGCCGGGGTAATACACGTCTTGGGCCACCAGCACCTTGTGCACCTTGCGGCCTTCGGCGCCGGTTTGCTTGGTTATGAGCTGCATGCCAATAATTTGGCCGGCAATGTCTTTTACCTGCTCCAGGTTTTTGGCCAGCTTCACCCCGCCGCCCTTGCCGCGCCCGCCGGCGTGAATCTGGGCCTTAATAACGTACCAGCTAGTGCCGGTTTGCTCGGTAAGCTTCTCGGCAGCGGCTACGGCCTGCTCGGCCGTGTCGGCGGTGAGGCCTTCCTGCACGCGCACGCCGTATTTTTTCAGTATTTCCTTGCCTTGATATTCGTGAATGTTCATCTCAGAAGGGGAGGGGATGATGTCGGTATGGGGCGCGAAGGTAGGGGGTATGGCGACTACTGACCAGGGGCCAGGGCCTGCCCGCCGGCGAGCAGGGTGGCAACTGCCCCAACTTCAGCCCAGGCCGCGGTAGTCCCCTAGGGCCGGCTTAGGCTTGCGGAGCGGGTTCGCGGCCGGCCAGCGAGCCAATAGCATCGTAAATAACGACGTAGTCCCAGTAGGGCGCGTACTGATTGCGAAACGCGTCGTGCAGCGGATGCTGCTGGTAAACCTGCTCGTCGGCCGCGCTCTCGAAAAAACACAACCACGAGTAAGCATACGAGCGCTCAATGACGTCGCGGGTGGTGGCGGCCGGCGTTCCGATGTGGGCCAGCTTGATGCTAGGAACCCCGGCAAGCATCCGCAAGCCTGCTAGCAGGCGAGCCTTATCGGCCTCGCTGGCGTTGGCTTTGGGGTAAAACAGGACGTGGTGAATGAACAGCTCGGAAGAAAAGGACAAGTCCATTGCGTAGGAAGGGGATATAAGTAAGCAAAACCCGGCGCCGAGGAAAGGCTGCGCGAACGTAGGCGGGCCAAGTTAAGTTAGGCTATGCGAGGCCGGCGCTAGTGCTCAGTCAGGAGAATTAGCGAACAAAATACAGCATCTAGAGTTGAGGGCCTATGGCCCGTCCCCTCACTCCTTTTATTCTACCAGCGGCTGA
>JBPBPH010000099.1:0-44283 GCA_050954355.1 Janthinobacterium lividum
GGCCTCGCTCAAGCCATGTTCGCGCGCAATTTGCGCCACGGTCTGCCCGCTGGCTTGCTGTTGAAGAATAGCCACAATCTGGGCTTCACTGAATCGTCTTTTTTCATCTCGCAGGTGTCAGGTAGTGAAAATACACTTTTCTCTACTTACAACTGGCTCTCAATTCGGGGAAGCGTACATGGGCGGTAGCCGCGGCCGCCTTGCTAGGCCGGTCCGCATAGCGAGGGCTACTGAGCAGCGCCTGGTAGAAGTTGTAGGGCTGGAGATGGTGGTGAGCGAGGGGGAGTTTGAGCGGTGGTTTCGGGGGTCTAGCTGAGTAATAATATGAACTCAATGCAATTAAGCGAAAATATTGAGGATAGTATAATTAGACTTAAAAGGCATTATGCGATATGTAAGCAAGGATATGACCGGGCAGCGTTTAAAGATTTAGCGCACACATTGCGGGTGTGGATGGATATGAAAGCGGAAGTCGACCGTTTTCTTACACAAGCTCGGCCTGCTTCAAAATTTATTAGTTATTCTTTTTTACCTGTATTTAATAAGTTAGTTAGACAGCATGAGTTTATAGCTGTATACTTTCCTAAAGATGTCAGTGTTGACTTTGGCGCTGCTAAAGAAAGTGCTAATTTACCCTCGCAACGCGATGCCATTACGATGTATCATGATGAAAATAAAGGGCTTTACGCAGTTGAGCGTTTCAATTTAAATTCTGCTAAGTTTCCAATAGTTGGGTCTGCAAATTTTTACGGTGAGGGGAATAATGACGGATTATTTAAAGTTACTTATGAAGGTAATTATTGTTTTTCTGTTAGTTATTGGATATGCATAGCTCGGGAAGGCGTCCTTTCTAATTCGGATTATACTAAATATGTAGAATATAATAAAGTAAAGTTTGGTGTTTGGGTTTCAGCAACTGCTATTAGAATCAATTATTTGGATACAAACAACAGTTTAATTCTCTACAATATTTCGCGTGAATCCTTAATAAGAAGGGTGGCGAATATTTTAGGTGCTAGCCATCCGGAAGGGGGATTCGAGAAATCTGATGCATTAGATGCTCCAATCAGAATGCTGATGGAGTTTAAATTGTTAGGTATACCAACCCCTTATGTCTGTCTATTAAAAATCGCACAAGATATCTTATACGAATTTGCCTAACTTTACTTATTAGACTTGTTCCTAAATAACTTCTTTTTGCTTGACGAGGTGCCAATTCCAGATTCCGTAGGCCAGCGCCATCAGACGGTCGTTGAACGCAGCAGACTTGTTGCGGCAGGTTTGGGCCACGCAGCCCAAGCGTTTAGCCCCACTAATAGCGTGTTCGACCTTGACGCGGCGGCGAGCGTGGGCCGCATTTTCGGCTCGCTGCGCGTCGTTCAGGGCCGCGTTGGGGCGCTTTTTGCTGCGGTGGGGCTTGCGGTGCGGCAGACTTTGGGGCGGCAGGTTATAGTCGGTGACCAAGCCCAGGTAGCCTAAATCGGCTAGTAAGTCGAAAAGGTCAAGCAAGCCCAGGTTGACATCAAACTCGTTTTTAAGCAGTTGATAGTCATGGGTGGACCCGCAGGTAGTTGGCCCCAAGTAGTGAATAGAGCGGTTAGAGTCGGCGATAAGCGTATTTTTACGCGTCAGCCTTTTTTTTGCCCGAGTAGTCGGCGGCCCGGTCCACGACGGCTTGCGGCCGGTGCTGGGGGCGCTCCGTGGCATCGCGCAGAAGCACGGGCACCTCGGCGAACACCTGCTGCAGCTGCGCCAGTGAGTCGATGGTGCGGGCAGGCAGCACGCCCTGCGTGCGCAGGGTGCGCTCCAAGGCCTTAGCTAACTGGTGGGCGCGTTCACACGCCTTGGAACGGGACAGGCCGAAAGTGGCCGCTAGCACGTCAAAGGTGGGGTACGTTTTGAGATAGTATAAAATGAACAGCAATTTTTGCTGTGGGCTCATTAGTGCCCCTTTACGTCCGCCACCTGCCTTGCGCTTACGCGGGCGCTGGTCGGTGAAACGGGCCTCCGCTTCTTGTTGGCAACCCTGCGCGAATGGTTCGGCTAGGTCACAAAAGGCGGCTAAGTCCAGTCCCGTTAAAGCCCGCATTTGGCGGTCATCGGTTATCGTATGCACCTCTAGCATTCCCAAAAATACTATTTGGGAACAAGCCTATTGGCTATGGCAAAGACACAGGTTCAAATCCTGTAACCTAAGGACAAAGGTGCTGGGTTTAGTTTAGCACGGATATAACGTTGCTTGCCATAAAAGCCCCGCCTCACCCGCGGGGCTTTTCTTTGCCCCTTGCTTCCCTACAGCTACACCGTAGGCAACGTCGTGCAAACCGCCCGCACCTCCCCCTGGGCCGATGTGGTGCGGCATGGCCGGCAATGGGTACCCAGCTCTGACTGAAAGCCTAGGCAGGTGAATGTCTGCCGCCTGCGCGGCGTCTACTGGGACTGCTACTATGAGGAAGAGCTACAGCCGGCTGGGCGGCGGGACACGGGATAGACGTAATTTGCTAGCGTGAAGCGTTCGCACAGATTACTAGTTATGCTGGCCTTTATGGGCACAGTATTCTTTTTTGGTCGGTGGGGTGACACCTTAGCCCGCGACTATCCATTCGCCTTGCCATCGGCCGTAGTCTTATTCTTAGGTAATGAACTGTTAGAAAAGTGGCTAGGCAAGAAAGTAGGTAAATAAAAAGCCCTGCTAGCACACGCCAGCGGGGCTTTTTGTAGACAAGTGAGGTAGTGCGTCTATTCGGCGGCGGCCTTGCCGTGCGTGCTGTACTGCGCAAATTGCGCGGGCGTGAGAATACTCTTAAGCGCCTCTTTAAACGCCTGGGCGTTAGCTTGCAGCGCGGTATTTTTGGCTTTGTTCGAGTCGGTGCCAGTCTGAATGGCATCGATTTTTTGGGCGCGAGTCAGGGCAGCATCTTTCACCTTCGCGGTGGTAGCCGCGTCGAGCCCCAACTGCTTGGCCACCTGCTGACTCAAGCGCTCAGCCCGCTGCTCAGGCGGGCCAGCGTGGTAGGCAGCAGCCATTTTGGCGGGTTTAGCCGCAGCCGTTACCGGGGCGGTGGCCGGGGCTGGGGTAGTCTGCGCATGGGCGGCTAGCGAGCCACCCACCAACAGGGCAATAAGTACAAGGCGCATACACGAGAGCGGATAAGTCAGGCCGAAGCCGAACGGTGAAAGAGGGAGGGCGAAGCTACCGTCCCACCTATGAACACCGCATGACTAGGTTACAAAAGAGGGGGCTGATTTGGGAACCTGGCACAGCTCAAACTTTTAGAGCACTCCGCCCAAATCAACCTGCTGGCGCTACTTTAGGGGCATGAAGCAGTTCCTACTTACTTGGGCGCTGGCGGTAGGAAATCGCCCTACGCTCGCCAGGAGCTGCTCCAGTAGTGGCCGCCTGCCACCGGCATCCCGTGAGGGCTCTCCTGATGCCAGTCGCCACCGGCTAGTTGTGCCGCAGGCGCTCGGTGAAGTCGTTGCGATTCTTCGCGTCCTGATAATCAACCCAGCGATTTACAGCTGGGTTACGGCGCAGCGAGTCGGCAATATGATTGCCCAGCGTGCGGTAGTCCTCGGCCTGCACCGGCCCCCGCAACTGCTGCTGCACCAGCGGTGCCGTCACGCCCCCTAGGGTCAAGTGTGTGTGAAAGCTCGGGTGCACCAGTGCCCGGCCCCCGGCCAGCTGGTTCACGGTGCTGGCTAGGCTCAGCAGCACACCGTTTAGGATGCGTTTATTTTATTAAACTTAAGAGCTTAGTAGGGTGTCGAACTTGCGTTAGCTCACCTTCAGCAAGTCTTCCAGCCGAGTAGTAAACGCTGGCGACTGCCACTGGGCTTGCCCCTGCCAGGGCGCGTGGGGATGTCCTGCCATGACGGCCAGCGCGGGCACGGCACTGACCAGGCGCACGGTGCCCCGGCCATAACGGGTATTGAGCGCATCGACCTGGGCCATCAACTCGGCCCGTTTGCTCACCAGCTCCGCGGCCGGCGGCACCACCACGGCCGCGGGTGCCGCAAATAGTCCGAGCTGCTGCCCGCTGCTGGGTGGCTCCAACCCATCAAGTACTACGCCAGCCTTGTGGTAGACGGTGCCCGGCTCCCAGAGCCGAGCTAGCAGGTGGGCCGCGTAGTAGGCCAGCACCAGCGTGTCGGCCGTCGGCCCGCTGGGCAAGGTCAACGTGGCCGAGCGCGAGTGGGGTGGCGGCACCCGCAGGTCAAAGCGGTTCTTCTGCACGTATACCGTCAGCACGTAGGCCTGCTCGCCCTGCCGGCGTAGCTTCTCCGCTGCGCGCGACAAAAAGGAGGTGACGGCCGCCAGCACGTCAGCCTGGGCCGTAAGCGGCCGCCCGAAAGTGCGCGAGCAGCTGATGCTCTGCCGGCTCAAGGTGCCATCCTCCGAGGCGTGCAGCCCGGTGCAGGGGTAGCCCTGCAGCTCGCGCACCAGGCGCGCGCCTACTACCCCGCCCAGCATTTTACGGGCCCAGGCCTCACTGACCTTCGAGAGGTCCGCCGCCGAGTCGATGCCGGCGGCGGTGAGCTTCTGGGCGTACTGGCGGCCGATGCCCCATACGTCGCCCACGGCCACCTGCTTGAGGGCCCAGCGCCGGCGCTCGGCTGAGTCCAGGTACAGCACCCCGCCCAGGGCCGCGTCTTTCTTGGCCAGGCGGTTGGCTAACTTGGCCAGCGTTTTGGTGGGGGCCACGCCCACGCAGGTGGGAATGCCGGTGCGCTGCTTCACCTGGGCGCGAATCGTGCTGGCCAGCTCGTCGAGCTTGCCCAGGTACGGCGTCAAGTGCTGCTGCAGCCCGCTCAGGTCGAGAAAGGCCTCGTCGATGGAGTAGATTTCCACGCCTGGCACGGTCTGCCCCAGGTAGTGCATGACCCGCCGGCTCATGTCGCCGTACAGCGCGTAGTTGCTGGAAAAGACCTGCACCCGCTGCTGGCGCAGCTGCTCGCGTACCTGGAAGTAGGGCGCGCCCATCTGCAGGCCTAGGGCCTTGGCCTCGGCCGAGCGCGAGATGATGCAGCCGTCATTGTTGCTGAGCACCACCACGGGCTGGCCTTCGAGCCGGGGCTGAAAAACCCGCTCGCAGCTTACGTAAAAGTTGTTGCAGTCGACGAGCCCGAACATAATAAGCGTAGTTGGTAGCTGTTCTGTCAGGCAGGTAGCGCGCAACTACAGAAACTGACTAAGAAGTAGTCTGGCCAGGCATTTTGCGCTAATTACCTTAGGCTGGCAGTGCGCCCACGTACCGGTAAGTATTCAGGAGCACACCCGTGGACGTCACCTGCGAGCTGACGAAGGCGAGTTCGCGTGGGTCAGCCCGGTCCGAAAAGAAGCGCTTGCCCCGGCCCAGCAAAACAGGGTACACCAGCAGCACCACCTCGTCGGCCAAGCCTTGGTCGAGCAGCACGGACGTCAACGTAGAGCTTCCCCAGACAAGCAGATCCGGGCCCTCCGTGGCCTTAATGCGGCGAATACCTGCCAGGATGTCCGCGCCTACGTCCTGGGCCGGGCCCCAGTTGAGGCTCTGCGGCCGGTGGGTGGCCACGTATTTCGTCGCCGCGTTCAGCGCGTTGGCTACTGGATTATCGCCGGCCTGCGGCCAGAAGTCGGCCCAGATATCGTAGGTGCGGCGGCCCAGCAATAAATCGAAGTGGCTGCCCTGGGCCTGCGCGACGGCCGCCAAGCCAGCCGGCGTGCGGTAGGGGCTCGTCCAGCCGCCATGCGTGAAGCCTTCGTCGTTGTGGTGTTGCATCACGCCGTCCAGCGAGATGTGTTCCATGATTCTAATCTTGCGCATGGTTGGGTGCTGGCTGCGTAAAGTTGAAGGAGATAAGCTACCCTAAAAGAGAGGCAATCGGGACAGCTAAGCGGCTAGCTCGTAACTACTTGCCTATGTGTTCTATGTGCTTAGCCTAGGCTAAGCACTGGCTAAGCTGCTGCAAAAACTACCAGCTAGCAACGCCAGCTATCAGTCGTAGCTCTGCAGCAGGGCCGTGAGTCGACCTGGTATCAGCTCGTGCACCACGTGGGTCACGACGCCCCAGATATGTACCTCCTCCGTGTTGCGCACCCGGTAGGGCTTAAAGGCAGGGTTGGCCGGCACCAGCCACCAGTCCTCGCCCCGTAGCTCCAGCCGCTTGACGGTGCACTCGCCCTCGATGACCGCCACCACGATGTGCCCATGGTCGGCCGTCAAGTGCTTGTCCACCGCCAGCAAGTCACCGGAATGAATCTCGGCGCCTGCCATGCTCTCGCCCATCACGCGCACCAGGTACGTGGCATCGGGGTGACGAAACAACAGCTTGTTGAGGTCGAAAAGTCCTTCCAGCTCGTCAGTGGCCGGCGAGGGAAAGCCCGCGGCTACTCGGCAACTAAAAACAGGCAGGTAGGCGGCCGGAATGGGCGCTTCCTGCACGGCAATGAGTAAAACGTCGTGCATCAGGCGCTGAAAGGGGGAGAGGTAAAACGTCAAAGTAAACGCCTACTAACTTGATTAGACTAATAGCTGACTAGTTTGTTTGGCATGGGTCCTTGATACTCAGCCTAAAAAACTTTTTAGTGTTAAGCCCAGCAGCTGTATAGGGGGCTCACCGTAAGCAGGCTGCCTACAAGCGCAGCTTGACAACGTGTCGTCCTGCCACGTAGCTTAGTATTCTGCTTTTGTTATTTCAACTGCTCAGACCAAATGGCCGCTACTAAGAAATTAAGCTATTCCGTCGACGAGGACCAGCACGCCGCCAGCTGGGAAACCGGGGCCGATGTGGAGTATGAGGACCTGCCTCAGGGGGGCTTCGACGAGGTGGTGGATAGCGAGTATGAACTAGCAGCCGACCCAGACTATGACGACTCGGAGCAGGTGGCCTACGACGAGCCGGCCGACCCCGAGTATGGGGACGAGGTAGTGGTAGCGCCAGTTGCTGCAGAGCAAGCAGCTGTTCCCGCAGCGCCGACTACGCCGTCCGTCCCAGTCGAGGGCTTTGCCTATGAATTAGGCCGCCCCGTGGTGCCCCTAACGCAGCAGCAGCCGTACCACGTGGTTTGGCGGGGCTACCTGAAGGAGCGCCACCCCGTCACGGGGCTGCTGCTGCGGGTGCCGGTCTACCAGCTGGCCGATGGCCACTGGGACTGCTACCGCGAGGAGGAGCTGCTGGCGGCCTGAGCCGAACGGCTTGTACCTTGGCCCGCATGAATAGGCTTTTCCTCCTGCTGCTAGCCGTCCCTGGCCTCGCCGAGTGGCACGACTACTTCAGCACGGTGGCGGGGTGCGCGGCCACGCTCACGGGGCTGTTATTTGTGGGCGTTTCCATTAGCCTGAAAATTATTTTAGCTTATCCTCAATTACCAAATAGGGCGCTAGAATCTTGGGCCCTGCTCGTCACGATTCTGCTGCTCGCGGGCTTCTGCTTGGTACCAGGGCAGCCCCTAGCTGTGCTGGGCGCCGAAGTGCTCGGCCTAGGCCTCCTGAGTTGGGGTGGGGCGACATGGCTAGCCCTTAGCCAGCGGCGCCTGACGCCGCTGGAACACCACCGGGCCCATTGGTTCAACGTTGCCTTTACGCAGGTATCTACCCTGCCCTACCTGGTAGCCGGGAGCAGTCTGCTGCTGGGAAGAAGCAGTGGGCTGTATTGGGTGATGGGCGCGATGATGGCCTCCTTTTTCAAAGCCAGCCTGGATGCCTGGATTTTACTGGTTGAGGTAAACCGTTGACGAGTGGGGCATGCGTTAGAACGCTGGCAGCCGCACGTAGTGCGCGTACGCTTCCAGCGGCCCACTATTGACAAAGCTGCGCAGCACCACAAAGCGCTCGTCGGCCTCATCGGTGCCCACCTCCACAAAGAAACCGCGGCCCTCGTCGGCGCAGTGATAGAGGTTAATGCCCCGGCCCTCGGCTACACGCTGGGCCCGCAACTCGCCGTGCTTGAGCACCCAGTAGAGCTGCCCCACGGGTGAGAGTAAGCGGAAGGCGTAGAAGGTCACGGGCGCGTGGGAGTCAGGAAGTAGAACTGACCCCGGCCGTAGTGAAAGCTCACCAGCGGCTCCTGGCTCAGAAAGAAGCCGCCTAGAATGCCCTGATAGGGCAAGGCCTTGCCGCTGTGGTAGCGCACGGGCGGGGCCAGCACCACCGGCAGGTTGCGCCACTCGGTGGTGCCAACCCGCAGACTAGGTAGCATTGCCCGCTGGGCGGCCGCTGAGCCACCGGCCGCTATGATGGTTTCGCGCCTCGCCCCCGTTGGGCGCGTGCCGCGGGGAGGTTCTGCGCGAAGTCGGCCGCGAGCTGGCTGTCGCGGGCGCCCGTATCAAGCAGCAGCTGCACCGGCACCGAGTCGATAAAGCCCACGGCGAGGGGCCAGCCTTTCACCAGACTAAAAGCCACCGAGTCGTGGCGCGTGAAGGGGCGAGCCGCCGAGGAGCTGAGCGGGTAGCAGGATAGCCGGCGGTGGGCATAGTCAATGACCACCTCGTAGTGGCGCAGCAGGTCCGTGCCGATGAGCCCCAAGAGTTGCGGCCCCACCGCAGCCCGTAGCGCTGCCAGCGAGGTAGCATAGGCCGTGCGGGGCCAGATGTAGGCCTCGCCGAAGGCAAAGCGCGTGAGGGGCAGCTCGTAGAGAGGCGTGGCGCCCGCCGCGCTCAACCCTTGCCGGGCACTCGGGCGCAACTGGCCGGGGAAGGCCGCCTGCTCGACCAGCAGGCCATAGGTGCAGCCTGTGTCGAGAATAAAGTCGCCGCGGCGGCCGTTGAAGGCTAGGTTGCGCAGTACCATAACCCCCCTTACCAGGTCAAAGGGTAGGGTGATAACCGGCGTAGGTGACTTGGTTTGCGCGTGGCCTGGGAGCGTGAGCTCAAGCAGGAACAGGAGACAAAGTAAGCGAGGCATAGCCGCAAATAAACGGCTGGCCTGAACGACCAGGCGGTAAGCTCCACCGGCAGCCAGTCGGTTAGATGCGCGTCCCCCATCTATCCGTTCCGGTCCCAGTCGCCGTTCCGCGCTGTCTTTACTTGGCTACTCGCGCAGCAGGCGTAGGCTTTGCCCGCCCACCCGCACTACGTACACGCCGCTGGCCAGGCCGGCCGGCAGCGCCAGGGTAGCCGCGCCAGCGGCGTCGGCGCTGGTAGCGAGTACCACCCGGCCCACGGCATCGAGCACCTGCACCGAGGCGGCAGGGGCGGCCCCGCTGAGGGTCGTAAGCTGGTGGGTAGGATTAGGATAGAGCACCAGGCTGGCGGTAGCTACCACTGTGCGTACAGGCGAGTAGGTCGCGGTGCCATCCAGGTCCACTTGGCGCAGGCGGTAGTAGAGGGGCGTGGCGGTTGGGGGTAGGGCCGCGTCCAGCAGGCCGTAGTGGTGAGCAGCCGCACTCGTACCCGCGGCAGCTACCTGCCCGAGTTGTGCAAAGTGCACGCCGTCGGTGCTGCGCTCTACCTCAAAGCGGGCGCTATTCAACTCACTGGCGGTCGTCCAGCTTAGCTGCACGGCGGCCGCTCCCCGCAGTTGCACCGTAAAGTCCACCAGCGTGACAGGCAGCGGGACCGCGGCGGGCAAGGCTAGCCCCCGCAGCAGCGTAGTGCTCGCCCCGGCCGTGGCGGCGGGCGTCAGCAGCGTGCTGGCGGCATACGGGGCACTCAGGCTCAGGGCAATTACCTTGGCGGCATTGGTGCGCCCGTCGGCGGTCAGCACGCGGTTGCCTGCCAGGTCCAGGGCCAGGTCGCCGGCTTTGTTCACAAAGCCACTGGTAAGTGTGGTTTCGGCCGCCGTGCTCAACGGGCTGCGCCGCAGCTCATCCAGGCGCGTGGCCGCATTGCCGTCGTCCACCGTGTAGTAGAGGTAGTTGTTGACGTTATCCACCGCCAGGCCCCCGAGCGAACTGGCCGTGGTGCCGGGTACCACCGCTACCAACTTAAACGTGCTGGTGACGTAAGGCGTCGTGAGGCTGACGGCCGCAATCTTGAGCGCGTTGTACCGCCGGTCGGCCACGAAGAGGCGGTTGTTAGGCAGGTCCAGGGCCAGGGCGCCGGGGGCATTGGCAAAGCCACTGGCAAGCGTAGTTTCGGCGGCCGTGCCCAGGGGGCTGCGTCGCAGCTGGTCCAGGCTGGTGCTGGCGTTGCCGTCGCTCACTACGTAGTAGAGGTAGCCGTTCGACGGGTCCACGGCCAGGCCGCCAAGCGTGGTGGTGGCCGTGCCGCCGATGGCGACCGGAGTCAGAAACGTCGTGACGGCGTAGGGCGCCGTGAGGCTGACGGCCACAATTTTGGGCGCGTTCGTGCGCATATCGGCAATAAAGACGCGGTTGCCTACTGGGTCGACGGCCAGGGCGCCGGGGGCCGCCACCGTATTGGTCGCGCTGGTGGTCAGAGGCATCTCAGCGGCGGCGGCTAGGGGGCTGCGCCGCAGCTGGTCGAGCGTGGTGGCGGCGGCCCCATCGTCGAGTACGTAGTAGAGTTGCGCCCGGCCGGCGCGCGGCAGCCAGCCAAGCAGGATGAGTAGCATGACCAGCTGGCGCAGCCCTGGGGTGCGGAGTACTATTTGTGGCATAGCTAAGTAACTGAAAGGGGGAGAAGAGGCCCGGCAAGTAGCCCGGCCTACCAGTCGGGTAGAAGCCAGGCAAGCCGCCTAGGGGCGCACAGGAAAGATGCCAGCCACGCAAATCACGTAGTTCAGCAACGTGTAGGGGTCGAGCACTGGAACGGGTTGACTATTGCCAACTGAGCTGATGGCGCTGGTGCTAGCGGTGCCCGTGGTAGTAGCGCTATAGGCTCTTACCGTCACGGGTTCGTCGGAGCTGGGCAATGTGCCCGTGGCCGCCGCTGGGAAGTTGCCGGTGGGGTCGCTACTGGTCGCTACCCCACTGCTCACGTTCAGCGCGTGCGCGTGCGCTGGCAATTGGTTGCTGGTGAGCGTTACGGTCGCCTGCCCACCCGTCGCGATGCTGGAGTCAATGTAATTGTTATTGGTGCTGGTGCCCCTGGGTACCCGGTTGCGCAGGTCTGGCAGCCCGAAAGTGGTGCTGCCATTACCGCCGTAACCAGTGCCCAAGAGCGAGAAAAGGGCGGGATACTGACTAATTTGCAGTAAGCTACCGTCGCAGGGCAGGTAGCCTCGGGGAACGAAACCACCCGCAAACAGCATAATCTCGCCTAGGTAGTCCTCGGCGCCCGTCACCTGGCGCACCTCGCGCGGGGCCGCGCCGGCCTTGCCCGCTAGCAGCCCTAGGCCGAGGACGGTGCCCAGCCGCTTGAGCCAGTTGCGGCGCTCGGCGGTGGCCGAGACCTGCGGGATAGTCGGTATGCCGTTCGAGTGGGTAGCAAGTTGGTTCATAGGTAAAAAAGAAAAGGAGGCAGCAGACAATTTGCCGAGCAAAACTACTAGGAAAGAGATAGTAAGCTAGCACTAAATGATATAAATATTCTTTGCTGGGCTGCCAGCCAGCCTTGTAAGTCCAGGCGGTCCTAGGAGCCGGGATAATTCTATGGAGCAGCGCTGGCTACGCTCTCTGGAAAGCGGTGCAGGGAGTACGTCAGCACCGGGCGTAGCTGCTGGCTTAGCCGTGCTTCACTGCCTCGCGCCTCACCTATATTAGGGCTTTTTTGTAGCTTCGACGCCCATGAAACACCTCCTACTCGCCGCCGGGCTGAGTGGAATACGGTAGGTGCTATAAACGCTTGGAGCTTGGTCGATGTGTTGAAGGTGCGCCCTCTACTACTGACTAGGACTTCTCCTTTTTTAATCTACTTAGGTCAGTTTATCTGGAAATTACCCCCTCCACCAAATTCTTCTTTTATATCTGAGGTATAGAACCAGAAGAGCTTACTATCATACTTCTTGAGTAAAGTAGCCCACCAGCTTTGGTCAGAAGAATTCATTAGATAGTCGTACATTTTATCACTATCAAACTCCTTAACCACGTCCAAGAAGGATTGCTCGTCAATAACCAGAATTACTCCACTATCCGAGCAGAATTGATTGATTTCACAGCTGGTCCCATCTTCATCAAATAGGTAGTCAATCCTTGATAAGTCAAATTGAGGTGTATCAGATTTGAATATTGCGTACGGGTCGGTTGAGTAAGGAAATAGTATTGGTCTTAGGTCAGTTAAGCTAGTACTGAGCAAAAGAGTAGGCTCAGCCTCTGTGAAGTCACTCACATAAATAGAGTCGATAAAGACGTACTCATTGCCAATAGTGAGGGGTAGTTTCTTCGTCATTGGAAGTTCTAATTTCTCTATAGGTTTTGTTCTACTGGAGGCTCTGCCCCTGCCCCCCGAGGTAAAAAAGGCATGGGGCTAAGCCACCTGCAAATTAGGCCCCACCTGTAACGGTGGGGCTTTTTGCTGCCCTACATTTTTAGGGTACAGCGCCCGAACCCTACACCCTGAAAGCCCGAAGCGCCCGCGCTCGCGTCAGGCTTGCCGGCTAGGCAGCTACTTCGCGCTGTTTGGGCGCTGTGCAACATTTCTTGGTAGCTTGGTAGCATGAAAGTTCTGCTAGCACCTGCTCTCTTACTAGCAACCCTTGCTAGCTGCAATGGGTATGACCGTGGGGTGCGGGACGAGCCAGCGCAAGCTAAGCCAATGGGATGCCAACGGCAGGAGGTGTACTGCTACCTGACCAATTACAGTAACGGCGACACGCTACGAGAGGCTTCTGCCAAGCTTGTGGTAGATGATTCACTCTTAATCGCGGAGCAAGTGCCTCGTATCACTAGTAGTTCTGAACGGCTTAGTAAAGTGGTGCGCCTATGCGTAGGGAGCCACCGCGTACACGTGCAATTCGGGCCGTACACTCGTGACACCACTTTTGTGGTGCAGCGTGACACTGCTATCTCCTTGCTGGTTACCATGCTTTGTCGCGGTATACCCGCGTTAGCCCACGAAGATGGGCTAGGTATTGCGACCCTGGTTCGTGACGGTAAAGGTGGGCCAGATTAAAACCTGGGGACTTATTCCGTTGCACAGCTTTGTGCAAAAATTAAGTAGCTGAGGGTGTATGCGAAATGCTTTGCACGGGGAGTGTACACTGGAAAGGCTAGGCAACGTGCCTTTTATCCGGGCTTAGCTGCTACCCTATGCGGTTGTCGAGTTAGCCAGAAAGTTTTGCAACAGCCACCCACCTTTTGAAGCTATGCGCTGCAGTAGGCTCAGCCTAGGTTGTAAGGGAGCCAGCAAGCAGTATCACGCGGGTGTCTTGCGCGCCCTACCGAGCTGACCTGGCTGCCCGCTAGCCAGGCTCCGGCTTAGTTTTTGACGAAGTGGAAGCTGCGTTGCCGGTCGGCTTGCTGCACCCGCAGCAGGTAGAGCCCCGGCGGCAGCTGCTGCACCGGGATAGTACGCGTGGGGGTGAGCGTGCCCTGCTGCACCAGCGCTCCTAACGAGGTGAGCACCTGGTACGGCAAGCTGGTGAGGGCGCCATCCACGCGCAGCGCATCATAAGCAGGGTTTGGGTAGAGCACGAGGTCGGGTGCCTGCTGAGCACTACCGGCCAGACCCAGCACCACGAGCGGACTATCCTCCAAGGTGTAGACGGGGTGATTGCCTGTGGTCGAATCCTGACGGTACTCCACCACGTGGGCATAGTAGGTCCGCTGGGGGTCTAGCGCCGGGAGCCAGGCGCTAGTGCCCCGCTGGTTAGCCGCTACGAGCGTGCCATCGGCTAAAACGCTGCCCACGGGGTAGGCGGTCCCATCCAGCGGGAAGGCGGTGCTGGGGCGGTCAGCTTTGAGCAGCACTAGCCGGTGGGTGCCCGTGCCCGGTGTCCAGGTGAGTTGGAGAGGACTCGCCACTCGCTCACTAACCTGCAAGGCGCTGGCCGCTTGGGAGGGCGCGAACAGGTCGTGGGTCGGCCAAGTGGTGGCTCCCGCCAGCCACTGCCACCCCAGCGCATTCAGCTCCGTCCAGAACTGTGCCGAGCTGTTACTGGTGTTCAGCAGGATAACCCAGGTATAGCCTTCAGCCGTACGCACCATTTCGCTGGCCGTGCCGTCCAGGTTACCGGTGTGCCACCAGTTGCCGCCGTTCACCATCCAGCCCTTCGCATAGCCGGCATTCGCGGCCGACGGCTGGGTCATACTGCGGAGCGTGGCTGCGGAGAGCAGGTCGGGCCGGGAGGTAAAGCCGTCCATGGCGAGGAGCAACCGTAGCAGGTCGCGCGCCGAAAACAGCCAGCCGCCATGCGCGTTCATGGCTTCGAGTTGATAACCCCCGTCCGCGGCAGGCACTTGCTGCGCGGGGTCATAGCAGGAGGGCATATAGTAGCGGCTCAGGTAGTCACTTTCCCGCTCCAGCCGGGCGGTGGGTAAGTTGTGGCCCAGGTGCGCTTCCAGCACCCCGCTGGGGTGCAGCACGTGCTGGCGCACCCAGGCCTCGTAGGGCTGGTGTGTCACGGCCTCCAAAACTTTGCCCAGCACGAGGTAACCGATGTTGGAGTAGGCAAACCGCGCGCCGGGTTCAAAATCGAGGCCCTGCCGCAGCATATACTGAATCAGGGTCGAGTCACCGACCGGGTTGGCGACCCCCATCACGGCCGCCACGCGGGTCGGAAACTCAATGGGGTCGCACTGGCCGTAGCCCTCGCAGCCGAGGCTGCGGTCCCAGCCCGCCGTGTGCTCGAGCAACTGTTGCACGGTGATGCGGTAGAGGCGCGGGTCGCGGATGTGCTGGGTATACGTGGTCGTCGTCAGGTAACCCTGCGGGCCGAATACGGGATGGGCTAGGCTGAGCTGCCCGGCTTCTACCAGCTTCATGATGGCTAGCGCCGTGACGGTTTTGGAGAGGCTTGCTACCCGCAGCAAATGAGCGGGCTGCAAGGGAATCGTGCGGGCCACGTCGGCATAGCCAAAGGCGCGCTCGTAGACCAGCTTCCCATCCTTAGCCAGGGCGACGGAAGCCCCGAGTACCTGCCAGCGCTGCATAAATTGCTGCATGGTTGCCTCACCGGGCGCGAGCGCGGGCACGGCCACGCCCGTTTGCGCCAGGCTACGCAGGCTAAGCAATCCCAGCCAGAGCGTAAAGAGTATTTTCACCCGAAAATCTGCTACCCCAATCCCCGAGGCTGGCCGCTAAGCTCCTCAGTTTGGTAGGCGCAAATTTATTGCGTTCAGACAAGAATAAAATGGTAATTTTATGCTATAATGTTGGGCTTATCTAAGGCAGTAAGTGGGTTTGCGAATGTTGCACACCTTAACAGGCCATAAAAACAGGTAGGGCGGGCCCACTTCACGCGCTGCCCACCAACAGCCTAACTACGGGGTAAGCTTCGGCTTGCCTGGTCGACCGGCGGCGCGGTGGGCGCGCGCCACCGGTAGGCGCGGTTGCTCACTCTGGCCAGTGAGCACGTCCACCACGTCCACCCCGTAGGCCATGTGCAGTAGGTAGAGTAGCTTCAGGTTGCAGTGATAGCGGCCCGACTCCATCTCGCTAATGAGCCCGCGGTGGCTCTGCAAGGTGTTGGCTAGCTCGCTGAAGGTGGCAAAGGCCCCGGCGGCGTGCAGGCGGTACACTTCTTCGAGAAAGCGACGGTCAACGGCAGCCTGGTCGAAGGTGGAGAGCATACGGAGCAGGGAGAGCGCAAAGCTACGCGGCAAAAAGCCCCGCCTCGGCTGAGACGGGGCCCTGGAATGGAATGCTTAGCCGAGCCGCTACTCAAAGGTCATGTAGCTGGGCGGGAGCCTGTTGTAGCGCTTTATATATTCGTCACGCTTATTTAGCCCCTGGTAAATTCTCTTCACCAAGTCACCTTGCTCATTCAAGCGCAGGTAGGCTTGCTCAGCAACCGCCTTGCGCACGTTGCGCAACTCTTGCACTACCTGCGCATTGTTCTGGCGTAGGGCCAGCTGCTGCAGTTCTCCCTGGCGTAGCGCTAGCTGCCGCAAGTGGGTGGTCTGATAGTCTAGGTTGGCCTGCTCCTGCCAAAGCTGCTGCTGCCGGCCTACGGGTTCCCCTGGCTCCTGGCGGTGGGGAATGAGCTGGCCAGCTACCAGCGTATGCTCCAGCAGCGTGCGGCGCGTCTCGTGGGCCGTCAGCACGCGGTCACCCTGCTCGAGGTAGCCCAGCGTAGGCGTGGTAAGCAGGCGGTAGGAACCGGGCTTGCCCACTAGCTCAGGGCCGCGCTCAGCCAGCTGAGCAAATTCAGCTGGGCCCGTATCACGACCCTTAAAATATTGCGGTACTGGCAGCGGGCGCGCCAGCACGGCGGCCACCTGAAGGCCGCCGGCGATGATATCCGCAGCCATGAAGGGAATAGCCAGTGGTAAGCCAAATTGCCCCAGGCTCTTGGCCACAGCCATCGCGGTTGCCACGGTTATGCTAAACAAGGCCTGGTTGCGCTCATTTTGGGCCTGCTGTAACTGAATGGCGACTAGCTTCTTAGCATGGTCGGCTGCCAGCTTGGTTTTGAGCTCGTTATTGTCCCCGGCTACCTTCACGGAGGCCTCGTAACTCGCATTTTCGTTGGCTTCCTGAGCCTGGAGCTTGGTGGCCTGGTAGTCGAAGTAGGCCCCCGCTACTGCCTGTAGCTTCTCCATGGCCGCTTGGATAATCTGGGCGCGCCGCCCCTCTTTCTTCTGCTCCTCCGTCAGCTCTTCCCCGTTCATTTTCTTGCGCAGGGCCAGCTTGCGGTTCAATACCTCCTCAGTTTCCCCGTACTCCTTTTCCAAGGAAGCAATCTCATTTGCTTCGCGCCGGTTATCCAGGTCGCGCACCTGGCGGTCGTAGTCTTTTTGCGAGATGAGCCGCTTGCCGAAGGAGTCCTCTATTGCCAGTTCCAGGCGGGTATAGCTAGCGCTCTGCTCGTCAATGTCCTTAGCCGAGTCGTAGACCTTCACGGTAGCGCTGGCCTTCTGACGGGCCTGCTCGAACTTGGCGTCGGCCTGGGCGTTGCGCACCTCCTCGTCGTGCACGAGGCGGGCAAGCTCTATTTGGGTGTGGGCTACTTCGCGGGCAGCTTTTTGGCGTTCGTCGTAGGTCTTGCTGACGTTGTCGCGCATCTTCTCGGCGGCTGTTATCTCACTTTCCAGGCCGATTTTATCCAGCTCACCCAGCTGATTCAGCAGGGCGTTGCGTAGCGCTACTAGCTTCTTATCCCCGTCGCGCGTGATGGTAAGTAGTTGTTGCTGATAAGCTTCCACTAGCCTAATGCGGGCCGTGGCCTAGCCGAGCTGCCAGCCGACCTGGCAGCCGAACGCGATGCGTTTCTGCTGCAGTTGCTGCTCTTGCTGCGCGATGTGGACCTGCGCCAGCTGCGCCCGCACCACGTCGGGCCCCATGACTTACCCGGCCACGGCCCAACGCTTTGCCTCGAACTGTTCCAGCAGAAAACCAGCGAGCCGGTGCCCTTACCGCCGGCGGCCGCCACCATCTGGCAGCGCTGTGAAGGGCAGCTGCGCCTGCCCACCCAACAAGAGCGCAACCGTCGGCTGAAGCTGCTGGGCCAGGCCGTGGGCCTGAATCGGGAGTTCGTTGAGGTAGCCTTTTCCGGCAAGCAGCGCGTCGAGCAGGTGCAGCCGCTCTGGCAGGTGCTCACTACCCACACGGCCCGCCATACCGGCGCGGCGCTGCTGGTGCTCGTTAGTGAGGGTGACCAAACGCTAAAAGAGATTGCCCTGGGCCACGTCTCGGCCAGCGTGTACGGCTACGATACGCTCGAGCGCTATGGCCCGCGGCTGCTGGAGGCCTGGCAGGTGGGCCTAGGGGAGTGGCCGGCCTAGGGCATTTGCCTTTGAGCGGGGGCAAAACGAAAACCGGGGGCAAAGTCAAAACTTGCCCCCGGTTTTTAGGTAAATCTGTGCTGAAAGCTGCTGACACTACCTGCGTCCAACCTCGGTCTATAGCGTGAAAACGCGCTTTTAGGAGCAGATTCTGGCAGGGTCCGGCAAAACATCGCCCCCAAGTGGGCCCACGAAAATCCCTGTTTACAAGCTGTAAACGGGGATTTTTATTATTTTAGTATGTGCTGAGTATGCGTGAGCGATGAAAGGTTTGCTGGTTTTTTATTTTACTACAAAATCTTTTGAAGCTGTTGGCTCCGTAGTAGCCCTAGCCTCACTGGTGCGCAGCTATCATCGGTAAGTATGCGCCGCGCGCACTACTTTTTACGGCTGGTGCGGTGGCACGCGCAGCTACTGGCCCGCTGTGGGCAGACCAAAAACCTGTTTTTTTAGTGTAACTGGGGTAATTTTTCGGGCACGAAAGCCCCCGCCCCCGCCCCCGCGTCTAGCTCCTATGGACTACTTTCTTCACACTCTGCTGCAGCATGGGGTGCTTAGTTCCACCCAGTACTGGCACTTGCGCCTGCTCAGCGCCATCGCGTTCGGGCCGCTGCTGGGCGTGTTGTACCTGGTTTTTTTCGGCTGGCGCAAGCCCCGTGCGGCCGCTGGCCCTGCGCCCAATATGTGGGTCGGTCAGGATGGCCGGCTGTTCGTGCGGCACACCCGTTCGCAGACGCCCGCGTAAGTCCTACTTGCTAGGCCCCGCGGAAGAATTATTTAGGCTGCTAAGCAAGTAGTCCGACCATAAAAAAGCCCCATTGCTGCGGGGCTTTTCTTAGGGTATGTCGAATGCTTGCTTCGCAGCCTAGCCCACGGTTTAGGGCAAGGGGCGCAAGGAAATGGTGTGAACCGTTCGCTTGACTCGTAGCACGCTCGAAGCGGCAGCTCGGCTTTTTGTAAAAATTATCAAGCACAGCACCCCTAATAATGGCCCTGGTACAATGGCGCAGAGCAAGCGCAATTGCCAATACTGAGAAGCACTCAAGTGCCATTGCTGGGCAAGAACTTGTAACAGATGTGCCATGAGTAAGATAATTAGGGTGTGAGTACTCACTTACTAACGAAAGTGGTTGGTTAATAGTTTGCCAAGAGTTGCGAAAACCCTGTAGCTTACCACTCACCCAAGTGCTGGAGCCGCTGGCCAATGCACCCACCGCAAGTAGTCAAACCACAGCAGCCTTTTATGACCTTATCTACCCCTAGGCTTAGCAGGCTACTACCAGGGCCTACTGCCTTTCACTGCTGCTGGCTAACGGCTGCCCGCGCTCTACAAGCAATCCAAACAAGCCCCAGCCCGGCCCTCTCTACTGGCACACCGGCGTGCGGCCCATCACTGCGTAGCACCACAATCGCTATCTGAAGCTGCTCGAGAAGGGTGCGCCCTACGCAGCCCTGCGCGCAGGGCCGCTGTGGGCAAGGGGTAGCCACGCAGGACGGGAGCTACTCTGGCAGGTCATCACCAGTTGGCCGGCCTGCCACACGGGCGCCGAGCTGGTCATACTCAATCCGGGTGGTGACTCCAGGCCGCCGGGAAAGGCCCTAGGCCCCGCTGGCGTTTATAGCCACGATGCGCCCGAGCGCCAGGGCCAGCTGCTACGCAAGGCCGGGCTAATAGGGCTAGGTGCAACGGGCGAACAAGCAGCTGCCGGCCGCTTGCTGCTGCCCAAGTACCCTAGGCCCCGCCGGCGCGGTACTGCTAGCTGGCGCCCTGCTGCGGCACCGCCCTCAGCCGCCCGCGCCAACCAGGAGCGAGTCAGTTAGCAAAAAAATATTAACAGAACCTAGCCCGCAGTATCTGTCAGCTGCTAATTGCAGTGCGTGCCGCACGCCCGGCGGTGAGTTTTTTAATCATGGGTAACTTTCGTTAGGACCGGGCAACTAGGTGGGAGTAGGCGCGTTAGGTTGTGCTATGAAGAAAGAAGACATCGTTTTTAGCGACTGGCACCGTTGGTTATTTGGGGAGGCGCCGCCTTCCTTCATCGGTGAAACGGCGGTGCGGGCATTCGTGATTTTCGCGGTCATGGTAGTGATAATGCGCTTGATGGGCCGCCGCATGAAGGGCCAGATGTCGGTAACTGAGCTGGCTGTAGTGCTGACGCTGGGCGCCGTGATTGCCGGGCCCATGCAGATTCCGACGGCCGGGCTGCTGCCGAGCGTGGTGGTGCTGGTGGCGCTGCTTTTCATGCACCGCTTCACCAACTGGCTGGCGTATAAGTCGCGCCGTATGGAGCTGGTGCAGCAGGGCGACGCGGCGCTGCTTCTGCGCGATGGCTACCTGGACCTGCCCGCCATGCAGCGGCAAGGCCTTTCGCAAGAGCAGCTATTTAGCCAGCTGCGTAACAAGAGTATCGCGCAGCTCGGCGAACTACGCCGCGTGTATTTTGAAGCTAATGGCCGCATGAGCCTCTACAAACTATCCGAGCCGCAACCCGGCTTGAGTGTATTGCCGCGGACTGATGCGCCACCCGCCGCCATTAGTGGCCCCGCCCACGACAAGCAAGTGTGCGCCATCTGCGGCTACGTGCCGACGCCAACCGACCACGCTGGGGGGCGCTGCCTCCGCTGCCAAGCCCAAGATTGGGTGTCGGCCTCGCTGGTGAAGACCAAGGAAGAGGGGAAAGGATAAAACCTGCTCGCACCAACTAATTATGGCTGGCATAGCCTGCTACGCTGCGCCTGCTGCGCGCTTTTAAGAAAAATACACTTTACCGAATCCTTTAACTAGCTCTACTATGCCGCCGCCCCCTCCACCGCATATTACTGATTACCTGCGCATTTTGATGGGCGAGGTGCCCTGGAGCTTTCTGCTGGAATGCGCGCTGCGTCTGGTGGCCATGTACCTGCTGCTGCTCACGGGCCTGCGCTTGATGGGCAAGCGGCAGGCCGGGCAAATCAGCCGCACGGAGCTGGCCGGCTTGGTTTCGCTGGCCGTGAGCATTGGTATCCCGCTGCTTTCCCCCGACCGGGGGCTGCTGCCTCCCGTGGCCATTGTGGCCGTGGTGGTGCTGCTGCACCGCTTCGTAACGCAGTGGACCGCCAGCCGCCCTACCGCCGAGCACCTGCTGCAAGGTGCCATAACAACGGTGGTCATCGATGGGGTGCTGCAACTACCTACGATGGAGCGAGTAGTGCTCTCGCGCGAGCGGCTATTTGCCCAGCTGCGCGGCGAAAGCCTCGAGCACATGGGCCAGGTGCGCCGCCTGTACATGGAAGCTAACGGCACTTTTAGCTTGGTAGAGGAAGAAGACCCTAAGCCAGGCTTGTCGGTGATTCCGGGGTGGGACAAGGGATTTCGGGAGATACAACCGGTGGCGGCGGGCAAGTTTGCCTGCGTGGCCTGCGGGCAGGTGATAGATGCGCCCCAGCAGCCGACCCAAGAATGCCCGCACTGCCACGCCCACGAGTGGCGCCCAGCGGTAGAAGCGGTAAAATAACAACAGCGGGCTAACTGCACCAATACGCTGCTTAGCAGCTCTATACATCAAAAGGCGCTGGGTGTGCTTCGCCCGGCTAGGGCTGGCCCACGACGGGGCCAGCGGGTGCCACAAAAATTAAAGCGAATGAGCCAAGCAGCAACAAGCGTAGAAGTGTGGGGCGGGGTGGAGTGCACCTGCCGCCGGGTGCACGACGAGTATTCAAACCAGCTTACCCGCAACGGCCACTGGGAGCGGCTCGACGACCTCGACCGCTTTGCGGCCCTAGGGCTGCGCACCCTGCGCTACCCCGTGCTGTGGGAGCACGTGGCCCCCGAAAGCCTCGACCAGCCCGACTGGCACTGGCCCGACGAGCGCCTGGCCCGCCTGCAAGAGCTGGGCATTACGCCCATCGTGGGGCTGGTGCACCACGGCAGCGGCCCGCGCTACACGGCCCTCGACCAGGATAGCTTTGCCACCGGCCTGGCCCGCTACGCCCGCTTGGTGGCCGAGCGCTACCCCTGGGTGATGGACTACACGCCCGTCAACGAGCCGCTGACGACGGCCCGCTTCAGCGGCCTCTATGGCCTGTGGTACCCGCATGGGCGCGACGATGCCACCTTTGTGCGCGTGCTGCTCAACCAGCTGCACGCCACTCGGCTGGCCATGCACGCCATTCGGGAGGTGAACCCCGCCGCCCGGCTGGTGCAAACCGAAGACTTGGGTGAGGCCCACGGCACGCCCGCCCTGGCCACGCAGGTTGAGTTTGAAAACCACCGCCGCTGGCTGACGTTCGACATTTTGACTGGGGCGCTTACCCCGAGCCACCCGCTGTGGGACTATCTGCGCACGCACGGCATTGCCGAAGCCGAGCTGCAAGCCTTTGTGGATGACCCGCTGCCGCCCGATGTGCTGGGCATCAATCACTACGCCACCAGCGAGCGCTACCTCGACGAGCGCCTAGGGCTGTTTGAGGGCCAGCCGGCGCTGCGCGGGCTGCATCATCCCGCCTACGTCGACCTGCAAGCCCTGCGGGTGAAGGGCGCGCCGGTAACCGGCCCCGAAGCTCTGCTGCGCACCGCCTGGAACCGCTACCACCTGCCCCTTGCCATCACAGAGGCCCACCTGGGCTGCACCCGCGAGGAGCAGCTGCGCTGGCTTTACCAGCTCTGGCAGGTGGCCAACCGCCTGCAGGCCAGCGGGGTCGAGCTGCGGGCCCTCACGGTGTGGTCGCTCCTAGGGGCCTACGACTGGGATAACCTGCTGACGCAGGACGGCGCTTCGTACGAGCCCGGCGTATTTGACGTGCGCAACGGGCAGCCCCGGCCCACGGCGCTGCACGCGCTGGTGCAGGGCCTGGCGGCCCGCGGCGACTACGCGCACCCTGTGCTGGCGGGCCCCGGCTGGTGGCAGCGCCCCATTCGCTACGACTGGCTGACCGAGGCCGCCTAATCTTTTGCTTTACCCGCTCGCTATGAAGACTACTACCGCTCCCCTGTTAATTACTGGTGCTACCGGCACCCTGGGCCAGGCCTTCCGGCGCGTGTGTCGCATTCGGGGCCTGCAGGCCGTGCTGCTCGACCGCGCCGCCCTCGACATTGCCGACGAAACTGCCGTGGCCCGCGCGCTGCGCACCCACCAGCCCTGGGCCGTGATAAACACGGCCGGCTACGTGCGCGTAGATACCGCCGAAACCGACGCCGCCCGCTGCTACCGCGAAAACACCACCGGCCCGCGCCTACTGGCCGCCGCCTGCGCCGCCCAGGGCCGGCAGCTGCTCACCTTTTCCTCCGACCTAGTGTTTGGCGGCGGGCAACCCGCGGGCTACCTCGAAAGCGACCGCCCCGCGCCCCTAGGCGTGTATGGCCACAGCAAGCTGCTGGCCGAGCGGGCGGTGCTGGCCGCGCTGCCCACCGCTCTGGTGGTGCGCACCAGCGCCTTTTTCAGCGCCTGGGACCCCCACAACTTCGTGGCGCAGCTGCTGGCTACCGTGCGCCGCGGCGAAACTTTCGCCGCCGCCGATGACCTCTACATTTCCCCCACCTACGTGCCCGACCTGGTTAATGCCTGCCTCGACCTGGTGCTCGACGGCGCGGGCGGCCTCTGGCACCTGGCCAACGAGGGTTGCTACTCCTGGGCCGAGCTGGCCCAACTGGCCCTAGGGGCCGCTGGGCTAGATGAAGCGGCGGTAGTGGCGCAGCCAGCCGCGGCGTTTAACTGGGCCGCGCGCCGGCCGCGCACCAGCGTGCTGCGCAGTGAGCATGGCCAGCTGCTGCCCAGTGTAGCCAGCGGCCTCGAGCGGCACCTGCTCGACGAGTATTACCTGCAGCTCGCCCACCCACCCGTCACTCTGCAATGCTAAGCGGTGCCCCGCCCAAGTAAGTTTCAACCAATAAAAATGCCCCACTGAGCTCAGTGGGGCATTTTTATTGGTTGAAACTTATTGGTCGCGCAAGTGGTTGGCTGGCCCTCGGGGGCCTAGGCCCTTACAGACCTGGGCGGCTACTTGGCGTTCAGCTTCTTAATCAGGTCGGCCTCGTCCTGGCGGTAGGGGGTGCCGTCGGGGCGAAACACCTCGTGGAACCACTCGTTGGGCTCCGAGCCGTCGGCCAGCGGCGTATCCCAGGCGTACTTGGTGTTGGTTTTGCCGGCCACCAGGCCCCAGTTGATGGCGGCCACGTGGTACTTCTTCAGTAAGGGCAGGATGTTGACGAAGCGCGAGTTGCGGGGCCGGGCCATGTACTCGGTGCAAATGAGCGGCCGGCCGTGGGTTTCGAGCAGCTCGATAACGCGCTGGTGGGCGGCGGTTTCGTCGTAGTTGTGGTAGGTCACTACGTCGGAATGCAGGGCCTGGAAAGTGTTGAGGGCCGTGAAGTCCCAGTTCCAGAGGCCCGCGCTCAGGGGTTGGTCGGGGCGCACGGCCTCGGCCCAGGCAAAGGTGTTGCGCAGCAGCGGCAGCGAGGCAATGCCTTTGTCGCGGTTGCCCGGCTCGTTGTATAAGTCCCAGAGCACGATGCGCTTATCGTGGGCGAAGCTCGTGAGCACGTCCGTCACGTAGGGCCGCAGCTGCATAAAGGTGGCCGAGTCGCGCGAGGCGGGGTCGCCGGGGTCCTGCACCCAGCCCGAGTTGTGGATGCCGGGCTTGGGCGCGGGTTGGGTGCCTACCTTGGGGTTCTTATCCCAGCAGTCGTCAAAAAACACGAATATGGTGCCAATGTGGTGCTTATCGGCGATGGCCAGGTAGTCATTTACGCGCTGCTTGAAGCCCGCCTGGTCTTCTTTCCAAGCCAGGCTGTGCAAGAATACGCGCATGGTATTGAAGCCAATACCTTCGGCATAACCTAGCTCTTTATCAATGGTTTGCGGGTCGAAGGTGCTGGCCTGCCACATTTCCAGTTGGTTGATGGCGGTGCTCGGGATGAAGTTGGCGCCCGTCATCCAGGGCCGCGCCTGGTACCAGGCGTTGGCTTTGTCGGCGGTCCAGCGGCGGCTGGCGCCGGCGGGCGGCGCGGCGGCGGCGCCCTTGGTTTTGGTTTTTACTTTTTGGGCCTGCGCCAGGGGCGCGCCGAGCAGCGCCAGGCCCAGCAGGAGCATCGAAATTTTCTTCATGCGAAAGAGTGGGAAAGAGAAAATGATTGACAGAGAGCAATAAGGCGTCGCTACTCGCCCGAGGGCACGGGCTGCGGGGTGCCTAGGGCCGCCGGCACGCCAAAGTCGGGGGTGCCATCGGCCCGCCACGTGAAGCGCTGGGCGCGGGCGCTGCGGCCCTCGCACTTACCATCGGCTGCGGCCTTGGCGTGGTACACGAGCCAGCTTTCGCGGCCGTCGGGCGAGGTGGTGAAGCCGTTGTGGCCGGTGCCCCATACGCCGTTTTCGGCCGAGGGGTGGAAGACGGGCTGCGGTGATTTCACCCACGAGGCGGCCAGCAGCGGGTCGGCGCCGGGCGCGGCCGTGAGCATCCCTAGGGAGTAGTTATCGTCCCAGCAGGCACTGGCCGAGTACACTAAAAACAGCTGCCCCTGGCGGCCCGCCAAAAACTCGGGGCCTTCCAAAATCTGGCGGCCGCCGCCTTTTTCCCAGGCCAGGGTGGGCGTGGCGATAGTGGTTTCGCGGGCGGCGTCGAGCGTCCAGGGGTTGGTGAGGGGCGCAATGGCCAGCACGCTCTGCAACCCCACGTAGGCCGAATACACGAAATAGCGCCGCCCGCCGTGCTCGAACACCGTGCCGTCGAGCCCTGGGTACTTGGTATTTACGCGGCCCTTATCTACCCAGGTGCCGGTGGTGGGGTCGGGGCTGGCATTCTCCAGCACAAACACGTAGCGGGTCTGGTCGCTGGCGTTGGCCTTATCGGAAGCCGTGTAGTAGAGGTACCACTTGCCGGCCAGAAAGTGCAGCTCGGGCGCCCAGATTTGGGTGGAGTGGGGGCCGGCGGCCGGGGGCGTCCACACCACGGCGCCGGGCGCCGCCTGCACGCCCGCCAGGGTTTTCGACTTCCAGAGGGTGATATTGCGGCCCATCGTGTTGGTGTAGTAGTAGTACCCGCCGCGGCGGATAATCCAGGGGTCGGGCCCGTTGGCCCGCAGCGGGTTGGTGAAGGTGCGGGGGCTAGGGGCCTGGGCCGCTGCGTGCTGCGCGCCCGCCAGCAAGGCGCTGGCCAGCAAGGCTTTCCAAATAGTCATAGCCTAGGGAATAACGGGTAGGGCCACCACGCGCAGCTTAGTGCAGCCGTAGGGAATGAAGGTGAGCATTTCGGCCGCGTCGGCCACGGGGCCTTGGTAGAGGCCCTCGCGGGGCGTCACGGGCTGCGGGGCCACGCCCTGTTGGTCGAGCTGCCAGTCGGGCAGGCGCCGGCCGCGCACGGTGATGGTAATGGGCGCGTTGGCGGCGTTCCAGTAGAAACCGCTGGCGGTGGGGGCCAGGCGCAGCGCGGCCACGGTGGTGGTGCCGACGGGGTCCTGGACCACGGCGCGGGGCAGGCCGTAGTTCCAGGGGCTGCCGGGCGCCAGGGTGTAGTAGCGGCCTTCCTGGTCTTGGCGGCTTTCCTGCCAGTTTTCCTTGATGCGCAGGGCGTATACCAGCGGGCCGCGCTCGAGGGTGCGCGAGTTGCGGGCCCAATTGCTGGTGCGCACCGGCATGGGCAGGCGCAGCGTCAGGCGGTCGTGGCGGCGCCAGGGCCGGGCTAGGGTCAGCACCTGGCCGCCTTTCTCAGTGCGCAGCACCTGGCCATTAAGTAGCACCGTGGCCTCAGCGCACCAGCCCGGCACGCGCAGCGCCAGCGGGAAGGTGACCGGCTTTTGGAGGTCAAACACGAAGTTGACTTCCTCGCCGAACGGGTAAGCCGTTTCCTCCTGAATGGTTACCGGCACGCTGCCGTTGACGGTGGTGGTCAGCACATTGGGCGCGTATTCGAGCGCCGCCAGCCCTAGGGCCGGGGTGCCGTACCAAAGGTGGGTGGCAAACTTCGCCCAGCCCTGGTGCATGTTGGCCGTGCAGCAGGTGTAGCCCGCGTAGGGCCCAAACACGTTATTCATGCCGCGCTCGAAGGGCAGCGAAAAGTTGAGCACCCCGCGCTGCACCTGCACCTGGTTGGCCACCTGGAAGTACTGGCGGCTCTCGTAGTCGTCGGTGGTTTGGGTGGGCAGGGCGTTGTAGGCAATGCGCTCCAGCGCGTCGAGGTAGGTGAGGTCGCCGGTGAGGGCCGCCGCCTGCTCCAGCGAAAACATGGTTTCGACCACCGCGCACAGCTCGGTGCCCTGGGTGGGCAGGTTGCCGTGCAGGTCCTCATCGGCCGAGAACATGCCCGCCGGCAAGCCGTGCAGCGTCATGATGTCGCGCCAGCCGGTGCGCAGCGCCTGCGGCAGCTGCGCAAGTTCGGGGTGGGCCTGGGCGTACACCACGGGCAGCTTCAGGCCCATGCCCACATTCACGCCGTGGCGGTCCATCCAGTGCGCGTCGGTTTGGTTGGCGGCGGCGGCCATTACCCAGTCGCGCCCGCCCAGCAGGCTGGTCCAGGGCGTGGTTTGCTGGTAAAGTAGCTCGCCCAGCTCGCGCAAAAATGGCTCGTTTGTTTGCCGGTACAGCCAGTACACTACCAGTAGGTTGTCGCCACCGCGCACGGTGCTCCACTCGCTCCACTGCCCGAGGGGCGCCGCCCGCAGGTTGGCCAGCTGGTAGCGGAAGTACTTGGTAAGGAAGGGAATAACCCTAGGGTCACGCGTGGCCTGGTAGTGCTGCTGCAGCACCTTGAGCATCACCATGCGCGGCCACCAGTCCTCGCCCTGCGCGCCCTGCACGTCGAGCAGGCGGCCAGCCTCACGCTCGGCCTTGGTAAGGGGCCCGAAATAGCCCGAAGGCCGCTGGTTGGTAAGGGACCAGTCTACGTAGCGCTGTACCTTGGCCAGCAGGGGCTTATCGCGCAGCAGGTGGGCTAGGGGCAGGGCGCCGTCGAGCCAATAGGGCGTTTCCTCCCAGTTGTCGCCAGTGCCGCCCAGCCAGCCGTTCCTGTCGCGCAGCTTGGGGTAGGTTTCGTCGAGGTGGCCCGTGCTGTGGTCGCGCATGATGCCGAGCTGCGTGCGCAGCCAGCCGGTGGGCTGCACGGTGCTCGGCGCCAGCTCGTGGTAGGCCAGCGGGGCCAGGGGCGCAGTGGGTGCGGCGGGCTGGGCCAAGGCCCCGGCCGGGCCACTCAGCAGGGCGGCCAGGCTCAGGTAGGCGCGGGACAGGAAACTCATGCGCGAAACAAGAAACGGGTGGGAAGCGGAGCGGGCGAAGGTAGTAACAACACGTGCAAACGTTTGCACTTTGCTGGCTACCCTGGCCGGGTTAGCCAGCAAAGTGCTACCGGGCGGGCGCTACCTAGCCGGCCCTAGGCGCAGTGAAGAGGCGCGCATAAACAGGTCGGGCTGCAACACCACGTGGCGGGGCGCAAAGTGCGGCTCACGGTCGGCCATTATTTCGAGCAGCAAGCGCGTGGCCGTGCGCCCCATCAGCTCGCAATGCTGGTCGATGGAAGTAAGCTGCGGCACGGTGAGGCGCGAAAACAGCTCGTTGCTAAATCCCACCAGGCCAATATCTTGCGGTACGCGCAGGCCACGCTCGTTCAGCACGCCCAGCGCACCAGCGGCCGAAAAGTCGCTGCCCGAAAATACGGCGTCGGGTGGCTCGGCCAGGGCCAGCAACTGCCGCATGCCCGCGCTGCCATCGTCCATTTTCATCTCGCTATAAATTATCAGTTCCTCACTAACTGGCAGGTGGTACTCGCGCAGCGCGTCTTCATAGCCCTGGCGGCGGTGCTTATAGATGTTGAGCTGCTGCGGGCCGCTGAAGTGCGCAATGCGCCGGTAGCCCTGCTCGAGTAGGTGCTTGGTGGCGCGGTAGCCGCCGGCCCGGTCGTCGAGCACCACCGCGTTCACGTCGAAGCCCTCCAGAATGCGGTCGAAAAACACCAGTGGAATGTCGCGCTTGCGCACCTTCTCGAAATGCTTGAAATCGCGGGTGGTGCGCGAAAGCGACACCAGAATACCCTCTACCTGGGCGTTCATCAGCGTTTCGAGGTTGGCGCGCTCGTGCCCCTGGTCTTCGTTGCTCTGGCAAATGAGCACGTGGTAGCCGGCCTTGCTGGCGGCGGCCTCAATACCCTTCACCACCTGCGAAAAGAAGTTGCCGTCGATGTGCGGCACTACCACGCCCAGCATGTTGCTGCGGCCCTTGCGCAGGCCCGAGGCCAGGCTATTGGGCTGGTAGCCCAGCTCCTTGGCCAGGGTGGTTACCCGCTTGGCGGTGGCGTCGCTGATGGCGGGGTGCCCGCTGAGGGCGCGCGATACGGTAGAAACGGAAATAGCAAGCTGCCGGGCCAGGTCCGTAATGGAAGCGCGTTTTTTAGCCACGGAGGGAAAAGGAAAAGTAGCCCGCCGCTGAGAAAAAAGCTCAGCTTACCGCAAATAATCATGCAACGGCCAGCGCAAAGGTTGCACAGAATAAGCGTACATACGCATTTGCAAAATGAAAATTTAATGTGTGCAAACGTTTGCGCGGGTTGAGGGAGTTTCAGTACCTTGCGGCGCTGGCTCTTAGCCAGTCCTGCCCGCGAGCAACCGGGCGGTAGCGAGCGCGTCTTTCGGTTTTCGTCCTTCTTTCATGTCCCACCCCTCTTACCGGCTGCTGGCAGGCAGCCCGGCTGGCCGCCATTGCTCACCGCCGCCCTAGGGGGCGCACCCTTGTACAAAACAAAAGAAGGGATTGGGTGCCGTCGCTTAGCTCGCAAAATGTTCGTGCCCCTAGGGCTGCCTGCGCTAATTGCAGCGGAGCTGGCGGTTTGCTCCGCGATAGTTATCGCGCCCAGCACTTCCCTGTTGTAGCAGGCAAACTTCCGTTTTTGGGTGCCGGGCTGCAGCCAAATAGTCCGTTTCATCAGGTCAGCGGGCGCTGTTGCCAGCATAGTCAGCGGGCCCCTGCTTATTTTAGAAAGCGCCTATTGCTAAATCGTTTAACTACTTTGTAAATAGCGCAGTGTGGTGGCCTTGGCTACCTAGAGCCGTTCGGTACGCTACTACCTTTTCCCACTCCCTCCCCCGATGCCAAAAACCCGTTATGCCCTGCTGCTGGTCGGCTTGCCCGCCGTATCGGCCCTTGCCCAATCGGCCCCGCCGTTGCGCCCGCCGGCCCACCCGCTCATTACCCATACGCCGTACCTCAGCGTATGGAGCTTTCAGGACGAGCTGGCCGGCGCCCCCACCCGGCACTGGACCGGCGAGCCGCAGAGCCTGGAGGGCGTGGTGCGCGTAGATGGGCGGGCCTACCAGTTTATGGGCCAGGCTGGGCCGCAGTACCGAGCCGTGGTGCCCACGGTGCGCGAGCAGCCCTACCGGGCGCGCTACACCTTTAAGCAGCCGGCGGCCGGCTGGGAGAAGGCGGGCTTTGCCGCGGCCAGCAGCTGGCCCGAAGGCCCGGCGCCCTTCACCGACAACCAGAGCGAGCACGGCACCACCTGGACCGAAGGTGACATTTGGGTGCGGCGCACGGTGCGCGTGGCCGACCCCCAAACCACTGGCGAACTGCGCCTGCTAATGGAGCACGACGACGACGTAGAGGCCTACCTCAACGGCGTGCTACTGACCCGCCAAACGGGCTTCAATAGCAAGTACGACTTCTTCACTATTCCGGCCGCCGCCCGGCAGGCGCTGCACGCCGGCGACAACGTGCTGGCTCTGCACGCCACCAGCCCCCAGGGCGGCGAGTACCTCGACGCGGGCCTCTACGAAACGCTGCCCGCCCCTGCGCCCCTGGCCCTAGCCCGCCAAACGGGTGTTACCGTTACCGCCACCCAAACGACTTACACCTTCGCGGCCGGCGCAGTTACGCTGAAAGTCAACTTCTTATCGCCGCTGCTGCTCGACGAGTTGGAGACCGTGGCCCGCCCGGTTAGCTACGTCACCTGCACCGCCACGGCCACCGACGGCCAGCCCCACGCCACCCAGGTGTATGTCAGCGAGGCAGGCACGCTGGCTAGCAACACGCCCTACCAGCCCGTGGCTACCCGGCCGGGTCAGGCCGGCGGCCTGCGCTGGCAGGCACTGGGCACCACCGCCCAGCCGGTGCTGGCCAAGGCCGGCGACAACGTGCGCATCGACTGGGGCTACGCCTACCTGGCGGCGCCCGGCGCGGCTACCCTGGCCACCGGCAACCCGCAGGCGCTGAAAACGGCCTTTGCCAAAACCGGTACCCTAGCCCCTGGCGCGCCCACTACCGGCCCGGCCCAGCGCGTGGCCCAGGTCGCCGTGCTCGACCTGGGCCAGGTGGCCGCCGCCCCCGCCGAGCGGCACCTACTGCTGGGCTACGATGAGCAATACGCCGCGCAATACTTCGGCCAGAACCTGCGGCCCTGGTGGCGCCGCGACCCGGCCATGACCATGGATAAGGCCCTAGGGGCCGCCGAAGCCGACTATGCCCGCCTGCGTCAAAAAGCCACCGCCTTCGACCAAAAGCTCCATGCCGATGCTCAGGCGGCCGGCGGCGCGAAGTACGCCGACTTGTGCCAACTGGCTTATCGCCAGGCTATTGCGGCGCATAGCATCGTGGCTGGGCCCAAGGGCGAGCTGTTCTTCTTCTCCAAGGAAAACTTCTCGAACGGCTCCATCGGCACCGTGGACGTGACCTACCCCTCGGAGCCATTATTTTTGCTCTATAACAATGAGCTGGCCAAGGGCATGCTGCGCTTCATCTTCGACTACTCGGAGTCGGGGCGTTGGAAAAAGGACTTCCCGGCCCACGACGTGGGCACTTACCCTAGGGCCAACGGCCAAACCTACGGCGAGGACATGCCGGTGGAGGAAGCGGGCAACATGCTCATTCTCACGGCCGCCGCAGTGAAGATGGACGGTAAGCCCGATTTTGCCCGCGCGCACTGGCCCACGCTCACCAAGTGGGTGGGCTTTTTGAAGCGCGATGGCTTTGACCCGGCCAACCAGCTTAGCACCGACGACTTTGCCGGCCACCTGGCTCGCAATACCAACTTGTCGGTGAAGGCCATTATGGGCATTGCCTGCTACGGCCAGCTGGCTCGCCAGCTTGGCGACCCCAAAACCGCCGACGAGTACCAAACCCTGGCTCGCGACCTGGCCAAAAAGTGGATGCAAATGGCCCAGGACGGCGACCACTACGCCCTGACCTTCGACAAGCCCGCCGGCTCGTGGAGCCAGAAGTACAACCTAGTGTGGGACAAGGTGCTGGGCCTGAACGTGTTTCCGCCCGAAGTGGCGCAGCAGGAAATGGCCTTCTACCTCCGGCACCAGCAGAAGTATGGCTTGCCGCTTGACAGCCGCAAGACCTACACCAAGTCAGACTGGATACTTTGGACGGCCACGCTAACCACCAGCCAAGCTGATTTTGAAGCCCTGGTGGCGCCCGTCTGGCAGTTTGCCAACGACACGCCCAGCCGCGTGCCCCTCACCGACTGGCACGAAACCACCGATGCCAAGCAGCAGGGCTTCCAGGCCCGCTCGGTGGTGGGCGGCTATTTTATGAAGCTGCTGAGCGACAAGCTCACTAAATAAGCCCTAGGACGTTGCGCACACAAAAAGGCCTTGCTACAACCATAGCAAGGCCTTTTTATGGCGCTAGCAGCGAGCTGCTAACGGTCGTTAGGCTAGTAGAGACCACGCCAAACGGGTTTGGCGGCTGCTCTATATTCTACTTATTTACTACCTCAAACCGCTCGAACACCGCTGAGCCCGTGGCGGGCCCTAGGGCCACCACGCCCACGCGCACGCCCCGGTCCCAGGGCGGCAGGAACTGGCCATCGGCGGTTTGGCCAGCGGGCAGCAGCTCGGTCCAGGTGCGGCCGTCGGGGCTGTAGGCGAAGCGGTAGTGGCTGCCGCCCTGGTCCTGCACGCGCAGGTGCAGCGCAGTAGCAGTAGGCAGGGTGGTTTCGGCCAGGGTGCGGGTTTTGCCGTCGCGGCGCTCTAGCACCTGCAGCTTGCCCGCGCCGGCCACCAGGCGCAGCGAGTTGCTAGGGTCGCCGAGGGCCCCTAGGCCGGCCACGGTGCCGACGGGCAAACTGGCGGGGTCGAGCAGGGTAGTGGTGGCGGTGTAGTTGGCGGCCAGCGTGGGGCGGCCCAGCTCGGCTCCGCCCTTGGCAGGCTGGGCCGTGAGGTGCAGCTGGCCATTTTGCAGGGCAAACTGGGGCTTGTCTTCTACCGGCCACTCCCAGCTGGTGCCCAGGGTAGCGCCGGCAAATTCGTCGGCCACTACGGCGGGCACCGGCGCGGGGGCGGCGGGCGTGCTGTGGCCGCTCAAAAAGGCGGGCCAGCCGCTGGGTGTCCAAGTAAACTCGCTCAGCACACCCTGGCGGCCCACGTTTTGGAAGCTGCCGGTTTGGTAGGCGTGGTGCAGCAAATACCAGTGGCCGGCGCGCTCGATGGGGGTGCCGTGGCCGGGGCAGGTCCAGGTGTCGTTTTTGGTGAGGATGGGGTTGCGGTCGTACTTCTCCCAAGGTCCGAGCAATTGCTTGGCCCTGGCCACGCCGGTAGCGTAGGTACAGCCCGCGCCGCAGCAGCCATTGGCGGCGTAAAACATATAGAAGTAGCCGCCGTGGCGCACCACGCTGGGGCCTTCCACGAGGTTGCCTTCCCAAGCGGCGGTATTGCGGAACAGTTCCGTTTTTTCGCCCACCAGCTGGGTGCGGTCGGCGCTCAGGCGCTGCGCCCAAATGGGCGTGGGCTTGTTCTGGCTGTTGCCGTCTTCCTTCCAGATGAGGTAAGGCTGGTCGTTTTCGTCGTGCATCGGAAAGCCGTCGATGCTGCCGTCGGGCTGGCCCACTAGGGGGCCGTGGTCGTGGTAGGGCCCCTCGGGCCGGTCGGCGCTGGCCACGCCCACGGCCAGGTTGCCGCCGCGCTGGTGGGCGGTGTAAAAGACGTAGGTCTTGCCGTTGGCGTCGTGGTTAATTTCCGGCGCCCAGAAGTAGTAGTCGGCCCAGGCCGGCCGCTCGCCCGGAAACACGTGCCCCACCAGGCTCCAGTGCTGCAAGTCGCTGGATTTGAGCAGTGGAAACGTAGGGCCCCAGTTAGAGGAAGTGGCCGTGGCCCAGTACGTATTGCCCACCTTGGTTACCGACGGGTCGGGGTAGTCGCCGGCCAGCACGGGGTTGGCAATGGCGGTGGGGGCTAGGGCCATGGGCTTGGCCGGGGTGCTGGTGGCCGCATGGGCCCGGCCAGTAGCCTGCTGGGCAGCAACCGGGCCGGCGGCGAGCAGGCTACCGGCCAGCAGCACCCCAAAGGAGCGAAGCTTCATAATGAACGAAAAAGGAGCAAATAAAAAACAGCTAGTTGCCGCACCCGGCTAAACCAGCCGTTGGGGGCCTAGGGCCTGCGCAGCCGGTAAGCGCGGGGCGGAGCTAGCGGCCTTTGCGGCGCGGCGTGGGCCTAGGCTTAGCAGTAGTGGCCGAGGGTAGGGGCGCGGTTTGGTAGTAGGCGTGGCAGGTGGTGCCTTCAAACTTAAGCGCTACCTCGAGCACCGTGAGGCCGTCGGCGCCGGGCAGCAGCTGCGAGCTATAGTTGGGGCAGGGGTTGTCTTTGGCTTCGGGCACGGGCACGGGGGCGGGCACCTCGGTCCAGGGGCCCTGGCCACTTTGGGTGTTCACCATATATACCTGGCCATTGGCGGGGGCCACGGCGTTATCGGCGTTGCCGAGCAGCAGCTGCCCAATGGCTAGCAGCTGGCCCTGGGGGTTGCCGGCCTGCGGGGCCCAAGCCACGGTGGGCGCGTGGGCAAAGTGGTGCCCGGCCGTCGACTCGATGCGCTGGCCGGGGTCGGCGGGGTTGCCCCAGCTTACGCCGTCGGGCGAGGTGCGCAGGTAAGCATCGCAGCCCAGCCCGCAAATTTCGTAGCTCATTACGTAGCTGCCGCCGGGCAGGCGGCGCACAATGGCCATGCCGGGGCGCTGGTGGCCGTCGGTCTTGCCCACGTCAATCACTTCCGCCCCCCAGGTCAGCCCGCCGTCGGCCGATACCTTGTGGGCCAGCAGTTGATTGTAACCTTCGGCCTTGTGCTCTTCGCTGGAATAGTACACCACCAGCCGGCCCTGCGCGTCGAGCATAAACTCGGGCTCCCAAAGGCCAATGAAGCCGCTGACCGGCGTGCTGAAGTAGGCCCAGGTGCGGCCCCCATCTAGGCTGCGGTGCAGCCGGATACTGCACGGCCCGCGCCCGCCCTGGTCGGTGCCCACCGAGGTGCCCCAAAGCAAGGTGCCGGCCGGGGTGGCCCCTAGGGCCTGCGGCACCTCATAGAGCCCGCTGCAGCACATGCGCGGCGGCGTGGCGTCCACCACGTCGGTGAGGTGCTGCCAGGTTTTGCCGTTGTCGGGGCTTTCGTAAATGGCACCGGCCCGGCCCGCGTCGAAGCTGGCCAGCAGCCGGCCCGCGCCGGTGCCCTGGCCCAGGCGAATGACGCGGGGATAGTACGTGGGCCGGCTCAGGTCGAGCGCCTGCTGGGCGCGGGCGGGGCCGGCTAGCAGTAGGCCCGCCAGGCCCAGGCGCCAAAAGAGGGTGCGCATGGCAAAAAACGGCTAGGGGGTAGAAGTTAGTAAAGGCCGCACCTACTCGCCGGCTGGCTTGGGCAGGGGCGTATTGATAGGCACCGGCGTGCCGAAGTTGGGCGAGCCGTCGGCGTTCCAGGTGAACTTCTGCATGCGCGGGTTGCGCAAGTCGCCGCAGCCCTGGCCGGGCTGGCTGTTGGCGTGGTAAATCAGCCAATCCTCGCTGCCATCCTTCGACTTGAAAAAGCCGTTGTGGCCCGGCCCGTAGGCGCCGAGGCTTTGCACAAAAACGGGCGTGGCCGATTTGGTCCAGCTGCTGGCTACCAGGGGGTCGGCGGTGCTGCTCATACGTAATTGGCCCAGGCCGTAAAAATCGGTGCCGCAGTGACTGGCTGAGTATATCAGGAATGTGCTACCGTCGTGCTGAATAATTTCGGGTCCTTCATTGATGGGCACTGCGCCATACTTCTCCCAGTCATACTGTGGGCTGCTCAGCTCCACTCGCAGCCCGGTCAAGGTCCAAGGGTTGCTCATCTGGGCAATGTAAATGCGCTGGGTGTTGTCGTTGGCCCGCTGGCCGCTCCACAGCAAGTAGCGCTTGCCGCCCTGCTCAAACACGGTACCGTCGATGGCCCAGTAGTCGTCGGCCTGGGTGTAAAGGCGGCCCTTCTCCGTCCAGGTACCCTGGGTGGGGTCGGGGCTGGCGTTTTCGAGCACCCACAGGCGCTGGCCGCCGCAGCAGTTGCCGGGCCCCGCCGTGAAGTAGATGTACCACTTGCCGTCCAGGAAGTGCAACTCGGGCGCCCACACATCATGCGAATTGGCGGCGTTGGTAGGCTGCCAAGCTATCACGATGGGCCCGCTAGCTAGCTCGCTCATCTTGGCGGTTTTGCGAATGCGCACGTCGCCGCCCGTAGTGCTCAAGAAATAATAGTAGCCATCTTTCTGGTACACCCACGGGTCGGGGCCGCTGGCCAGCAGCGGGTTTAAGAACGTCGTAGTGGACGTTACCGGGGGAGTGGGGGTAGGCGTGGGGGTGGGGGTAGTAGCCGTGTCTTTTTGGCAGGCGCCTAAGCCCACGCCCAAGAGCAACAGGAAAACCAGATTACGCATCAGTACCAGGTAGTGGAGTTTAGTAGGGAAAGCTTAGTTTGCCAGTATCCCCTGGGCTATAAGCTTTAAGTCAGCTTTACTAAATAGGAAATTTCTTGGCACAAGTGTCGGCGAGTAGTGCTGCAGCAGGCTGCTTGCGTGCCTCATCGCACTAGTTTCTATTGCGTTACCAGTAGTTTCTGGGTAGTCACGGCCGTAGCAGTAGTAATGGTAACCAAGTAGGCGCCATTGCCTAGGGCGGCGCTCGGCAAAGTCTGCAAGCCAACGCCGCGCAGTAGCTGCTGCTGCACTAACCGGCCTAGGTTGTCGCGAATTACCACATTAGCCTCGGTGGGCTGCGCACCTAAATCGAGCTGCACCGGGCCGGTGGTAGGATTGGGGTAGACCATCAAGCTAGCAGCGGCTGGTGCAGCGGCAGTAGTCGCCAAGGCTACCCGCGCGCCCGAGTAAAGGATAGTTTGGGTGCCTTGTTTATTACCCTTCAACTCATTATTAGTGAAGCTCATATTAGTGTCCCGATACTGCGTAAAGCGCTCGAGGATGCCGTAGCCATCGTTGTTGTTGATGTGGTTGTTGCTCACAATCACGCCATCGCAGCCGCCGATGTTGTTTTGGAAGGTGAGCCCGCTCTTGTAGTGCGTATAGTCAATGGTGTTGCTGTCGAAGCGCGTACCGTTGGTAGCATCCGTGCCAACGCCGCCCACCCCGCGGTTGTCGGTGTTGTTGAGGTGGATGTAATTGTTGTACACGTAGCCGTTGTGGCTGGCAATGTCTACCGTGAGGCCTTCCGCCCCGTTCTCATAAATCTGGTTGTCGCGGATGGTGCCGTCCGTGTGGTGGCTCTGCGAGATGCCTACCATGTAGTTGTAGTACACCTTGCAGCCAATCACGGTGTTGAGGGCGCACGCGGTGTGACCCCCATCGAGTAGAATGCCAGCCCCCACCGCCGCCGAGCTGCCGCAGTTGTGCACCTGGCTGTTCGATACGGTGTTGTGCTGCCCGTAGATAATGATGCCTGCCTCGGGTAGGTTGCCGCCATCTAGCTCAATTAGGTCGATGGTATTGTAATTGCCCGTAATCTCGAAGGCGGACGCGTTATAGCTATTTGCTACCTTGCGCACCACAGCACCTTGCTCGCCCCGGATAGTAACACCGTTTTTACCCGCCGCGAGCCGAATAGGCGTGGTGACGTAATGGCTGCCCGCCCGCAGAATAATAATATCGCCCGATTGAGCCTGATTTACCAGGGTCTGGAACGCCGAGTTATTGCTAGGCGCGCTTTGGTAGAAAGTAGTTGCATGCCCGTTTAACGACGCAAAAACTAAGCTGGCCAGTAATGAGCTAGAGAAGAAATTTCTCATAAAAAGAACGTAAGGGTGGGAAATAAAGAAGTACGTAACTATCTAATAAACAAGAGTAATAGCCTGTCAGTGAGCCACTACTAGTTTGCGCGTAACTACTATTGCTCCTCCGGTGGTGGCAATGGTGACTAAGTAGCTGCCGTTGGTTAGCTCCTGCATACCAGGCAAGGTTTGCGGCCCACTACCACGCAAGGTATGCTGTTGCACCAGCCGGCCCAGGTTATCCCGGATAGCTAAGCTAGCTTCGGTAAGGGTAGAGCCTAGGTCGAACTGCACGGCGCCGGCCGTAGGGTTAGGGTATAAACTCAGCTCGCGGGCCAACGTGGCCGGGGCCAAGCCTAGTACCGTTCGGTCGGAGTACATGATGGCCTGCCCGCCCAGCTTGTTGTTTAGCAACTCATTATTGGTAAAGCTCATGTGCGTATCAGCATACTGCACGAAGCGCTCGAGGATGCCGTAGCCATCGTTGTTGTTGATGTGGTTGTTGCTCACAATCACGCCATCGCAGCCGCCAACGTTGTTTTGGAAGGTGAGCCCGCTCTTGTAGTGCGTATAGTCAATGGTGTTGCTGTCGAAGCGTGTGCCGTTCGAGGCATCCGTGCCAACGCCGCCCACCCCGCGGTTGTCAGTGTTGTTGAGGTGGATATAATTGTTGTACACATAGCCGTTGTGGCTGTTAGTATCCACCGTGAGGCCTTCCGCCCCGTTCTCATAAATCTGGTTGTCGCGGATGGTGCCGTCGGAGTGGCCGCTTTGCGAGATGCCTACCATATAGTTGTAGTACACCTTGCAACCAATCACGGTATTGAAAGCACACACCGGGTTGCCACTGTTGTGCAGCAAAATGCCCGCGCCTAGGGCTGCCGCGCTGCCGCAGTTGTGCACCTGGCTGTTCGACACGGTGTTGTGCTGCCCGTAGATAAGAATACCCGCCTCGGGCAGGTTGCCGCCATCTAGCTCAATTAGGTCGATGGTGTTGTTGTTGCCCGTAATCTCAAAAGCCGCGGCATTATACGCGTTCGGCGCCTTGCGCACTACGGCACCCTGCTCGCCCCGAATGGTAATGCCGTCCTTACCCAGCGGCAGGCGAATAGGCTCATTCACGTAATGGCTGCCCGCGCGCAGGATAATAATGTCGCCTGCTTGGGCCTGATTGATTAGGGTTTGAAACGCCGAGTTATTGCTGGGTGCACTTTGGTAAAAAGTGGTAGCGTAGCTGGCAGTAGCAAAAAGGGCTAGCCCAGCGGCTAATAGCGGAGTAAAAATGTTTCTCATGGAAAAAATGGGTGGGAAATAATAGTTATTTGGAAGTTCGTTTTTCACTGACTATCGGGGCAGGTATTGCCTCTTCGGAGGGAGTGCCGTGGTTGGACACCACGCGCGGCCAGCCGTCGGGGCCGTAGTCCAGGCGGTCGAGCAGCAGCACTCGGCGCGAATCTGCCTGCTCGGTGTTTACCGCCGCGAAGGTTTTGCGCTGGATGCTAATCGCGTGGTAAGCCAGCCAGTCATGGCCAACTGCATCGGTTACCACTGAGTTGTGGCCGGGCGCCAGCCACCGTTCGTTGCGCACCAAGATGGCGCTACTGGGCTGTCCCTTGGCGTGGCCCAGCGTTTCAAACGGCCCGGTGGCCGAGTGCGAGCGGGCCACCTGCACAGCATAGTGGGCCTTGTCGCCGCAGCAATTATCGCCCGAGTAAAAAAGGTAGTACCAACCCTGGCGCAGTACCAGCCAACTGCCCTCGACTAACCGCTGGTAGTTGTTGGGATTATCTGTATTATCCGGAAAAATCAATTCTATTACTTGGCTGCCAGCAGCGAAATGCAGCCGGTCGGCAGCCAGCTCGCGTACCTTCAGCGGCCCAAAGCCTGAGCCCCAATAGAGCAGCTTCTTCCCGGTAGCGGGGTCGTCATATTGCATGGGGTCGATGTTGATGAAGCTCGCACCGCACTGCAAAGGCTCGGCAGTGGGCGTAAATGGCCCGGCGGGCGAGCTGGCGGTAGCAGTAGCCAGGCACAAACCCACGTTAGGGTCGGTGGTAGCAACGGCGTTGTCGGGCTTGGCCGAGAAGTACATGTAATACTTCCCATTCACCTCGCTCACGTGTGGTGCCCAGAACGAGTCGGTGGTATGGGCCCAGGCAGGCTTCACGGGCAGCGCATCCCCTAGGTGCGTCCAGTGCACTAGGTCCGCGGAGCGCGCCACCTGGATATTGAGTACCGCCCCCGCCCGCCGCGTTTCGGTACCGTAGGCGTAATAATACCCGTCGCGGGCCCGGATGATGGTGGGGTCAGCAAAGTCAGCGTTCCACACGGGGTTGGTGTAAGTAGCTGCGGTATGCGCAGGCAATCGGGCTGCGGTGGCTCGCTGGGCAGTTGCTAGCCGCGGCGCACCACCTAGCAAAATGCCCCAGCCTAGCCAGTAGCCTACCCTAAATGTAGGTGATAGCATGCGCTTCTATTGAGAGGCAAACGCCTGGTTAGTAATAGCAAGGCCGCCGGAATCCAGGGGGTCCGGCGGCCTGCTGCAGGTGCACTCCGGCCTAGGGCCGGGCCGATGCTAGTAGCCAGGATTCTGCTTCAGCTTGGGGTCGGCGGTGAGGTCGGTGCGCGTGATGGGTAGGTATTCCGACTTGCCAATCACGTAGTTGATAAAGTCAGGGTCGTGGCTTGGAACCTTCAGCGCATCGACGCCCGCCTGGGTGCTCAGCATGCCCCAACGCTTAAGGTCGAGCCAGCGGGTACCTTCGCCGGCCATTTCGCACACGCGCTCATGCATAATCTGGGTGCGCATTCCGGCTTGAGTGAACGTAGCAGTCAGCGGAGGAATATCTACCGAGGTACGAGTGCGCACCTGATTGATGAGCGGGACAGCCGCAGCAGTCTGGTTTAATTCGTTTAATGCTTCGGCCTGCATCAGCAAGATATCAGCGTAGCGGATGAGGCGGAAGTTGATGCCCGAGAAGTAATTTTCAAAATTCTGCGTGCGGTCGTCCTCGTACTTGTGCCAGAAGGTGTCTGTCGTGGGCACGCCGCGGGTGGCGTAGGTCTGGCCAAACAGTAGCATAGGTGAATGAAACACGGTGATGTCGCGGCGTTCATCAAAACGATGCATCGTTTTGCTACCAGGAGCTAAGCTTACTGTTGAGTCTTTAAATTCATCCAGCAGCCACGGCCGGGCGCGGCCGTCGGTCCAGCCAATGCCGGGAGGGCCAAAAAACTGGGCCCGCTCGAAGCCTTCGCTCGCGCCGGCCACGTCCTGCCCGCCGCCCTGGTTTACGCTCGAGAACTGCACCTCAAATACCGACTCGCTGTTGTTCTCGTTGGCAACCGTGAAGTTGTCGAGGTAGTTGCTTACCAGCGAGTACTTCTTGGAATCGATAATGGTCTTGAACAAAGCCGACGCCTCAGTCCACTTATGCTGCTGCATATACACGCGGCCCAACAAGCCTTCCGCCGAGCCTTTGGTGGCGTGGCCCACGTCGTTATTTACGGGCAAATCGGTAATGGCCGCCTGCAAATCGGCTATCACCTGAGTCATGCCTTGGTCTACGGTTCCCTGCGAGGCCGTACTCGTTACAGTTGAGGGGTCCAGAATCAGCGGCACGTTGCCGAAGTGCGTCACTAGGTTGAAATAGTAGATGCCCCGTAAGAAATGCGCCTCCGCCAGCAAGGTCTTTTGCAAGGTGGCGTCCATCTTGATGGCCGGTACATAAGCTAGTACTTGGTTGCAGCGGTACACGCCGCGGTAGTGGTCTTCCCAAATCACGCGGGTCGGCTCCAGGTCGTAGTCGAACTGCACAAACCGGGTGAAGTTGGCCAGGTCCGTCCAGGGGCTTAGGCTGTAGCCCTCATCCGAGCGAATGTCGTTGGCAAAGTGTATCCAGCGGGCGTAAGTGCCCGGAAATTGCAGGGCCGAGTAGGCCGCCGTCACGCCCGCTTGGGCATCGGCGGAGGTTTGCCAGAAGTTGCCTACGGTGGGCTGGTTGGGATTCACCTTATCCAGCAAGTCCTTTTGGCAGCTCGTCGTAAGCAGCAGGCCCGCCAGCAGGGCCGCAGTGGTTGATTTATAAAAGTTCATGGCTATAAGCACGTTAGGTTGAATGAGTTAGCGCTGGCTTTAGAAGCCTACCTGAATGCCCCCGGTGTAGGTGCGCAGGTTGGGGAAGGCGCTGTAATCAACTCCCCGCTGGAAAAAGTTGCCGTTCACGAACTCGGGGTCCGGGCCGCTGTATTTGGTGGCCGTAATCAGGTTCTGGCCCGTTACGTAGATGCGCAGGCTGCTAAAACCCTTCATGCGACTCACTATCGACTTAGGAATGGTGAACCCTAGGGTCACGTTCTTGAGGCGAGCATAGGAGCCATCCTCCAGGAAGCGGGCGCTGCCTCGCGAGTTAGAGCCCGCGGCGGCTTGCAAGTCGCTGGTAGCGCCGCCGGCTTGCAGGGCGCGCGGCGTAGTGGTCGAGGGGTTGGTGGGCGTCCAGGGTGAGAAATCAGCCCGGAAGTTACTAGGGTCGTCGGTGCGGTCCATGGTAGAGCGGGCCACGTTAAACACTTGGTTGCCGTAGGAGCCTTGAATCAGGAACGAGAGGTCGAAGTTCTTATAGGCTGCGTTCGCGCTGAAGCCGTACTGGAATTTCGGAATATCCGTGTCATAATAAACCCGGTCGCTGTCGTTGATTTGACCATCGCCGTTGGTGTCGCGGTAGCGCGCATCGCCGGGCTTGGCGAAGGGCTCAATCACCTTGCCATCGGCGCTCTTGTAGTTGTCTACCTCGGCCTGCGTCTGGAATACACCATCAAACGGGATGAGGAAGAAGGCGCCCACCGGATGCCCCACCGCCGTTTGGGTGGCCCCGCTACCGATAACCTGGCCTTCCTGGGCCAGTTGCAATACCTCGTTTTTTACCGTCGAGAGGTTGGCCGAGAAACCGTAAGTAAAGTCGCCCTTACTCTCCTGGTACGTGGCCTGAAACTCTAGGCCCTTATTGCGCAGGCTGCCGATGTTGGTGAACGGGTTACCACCCGAGTTGCCCAAGTAGGCGGCCAGCGTGGGGTTTACGAGGGCATCTTTGGTGGTCGAGTAGTAATAATCGGCCGAGAAGGTGAGGCGGTCGTTGAGGAAGCCTATATCGGCACCGAAGTCGGTGGTATAGCGCGATTCCCACTTGATGCCCGTGCTGGGCAGCGCCGTCTGAATCTGGCCGTTGGTAACATCCTGACCGTTAAATGGGTAGTTAACGTTCTGGTTGATAACACCTTGGTAGGCATACTCACCCAGGTTATCATTGCCATTCACACCGTAACTGGCCCGCAGCTTCAGATTGCTGACGGCGGGCACGGCGCTTTTGAAGAAGTCTTCCTCACTGATGCGCCACCCTAGGGAAGCCGCGCCGAAGTTGCCGTAGCGGTTTTCGGGGGCGAAGCGCGACGAGCCATCGCGCCGGAAGCTGCCCGTTACTAGGTAGCGGTTTTTGTAGTCGTACACCAGTTGCGTGAAGTACGAGCGCTTGGAAAACTCGAATATGTTACCCCCTACGCTGGTGGTGCCGGTGCCCGCGCTCAGCACGTAGCCATTTTGGGCGCCCGGCGAGTTATCCACGAAGCTGCGGGCCGTGGCGAAGGCATTGGTGTTGCGGCCGCGCTGCTCGGAGTAGCCCACCAAGAAGTTTACGCCGTTATCGCCAAAGTGCTTATTGAAATTCAGGATGTTTTCGGCCAGCAGAAACGTGTTGTCGCCCCGGTTTTCGGTCAGGAACGACGGGTCGGTGGGCGCATTCTGCGAGATACGGCCAAAGCGCCGGGCGTCGCGGTCGGTATAGTCCAGCGATTCTACCCCTAGGTTCAGCCGATAGCTTAAGAAGTCGAAGAAGGCGTACTCAGCATTCACGCTGCCCTGCAGGCGGTTGTTGTACTGCGTGCGAGTCTCAATCGTCTGCGAGCCTACTGGGTTAGTGCCGAAGGTGTTAGCCGCCGGCGAGCCGTAGCCGTAGCCTGCCGTATAGGGCGACTCATTTGGGTTATAAACCGGAATGGTGGGCAGCAGGCGAATAGCATCCTGAAACGGCTGGCCGTTGGCCAGCGTCGTGAAGGCGTGGGCCAGCTGCACCGACTCATTTATCTTGAACTTACCATACGTTAGGCCCGAGTTGAGACGTAGCGTGTAGCGCGTAAAATCGGTGCCGATGAGCGCGCCCTTCTGGCTGAATACATCGCCCGACACCAAAAAGTTGGTAGTGTACTTATCGCCCGACGAGCCGCCGGCTAGGTTCAGGTTGTAGTCCTGCACCACGCCGGTGCGCAAAATCTCGCTTTGCCAGTCGGTATCGGCGTAGTTGCCGGGGTTGGCCACCGAGCCAGGCAAGGGCAGGCCCGCGTTGTTGTAGGCCTGGGTTTCAATGGCGGCCCACTGGGCAGCGTTAGTCAGCTTCCAGCGGCTAACGGTGTTTTGCACGCCTGCATAGGCATTCAGGCCGATAGTGGGCTTGCCCGGCTTGCCCCGCCGGGTCGTAATGATAATCACGCCATTGGCCCCGCGTGAGCCATAAATCGACGTGGAGGAAGCATCCTTGAGCACCGTCAGCGAGGCAATATCGGCCGGGTTTAG
>JBPBPH010000012.1:0-42131 GCA_050954355.1 Janthinobacterium lividum
ATGGAATGGGGCATTTTCGCCTCAAAGCACAACTTTATGCGGTCGGCTTAAAGGCCATGTACCAGCAACTCGCTTTATTCACTGCGTAACATCAGTGACTAAGAACAATGATGTGCCTGCTGATGGCAGTTCGGCCAACGCCTACCCCTCCGGCAGAGAGCGTGGCCTTTCGGCGTACGCAACTGGCAAAGACCGATTTTAAACCTGCCGAAAAACTTAGCCAGCACGTGCAATATAATTTTAGCTCGCTGTGGACGCAGCCCGACAACGGGGATGTGGTGGGGCTTATCGGCCCAAACTGCCAGCGGCTGCAAGTAAAAATAGTGAGTGCCCGGCGCGATACGGCCGATGCCGCCCGCTACCACCTGACAGGCCTGACTAAAGTAAACGGCTACCTAAGCCGCTTTTCGGGGGTGTTGGTGCTGAAACAGGTGCGGGAGATTCGGCGGCTAGCTGCGCGCATGGATGAAACACTACCGCCGGCCCGGCAGGAAGGTATGTTACTGGCTGACTACGAGTTGCGAGAAGATGCAGCCAAAACAAAGACTGGTGTATTCAGGGGAGTAGCTCAAACCTACTGGTATGTTGATAAGCGTGGCCGCTTGCAATATGACGATATCTATGGCACTGGCAATGGCTACTGCAACAACCAGTTTGTAGGCACTTGGACAAGCTACGCTACCGAGAAAGCCCGGCGCTGCAACTGGGGTGACTTTCGCCTCCCCAACTCCGGCGACTTTGATAGCGGCGCGGGCGAGTTCAGCCCAAATCCTAAATACTACGCGCACGGGTGGCAAAGCTATGCTGCGCTCGGCAGCGGCAACGGCGATGCCGCTGCAAAAGCCCGGCAGCGCGAGGCGCAAGCCTCCTGGTGGAAGTAGCCAGCGGCCTGCTTACTGCTGCACAGCACGTTTAATTGCCTTCATATACCCTGCCCCCAATCATGGACCAGCGCATCCTCAATCTCTTCGACGAGTACACCCACCGCCCGCTAGCGCGCGCCGAGTTTCTGGAGCGGCTGCTGAAGCTGGCGGGCAGCGCGGCGCTGGCTACTAGTGCGTTGGCCGTGCTGGAGCCCGGCTACGCCCACGCCACCACCGTCATAGCTTTGGCCGACGACCTGACCGAGGAAACCGTGACCTGGCCCGGCGACGGCGCCCCCGTGAGCGGCTACCTGGTGCACCCCAAGGGCAAAAAAAAGCGCGGTGCCGTGGTCGTCATCCACGAAAACCGGGGGCTCACGCCGCACATCAAGGATGTGACGCGGCGGGTGGCCCAGGCCGGCTACCTGGCCCTAGGGGTAGATGCGCTGAGCGTGGCGGGCGGCACCCCCACCGATGAGGACCAGGGCCGCACCCTCATCGGCCAGCTCGACCCGCAAAAAAATTTGCACAACTACTTAGCGGCCCTAGGGTATCTGCGCGCCCGGCCCGAGAGCAACGGCCGCACTGGCTGCGTGGGCTTTTGCTGGGGCGGGGGCCTAGCCAACCAGCTCGCCACCCACGACCCCAAGCTCAATGCCGCCGTGGCCTACTACGGCCAGCAGCCCCCGGCCGCGGATGTGCCGGGTATCAAAGCCGCGCTCATGCTGCACTACGCCGGCCTCGACGAGCGCATCGACGCGGGCATCCCAGCCTACGAGGCGGCACTCAAGGCCGCCCACATTCCCTATCAATTGTTTATGTACGAAGGCGTTAACCACGCCTTTAACAACGACACTTCGCCGGCCCGCTACAACGCTGCCGCCGCCAAGCTGGCTTGGGAACGCACCCTAGGACTGTTTAAGGAGAAGCTGGGGTAAGATTTGTGCTCTAAAAAAGGGCGGTCATGCTGAGCTTGCCGAAGCATCTCTGCCGCGTAACTAACCCTAATAATTGGAGTTGCTTACGTGGTAGAAATGCTTCGGCAAGCTCAGCATGACCGCCCTTTTTGCTTTATATCAATGCTTTACACCAGCTTATCCGGCGTAATTGGCAGCTCCCTTATCCGCTTGCCGGTGGCGTGGTATACGGCGTTGGCGATGGACGCGGTTAAGCCAATCAACCCAATCTCGCCCAGGCCCTTGGCGCCGATGGGGTCGAGGTGCGGGTCGGGCTTGTCGATGAAGAGCACGTCAATATTCGTGGGCACGTCGGCGTTGGTGGCCACGTGGTAGTTGGCCAGGTCGTGGTTGGTGTAGCGGCCGTAGCGGTGGTCCATTATGGCTTCCTCCATCAGGGCCAGGCCGATGCCCCAGGCAATGGAGCCGTACACCTGGCTGCGGGCGGTTTTGTGATTAAGCACCCGGCCGGCATCCACGGCTATCACCACGCGGGCCACGCGCACCTCGCGGGTGAGCGGGTGCACGTGCACTTCTACAAAGCTGGCATTGAAGGAGTAACCCGAGTACGGGCCTTTCTCATCCACGGCCGGCGCCTGCTGGGTAAGGTCGATGGCGGGCAGATTATGGCGGCGCAGCACCTCGCCGTAGCTCAGCGAGTTAGCGCCCTGCGCAGCGCGCACGTGGCCGTTTTCAGCTACCAGCTCGGTGGCGGGCGTGGGGCCTAGGGGCGCGCCCGGCGCAGAAGCGGCTAGCTCTAGCACCTGCTGGCGCAGGGCGGCGCACACCTGGTGCACGGCCGCGCCCACGGAGGCCGCGGTGTGCGAGCCAAACTGGCCGGGCGCGGGCGGCAGGGCCGAGTCGCCCAACTCGAAGCGGATGTTTTCGGGCGCTACGCCGCTGGCGTCGGCCGCCACCTGGGTCATGATGGTGTAGGTACCGGGGCCGGTGTCGGCGGTGGCGCTTTGCACCAGCAGCGTGCCATCGGGTAGCAGATGGGCGCGGGCGCTGGCCGCCACCCGGCTGGCGTGATAAATACCCATGGCCATGCCCTGGCCCACCAGCCAGCCGGCCGCGGTGCGCGGTAGGGCACCCACGGCGGCGGGGCGGCGGGCCCAGCCGAACCGTTCGGCCCCTAGGGCATAGCACTCGCGCAAGTAATTGCTGCTCCAGGGGCGGTCGTCGGCGGGGTCGCGCTCGGCAAAATTTTGCAGGCGTAGGGCCAGCGGGTCCATGTTGAGGGTGTAAGACAGCTCGTCTATGGCCGATTCGATGGCGAACGAGCCGGTGGTTTCGCCCGGGCCGCGCGTCCAGCAGGGCGTGCTCAGGTCGAGGGGCACCAGCGAATACGTGAGCTTGGCCTGGGGGCAGCGGTAGCCCGACTTGGTGGGGTGCAGCAGGCGCTCGGTAAACTGCTCGTAACGTGAAGTCAGCCCATAAGCCTCGTGCTCGATGCGCACCAGCGTACCGTCGGCCTGGGCCCCTAGGCGCACGCGCTGCACCGACGCCGGCCGAAAGCCCACGCCGCTAAACTCGTCTTCGCGCCGGTTGAGCACCTTTACCGGGCGCCCCACCACCTGGGCCCCCAAAATGGCCGCCATCTGCGGGGGCCAGATGCGCGACGAGCCGCCAAACGCGCCGCCCACGAAGGGCGAGTGCACCCGCACGGCCTCGGCGGGCAGGCCGAAGAGCTTCATCAAATCCTGCTGGGCCAGGGTGGGCGCCTGCGTCTTGTTCCACACCGTCAGCTGGTTGCCTTGCCACTCGGCAATAGCGCCGTGCATTTCTATGGCGTTGTGCACCTGCACGGGCGTGCGATACTCGTGGCTGATTTCGACGGCTACCGGGCCGGCCGGGGCCGCCTCGCCGCGGCGGTAGTCCTCGCTTTTCTTGGGCTTGATAACCTGGTTTAAATTGGCCGCCATGTCGGTGTGCGCCGCCTCGGCGGCGTACTGCACCTGCACCAGCCGGGCGGCCTGCTGGGCGTGCTCCAGGGTGTCGGCCACCACCAGGGCCACGGGCTGGTTGCTGTAGTGCACCTGGTCGTCGAAAAACAGCCGGAACTGCTGGCCTTCCACGCGCTTATCGGTTTCGGCCTGGGCGTAGCCGGGCACCCTAAGGCAGTTGAGGTGCGACACAGTGCCTAGCACGCCCGGCGCCTGAGCAGCCGCGCTGATGTCGAGCTGCGTGATGCGGCCCCTGGCGATGGTGCTGAGCACCAGCACGCCGTGCACCACGCCGGCCACCGGGTGCTCGGCGGCGTAGCGGGCCTGGCCGGTTACTTTCAGGCGGCCCTCCACGCGGCGGAGGGGCTGGCCAATACTAGGAGTTTGCATGTGGAAAAGGGTTTGGAGGCTGTACGCCCCCTAGGCAGCCCGCGTTTCCGAAAAAAGATTTGGGTAGCACGCTTGTTTTTTAGCAAACTTTCCTCGCCAGCTAGTCTCCGAGCCGGGGGCTAAAACGCAGCGCGGCATGTGCCCTAAGCGTAAAAACGGCGCTGATAGCACCCTAGGGCCATTTGCTGCGCGGGTGGCGGGCAACCCAAGCGGCGCTATATTTCGGTAACGATTGCGGGCCGGCCACGGGGCCGAGTACGCTTTCCGTTTCCTTTTCCCACCCCCATATGAAGCATCTTTTACCCTCGCTCCTCCTCGGAGCGGCGGCGCTGCTTGGCGCCGCCACCACTCAGGCCCAAACCTACCAGCAGGTCTGGGCCGATGAGTTTACTAACGGCATCAGTAGCAGCTGGCAGTTTGAGACCGGCAACAATAACGGCTGGGGCAACAGCGAGCAGGAATACTACCAGCGGGCCAACGCCACCGTAGTGGGCGGCGTGCTCCAGATAACGGCCAAGAAGGAAAGCGTGGGCGGCTTCAAATACACCTCGGCCCGCATGAAAACCCAGGGGCTCAAGGACTTCAAGTACGGCCGCATGGAGGCGCGCATGAAGCTGCCGCTCGGCCAGGGCCTGTGGCCGGGCTTCTGGATGCTGGGCAGCAACATCAACTCGGTGCCGTGGCCCAAATGCGGCGAAATCGACATCATGGAGCATGTGAACGCCGATAATACCATCTTCGGCACGGCGCACTGGGACAGCAACGGCCACGCGCAGTACGGCCAAACCACCACCGTAGCCAACCCCGCCGACTGGCACGTGTACAGCGTGGAGTGGACGCCTACCTACATCAAGTGGTTTGTGGACGGCGCGCAGTACTGCGTCATCGACATTACCAATGGCACGGGCAGCACCGAGGAATTCCAGAATCCGTTCTTTCTGCTGCTAAATCTGGCCGTGGGCGGCAACCTGCCCGGCCAAACCGTGGACGAAAGCAAGCTGCCCGCTACCATGCAGGTAGATTACGTACGGGTGTACCAGCTAGCCAGCGGCAGCACTGCCTCATCGGTGACGCTGCAGGCCGAGAGCGCCAACGTGAACAGCGGCATGGTGGTGGAAACCTGCACCGACACGGGCGGCGGGCAGGACATGGGCTACATCGACCAGGGTGATTACCTGGTATTTAACAACGTTAATTTCCCCACCAGCGGCAGCTACCTCATCGAGTACCGGGTGGCCAGCGGCGCCAGCGGCGGCACTATCTCCTCGGACCTGAACGCGGGCAGCACCCAGCTGGGCAGCACCACCGTGCCCGGCACCGGCGGCTGGCAAACCTGGACTACCGTGTCCAAAACCGTGACTGTAAATGCGGGCACCTACAACTTCGGCGTGTACGCCCAAACCGGGGGCTACAACCTCAACTGGGTGCGCATTACCAAGCAGGGCACGGCCCGCGTGGGCGAAACCCTGGCTACCAACGCCGCCGCCACGCCCGCGGGCCTCACGCTCTACCCTAACCCGCAGCGCGCGGGCGAGGTGCTGAAACTGGCGCTGCCCGCCTACAACCCCGCCGCGCCCGCCCAGGTGCGCCTACTCGACACGCAGGGCCGCGAGGTATGGCGCACTACCGCCACCAGCGCCACCGTAGAAGTAGCACCTGCCCTGCGCCTGAGCAGCGGCCTCTACCTGGTGCAGGTGAGCGACGCCGGCGGCCAGTCGGTGCAGAAGCTAGTGGTGCAGTAACGGTCCTATGGCAAGTAATTAAAAAAAGGCGGTCATGCTGAGCCTGCCGAAGCACCTCTCCCGCATCGTATGGATTTATTCAACGACGCGGGAGAGATGCTTCGGCAGGCTCAGCATGACCGCCTTTTTTAACCCTTAACTCCTTACCTTTTAGTTAGCCGTACCCCTAGGGCTATTGGGGCTTGGCAGCCACTGGCAGTGGCTTGCGGGGCAGCTTCTGGTCGCGCATGGCGGCGTCGTACACAAAGCTGGCCACCACTACCGAGGCCTGCTTGAGGTCGTCGGCCACGAGGCGGTCGTAGGTATCCTCGTTGGAGTGGTGGGTGCGGGCGAAGTAATCCAGCCCATCCTGGATGAACTGGAAGCCAGGCAAGCCCACGGCGTCGAAGGCAATGTGGTCGGTGCTGCCAGTGTTGCGCAACGTCACGGTGGTGGCCCCCAGGTCGGCGAAGGGCGCCAGCCAGGCGGCGAAGATGGGCTTGGCGGCCTCGTTGCCCTGGGCGTAAATGCCGCGGATTTTACCGCCCCCGTTGTCGAGGTTGAAGTAGGCGGCCAACTTCTCGTGGTCGGGCTTGAGCTGCATGGTGGTGGGGTCGGCAAAGTGGTTTTTCACGTAGTTGCGCGAGCCGTATAGGCCTTCTTCCTCCTCGCCCCACAGCGCCACCCGAATGGTGCGGCGCGGCTTGAGGCCAGTGGCTTTGATGATGCGCACGGCTTCCATCATCACGGCGCAGCCGGCGGCGTTATCGGTGGCGCCGGTGGCGGCGTGCCACGAGTCGAGGTGGCCGCCCAGCATCACCACTTCGCTTTTGAGCTTGCGGTCGGTGCCGGGTATTTCGGCCACCACGTTGTAGCCCTGCAGGTCCTGGGTTTGGAAGTGGGTTTTAGTTTCCATTTCCACCTCCACCGGCAGGCCGGCCTCCACGAGGCGGATGAGGCGCAGCTGGTCTTCACTACTCATTTCCAGTTCGGGCAGCACCGGCTTGGCATCGGCGGCGTAGGGCGCGCCGTTGGTGGTAAACACGGTGCCATCGGTGCCGCGGCCGGCGCTGAGCACGGCGGCGGCGCCTTCGGCCAGCAGCATGTCACTCATTTTCTGGCGCAGGGCGCGGGCGGCCAGCATGGCCGTGCGGCGGGCGTCGGCATCGGCGGGCGCGGCGGCGGGGCGGTTGGCAGCGGTGGGAGCACCGCCGGCGGGGGCGTCGGCCATCTTCTGCAGCTCGTCGTCGGTCAGGCGCTTGGCGTCGGGCTCGAAGTTGGGCTGGGGCAGGTTGGTGGCGGCCACCGGCAGCAGCACAATCTTGTCGCGCAGCTGGCCTTTATACTTGTCCAAGTCGCTCTCCGCCTTGGCGTTCACGTATACCACGGCTTTGCGCAGGGGGCCAGGCGTGCTGGGCGTCCAGGCCTTGGGCACGCCAATCATGGCGTGGTAGTAGGGCGCCGCCATGGCCACGTAGCTCTTGTCGATGTCCCAGCCGCGGCCAAAGGCGCCCCAGGGCTCCACGTTGGCGTTGGCCAGGCCGTAGTCGGTGAGGCGCTTCTTGGCCCAGGCGTTGGCGCGGCCCAGGCCCTCGGAGCCGGCCAGGCGCGGGCCGCTCACGTCGGTGAGGTAAAAGGCGGTTTCCATCACCTTGGAGCGGTTCAGGCCCTCCTCGCGGATTTTGGCCAGGGCGGCGGCATCAAGCTTTTCGGCGGCGGCCGGAGCCGGCGTTGGGCTGGCGCCGGCCGATGATTGGGCCAGGGCGGGCGTGGCCAGCAGCCCGGTGGCCGCTAGCAGCAGGAAGCATTTTTGCATGCAAAAAAGTTGGTTTGGCAAGAAAGAATATGATTCTACCGCCCACAGACACCAAACGCCGTCGGGCGTTGCGCGCGGCGCCCTAGCCCTTGGCCGTCACCAAGGTATACTTGCCGCATGAACCCGGACTTACTGGCGCATTACGACGCCATGCGCCAGGCCGCACTGCCGCAACTAGCCCTCGGCCACCCCGAGCTAGACACCCTACTCGACAACCCCGCCGCCGATACGCGCCGCGGCATTACGCTGCTGGCCCGGCCGCCCCAACCCATCTTGGCAGCCCTAGGGGCTATCATCGCTGATTTTCAGGGCCTAGAACCCGCGCAGTACTACTACCCGCCCGGCGATATTCACCTCACCATCCTGTCCATCATCTCCTGCTACTCCGGCTTTGCGCTCACCGACATTGAGCCCGCCGCCTACGGCCAGTTGGTGGCCGAGCTGCTGCGCAATGTGCCACCGCTGCGCGTTCGCTTGGCGGGGCTCACGGCCTCGGCGGCGGGCATTATGGCGCAGGGCTTTCCGCTAAATGAGGGCTTAGGCGCGCTGCGCCAGCGGTTGCGGGCGGCCTTCCAAGCGTCGGGCCTGCCGCAGTCCATCGACCAGCGCTACCGCATCCAAACGGCGCACGCCACCCTGGTGCGGTTTCGGGCGCCGCTGCGCGACCCGGCCCGGCTGGCAGCTTTGCTGCGCCACTACGAGCAGGTGCCCATCGGCGATTTTGAGGTGCTCGCTACCGAATTGGTTTTCAACGACTGGTACCAGCGGGCGGCGCACACGGTGCTGCTGCAGCGCAACTTGCTGGGGGCGCCAGTGGGGCCCTAGGCCGCAACCTGGGCCATAACTAGCGCCAGCCGGGGCACGTTGAGCAAGGACGCACTTACCTTCTTTCCTTTTCCTCCCCCATGGCAAACCAATCGAAAACTGCCCTCATTACGGGCGGCACCAGCGGCATCGGCCGCGAGCTGGCCAAGCTCTTCGCCCAAGACAAGTACAACCTCGTGCTAGTAGCCCGCAGCCAGGACGAGCTGAATACGACTGCCACCGAGCTGCGCCAGCAGGGCATCGAGGTAACGACCATTGCCAAGGACCTGATGCAGCGCCAGGCGCCGTTTGAGGTGCACGAGGAGCTGAAAGCCAAGGGCTTGCAGATTGACGTGCTGGTGAACGACGCCGGCCAGGGCCAGTACGGCACGTTTATTACCACTGACATCAACCGCGAGCTCGACATCGTGCAGCTCAACATCGGGGCCTACATTACCCTGACCAAACTGTATTTGCAGGAAATGGTGGCCCGCCAGGACGGCAAAATTCTCCAGGTATCGAGCCTGGGCGCCGAAATTCCGGGTCCGCTGCAAGCCGTTTACCACGGCACTAAGGCCTTCATTACCTCCTTTACAGAAGCCATCCGCGAAGAAACCAAGGGCAGCGGCGTCACGCTTACCATTCTGGAGCCAGGCGTTACGGACACTGATTTCTTTCATAAAGCCGATATGGAGCGCGCTAAACTTGTGGCCGAAGGCAGCAAAGCCGACCCCGCCGACGTGGCTAAGGACGGCTATGAGGCGCTGCTGGCGGGCAAGGATAAAGTTGTTTCTGGCTTTATGAACAAGGTCCAGGCTGCCATTAGCAACGTGCTGCCCGATAATGTGCTGGCCGCCCAAATGCACAAGCAGGGCAAGCCGGTAGATGGCGACGAAAGCGCGCGCTAAGTAAGGCTCAGACCCTACTTAGCGCGCCAAGCCTACCCTAGGCAGTTTCGAAGCAGCCCGGCCAGTTTTGACCGGGCTGTTTTATCAGGGTTCTTCCCGCTAGCAGCTGGCGCGCGAGCAGCGCCCGCGCCGCTTAGAGGCTGCCCGGCCGGCCATAACTTTCACAGAATGATTCTGCTTAAGATGGCTTATGAGTGAATTTCGCTGCGTTGTCCGGGCTTGGCGGGGGCTACTGCTGGCAACCTGGCTGCTGCTACCGGCCCTGGCCCACGCCCAAAACCAACTGCCAGCCCCCCCCACCGGCTGGCCCGCTTACCCTCAGCCATTGCCTGAGCTATGCCCTGGCCTACCAGCCGCTGGTGCGCCAAGCCCGCCTGGATGAAGGCATTACCGACGCGGCCAACCGCGTGGCGCTATCGGCCTGGCTGCCCCAGGTAAATGCCATGGCCGTGGGCCAGCACTACTTCGGGCTGCCCTTCACGGTTTTTCCCGACCTGACCACCGGCATTCCTACACCACGCCAGCTGGGGGTGCAAAACGTGACGACCCTAGGGCTGGCCGGCACCCAAACCATCTTTAACAACGACGCGCTGCTGGCGGCCCGCCAGGCACCCTACAACCGCCTGGCCGCTGGCCAAAATACGCTGAACAATAAGATTGCCACCGTGTCGGACGTGAGCAAGTCGTTTTATAGCGTGCTGCTCTCGCAGCGCCCGGCGCAGGTATTTGACGAGGATATCCGACGTCTGAGCCGCAACTACCAGGATGCGCGCAACCGCTACAACGCCGGCATTGTGGATAAGACTGACTTTTTGCAGGCCGAGATTTCGCTCAACAACTTTAGGGCTGTTTGCCATCACCATTGCCATCTCGGTGCTCATTTCGGCCTTCGTGGCGCTGTCGCTCACGCCCGCGCTGTGCACGCGGCTGCTCAAGCCCCACGCCGAAAACCACGACCAGCAGCCCGAGGGGTTCATTAACAAGGTCTTTAAGAAATTCAACGATTGGTTTGCCCGCGTCACCGACAAGTATGGCAACGGGGTGCAGAGCGCCATCAAGTACTCGCGCTTCGTGGTCATCCTGCTGATATGCATCGTGGTGGGCGCCGGGCTGCTGTTTCGCAGCAAGCCCAGCGGCTTCCTACCTACCGAGAACGAGGGCCGCATCATCATCACCTTTAATTTGCCCGAGGGCACCTCCACCGGCCGCACCGTGGCGGTGCTAGAGGGCATGATGGACGAGCTTAAGCACACCAAGGGCATTGCGCACTACGCCGCCCTAGGGGGCCTGAACGCGGTAAACTTCTCCTCGAATTCGAACCCGGGCACTATTTTCTGCCAGCTCGAGCCCTGGGAGGACCGCAAGGACGCCGCCCTGCAGCTCAACGGCCTGATGGCTAGCGTGCAAAAGAACATGGCCCGCTTCCAAGAAGCCACCACGGTCGTGATTTCGCCGCCCGCTATTCCGGGCCTGGGCAACACGGGCGGCTTATCGTTTATTTTTTAAGAGCGGGAGGGCCAAGGCGACATCAAAACCTCCGGCGCCAACTTGCAGAAAACGCTCGGCGCCATTCGGCAGCGGCCCGAAATTGCTTCGGCTTTTTCGTTCTTCACGGACAGCACGCCGGGCTACCGCCTCAATATTGACCGCAAGCAGGCCAAGAAGCTGGGCGTGAGCATCGGCAACATTAGCAACGCGCTGGGCACCTACCTGGGCAGCGCCTACATCAACGACTTCACGATCTACGGCCGCACGTTTCGGGTAGTGGCGCAGGCCGACAGCAGCTACCGCGGCGGCATTACCGACCTCGGGCAGTACTACGTGCGCAACTCAGCCGGCGGCATGGTGCCGCTGAGCAGCGTCACGAGCTACGTGCGCAATGAGTCGGCCCCGCTCATCTCGCACTACAACCTGTTCCGCGCAGCCGAAATCAACGGCAACCCGGCCGCGGGCTTCAGCTCAGGCGACGCCATTCGGGCCCTGCAAGAAGTATCGGCCCAGGTGCTGCCGCAGGGCTACGGCTACGAGTTTTCGGGCCTGAGCCGCGAGGAACTGCTGGCCGGCGGGCAAACGATTTACATCTTCATGCTGTCCATCGTTTTCGGGTTCCTCTTTTTGGCGGCGCTCTACGAAAGCTGGTCGAGGCCGTTTTCGGTGCTGCTAGCGGTGCCCATCGGCATCTTCGGCGCCATCCTAGCCCTATTTTTCCTGCTTAAGCTCACCAACAACGTGTACGCCCAAATCGGGATGATTACCCTCATCGGCCTCTCGGCCAAGAACGCCATTCTCATCATCGAGTTTGCCAAGGAGCGGGTTGGCAAGGGCATGCCGCTGGTAAAGGCCACGCTCAACGCCGTGCGTCTGCGTCTGCGTCTGCGTCTGCGTCCTATCATCATGACTTCGCTGGCCTTTTTGTTGGGTACTTTGCCGCTGGTTTTCGCCTCGGGCGCCGGCGCCCAAAGCCGCCAAACGCTGGGTTGGACGGTGCTCGGCGGCATGCTGGCCACCACCAGCCGGGGCATTTTTATCGTGCTAGTGCTCTACGTGCTCATCACCCGCCTAGCCTACGGCAAGGAGAAGCTGGCCGAAATGGAGAAGAATTATAAGCCTGAGGAAGGTACCCACGACGCCCAAGTGGCCGAAGGCGGCGTGCCCCCCCGCAGGCGCCACGCCCGCGGGGGCCTAGGGTATCAGCAACAGCAGAACGCCATGCTGAAACCCGCGAAACATCTCGCCTGTGAATCGTTAAACGACCCGGAAGAGATGCTTCACGGAGCTAAGCATGACGCTCTATTTCAAATAGTTACGGCGCAGCTTACTCGCCGGCTTTCTCCATCAAATCCGCCATTGCCTGCGAGATGCCGGTGCTGCTAAAGCCACCGTCGTGCATCAGGTTTTGCATGGTCACGTAGCGCGTCAGGTCCGAGAAGAGCGATACGCAATAGTCGGCGCAGGCCTCGGCGGGCGCATTGCCAAGCGGCGACATCTTTTGGGCGTACTCGTAAAAGGCGTTGAAGCCGCTGATGCCGGTGCCGGCCGTAGTTTTGGTAGGCGACTGGCTTAGCGTGTTCACCCTTACCTTCTTGAGGTGCCCTAGGCGCTGGCCGTAGCTGCGGGCAATGCTTTCGAGCACGGCCTTAGCCTGGGCCATGTCGGTGTAGTCGAGGAAGGCGCGCTGGGCGGCGATGTAGCTGAGCGCCACCACGCTACCCCACTCGTTGAAGGCATCCTGCTTTTCGGCCACGGCCAGCATTTTGTGCAAGCTCAGGGCCGATACGTCGAGCGTTTGCTGGAAGAACTTGTAGTCCAGGTCGCCGTAGCTCTTGCCCTTGCGGATGTTGGCGCTCATGCCAATCGAGTGCAGCAGGAAGTCAATTTTGCCGCCAAAGTGGTTTTGCGCCTCGGTAAACAGCGTGCCCAACTCCTCCAGCGAAGTGGCGTCGGCCGGAATGATGGGGGCATCAATCTCGGCCGCCAGGGCCTTTATCTCGCCCATGCGCATGGCCAGCGGCGCGTTGGTAAGCACGATGCGGGCGCCTTGCTCGTGGGCTTTCTGGGCTACTTTCCAGGCGATGGACTTATCATTGAGGGCGCCGGAGATGATGCCGACTTTGCCGGCAAGCAGGTTGTTAGACATGGGAAATTGTCAGGGTTACGGGCGCAAAAGTACAGTATTCCCCGGCTGCCAGTTGGCGGCGGCCCTAGGCCCTCTATGCAGCGCATGGGGCCTAGGGCTTGTTACCCCGCCACGGCTTCGCCGCGCAGCGCCAGCAGCTCGCGGGCGCTCTGGTAGGCGTTTTCGCTAGGTTTGGCACCGGCAATCATGTGCGCAATTTCCTTGATGCGCTCGTCCTGGCTGAGCTGCCGGATGCGGCTCACGGTGCGGTCGGCCCGGTCCTCCTTGTACACGAAGTAGTGCGTATCGCCGGCCGCGGCCATTTGGGGCAGGTGCGAAATGGCCACCAGCTGGTGCTTGTGGGCCATTTGCTGCATCATGCGGCCCACCTTCACGGCAATCTCGCCGCTGATGCCGGTGTCAATCTCGTCAAATACAATCGTGGGCAGCGCCGTCTTATCGGCCAGCATGTACTTGATGCACAGCATAAGGCGCGAAAACTCACCTCCCGAAGCCGCCTTGCTCAACGTCTGGGGCTGGGCGCCCTTGTTGGCCGTAAACAGGATGCTTACCAAGTCGGTACCGCTGGCGGCCAGCGGGCCGGTTTTGTGCTCTACCACAATGCGGGCGTGGGGCATCCCGAGGTCGGCCAGCAGCGTGCTCAGCTCTTTTTCAAACAGTGGGAAGGCCTTGCGGCGGCTTTCGGCCAGGCGGGTGGCTTGCTTGGTAGCCTGGGCCAGGGCCGTGTCGCAGGCGTTGCGCAGGCGGTTGATTTCTTTGTCCAGGTTCAGCACCGAGCCCACCTTTTGGCGCAGCTCCTCGCGCAGGGCCAGCAGGCCGGGCACGTCGCGGCGTTGGTGCTTGCGCTGCAGGTTATACAGCACCGTAAGGCGGCTTTGCAACTCTTCGGCGCGGGCGGGGTCACCTTCAGTGTCGCGCTCGGCGCTCTCTACTTCGTCGGCAATATCGTGCAGCTCAATCAAGCACGAGTCGAGGCGCTGCCGCAGCTCCTTAAAGGCCGTGGCATAGCCCGCCACCTGGCCCAGCAACTGCACGGCATCTTTGATGTTGCCGGTGGCGCAGTACTCGCTATCGCGCAGGCCGTGCAGCGCCTGGCCCAGCTTGTACTTGATTTCCTCGGCATTTTCGAGCTGCTTCACTTCCTGCTCCAGCGCCTCTTGGTCTTCTTTATCAAGGCTGGCTTCTTCCAACTCACTCAGCAAGAAACTGTTGTAGTCTAGCTCTTTACTGGCCTGGGCGCTCTGGTCTTCCAGCGTTTTGAGGTCGCTTTCCAGCTTGCGGTACTGGCGGTAGGCGGCGCTGTACTGGGTGCGGGCGGGCACCAGGCCACCGTACAGGTCGAGTAGGTTGAGTTGAAATACGCCATCGCCCAGCAGCATCGTATCGTGCTGGCTATGAATATCCATCAGGTTGGCCCCGAGCTTACGCAGGGCTTCCAGCGTCACGGGCGTATCGTTCACGAAGGCCCGCGACTTGCCCGAGGGACTAATCTCGCGCCGCAAAATGCACTGCGCGTCGTAGTCCAGGTCTTCCGACTCGAAAATGTCCTGCAACTGGTAGTTTGAGATGTCGAACTGCCCCTCAATCACGCACTTGCGCTCGGTATGGAAGAGCATGCGCGAGTCGGCCCGGTTGCCCAGCAGCAACCCGATGGCCCCGAGCATAATTGACTTACCCGCCCCCGTTTCGCCGGTAATAATGTTGAGCAGCGGTGAGGGCCGCAACTCCAACTGCTCAATGAGCGCATAATTCTGAATTCGTAGGTCAACCAACATAAACCGCAGATTTAACGAGTGTAACGGATTTTGCGGCTACACCTGCCGGCGGCAGGCTGGCTGCGCGGGGGCCAGGCCGTTCTATTATTTCAGGTGGCAAGGCCCTTCAGTTTTGCCAGCGCCCTAGGGCAACGCTACGCTAAAATTAGTAGCTGCTGCGCGAATAATTTTCCTAATGCGCTTGGCAGCTTCCCCAACTAATTCTCAGCTCGTTGCCAAATCACCTCCCGGCCTGGCCACCTCTCCTACCCAAAAAAGCGGGCGACCTCAACCACAACGCTCTCATAGTCAGTCTGCGCAGCGGGCGTAGCTGCGCAATCTGCTACCTCCGCGGCCCATTCAATTCGCGGTTTATTGGCGGGTGATGGTTTGGTATTTCTCCAGGTTACCGGGGTCTACATCGGTCATCATCGTGATGAGCTGCTGCTTCTGAGCGGCATCGGGCGCGGTGCGGAAGATGTTAGTAATCTCGTCGGCTTTGGCGTCGAAGAAGGCGCGCAGAAAGAGCGTTTGGGGGCGCTGCACGTTGGCTTTTTGAATATTGCTTAGCGCCGTCATAATAGAGGCGCGGGCCTCATCGGGCTTCTGAATAAAGACATCCATGCCCTGGCGGTAGTAGCCATACAGCGCCGTGCGGAAGCCTTCGAGTTGGGGCGCCGTCAGGTTTTCGAGCAGCCAGTAACGGTTGCGCGTGCCCGCATCGGTCCAGCCGGGGTCGCTCTCATTGGTCAAGTTCTGCTGGGCCGAGTACTGCTCGATGATGCGCGCCTGGTCGTAGTAGGGCGAGCCGCCGAAGCGGGCAAACGTATCCTGGTCGGTGCCAATGACCATGTAGGCGTAGAAACCCAGCAGCGAGGCCAGGTTACCCACGAAGCTGTTGGGCGAGAAGTCGAGCGGCGTAGTGGGCGTGTAGTTAAAATTGAAGCTGCGGTCGTTGATATTCAGCAGGTTGGTTTCGTAGCTGGTGCCATAAATGGGCCGCGTGGCAATTAGGCGCATGGTGGTTTGATAGCTACCGTTTTGCGGCACGGCTGTGATACCCACGAATATCCGCACCTTGATGCGCTCATCAACCTGGCCCTCTATTCGGTACGGCTGCCGCGTCCAGGTGCGGGTGTTGAGGAAATCCTGCATGTCCTTCTTCATACTGGCCAGAATGTTCTGGTCAGTAATCGTCACGTTTTGCAGCGAGATTTCTACCGTAGCGTTCAGTTCGGTGGCCTGGCTCGGGGCAGCGGCCAGCAGGCCTAGCAGCAATACAATCAGCGTCAGAATATTACGCATAAGCAGCAGCAAAGCGGGAAAGAATCAGCTGCACCAGTTTATGGGCCAGCTCGGTTTTGGCTTGTAAGTCAAATGTAAGTACCTGGCCGGTCCCATCGAGCACCGCTACTTTATTGGTATCGTGCCCGAAGCCAGCGCCGGCATCGCGCAGTGAGTTGAGCACCACTAGGTTGAAATGTTTGCGGCGCAGCTTGTCCTGAGCGTGGGCTAACTCGTTGGTAGTCTCCAACGCGAAACCTACCGAAAATTGTTCGGCCCGCTTGTTTTCGCCCAGGGTGGCGGCAATATCCACGTTCTTCACCAGCGTCAGCGTCAACGTATCGCCTTGCTTCTTAATCTTTTCGGTGGCTACCTTAGCCGGGCGGTAGTCGGCCACGGCGGCCGCAAATACCCACACGTCGGCCCTAGGGGCCACCGCGGCGGCGGCCTCGTACATCTGCTGGGCCGTTTCGACGCGCACCGTTTCGATGAGCGGGTTGGTAGGCGCGGGCAGCGCCGTGGGGCCGCTTACCAGCGTCACGCGCGCGCCGGTGGCGGCAAATGCCTCGGCCAGCGCATAGCCCATCTTGCCCGTCGAGCGGTTGCCAATGAAGCGCACCGGGTCAAGCGGCTCGTAGGTGGGCCCGGCGGTTAATAAAATGCGCATTTTTTAAGTAGCAATGGGCAGTGGTAACTGCCGCGTGGGGCGCCTAGGCCTCACTTCGTGAAAAAGGCGATTAGCGCGGCTACCATCTGCTCGGGCTCCAGCATGCGGCCGGGGCCACTGAGGCCGCTGGCCAGTTCGCCGGCCGGCGAGTCGAACACGTGGTTGCCGAAGCTGCGTAGGCGCTGCAGGTTTTGCTGCACCGCCGGGTGGGCGTACATGTCTAAATCCATGGCTGGGGCCAAAAAAACCGGGCAGCGAGCCGACAGATACACCGCGCTCAGCAAATTGGGGCACAGGCCGTTGGCCAACTGCCCTAGGGTGTTGGCGCTGGCCGGCGCAATAAGGTAGGCCTCGGCCCACAAGCCCAGCTCCACATGGTTGTGCCACTGGCCACTGGCCGCGTCGCGCAGGAAGCTAGTCAGCACCGGCTTTTTCGACAGAGTTCCTAGGGTCAGCGGCGTGACGAAGGCCGCCGCCGACTCGGTCAGAATCACCTGCACTTCGGCCCCAGCTTGCACCAGTAGGCGCGTAAGCGCCGCCGCCTTGTAGGCCGCAATACTACCGCTGACGCCCAGCAGCAGGCGGCGGCCAGCTAGGGCAGTCAAGGTGGGGTTACTTGTCATCCTACAAAAGAACGTCATGCTGAGCTAGCGAAGCATCTTTCCTAAACGATACCCTAGGCAGCGTGGGAGAGATGCTTCGCTAGCTCAGCATGACGCACTTAGCTAACTCAGGAAATGCTAGAACAGCTCGCGGGGCACGATTACGGGTGCCGCTTCGGGAGTTTCGTAGGTCAGTTCGCCGGCCACAAACTCCTCAATGGCTTGGCTAGTGGGCTTGGGCAGGCGCTCGTACTGCTTGCTGATTTCGATTTGCTCGCGGTTTTCAAACACTTCTTCGAGGTTGTCGACGGTGGTAGCAAACTCCGAAAGGCGGTCGTTCAATTCTTCTTTCAGCTTCACCGACAATTGGTTGGCGCGCTTCGAGATGATGGAAATGGCTTCGTACACGTTGCCGCCTTCGGTCGCGATGTCGGCCAGGTTGCGGGTCACGATGGAGGCCGGGGCAGTGGTTTTCATGGGGTATGCATTGGTCAGTTAAGAAATATTAGTTGCCGGCCCCCAGTACTCGCCGGCAGGCAAACACTGATAACCAACAACTAACGAAATTAATTCGCGGCTGTGCCGGTAGCTTCGGTGGGCAGCGCATCGAGGCGCTTTATTTCGGCGCGGCTGTCGTCGTACATATCCTGGGCGGCGCGCAGGTTTTTGCTTTGGGGATAGGTATCAACGAAGTGTTGGTAGATAGCGACGGCCTCGGTGAAGCGCTCCTTCTGCTTGGTTTCGATGCTCTCACGGGCCCAGGCGTACTGGGCAGCCAGGCGCAGGTAGTCGGCCTGCTCGGCATAGGCTGAGCCGGGGTACTGCACGTTGAAGTTGCCCAAGGCCGTGACGGCCGCTTGGTTGTAACGCAAGGCGTAGTAGAGTTTGGAGCTGGTAAAAGCCTTATTTTCCAGCTTCTTCTGCAACTCTTGCGACATCCCGTCGGCGTCGGCGCGGAACTGGCTGGTGGGGTAGTTGTTCAGGAAGTCCTGAATCGTCTCCAGAGCCGTTACCGTATTGGTTTGGTCGAGTTCGTAGGTGGGCGAGTCGCGGTAGAGCGAGCGGGCCCGCAAAAACTGCGCTTCCTCTACCTGGGGCGAGTTTGGGTAGGTATCCACGAACTGCTTGAAGTAGTAGGCTGCCAGCACGTAGTTGCGCTGCTTAAAGCTGGTGTTGGCGAAGTAAAACTGCGCCTTCTCGGCCTCGGGGCGGCCCTTAAGCAAGGGTATTAACTCCTCAAGCAGCGTACCCGCGCGGAAGAAGTCGCCCTTGTCATAGTACTTGATGGCCGCCTCGTACTTTTCGTTTACGTTGGTGCTTTTCAGCAGCTTCTGATAGCCCGTGCACGAGCCGAGCAGCAGCGCGCTGGCAAGCAGGGTGGCCGAAATCAAACGGGAGATTTGCATACAAAGGGCAAAGATAAGGCTTTAATGGCTAGTGACGAATGACCAGGACTTGCTCATGGTCGATAAAAGACGGCTGTCCTCCATCATTAGGAGCCTAGGGGCTAGCGCCGGGTTGCAGCGGCAGCGGGCACGGCCGGGCGGGCGGCGGGCGCTAGCGGCGGCGCGGTAGTCTTCGGCAGGGCTTTGGGCTTGGCCTTGGGCCTAGGGACGGTTTTGAGCTTGCTGCGACCTTTAGGCTTGCTTTTGGGCTTCTTGGCGGGCGCCTTTTTTAAGTCGCCGGCGAAGTGCTTACCCAGCACTTGGCGGCGCGTGGGACGCTCGGTAGCCCGCCACTTAAAGCCTTTGAATTGCTTCTCCTCCGCTTTCAGCTCGGCGGGCGGTGTGTAGCTGGCCTCGGGGTTAGTGACCCAGGTGAGCTGTTTAATCTTGTTGTTAGCAAAACGAAGCGTCATGCTGGCCGATACCGACTTGTTCATGCCCGACATCACCGAATCGCCCTCCAAGGTGAAGTAAATGCTTTCGGCGTTGCCCAGCACGTCGATGCGGCGCATCTGGCTTTGCTGGAAGTAGGCCGTCATGCGGCGGCCCTTCACCTGGTTGTAGTCGCCGATGGTATCTTCCTGGATAGTGAAGGCATTGCCCAGCAGCATGACTTTATGCAGTTGGCCGTGCAAAAAGCGCATGTTCATCGAATCGCTGGTGAGCTGGTTGCGGGCCTGCCACAGCACCGGGTCGCGGTTGAGGTAAATCACGCTGTCCTGCCGGTCGTAGGTGAGCGAGTCGGCGCGGCCCTGCACGCGGCCGCGGTATATCTGGGCTTTGGGCCAGGCATAAAGAATGGGGCGCTGCTTGAGGTTGCCGGGGCGGCTTTCCACGCTCAGCAGCGTGTCGGCGGCCAGGTACAGCGTGTCGCGGCCCGAGATGCTGCGTATCACCGGGCGGGTGCCAAAAATCTTGGTGCGGCCCTGCGCCCGCCAGTAGCGGCCCTGGTCGCCGCGCAGCACCACGTTGTCTTTCTTCGAAATCAGCGACACGCGCCCCACGGCCACGCCGTAGAGCCGCGCCTCGTCATATACCAGCTTATCGCCCCCCAGCAGGTAGGTGGGCGTGGTAATCTTGGCGTTGCGCTCGAAGTTTGAGATGCGCGTCACCGTGTTATACGTCCCCTTCTCGGCGTACAAGTCGCCCTGCGCGGTTTTGATGTAGGTAGGCCCGTTAAAATAGGCTATCTTGCTGATGGTGTTGAAGGTAAGCGTATCGTTGCGCAGGTCGGTGGTTTGCCCCTGAGCGTCGAGCGACACCAAGTGCACGTCGCGTTTAAATACGAATACCTTGCTGTTTGTGTCGTAGTAGCCCTGCTGGCTGTCGAGGGTATTGCGGGGGTCTACGAGGTGGCCGCCCACGGTGTAGTAGGCCGTGCGCCGGTCCAGGTCGTAGTCGAGGGCCTGGGTGGCGAGGGTCATGCGCGGGTCGGTCATCACCACGTCGCCCGTGATGCGGGCCGTGCGCTGGTTGCCGTCGTAGGTGCCGTGGTTGCCCGTGATGGTCATCGTGTCGCTCTGCACGATGCGCACGTGGTTGAAGGCCTCAATCTGGTTTTTATCGAGGTATTGGTAGGCCGAGTCGCAGTACAGCAGCACGTCGCCCTGCTGAAAGCTGACGGTATCGATGAGCTTGCGAATGGGCATACCGTTGAACACGCCGCCTCGTAGGATGCCAGCGTGCAGCAGCTTTACGGGCGTGCCCTTGGTCGGCTTGGGGGCGGCTGCGCCGGGCCGGGTAGGCGCCGCGGTAGCCGGCGGCCGGGTGGGTGGGGTAGCCGGGCGGGTTTGGGCCCACGCGGCCCCTAGGGGCCCAACTAGCCCCAGCAGTAAAAATAAAAAACGAGTGAGCGACATGCGGGGCAAAGTTACGGCCGGGGCCTAACGCGCATCTTTGCCAGCTAGTGTCTTCCCCTGCCAACCCCTGAAACTGCACGTAGTTGGCGCGTCCGGCGCGGGCGTCACCACCCTGGGCCGGGCGCTGAGCGCCGCCCTAGGGCTGCCCTACTTCGATAGCGACGACTACTCCTGGCTATCCGACAAGCCTGACTACACCCGCCGCTGCCCGCCCACCGAGCGCAACGCCCGACTTACCCACGCCTTGGCTCAGCAGTCGCCTGGCTACTAGGCGGCTCGGTAGGCGGCTGGAACGATACGTGGTGGGCGGCCTTCGACTTGGTAGTGTTTCTGTGGCTGCCGCCGGGGCTGCGCCTGCATCGCCTGGCCGAGCGCGAGCACGCCCGCTACGGCGCGGCCAGTGGCGCCAGCCCTGCCCAGGCGGCCCGCACGGCCGCTTTCCTGGCGTGGGCGGCGGGCTACGATGATAGCAGCACCGGCGGCACCCGCCCGCTGGCCAACCATACCGCTTGGCTGAGTCGCTTTGCCTGCCCGGTGCTGGAACTGCGCGGCGACCTAAGCGTAGCCGAGCGCCAAGCAACGGTGTTGGCAAAAGTGCAAACTTTATAGCGCCGCCCGCTTTTAACGTTCCTTCGCAGTTTACCATTACCTACCTCAGCGGGAAACGTACAGAGGCGGCAAACCCTATGCTAGAAGAAATAAAAAGCTACATCGACCAACAAGCCCTCTTCGACCCGGCCACCGACCAGGTGCTGGTGGCCGTGAGCGGCGGCCTCGACTCGGTGGTGCTGCTCGATGTGCTGCACCGCCTAGGGGTGCGGCTGGCCATAGCGCACGGCCACTTTGGGCTGCGCGGCGACGAGGCCGACGCCGACGAGCAGTTCGTGCGCAAGCTGGCCAAGCAGTACGAGGCGCCCTACCACGCCGAGTTTTTTCAAACCAAGGCCTTTGCCGAGCGCGAGGGTATCTCGACCCAAATGGCGGCCCGGCTGCTGCGCTACCAGTGGTTTGAGCAGGTGCGCCAGCAGCACGGCTACGCGGCCGTAGCCACCGCCCACCACCGCCGCGACCAGGCCGAAACCATGCTGCTCAACCTGACGCACGGCACCGGGCTGGCGGGCCTGCACGGCATTCAGCCCAAAAACGGCCACGTGGTGCGCCCGCTGCTGGGCCTAGGGCGCGACGACCTGCACAACTATCTGGTGGCCGAGCGCCTCATCTGGCGCGAAGATGCCAGCAACGACAGCCCCGTGTACCAGCGCAACCGCCTGCGCCAGCAGGTGCTGCCCGTGCTGCGCGAGCTCAACCCCAACCTCGACAACACGCTGGCCGCCACCGCCGAACGCGTGGGTGGGGCCGAGGAAATCGTGCGCCGCTACGTGGCCGATACCGCCGCGCAGGCCCGCCGCGACGAGCCCGAGGCCATTTATTTCAGCATTGCTACGCTCCAAAACACGGCCGCCGCCGCCCTGGTGCTGCACGAGCTGCTGCGGCCCTTCGGCTTTTCGTGGGTGGTGAGCAAGGAAATCGCGGCTAGCTTCGGCGGCCTCTCGGGCAAGCAGTTCGACTCGCCCACCCACCGCCTGGTGAAAGACCGGGCCCAACTCGTCATCACCCCGCGCCGCCTGGCGCAGTACGGTACCTTTCAGCTGGCCGCGGGCCAGGCCGACCTGCTGGCCGACGGCCTGCGTCTGCGCGCCACCGAGCACCCTAGGGCCGGCTACGAGGTGCCCCGCTCGCGCAGCACCGCCGCCCTGGATATTGACAAGCTGCAGTTTCCGCTCACGCTGCGGCGCTGGCGCGAGGGCGACTGGTTTATGCCCCTAGGAATGCGCGGTAAAAAGCATTTGAGCGACTTTCTGATTGACCAGAAGGTGCCGCTCAACCTGAAGGATGAGGTGCGGGTGCTGACCTCGGCCGACGGCAAAATCTGTTGGGTAGTGGGCCACCGCGTGGACGACCGATTCAAGGTAACCGACGAAACGGCGCGCGTGCTGGCCGTGCAGCGGCTATAGGTGATTAGGCTGGCGGCCGCTTAGGCTTTGGCGGGCGGCAGGGCCCTAGGGCCCTTGCGGGCGGCGATTGAACGTAACGTGCTAGCCTCACCAGGTGTTCACCAAAGTCCCGCGCCACTTGCCTACTTTTACCGCGCCGGGTTTACTGGCAGCGTTTTCGTATCATCATTACCCCCACCACATGAAAGTTACCGTAGTTGGAGCCGGCAACGTGGGCGCTACTTGCGCCGACGTGCTCGCCACCCGCGAAATTGCTAACGAAGTTGTGCTGCTCGATGTGAAGGAAGGCATTGCCGAAGGCAAGGCCCTTGATATCTGGCAGAAAGCCCCCATTATCGGTTACGATACCCGCACGGTGGGCGTTACCAACGACTACGCCCGCACGGCCGGCTCGGAGGTGGTCGTCATCACCTCGGGCCTGCCCCGCAAGCCCGGCATGAGCCGCGACGACTTAATTTCGGTGAACGCCGGCATTGTGAAGTCGGTGACCGAGCAGGTGGTGCAGCACTCGCCCAATGCCATCATCATCGTGGTGAGCAACCCGCTCGACGTGATGACCTACCAGGCGCACCTCACCTCGAAGCTGCCCCGCGAAAAGGTATTCGGCATGGCCGGCATCCTCGACACGGCCCGCTACCGCGCCTTTTTGGCCGAGGCGCTGAACGTGAGTCCCAAGGACATTCAGGCGGTGCTGATGGGCGGCCACGGCGACACCATGGTGCCGCTGCCCCGCTACACCACCGTGGGCGGCATCCCGGTTACCGAACTCATTGGCAAAGAGCAGCTTGATGCCATTGTGCAGCGCACCGCCGTGGGCGGCGGCGAGCTGGTGAAGCTCATGGGCACCAGCGCCTGGTACGCGCCCGGCGCGGCAGCCGCCCAAATGGTCGAAGCCATCGTGCGCAACCAGCGCCGCGTATTCCCGGTGTGCCTGGAGTTGCAGGGCGAGTACGGCATCAACGGCGTGTACCTGGGCACCCCGGTCATCCTGGGCAAAAACGGCATTGAGCGCGTTATCGAGCTGCAACTCAACGACGAGGAAAAGGCGCTGCTCGAAACCTCGCGCGGCCACGTGAAGGAAGTGATGGAAGCCCTGGATAAGCTGGGCCAGGCAGCGTAGGTTTTGCGTTTGGTTTAATAGAAAAGCCTCGCTAGCGTATTACTAGCGAGGCTTTTTGCTAAGCTGCCAGAACTGCCATAAACCCTTTAGGGCAGCAACTACCCCTAGGCAGTTCTGCGTTATCCTTTATAGGGATTCAAAGGCGGGGAAATCTTTACAGTTATCGGCTTGGTCGGCAACCCAGCCTCGCAACGCTGTAAAATGAGGCTGCGTTGCTGCCAGCCTTTAAGCGTCCTAGGGGCATCAACCAGTTCCGCGCCCCAGGCACTTGTAAAGGTAACCGCTTGGGGCAGCAGCACAAGCCCGTTGTCGCTAGAAGCTGCTGGAAACTTTTAGGCTTTGGCCCTGCGCTACCCCTTAGGCTACTGGCCCAAAAAGCGCTTACCAACAACTCGCAGCAAGACGCCTTGGCTAGTGCGCTTAGGCAGGCTGGCCCATCGTCCAGCCGGGCCGGGGCACGGGCGAGCGGGGCGGGCCACTCACGAGCCGGTCGGCCAGCGCACCCGTTACGAAGGCGTAGATACCCTTGTGCACTAAGTCGATAACCTGCTCATCGCGCGGCCACGTCCAAGGCAGTGAGCCCACGCCGGTAGCATTTTCCAGGGTCTGGTCATTGAGCAGGCGCAGGTTCATAAATAAGAAGGAGCCTACCGACCCGCGCAGGCCTTTGGCCGCCATCACGCCGCGGGCGGCGCCTACCAAAATGCCGGTGCCCCAGTGCATAGTCCAATTCAGGCCGAGCCGCTGCGCGTCGGGCCGGTGTGGCAGTCGCAGCAGGTGCTCCAGCGTGTGGGCGGGCACGTAGGAATTGGGCCGGCGGGTAAAATGCTGTTCGATTTTCTCGGCCAGCGTCATGGCCGCCACGCCGGCGGCCCCGGCTACTAGTCCCCAAAGGGCAGCTTGGCTCGTTTTCATAGGATAGTGAAAAAGCGGCCCGCAGGCAGCGGTAAGCACCGCGCTGGTTTTCCCAACGCTGGATATGCTAAAAACGGTGTTGGCAATCAACTGGTTGGCTGTCGCGTTAACAATCTTTTTCTACTTATAAGGGGCCATACTCATTGGCCAGCCAGTCAAGGGCAGCCTGGCGGCCATCACACCTGAATAACGCCCACGTTATAGGCCCGCTCGATAGGCGCATTATTCGCCGCCGCGAGGCCCTCGGCCAGCACGCGGCGCGTGTCCAGCGGGTCGATTACGGCATCGACCCAGAGGCGGGCGGCGGCGTAGTAGGGCGAAAGCTGCTCGTCGTAGCGAGCCTTGATGCGGTCAAACATCTCCTTTTTAACCTCTTCCGACAGCTTCTCGCCCTTGGCTTCGGCGGCGGCTACCTGTATCTGCAGCAGGGTATTGGCGGCGGCCGCGCCGCTCATCACGGCCAGTTGGGCACTGGGCCAGGCCACTATCAGGCGGGGGTCGTAGGCTTTGCCGCACATGGCGTAATTGCCGGCGCCGTAGCTGTTGCCGATTATCACCGTGAACTTAGGTACTACGCTGTTGCTCATAGCGTTCACCATCTTGGCGCCGTCCTTGATAATGCCGCCCTGCTCGCTAGCCGAGCCCACCATGAAGCCCGTCACATCGTGCAGAAACACCAGCGGAATGCGCTGCTGATTGCAGTTCATAATGAAACGGGCAGCTTTATCAGCACTGTCTGAATAGATAACGCCGCCCATCTGCATGCCGGTTTTCTTGCTTTTCACAATCTTGCGCTGGTTGGCCACGATGCCCACTGCCCAGCCATCGAGGCGCCCTAGGCCGCACAAAATGGTTTGGCCGTAGTCGGGCTTATACTCGTCAAATTCCGAGTTGTCGAGCAGGCGCCGCACCACCTCGCGCATGTCGTAGGGCTTGGTACGGTCGGCGGGCAGTAAGCCCAGCAGTTCTTGCTCGGCCAGCCTGGGCGCGGCGGGCGCCGCGCGGCTGAAGCCGGCGGTGGGCCTAGCCCCCATCTTGTCGAAAAGGCCCCGAATGTAATCGAGCGCGGCTTGGTCCGAGTCGAACTTATTATCCGTCACACCCGAGATTTCGCAGTGCATGGTGGCGCCCCCTAGGCTCTCGTTATCAATACTTTCGCCAATGGCCGACTTCACCAGATAAGAGCCGGCCAGAAATACCGAGCCGGTGCCATTGACAATCAGCGCCTCGTCGCTCATGATGGGCAGGTAGGCGCCGCCCGCCACGCAGGGGCCCATAATGGCCGCAATCTGCACGATGCCCAGGCTGCTCATCACGGCGTTGTTGCGGAAAATACGGCCGAAGTGCTCCTTATCAGGAAAAATCTCGTCCTGCATGGGCAGGTACACGCCAGCCGAATCGACGAGGTAGATAATGGGCAGCTTGTTTTCGATGCTGATTTCCTGGGCTCGCAGGTTTTTCTTGGCGGTGATGGGGAACCAGGCCCCGGCCTTCACGGTGGCGTCGTTGGCCACTACCACGCACTGGCGGCCCTGCACATAGCCCAGCATCACCACTACGCCGCCGCTGGGGCAGCCACCCTCGCTAGCGTACATACCCTCGCCCGCAAAAGCGCCGATTTCAACTTGCGGAGCACCCTTATCTAGTAGGTAGGCAATGCGCTCGCGGGCCGTGAGCTTGCCCTTAGCGTGCTGAGCGGCAATGCGCTTTTCGCCGCCCCCTAGGGCTACTGTTGCCAGCTTTTTGCGCAACTGGTACGTCAGCTGTTGCAGGTGGTCCTCGTTGCGGTTGAACTCGACGTTCATACTAATACTAAATATAGGGTGGGATTGGAAGCAGGATAACGCAACAAAAAACCCGCCCTGAGTGGGGCGGGTTTCAAAAGTACGGCTAGCTAGGCTAGGGGCGCACCAGGGCGGGGGCCGGCTCCGACTGCGTCTTGGTTGAAACCGTGCCGCTAGGCTTCACAGTAGTGGTAGTAGTTTCCTTTTTGCCACCGCCACCAAATACTGAGAAGTGCACATAGCGCTTAGGATTAGCCTGCAAATCTTGAATGAGCGAATTAGAGCTAGATGCGGTCGCGTTCAAATTGTTATAAAGCGTCGTATCGTTGATGAGCTTGCCCAGCGAACCTTTCTTGTCGTTTAGGGCAGTGCTCACGCCCTTTAGTGAGGTTTGGGCTTCGGCGAGGGTGGCATTGAGGTTGCGCAGGGCCGGGCCTATGGGCGCGCTTTTCAACGAATCCGATAACTGCGCGAAGTTGTTGGCAATCCGGTCGAGCTTGCCAGTGCTCTTGTTGAGGGCGGCGCTCATCTGGGCAAAGTTGCGCGTAATAGCGTTGATATTGGCCTGGTTGCTGGCAATGAGGCGTTGCAGAGCTACCGTACTTTCGCGGGCGCCCACCAGCGTACCCTGGATGTTGGTTTGCGCGTCCTTGTTCAAGAAGCCGTTGATGTGCGAAAGCGTGGCGTTTACCGTATCAAGGGTGCTCTGGGCGCGGGACTGCACTACATCGCTAAGGCTCTGAGCCGAAGTAGTAAGGAGGGTCTCGCCGCCGTTGTACTGCTTGGTGTTGCGACCCAACTTAAGGGTGAGGGTGGTAGCACCCAGAATTGAGCCCACCAGGCGCACCGTAGTCGAGTCGCCCACCTGCACGCCCTTCTCCATCTCTAGCGCCACTTTTACCGCGTTGCCTGTTTCGGGTTGCAACTCCAGGTTTTTCACCTGCCCTACCTTGATACCGTTGAGCATGATGGGGGCGCCTACGTTCAAACCATTTACGGTGGGGTACACGGCGTAAAAGGTATGGTCGTTGGAGAGCAGGTTGCTGCCCCGCAGGAAGTTAAAGCCAACAGCCAGGGCTATAAGGGCAACGAGGGCCAGCAGGCCTACTTTTATTTCTTTAGACACAGGGAGGGTAGATTAGCGACGTAGGATAGGGGCGCAGCCGCCTAGGAGCGGCGCGGCTAGGGACCTTAACGGTAAATGAGGGCCGGATGTTGGGTCCCGCTTTCGTTACTCCGCTGGCCCGCCCTCCAAGTCGTGCTTATAGGCGCTGAAAGCCCGAAAAATCCCGCTGGCGATGGCTTTTTGGCCGCTGCGGCTGGCCAGGTAATTTTCTTCGGTAGGGTTGGTCAAAAAACCCGACTCGACCAGTACCGAGGGCATGGTCGATTTCCAGAGCACCAAAAAGCCCGCCTGTTTAACACCCCGCGTGGCGCGGCCCACGCCCGTGCGAAACGACTGGTCGATGCGCTGGGCCAGGCGCAGCGAGTTGGTGATATAGGCGCTTTGAAACAACGAAAACAGGATGTGCGACTGCGGCGAGCGCGGGTCGAAGCCGTCGTAGCGGCTCTGATAATCCTTCTCTTGCAGGATAACCGAGTTTTCGCGCTGGGCCACTCCCAGGTTAGCCGTGCTTTTGTGCAGGCCCATCGTCCACACCTCGGTGCCGTGCGTGGGCCTAGGGCCGGCGTTGCAGTGCACCGAGATGAAGAGGTCGGCGTGGTTGCGGTTGGCAATGGCGGCGCGCTCGTCCAACTCAATAAACACGTCGGTTTTGCGGGTATAAATGACGCGCACGCCGGGCATCGAATCCTCAATCTGCTGCCCTAGGTCTTTGATAATGGCCAGGGCCACGTCGGCCTCGTGGTGGTCTTCGCCTTGGCAGCCAATGTCTTTGCCGCCGTGCCCGGCATCGAGCACCACCGTGCGCAGGCGGTAGCGGGCGGGCGCGGCGCTGGGGAAGTAAGTTTTGGCGCCTACGGCACTTCTGCCTACGCCAAGCGACGAACCCCAGGCACCCAGCACCACGCAGCAGGCACCAACTAAATAGGCAATATTCCGCACGGCGGTCGTTGGGGGAAAAACAGGGGCCTAGGCAACCCTTGGCCGGGGGGCCGGCCTCTTATCTTTGTAGTAAGCCTCAAAAGTACTTCGCTCGGTGGCTTTAGTAAAATTGCATTCTTTCCAGACGTTTTTTTTGGGGGTTGGCACTGGCTGGGGGCCTAGGGTGCTGGCGGCGCTGGCCCTCTGGCTAGGCTTGCTGGCCCTGGCGCCGGCGCACGCCCAAACCACCGATACCACCCGCGCCACCCGCACGGTGGCCCACCCGCCCGTGCGCTTCATCACCCCCGACCCGAGCGCGCCCAAAGTACCCCCGCCGCCCGGCGTGGCCGAGCCCGGACGCCCTTCCTCGGGCGCAGCTTCGCGCCAGATTGCGCCCACGGCCATCGCCGACACCAGCCGCCGCACCCAGGACTCGCTTAACGTGGTGATGCTGAAGCGCCGCAGCCAGGTTGAAACGGCCGTCAAGTACAAGGCCAAGGACTCCATTCAGTTCGACATCGACTCGAAAACGGCGCGGCTTTACAACAAGTCGTCGGTCGATTACGGGGCGATGAGCATGAACGCGGCGCTCATTACCGTCAACTACGGCACCAGCACCGTGAACGCAGCCGGCCGGCGCGACACCGTGAAGCACAAGCTGGCCGACACGCCCGTCCTCAAGGATGCCCAGGGCACCTACCAGGCCGAGCGCATTGCCTACAACTTCAAAACCAAGAAGGGCAAGATTGGCGAGGTCATCACCAAGCAGGGCGAGGGCATCGTGCACGCCGAGGTGGTGAAGAAGCTGCCTAACAACGACTTCTTCGGCTTGCGCGGGCGCTACACCACCTGCGACCTAGCCGACCCGCACTTCTACATCGAGGCCAAGCGGATGAAGGTGATACCGGGCCAGAAGGTCATTACCGGGCCCTTCCACATGGTAATTGCGGGCATTCCGCTGCCCATTGGGCTGCCGTTTGGCTACTTCCCCACCCCGCACAACGGGCGCGGGTCGGGCATCATCATTCCCACGTTTGGGCAGGGCGCGCAACGGGGCTTCTCGCTTTCCAACGGCGGCTACTACTGGGCGCCCAACGACTACCTAGGGGTGCGCCTGACGGGCGACATCTACGCCGGCAACGCCGACCGCTTTGGGGGCTGGGCCCTGAACGCCGACATCAGCTACCGCAAGCGCTACAAGTACGCGGGCAGCCTGCGCCTCTCGTTTGCCAACCAGCCGGTGGCGCCCATCCTGAACACGACCACGGCGCTCAACAGCGACAACGTGTACGCCAACTCCATCAATACCTTCTGGATAACCTGGAACCACACGCCCACCCCGCTGCCGGGCGGCGGCGTGTTCTCGGCCAGCGTGCAGGCGGGCTCCTCGTCCTACAACCGCGTCAATACCCTCAACGCCCGGCAGCTGCTGTCGGCGGCCTTCAACTCCAACGTCAGCTACAGCAAGCAGCTGCGGCGGCTGCCCATCAACTACTCGCTGCAAGCCTCGCAAACGCAGAACGTGCAAACGGGCGAGATGACCTTCACGCTGCCCAACCTGAGCGTGGGCGTGGCCCGGCAGTATCCCTACCAGTGGTTTGGCCTCACCCCTAGGGGGCGCTGGTACGAGCAGTTTGCCGTAAGCTACAACCTAGTGGGCCAGAACCGCATCAGCAACCTGGTGCCGGTGACCACGCTCGGCAGCGGGCTGCCGCTGCTGGGCGGCAACTCGACGGCCTACTACCTGCCCGTGAGCTTGCGCAGCGCGGGCACCCTGCTGCGCAACGCCCAAAACGGCCTGCAGCACCAGTTTCAAATAACGCTGCCCTCGGCGGCCGTGCTGAGCCGGCACATCCAGATTACGCCCAGCATCAGCTACGGCGAAACCTGGTATGCTAAGCGCCTGCAATACAGCTACGAGCCGCTGGCCAAGGCCATTCGGGTGGATACCCTGGCGGGCTTCAACCGGGCCTACGCCGTGTCGGGCGGCGTCACGGCTACTACCAACTTCTACGGGCAGGTCAATTTCAAGGGCGACCATTACGTGAAGGCCATTCGCCACAAAGTGACCCCTAGCCTCAACTACTCGTTCTCGCCCGACTTGTCGAAGAACTCGGCTTACCTGGCTTATAACCCTAATTCGCAGTTCATTAACCAAGTTAGTGATGCTTACTACGGAACGGCGCGTAACCCGGAAACCCAGATTCTCAACCCGGCCTTATTTGCGCGCTACCAGGGCTTTGCCTACGGCACGCCCACCAGCGCCCGGGTCAACCAGATTGCCTTCGCCATTCAGAACCAGATTGAGATGAAGGTGCGCAACTCGCAGGATACCACCGGCAACCAGCCCACTCGCAAGGTAAGCCTCGCCGACGGGCTCGACCTGGCCGTATCCTACAACTTCGCGGCCGACTCGCTCAAGCTCTCGCCGCTCACGCTCAACTACCGCGTGCAAATTGCCAAGAAGCTGAACGTCAACTTCACCAGCACGTTCATCTTCTACCAGCGCGACTCGACCGGGCGCTTGCTCAACCGCTACCTCTGGGAGCAAAACAACAGCCGCCGCCTGGCGCGCATTTCCAGCGCCAACCTCAGCCTGGGCTACCAGTTTAACCCCGCCGCTAGGCCCAAGAAAGCTAGCAACGTGCCGCGCGCCACGGCCCCCACCAACGACCCGGTGCTGGGCACGCCCCTACCCCCGGCCCTATACGCCGACTACATCGACTTCGATATTCCGTGGGAAGCTACGGTATCGTACACGGCCACCTACACTACCACGCAGTACCAATTGCGGCCGGTGCTCTACAACCAGCTTCCTCTCCTATCAGGCAACTCCGCCACGGCCAGCGGCTCGGTCAAGCTCACTAAAGAGCTGCGCCTGCAAAGCACCCTCAGCTTCGACTTGGTGAACAAGTCGCTGCCGTACCCGCAAGTCAGCTTCTACCGCGACTTGCACTGCTGGCAGATTTCGGGCACCTGGACGCCGGTGGGGCCCTACCGCGGCTACTACTTCACGCTGGCCGCCAAAAGCAGCCTGCTGCAAGACCTCAAGCTGAACCGCAATAAAACGATTTTGAACCGCTAGGGCCGTTGCAAATCAAAAAGGCCCGTTCCTTACTTCCCAAACTCAAACACTTCTTCCCTGACAAACAAATTGCCGTCGGGCCGCAGCAGGGTGAGGTTGGCAATGGTGAGCTCCAGGTTGAAGGTTTGGTTGTTGAGGTAGCGCAGCACGGGGCCGAGCAGCTCGGGCGTGGTGTCGTGCAGGGCCAGGGAAATATGGGGCAGCCATAGGGCGGGGGCGCTAAACTTGTCGGTGCGAGCGCACAGGGGCTGGGCCACTTCCAGCACCCGGTGGTGCAGGTCGTTGAGGTAGTCGGAGCGCAGCACCGGGATATAAATCACGGGGCTGTCGCCCGGAAACATGCCTAGGCCGGTGGTGTGGGCCACAAACGGCTCCGAAATGGTAGCCACGGCCGCCAGCTTGTGCTTCAGCTCGTCGAGGTCGTACGGCTCTACGAGCTGGTAGGTGAGGTGCGGCTCGGGGGTGGCTTGCACATCGGTCAAGCCAAATTCCTTTTCTAAACCCTTGATAATGGCATTGATGTGGTCGGAGGCGGGCGAGGCGAGGAGCGACGTAATAGCGAGCATTGGCGGGAGGCAGCTCTGAAGGAGAGGGAGCCCGGTAAAGGTAGGGGCTGGCGGGTGCGGGCCGCGCGCCGGGCCGGGGCTACGCCGGGGCCCTAAAACTGCACCCGCGCCAGGGCAAACTGGCTGACGGCCGGATTTTGCATTTTCTGCAGCGCGTCGAGGTGCGAATAAAGCACGTAGCTGGTGGTGCCCAGCAGCGGCAAGGTGGTGGGGTACACCGCGCCAGTAGCGAAGCTACCCGTGCGGCTGACGCTGCCAAACCCGTCGGCGCTGGCCAGGCGATACACCTGGCCCTGGGCATTGCAAGCCACCAGCAGCGTGTTGTTGTCGTAAAGCTGCAGGCCGTCGTCGCCGCTCAGGTTGAGGCCGGTAGCGGCTACCCTGCTAAAGCCCGTGGGGTTGTTGAGGGGTACTTTCAGCAGGGCGCCCTCGTCGGACTTGGCCACCAGCAGGTAGCCGTCGGGGTGGTATACGATGCCGTTGAGGCCGAAGGTGCCCGCCGGCGCCCCTAGGGCCGCGTTTTCCAGAAAGACCGTGGCCGTGCCCTGCGCGTCCACCTTGTAGATGAGCGGCGCGTAGCTGTCCGTCACGTAGGCGTTGCCCAGGTTATCGACGGCAATATCGTTGGCGAAGTGGGCGGCGTAGGCGGGGCGCAGGCTGCCCAGGCCCACGTAGCTGAGCAAGGCCCCGGTGCTGCGGTTGAAGCTAGCCAGGGCGGCCAGCTTGCCCTTGGTGGCGGCGCTGGTGCGGGTGGCGTTGTAGCCGGGGTCCGACACGGCCACCAGCAGGCGGCTGCGCGGTGCGTCGAGGTTCAGGCCAATAGTTGAAACCAGGCTGGCATCGTCGGCAAACGCGGTATAATTGCCATCCAAGTCTACTTGCCCAATGCGGCCCGCCGTTTGGGAACTCACCAAAAAGCGGCGGCTTTGGTTGTCGTACTGGCTGCCTTCGGGGTAGAGGCTGGCCTGGGTAAAGCTGACCTGCGCGGGGTAAAGCTCGGGCGTCGCGTCGTGGTCGCAGGCGGCCGCCAGGGGCAGCAGGCCGGCCAGCAGCAGGCGCGCCGCGCGCTGGCAAGTAAAAGCGGGCATAAGAAGAAAGTAGGTAGGGCTGCGGTGCTTACGCGGGGGGCGGGGCCTAGGGTTGGCCAGGCTGAAAGGTTGGTCGAATCCGATGCTTGCCGAGCATGACGGGCCGAACAGCGGCAACCTACTGTTTGCCTGCGTGCTGGCTGGCGCCTTCGAGCTGCAAACCCGCCTGCTCTACCCCAGCGGCGGCCTAGGCCTGCAACACTGCGCTAAGGTCGAGCTAGAAGCCTTGCCTTCGGCAACCACGCGCTGGGGCTAGGGCTAGCCCCTAGGGCCTTGCTGGCGCCGGCCGGCGCGAGCTGCCACGCCGGCTACTACTGGCCCAGGAAATTTTCCCGCTCCCGGTAGTGTTTTATACAGCTGCCCTTGCCCCATTGTACCTTTGCCTAGCCTTCACTGGCGGGCGGGCTGTCGGGATTAGGCAGCTGCTTTCAACCAGCTACTTTGGCCGCTGCGGCCCCACGGATGATTTCTATTTCCAACCTCGACTTCCACTTCGGCTCGCGCACTCTCTACGACGGGGCCAGCCTGCACATCAAGCCCAAGGACAAGATTGGCCTGGTGGGCCTCAACGGCACCGGCAAATCGACCTTGCTGCGCCTGCTGGTGGGCGAGTACAAGCCCGACGGCGGCTCCATTTCCATGAGCAAGGAAGTGAGCCTGGGCTTCCTCAACCAGGATTTGCTGAGCTACGACACCCACGAGAGCATCCTCCACGTGGCCTTGCAGGCTTTTGAGGAGGCGCTGGCGCTGCAAACCAAGATTGACGAGGTGCTGGCCGAGTTCGAAACCGACTACCGCGACGAGCTGGTAGACAAGCTGGCTACGCTGCAGGAGCGCTTTGAGGCCCTAGGGGGCTACACCATGCAAGCCAAGGCCGAGGAGATTCTGGAGGGCCTGGGCTTTAGTACCGAGGAGCTGCAAAAGCCGCTCAAGACCTTTTCGGGCGGCTGGCGCATGCGCGTGATGCTGGCTAAAATTCTGCTGCAGCAGCCCTCGCTGCTGCTGCTCGACGAGCCGACCAACCACCTGGACTTGCCCAGCATCAAGTGGATTGAGAACTACCTGGCCGGCTACGAGGGCGCGGTGATTATCGTGAGTCACGACCGCGAGTTTCTGGATGGCACCACCAACACCACGGTGGAAGTGAGCGGCGGCAAGCTCAATCCCTACGCCGGCAATTACTCGTTCTATCAGGAAGAGAAGGTGTTGCGCACCGAGATTCAGCAGGGCGCCTACGACAACCAGCAGGCCGCCATCAAGCAGGCCGAGCGCTTTATCGAGCGCTTTAAGGCCAGCGCCAGCAAGGCCAAGCAGGCCCAGAGCCGCGTCAAGGCCCTCGACAAGCTGGAACGCATTGAGGCCGTGGCGCCGGACGCCGCCAAGGTAAACTTCAAGTTCACCTTTACCCAGCAGCCCGGCCGCCACATCCTGCGCATGGAGCACGTGGGCAAGAGCTACGGCGAGAAGCTCATCTTCCGCGATACGCACGTGCATATCGAGCGGGGCGATAAAATCGCGCTCATCGGGGCCAACGGCAAGGGCAAGAGCACGCTGATGCGCCTGGTGGCCGGCGCCGAAATGCCCACCGCCGGCAAGCATCAGCTGGGCCACAACGTGATAATGGCTTTCTACGCCCAGCACCAGCTCGAAAGCCTGACCGTGGACAACGAAATTATCCAGGAGATGAACGAGGCCGGCAGCCGGCGCAACGAGATGGAGCTGCGCGGCGTGCTAGGCTCCTTCCTGTTTACGGGCGACGAGGTATACAAAAAAATCAAGGTGCTGAGCGGGGGCGAAAAAAGCCGCGTGGCGCTGGCCAAAACCCTGATTTCGGAAGCCAACTTCCTGCTGCTCGACGAGCCGACCAACCACCTGGATATGCAGTCGGTCAACATTCTCATTCAGGCCCTAGAGCAGTACGAGGGCACATTCATCGTCATCAGCCACGACCGCTACTTCGTGGAGAACGTGGCCACCAAAATCTGGTACATCGAGGATTTCCAGCTCAAGGAGTACCCCGGCACCTACCACGAGTATGAGCAGTGGCAGGACGAGCGCACTAAGGCCGCCAAGGCCAATGGCAACGCCGCGCCGGCCGCGAAAGCCGCGCCCAAGAAGGTGGAAGAGAAGCCCGCCCCGAGCATAAACAAGACGCCGTCGCCCGACCAGAAAAAGGCCCTGCGCGAGATTGCCGAGGTGGAGGCTAGTATTGACAAGACCGAAAAGGAACTGGCTGTGTACGAAAAGCAGCTGGCTGACCCCAAAATCTACCAAAACGCCGCGCAGCTCAGGGACGCAACCATGAAGTTTGAGCAGGTGAAAAAGGAGCTGGTCCGCCTCACCGACCGCTGGGAGATGCTGGCGGAGATGTAATAAAAGTAGCCAAGTACGCATCCCCGGTTGGAAAGCGCTGCTTTCCAACCGGGGATGCGTACTTGGCTACTTTTACCAGACTTGAGAGCCGCTCTAGCTTATTTCTTATCCAGAAAATCGAAGATTGCTTTATAGGCCTCCGCAAGCTCGCTGGTGCTCGGGCTATGCTGCCCCGCCGGAACAAATAATACTTCGTTTTTAGCAGGGTCTTGCTTGAGCAGAGCCACAAACTTTTCGAACGTTACGGGCGGTACCTGGTCATCTTTGCCACCCTGCCAGATAAAAAACGGCGGGTCGTTTTTATCAAAATAAGTAATAGGCTCGTATTTACGCACGTATTCCTTGGGCGCGTAGTCGGTAGTTTCTGGAAAAAGCGCCACTCCAATGGCTTTCATCACCGGCACGTCGTTACCCATAAAAACCTTCTCCACCACATCTAGCCCATCAACCGGCCCTGAGAAATTAATGACGGCGGCAATTTTAATTCTGCTCGCGAGCCGGTCGGGATAAGTCGGGTCGTTCGCAGTTACCGCCACTAGGCTGGCAATGTGCGCTCCGGCCGAAAAACCAGTTAGGACTACCCGACCTAAACTCAAGTTATAGATGGCATTATGCGCGCTTAAATAATTTAACGCATACGTTAAATCTTCGGTGGCAATAGGAATTCCCTTTTTCAGGCGGTAATTCATATTCACCACATTCAACCCCTTTTTTAAATAAGGCTGGATGTATCTTTCTTCCCGCGCTTTATCGCTGAGATAGTAGCCGCCCCCATGCAGAAAAACAACGGTATAGTTTTTTTGCTTAAGGCTTTTAGCGGTCGGCGACACATAAATATCCAGGGTTTGCTCTTTATCAGTGCCGTAGGCTACGTCTTTCGTAACGCGGTAGCTGGCTTGTACCTGCGCCGGCGTTTTATCAGTTACCGAGACCAGCTGCACAGCGCACGAACTTAGTAGCAGCGCGGCAGCTGCACCCAGACAGAGAAAATACTTGTTCATAAAATTGGCAGTGACAACGCCCTTGCTACTCTATTTGCCCGAGTTCCAAACCAAGATAGTGCAGCCTTCGGAGCCGGTGGGGCTGCTGGCGCGGTGCTCGGTGCCGGGCGGGTAGTAGAGGTAGGCGCCGGCCGCAAACGCGCGCCCGTTTTCTACGCCAGGGTCGCAGTAGGTACCGGCCACCACAAATACCTCGTCGGGGGTAGCGTGGGCGTGGTGGGGGTAGGTGCGGCCAGCTGCAATTTTGATGAGCACGCGCTTTTCGCCAGGCTCGGCGCGCAGCATGGTGCGCGTTATGCCCTCCCTCACCTGCTCCCAGGTTTGCAGCGGGCTTTCCTTAAACGTTACGGAGGTCATGGGTTAGCTGGTGGCTGGGTTATCGTTGGTAGTCAACTAAACCAGTTTACCCAGCTACGGTTTGGGGCGGGCTACCGGGGTGCTTCGCCTAGGCCTGCCTGGCCGCTCGAGGTGGCGTGAGGCTTATTTCAAATTAGCCAGGCCTTTGAAGAATTGGAGGCCGCCAAAGATGATGGCGCCCCAGAAAAAGAAGCCAATATTGGCCGCTGTAAGGGCAGTGCCCCCCACGCACCAAAGGCCGCCGTGCAGCATATCTTTTTTGGCCTGCGCTTTTTTGGCGTTGCGCAGCTCGCTTTCCAGGTTGCTCACCACTACGCCGGCGCTTTCGGCATCGAGGCCCTGGGTGATGAGCAACTGCTTGACTTCGGCTGTGTTTTTTTTCATCTTCACGAGCAGGTTGGCGGCGTAGGCGTGCACGTGGTTTACAAACTCCTGGCTGGTGGGCTGGCTAGCTTCCATCTGGTTAATTATGGGTTAAGGTATATTTTATTGCGCTGATTCTCAGTATATAAGCAAGTTACTACGGCTACCAGCTATTGTCAACTACAGTTCTATTAGTTACCGCTTTTTTCACCCGCTTGCCTCCTTTTCCTCGTCCCCGTCTTTTGGCTGGCAGGACCCTAGGGGGCGGCCCCGGCGCAGCTCCTTACGCCAGCTGCTCACAAAATCTGGTGAAACTCCAGCCGCTCGTCGTCGGGACCAGCAATGTTGCAGAACTGGTAGCCCTGGTCCTAGAAGTTCAGGAAGCTGGGCTGCGCCTCCAGCATGGTAAAGCCCGCCGCCGGCAAGGTGGCATCAGCTGCTTCGCTATCGTCAACATCGAAGGCAATGTGGTCGATGCGGCTATCGGCGCGCCACTCTACTTAACTCAGCGCGGGCGCGGGCAGCTGGTAAAGCTCTAGCGTTATGTCACCGCGCCGCACCATCGCTACCCAGCCCTGCGTGCCCTCGTGCGGACAGGTGGCTTGCATGACTGTCTCAAAGCCAAGCCTTTGGTAAAAATCCCGCGAAGCCTCTAGGTGCGTGACGGGCAGCCCGACGTGCTGCAGGCGATTGATTTTTAACTGCCTACGTAGTAGCGGGCGCAACTAAGGTGGGCCAGCCGAACGGCGCACCCTAGCCCAGCCCCCCAGCGAAGGTGGGGCCTAGGGCCGCCGCGCCCAACGCTGCCTGGCTTGTACTTTCGCCGGATGCGCTTTCGCCTTCTCTCCTACCCTGGCCTGCTGCTGGCGGCCGGCTGCGTGCCGCTGGGTACCCCCATTACCAACCCGAGCCTGCCGGCCAGCCAGCAGGGGCAGCCGGTGGCCGCCCGCGCCGCCCAGCCCCTGCGCTACTACGACTACATCTACGACCCCGCCGTGCGCAGCGTGCAGTGCTACGTGCCCACCACCCAGGTCAACGATATTCTGAACCCGCCCATCGTGCCGCTCAGCCAAGAACAGCCCATCACGCTGGAATTTGACTTGCTGGGCAACCAGGCCCCGCGCCTCACGGCCAAGCTCGTGCACTGCGACTTGGGCTGGCAGCCTTCGCAGCTGATTGACACGCAGTTCCTGAACCAGATTAACGAGTTTACACTCACCGACTACCAGATTTCGGTGAATACCAAGGTGCCCTACTACCACTTTCGCTGGCAGATGCCGCGCGTGCAGCTGAGCGGCAACTACCTGGTGGTGGTGCAAAACCAGGCCGGGCAACCGCTGGTATCGCGCCGGGTGCTGGTGTACGAAAACCAGGTGGTAGCCACCCTCGAGCAAGGCGTGCTAGCGGGTGGCGTCGAGGCGCGCTACGCCTACCAGCAAGTTAACTTTCGCATCAACTACAGCGCCGTGGAGCTGGTGAATCCCGCCGTGGAGGTGCACGCCGTGCTGCGCCAGAACTTCCGCTGGGACAATGCCCGCTACAACCTGCGCCCCACCTTCGTGCGCGATGCCGAGCGGGTGCTGGAATACCAGTACTTCAACTACGAAAACGCCTTTCCGGGCCTGAGCGAGTACCGCTACTTCGACACCCGCTCGCTGCAAGCCAATGGCCTAGGGGTGGGCCGGCTGCTGCGCCAGGCCAGCCCCGTGCAGGCCGACCTGCTGCCCGAAGCTACCCGCAACGGCCTGGCCTACAACGCCTACGTGGATGCCAATGGCCAGCGCGTGTTCGACAACCGCGAGTATGGCAACGGGGCCGTGAATGGCGACTACGCCCAGGTAGCCTTCATGCTCAACGCCCCGCAGCCGGTGGCCGGCCCGGTGTATGTTTTTGGGGCGCTCAGCGACTGGCAGCTCAAGGAGGAGTTTCGGCTGCGCTACGACTCGCTGCAGCAGCGCTACGTGGGGCAGGCGCTGCTCAAGCAGGGATATTACAATTATGACTACGCCGTGCCGCCCAAAGCCACCGGGGCGCCCGCCGATGAAATCACTCTCGAAGGCACTCACCAGGAAACCGAAAACCAGTACGACTTGCTGGTGTATTATCGCCCGCCGGGCACCCGCACCGACCTACTGATTGCCTACCAGAGCATCGACCTCAACAAGCGCTAGGCCCTAGGGCCCCGCCCCTCGCCAAGCCGGCCCGCCCCCCAGTTGGCAGGCCGGCTTTTTGCGTAAAGCAGCTAAAGCTAACATGTGTTAGCCATGAATTTTAGTTTTAGTAATGAAACGTAAAAAGGGCGTTTTTAGTACGTGATAAACTAGCTGGACTATTCCTTATTGCAGGAAATATAGCTCCCAATAATTTTAGTTTTTAGACTAATTTTCGTATCTTTGGGCATGCGTAAGACACAGCTCCCAACTCCTCTGCCCGTCCAGCAGTTTGCCCGCTGCATCGACGATACCAACCGGCCCGCCGGCTACGTGGGCGAGTGGCCCGAGGCCGGCCGGGTGTACCCCGTGCGCACCCAGTGCTACGGCCCCACCGGCGAGCGCCAGGTGAAAGTGCTCGGCTTCTACTCCGAGCACCCCGACGGCGCGTTTCCCGCCCAGCGCTTCGAGCCCATTGCCACGCTGTGGATGAACTGACCCCGTGATTTTACAAAAAAGGCCGTCCTTGCCGGGCGGCCTTTTTTTATGGCTAGGGCCTAGGCCGCGCCCTACTCTATCACCTGCGCGGCCACGTCGAAGTCGGCGGTGGGCGGCTGGGGGTTCATCTCGGCCAGGGCAGCCACCACTACTTCGGCTATCAGCAGGTCGCGCAGCTTTTTGTCGTTGGCCGGCACCACGTACCAGGGTGCCTCGGGGGTGGCAGTAGCCGCCAGGGTTTCTTGGAAGGCGGCCTGGTACGAATCCCACAGCTGGCGCTCCTTCAGGTCGCCCGGCTCAAATTTCCAACGTTTCTTAGGGTCGTCGAGGCGGGCTTGCAGGCGGCGGGCCTGCTCATCCTTGGAGATGTGCAGAAAAAACTTGAGGACGCGGGTGCCGTTGCGGGTCAGCAGCTGCTCGAAGTTGACGATATCCTGGTAGCGCTGCTGCCAGGTAAAAGGCTCAATCTGGCCGTGCACGCGCGTCACGAGCACATCCTCGTAGTGCGAGCGGTTAAATACGCCGATGTGGCCGCGGCCGGGCGTGCGCTGGTGAATGCGCCACAAAAAGTCGTGGCTCAGCTCCTCCTCGCTCGGGCGCTTAAAGGCCGCCACTTCCACGCCGGCCGGGTTCACGCCCGTCAGCAGCACCCGAATGGTGCCGTCCTTGCCGCCCGTGTCGATGGCCTGAAACACCAGCAGCAGGCTACGCCGATGCTCGGCATACAGCTTTTCCTGGTAGTCGCTCAGCTGCTGGTGCAGCTCGTGGGTGCGCTTTTTGAGTTTTTTCTTGTGCTGAACGGTGGGCGCCGGGTCGATGTCGGCCAGGCGCAGGGGCTGGCCGGGGCGCACGAGCGTGGCGGCCGGGGCCCCCGAGGCATCGGCAGCGGAGTGGGAAGAAGCCATGTAAAAGGGGTGGCCGCGCAGAAGTGACGGGCGGCCGAATTGTTAAACGAAAAAGGGCCGTGGTAACGTTGTGCTAACACAGTGCGGCGGCCTGCTTGGCGGGCATTTTTGGCGCCGAAATTGCGTTTACCAGTTATGCTTTCCCCTTCCGTCATGGCTTCCTTCCCCCGCTTTTTTCGCCGGCTGGCTGCCGCGGCTGGCTTGCCGGCCTTGCTGCTGGGCGCGGCCCTAGGCTCCGCCGCCGCCCAAACCCCGGCCGCTGCCACTTCCACCGACCTGCCCGCCAGCCAGGCGGCCGGCATCATCAAAGAAATAACCGACGCCGTAGGTTTGCAGCCCCGCTTCGAGCTGCGCGCCACGCCGCTCGTCGATAATGCCGCCGCCGTGGTGTACAGCGGGCGGCGCTATTTGCTCTATAACCCCACCTTCCTGGCGGCGGTGAACCGCGCCGGGCATACCGACTGGGCGGGCATCAGCATTCTGGCCCACGAGATGGGGCACCACCTCAACGGCCACACCCTGCGCGGCGGCGGCTCGCAGCCGGAGGATGAGCTGGAGGCCGACGAGTTTTCGGGCTTCGTGCTGCGCCGCCTGGGGGCCAGCTTGGCCCAGGCGCAAGCCGCCCTGGCGGCGGTGTGCCCCGAAGAGGGCTCAGCCACGCACCCCGGCCGCGCCCCGCGCCTGGCGGCCATCAGCCAAGGCTGGAACCGCGCCCAAACCCAGATTGCGGCCACTGCCGGCCCCGGCGCCGCGCAGCCTTCGGCCGTGCCAGTGGCCCTAGGGCCAGCTTCTAACCCTACGCTGGCCGAGGCCGCCCCCGTGGCTACCCTGGCCCGCACCGCCGCGCCCGTGCGCCTGGTGGGCCAGCTTACCTTTCGCGCCAACCCGGAAGTGCCTTATTACCTCACCAGCCAGCTCAACGTGGTGCGCCTGCCCGAGGCCGACAACGATGCCAACACCGAAACCGGCCGCCTCGCCCAGGCCGAGGTGGTGGGCCGCCTGCGCCGCACCGGCGACGCTACCTTCCCCTTCATCTTGGAAGACGGCCAGCAGCACAAGCTGTTCGTGACGCCCCGCGGCGACGTGTATAACCAAAGCGGCCAGCGCGTAGCCCAGTTGCACGAGTAGCAACCAGAAGTAATTAGCGATGAGCAGTAAACAATGACTCCCGAGTGCCTTGTTTACTGCTCATTATTCATTGAAACTTACGTACCG
>JBPBPH010000004.1:0-41437 GCA_050954355.1 Janthinobacterium lividum
AGCCGCTGGTAGAATAAAAGGAGTGAGGGGACGGGCCATAGGCCCTCAACTCTAGATGCTGTATTTTGTTCGCTAATTCTCCTGACTGAGCACTAGTGTCACGATGGTATTAACCAAACACAAGTGGTTAAGCAAGAAGGGAATAGCCGTCAGTTCCTGTCCTTTACCCGCCACGGCTACCTGCCCCATACTCAGGCTTGGTTAGGTAGCGAAGGCACTGACCACGTGTAAAGAGTTTTGAGCCCGCCCCGGTCAAACGAGTGACGCACTGTCTTGCCATCGACGGCCACCACCCCGCGCGGTCGTGGTGGGGCAGCAGTGGCTATCCATTGGCTGAAGCACTGCTCCAGCCTTTGTGGAGCGACCAGCGAGAAGACGCGTCGGAAGGTGTTGTGTGAGGGAAGGCTGTGGGGCAAATTCAGGAAGAACTTAGCCATGCTGCATGTGCTCATAGTCAGCAATGTCTACCCACGTTTCCGCCCCGGCCACTACGGCACATACGGCGATAACGAGCAGATTGAGGAAGCGATGTCGCATGTGCCCAGCACAACGCGGGTTAGGCAGGGTGGCGAAAGAAGCAACGAGGTGGCTAAGCGTAGAGACCTTGGTAACGCCTAAAAGGGCAGAGGTCAACTCCTATTATACCAGCTGCTGTTTGATGCGTAAGCCCGGCTGCCTACCCTACCACCTGAACAGCGCTTTTTGCCCTTTTGGCTGAATCGTTACAGCCGGTACTATCAGGTTGAGAGTAAGAAGTGAAGCAAGGGCAGGAGTTCTGCAACAGCCACTGCACCTTATTGACATATCCATTCACAAAGGCCTGACGGTGCAAGAAGTGATGATTAACTAGTTTCAGAAGTAGGTTCTGGCCCAGCCTAGAAATGAGGTGCTTTCTGAGCCAGCAAGCGCGTTCAAAAACAATCCTTTTGTATGCGGCCAAGCTTGCCACATCACTTAAAGTTGATTTAGGGTCAGGGTACATTTATCCTTGCGAGTCTGCGAAGCAATCGCCCTAGAACGAGTCGTTTGGGTGTCGTTCGGGTGCGCTTGCTGCGCAGGCTCGCAAGGACAAGCGTCTATATTGACTGTATACTGCTTGTGAGACTGCTCTAAATCAACATTTAAAAAATGTTGTAAATTTACTTGCGTAAGTATGAGTCTTAGATGCAAGTAGTTTATTGGCGAAAATAGGTGAAGGCTTCACAGAATAATTTCCTCTCTTACCGCCAGCCGCCCCCTAGGGCGTGGTAGAGGTCCGTGACGGCTTGGCGCTGCTGCAGTTGGTCGTTCACGGCGCTGAGTTGGGCCTGCAACTGAGCCTGCTGGGCGGTAAGCACCTCAGTATAATTGGCGAAGCCAGCGCGTAGCAGCTCGTGGGTGTAGTCGACGGACTTGTTGAGCGCGTCGAGCTGCTGGGTGCGGATGCGCATCTTGTCCTGGGCGCTTTGGTAGGAGAAGAGGGCGTTGCTGACTTCCTGGCCAGCTATGAACATCGTTTGCTGGTAGGTAGCCAGGTACTCCTGCTGCAGGCCCTCGGCCCGGCGCAGGCGGGCGCGGTTGATACCCTGGTTGAATATGGGCTGGGCCAAGCCGCCCACGATGCTGGCAAACACGGCCGTGGGCGAGAATAGCTCTTGAATTGCCGTGTTGGTCACGCCCGCGTTGGCCGTGATGGTGAAGCTGGGATAGAAGTAGGTGCGGGCAGAATTGGTGCTTTCGAAGGCGCTTTCGAAAGCGTACTCGGCCTGCTGTACGTCGGGGCGGTTGCGCAGCAGCTGGCTCGGAATGCCCGTTAGCAGCTCGGGCGGTGCGGCCTGGCCGGCCAGTGTGCCGCGCTCGACGGGGCCGGGCACGCGGCCTAGCAGCGTAGCCAACAGGTTTTCGGTTTCCCGAATGCTGCGCTGCAAATCGGGAATCGTGACTTCGGCGGCGTAGCGCTGAGCCTCGCTCTGCACCACGGCTGCGCCGGTTACCACATCGCCCTCCAGCAGTAGCTTCATCACTTCCACGTCCTGAATACGGTTTTGGACCGTTTGCTGCGTGATTTGCAACTGCGCATCGAGGGCTAGCAGGCCGTAGTAGTTGTCGGCGATGTCGGCGATGAGTTGGGTGAGCACCACGCGGCGGTAGGCCTCGCTTTGCAACACGGCTGCGTAGTACGAGCGGCGGTTGCTGCGCAGCTTGCCCCACACATCGGCCTCCCAGCTGCTGCTCAGGCCTAACAAATACTGATGGGCCGCTCCGCCGGTCACAATCGTCGATTGGTCGGTGGTAGTGGTGGTGCCCGTACTACCCGTGCCCGTGCCCGTGCCCGTGCCCGTCCCAGTACCTGTGCCGCCCGTGCCGGTTCCAGTACCCGTACCGCCGGTTCCGGTACCGCCAGTGCCCGTGCCCGTGCCGCCGGTGCCAGTGGTACCAGTAGTGCCGCCCACAGTGCCGCCGGTGGTGGTAGTGCCGCCACCCACGCCAGTGCTCACGAAAGCGCCGCCCGTACGGGTGAGGGTAGTAGTGGCCCGCCCGCTGAGGCTAGGCAGAAACTGCGCCCGGCTTTGGGCCAGTAGGGCCTGCGCCTGCGTAATGCGGGCATTGGCCACCTGCAGGTTGCGGTTGTTGGCAATGCCTTCGGCAATGAGCTTTTGCAGCTGCGGGTCGGTGAAGAGTTGCTGCCAGGGGCGGTTGGCCAAGCTGGTGGTATCAGTAGTGGCTACGCCGCGGTAGAGGCCGGTGGTGGCCGTATCGGGCCGGCCATAAGGGTGCAGCAAGCCGCACCCACTGGCGGCCAGCAGCAAGAGCGGGGTTAGTAGCTTATACTTAGTGGTAAAACGCATTGCGCTGATTTTGATACGTATACGGGAAGCAGGCGCCTAGGGGCACCGCCTTCCTGGGGCCTTGCTGCGCGGGGTGGCCCTAGGGGGGCGGTGCCGGCGTAGGCTAGTGATTTACCAGCTCTACGGCGGGCTCGGGGCGCGACTGCTTGTTGGCGGCGGCCTTTTTCTGTTCGTCGGTTTGCGGGCCTTGCGGGCCGCCGGCCTGCTCCTCTTGGTCTAGCTGCTCGCGGGTTTTGGGCGGGCCGCTGATGCGCTCCTGCAGGCCCTCGAACACCATGTAAAGCACTGGCACGAAGAAAACCCCCACCAGCGTGCCAAACAACATACCGCCAATCGACCCAGTGCCGATGCTGCGGTTGCCATTGGCCCCGGCGCCGTGGGCGAAGAGCAGCGGCAGCAGGCCGGCCACAAACGCCAGCGACGTCATCAGGATGGGGCGCAGGCGCGCCTTGGCGCCCTCCAGCGCCGCCTCGGCGATGCCAAGGCCGTGCAGGCGGCGCTGGGAGGCAAACTCCACGATGAGAATGGCGTTTTTGGCCAGCAGGCCGATGAGCATAATCACCGAAATTTGCAGGTAGATGTTGTTGTCTACCCCCATCACCTTGGCAAACAAGTAGGTGCCCGTCAGGCCGATAGGCAGCGAGAGCAGCACCGCAAACGGCAACAGGTAGCTCTCGTACTGCGCGCTCAGCAGCAGGTACACGAAGATGAGCGAGAGCCCGAAGATGTAGAGTGACTGCCGCCCCGAACCCTCTTCCTCGCGGCTGATGCCCGAGAACTCGAAGCCGTAGCCGGCCGGCAGCTTTTGAGCCGCCACTTCCTGGATGGCCACCAGCGCCTGCCCCGAGCTGACGCCCTGCTTGGGCGAGCCGTTGACCGAGATGGCCGTGAACAGGTTGAAGCGGCTGAGCGTTTCGGGGCCGTAGATGCGCGTCAGCGTTACAAACTCCGAAATCGGAGCCATCTCATTGGTGCTGGTGCGCACAAAAATTTTGCTCAGGCCGCCAATGCTGGCGCGGTAGCTGGTGTCGGCCTGCACCATCACGCGGTACTGCTTGCCAAACTCGTTGAAGTTGGTAGCGTACAGTCCGCCGTAATACACCTGCATGGCGTTCAGGATGTTAGCCTCAGTCAGGCCAGCTTCCTTTACCTTGGCCACATTCACGGCCATCTGGTACTGCGGGAAGCCAGGGTTGAAGGCCGTGGTAGCAAACTGAATCTCGGGGCGCTGGCTGAGGGCCGCCAGAAAGTCCTGCGCTACTTTGTAAAACTGCGCAATACTATGCCCACCCTGGTCCTGAATCTGGAAGGTGAAGCCGCTAGTGGCCCCAAAACCCGTGATGGTAGGCTGCGAGATGCTGCGGATATCGGCCCCCCGAATGTTGCTGGTAAGCTTGGTTATCTGGTCGATAACCTGGGTATTATCCTGCGCGCGCTTGTCCCAGGGTTTGAGGCGCACGATGACCATGCCGTAGCTACTGCCGCTGCCGGCCAGGAAGTTCTGGCCCGAAATGCGCAGCGTGCCCAGCACCGCCGGAATCTTTCGAATCAGGCTATCGACCTGGGTATTGATGGCCGTAGTGCGCTCCAGCGACGAGGCGGGCGGCAAGCTCACGTTCACGAAAATGGTGCCCATGTCCTCGTTCGGTACAAAGCTGCTGGCCGTGCCCGTCATGAGCAGGTAGAGCGCCACCCCAAAGCCCGCCACGCCCGCCAGCGCTAGTACCCGGTGGCCCCCCAGAAACTCGACGCCCTTGGTGTACCGGGCCACTAGCGCATCGTAGGCAGCATTAAAGCCGCGGCTGAAGCGCTGCCGGTACGTGAGCTTGGGCTGCGGCAGCGGCGTGCCAGCCGGGGCCCTAGGGTCGGCATCAACCTGAGCGGCCTCATTACCGTGGTCGGGCGGCAGCAGAAACAGGGCAGCCAAGGCCGGACACAAGGTCAGGGCGTTCACCGCCGAAATAAGAATGGCAATGGCCAGCGTAATGCCGAACTGCTTGTAAAATACTCCCGTAGAGCCCTCAATGAAGGTAACCGGCAGGAATACCGCCGCCATCACGAGCGTGATGCTGACGATGGCGCCGCTGATTTCACCCATCGCGTCGATGGCGGCCTTGCGGGCCGAGGTGTAGCCGCTTTCCAGCTTGCCGTGCACGGCCTCCACCACTACAATGGCGTCGTCGACCACGATGCCGATGGCCAGTACCAGCGCAAACAGCGTGAGCAGGTTAATGCTGTAGCCGAAGAGTTTGAGAAAGAAGAAAGTACCAATGATAGACACCGGCACCGACACCCCGTGGATAATCGTGGAGCGGAAGTCTTGCAGGAAAATAAAAATCACCAAGAACACCAGCGCGAAGGCCTCCAGCAGCGTGTGGATTACCTTGTCGATGCTCGCGTCCAGGAAGTCGTTGACGTTGACTAGGGTCGTGTACTTCACGCCGGCTGGAAACGACTTGGAGGCATCTTCCAGCACCTTCACCGATTGTTCAATCACGGCGCGGGCGTTGGAGCCCGGCGTTTGGTTGACCGAAATGCCCACCGAGGGTTTGCCAAAGGTGGCGCTGTTGCTATTATAGGCCTGGGCGCCCAGTTCGATGCGGGCCACGTCGCGCAGGTGCAGTACCTGGCCCTGGGCGGTGCCGCGCAGCACGATGTCGCCGAACTGCTCGGCATTCACGAGTTTGCCGGTGTATTGAATAACGTACTGGAAGCTCTGGTCGGCGTTTTCGCCAAACTTGCCGGGCGCGGCGTACACGTTCTGGTCGGCCAGGGCGTTCGTCACGTCGGCCGGTACCAGGCCGTAAATAGCCATCACGTCGGGCTTCAGCCAGATGCGCATCGAATAGTCGCGCGAGCCGAAGGCGTTGGAAGCGCCCACCCCCGTCACGCGGCGCACCCTAGGGGTGATGTTAATCTGGGCGTAGTTCTGCAGAAACGTCTGGTCGTAGGCCGGGTTGTCGCTGTAGAGGGCAAATATCAACAAGTTGCTGCTCTGCTGCTTGCGCACCGTCACGCCGGCCAGGGTTACCTCCTGGGGGAGCAGGCTGGTGGCGCTCGAAACCCGGTTCTGCACGTCCACGGCTGCCTGGTCGGGGTCGCGCCCCACGTTGAAATACACCTGGATGGTGGCCGTGCCGTCGTTGGTGGCCGAGGACGTCATGTAGGTCATGCCCTCTACGCCGTTTATCTGCTCCTCCAGCGGCACAATCACGCTCTTAAGCACCACGTCGGCGTTGGCGCCCGCATAGCTGGCCGATACCTGCACGGTGGGCGGCGAAATGTCGGGGTATTGCGCAATGGGCAGCGTGAGCAGCCCTAGGGCCCCCAGCAGCACCAGGATAACAGAGATAACCGTTGATAAAACGGGGCGCTCGATGAATATCTTTAGCATAAGTAATTGCTGTTTAATCGGTTGCTATAGCGAGCCTGCGAAGCAATCGCACCAGCACGATGACGCTTGAACGATTTTGTTCTAGTGCGATTACTTCGCAGGCTCGCTATGACAACTACTTACCCTTTCACGTCGGTTTTGGCTTTGGCGGCCGACTCCACGACGGGCTTAATCTTGGTGCCGTCTTTGAGGCTGGCGGCGCCTTGCAGCACCACCTCAGCGCCCGGCTTCAGGCCTTTGTCCACCACAAACGACTGGCCGTCGGGCGTGGCCGTAACGGTGATGGGCGCGGCGTACACGGCCGTATCGCGGCCCACCACGTAGGCAAAGCGCTTGCCCTGCAGCTCGTAGGTGGCACTCTGCGGAATGATGAGCGCGTTGCGCATGGTTTGCAGCGTGCGCACCGAGCCACTACCACCACTGCGCAGCAGGCCGCCGGAGTTAGGAAAAGTAGCGCGGAAGGTGCTCGACCCCGTTTCGGTATCTACTTGGCCAATAGCCGTTTTCACCCGGCCGGGGTACTGGTACACCTCCCCATTGGCTAGCACCAAGCGCACGTTGGGCAGGTTGGCCAGCTTGTCTTGCAGGGTGGCGCCGGGCCGCCGCTGCACGAAACTTAATAACGCCTTTTCGCTGAGCGAGAAGTAAGCGTACACGTCAGCCGTGCCCGACACGGTGGTAAGCGGCGTGGTAGAGGTGCTACTAACCAGCGCCCCAATCTTGTTAGGAATAGTGCCCACTACGCCATCTACCGGGCTGGCAATGAGCGTATAACCAGTGTTGATGAGGGCATTGGCCAGCGTGGCGCGGGCCTGGGCCAGGGCCGCTTGCTTGCTTTCGAGGGTGTACTGGGCGCCCTCCAGCTCGTACTTGCTGATGATGCCGCGCGCCACTATCGGCGACACCTTGCGTACGGTCATGGCGGCGGCGTCCACGTCGGCCTGCGCCGTTTGGATGCCCGCGCGGGCCGTGCGCACATCCTGCTCGTACTGCGGGGCGCTGATTCGGAATAGCTTTTGGCCCTTGCGCACGTTGGCGCCCTCATCCACGTAAATAGCCTCCACGTAGCCATCTACCTTGGGCCGGATTTCCACGTTCTGCTTGCCCTGAATGGTAGCTGGGTAGTCCTGGTAGAGCGTCACCGTATCGGGGCGCACTTTCAGCACAGGGTAGGTTTGAATCTTGGGTGGGCCCTTCTGGGCCTCGTCCTTCTTGTTGCCGCCGCACGCTGCCAGGCTCAGCGCCAGCAGGCCGGCCGCCAAAAATGGCAGGTTCCGCATAATAGTAAAGGTGCAAAGCCGGAGCTAGCTAGCCGGTGCCAGCTAGGCAGACAAAGGAGATGTACCGGCTAAAGGCGCTATACGGGCAGCCGGGGCTATAGGGTTAGCGACTACTAATGATGGTGATGACCGGGCGGCGCAGGCTTGCTGAACAGGTTGACCAGCGCCCCTACCACAAACAGCGCCGCCCAGCACACGTAAAGCCACTGGTAGCCCATCGGCAGGGGCCGGGCAAAAACGTAGCGGATGAGCAGGGCCGCCCCCGCGCTCATCACGAGGCCCGTGAAGGCGATGAACTGCCAAGAGTTGAAGCGGGTAGGGTGATAAAGCTTAGCGAGTTCCATAGGCAGAAAAGCGGGCTAGGGGAGACAAACGGAAAAACCCCACCCCCGGACCCGCGTATGCACAACGGCAGCGGCGGATTGGAAGTTTACCCGCGCCGGCTGCTTTCCCGCGAGCCTTTACCCTTTTTCCTACTTAGTTATGTTACTCAACGACGAGATTTTCGACGAAAACAAGCCCAAAACGGGCGAGCAGGAACACCAGGCGCCCAACCAAAACCCGGTAAATACCGTGCCCGGTGCCCACAACGAGGAGCTGGAAAAGCAGCGCGACTACCAGCGCGACCAGAGCAATAACAAGGATAGCGACGATGCCAGCGCCCACCGCAACGTGGGAGCCAACGGCTACACCCAGCGCAGCGACCAGAAAGACCAGCTAAGCAACCTGCACATTGGCGGCGGCGAAGGCGAGCCCCAAGGCGGCAGCAACCACGATACGGCCGGCGAGCAGGCGCAGGGCCCCGGCTTCACCGAGGAGGGCAGCTACGAGTTGGGCGATGGCATTCGGATGCACGACCAGCGCCTGGGCGAGGACCACACCAGTGGCCCCGCTCGCAAGCCCGCAGACGAAACTAGCAACTAGGCGGCGCACTCCAACCGCAACAGCGGCTGGAGTGCGCCAGGGGCCCTAGCAGCTTAGCAGCCGCAGTTGCTAGCGCAGTATTATTAGCTGCACCTTCCTAAAAAATCGGCCTGGCCGGCTAGTATTTGTCGCCAAACGACGCGGCTCTTATCTTATCGGGCCAGTGCCAGCACACTTAAGTCGATGAATCTCTCAGGTATTGCTTTCCTTATTAGCAAGCCGGCGCGGGTGGCCACCGGCGGCGTGGTAGCTGTGCTGCTGGCCGCGAGCCTAGCCGGCTGCGGGGCCCCTAGCACCCCTGCCGAAACCACCAGCCCTAGCGCGGCCCCCACGGTAACTGCCCCCACGCCTACCCCCGATTCGGCTAAGGCTGCCCTTACCGCCCCGGCCGCCGATGCTACCTCTACCAACGGCACCCCCGCCGCAGGCGCCGACACGGCCACTGCTAAGCAGCCCGTGGCTAAACCCCTTGGTAAGCCCAAAGCGGCCTTGCCCGTGCCGCAGCCTGTGGCGGCCACGGCAGCTGCCCCAATGCTGGCTGGTCTGGCCGCGCCCGCCCTAGCCCCCCCGGCGCCTGCCACCCGCACCCAGGTAGGCCGCGTGCTGGGCGAGGCCGGCCAGCCCCTGGTGGGCGCCACCGTACTGCTGAAAGGCAGCCACACCGGCGCCAGCACCGATGCTGAGGGCAACTATGCGCTCGAAGTGCCGAGCGGCGACGCTACTTTTTTGGTTGGCTACGGCGGCTACCTCGACGAAACTGCCACTACCCATACCAGCCTGCCCCTGAACGTGACGCTGCTGCCGGACCCCGATAGGAGAGAGCAAGCTCGCAGAAGACGCTAGCGGCAGCCAGATGCCGCACTAAAAAATTTTCGCTAAAAGGGCCTGTGCATGAAAGTACAGGCTTTTTTTATGGCTCAGTTAAGCAGCACAAGCAAGCGTGCGCAGCAACCCAGGAGCAACCGGCTGGCGTAGATGCGGGCATTCAAGTCTTCTTTTCTGCTTTTTGATTACGTCTTATGTACATTACTTTTCCCCGCCTGTCCGGCCGCTCGCTGCCCAAACTATTGCTGCTAGCCGGGCTGGCCACCGGCTTGGCTGGCCCACTGGCTTCTTGCAAGAAAGACAGCGACTCGTCGCCGAGCGTCATTCAGCCTACTACCGCTAAGCCTAGCTACGCACCCAACGAAAACGACCAGATGTGGGCCGTTATCGAGCAATTTATTTCCTTCAACGACCCGGCCCTGCCCACACTGTCGGCCCGCCAGGCCCGCATGACGCACAGCGTAACCGACGCAGTGAACACGCTGCTGGCCAAGAACAATCGCTCGGCATCGGCTCCCAACCTGGTAATCAGCCAGATGGTATTGCCCAAGGCCTATACTACTGGCTCGGCGCCCGACGGGGTGCAAGTGCGGGTGTATAAGCCGGCGGCGGCCACCGGCACCCCGCCGGCTATTGTGTATTTGCACGGCGGGGGCTGGGTAATTGGCTCGCTCGACGTGTACGAGCCTTCGGCCAAGGCGCTGGCTGACCGCACTGGCGCGGTGGTATTTTCGGTGGATTACCGCCTGGCCTCCGAAACGGAAAACAAGTTTCCGGCCGCCCACGAAGACGCTTACGCGGCTTATAAATACGTGCATGACAACGCGGCAACCCTAGGCGTGAACCCCGCCAAAATTGCCATTGCCGGTGAGAGCGCTGGGGGCAACATGGCCGCGGCCGTGTGCATCCTAGCCCGCGAGCGCGGCCTGGCGCTGCCCGTGCACGAGTTGCTGGTGTATCCCGTGGCCGATAATAACCTGAACACGGCTTCTTACATGCAATACGCCAACGCGGTGCCGCTCAATAAGCCCAATATTCAGTACTTCACGGGCCTCTATTTCAACTCGATGGCTGATGGCGATAACCGCCTGATTTCGTTGGTAGATGTGGCCGACCTGAAGGGCCTGCCCACTACTACCATTATCGCCGCCGAGATTGACCCGCTGCAAACGGAGGGCATGTCGCTGCGCGATAAGCTTACCGCCGCCGGCGTGAGCACCGACTACACGCTCTACCCCGGCACCACCCACGAGTTTTTTGGCACCTATGACGTAGTGCCGCTCGCCAACGACGCGCAGAACCACGCCGCCGACCGCCTAAAAGCAGCGTTCCAATAAGGAGTTAAGAGTAAAAAACCCAGCTTCAGAATGAAGCTGGGTTTTTTACTCTTAACTCCTTATGCGCTTATCTTCCGGCCAAAAAGCAGGTACACCGGCAGCCCTAGGGCCACCAGCCCTAGGCCGTAGCGCGAGTATTCGGCCGTATCGGGGGCGATGAGCAGGATGATGCAGAAGACCGAGGCCAGCACCACGTACAGGCCCGGCAGCACCGGGTAGCCCCAGGCGCGGTAGGGGCGGGGCGCAGTGGGCCGGGTGCGGCGCAGCACAAAAATGCCGATTATCGTGATGAGGTAAAATAAGATAACCGAAAACATGACGTAGTTGAGCAGCTGCCCGTAGCTGCCGCTCAAACACAGCAAGCTGGCCCATAGGCACTGCACCCACAGCGCCCGCCCCGGCACTCCGGCCCGGTTGAGGCGGGCCAGCCCCGGAAAAAACAGCCCGTCCTTGGCCATGGCGTAGTAGGCGCGGGCTCCGCTCAAAATAATGCCGTTGTTGGCTCCGAAGGTGCTAAGCATGATGAGCACGGCCAGCACGTAGGCGCCCGCCCGGCCCATTACCGACTCGGCCACGGCGGTGGCCACGCGGTCATCGGTGGCGTATTGAATGCCGCGGCCCGCTAGGGTAGCGGCCTCGGGCGAGCCTTGCAGGGGCAGCACCAGCAGGTACACCACGTTGATGAGGATGTAAAGCACCGTGACGATGGCCGTGCCTAGGGCCATGCTGCGCACCAAGGTGCGCTCGGGGTTCTGGATTTCCTCGCCCGCAAAGCCGATGTTGTTCCACGAGTCGGACGAAAATAGCGAGCCGGTCATGGCCATGCCGATGCCGATGACGAGCGCCCCGCTGCTGAGCGGTACCGCCGCCCCGCCCACGCCCGGCGCCGGCGAGCGCGCGGCGTGCCACAGGTCGTGGAAGTTGGCGTGCACGGCGTCGGCATTCAGTCCCAAAAACAGGCCGAACAAAATGAGTAAGGCGAGGGCCACCAGCTTGGTCGAGCCCAGCACGTTCTGGATGAGCTTGCCGGCTTGCACGCCCCGCGCGTTTACGGCCGTGATGGCCACGATGAGCAGAATGGCCAGCAACTGCACCGAGCTGAACGGAAACGGCCCGAGGCTGAACAGCACGTTCTTAACCGAAAACCACGGCACCAGCACGCCCGTGAACTTGGCAAACGCCACCGCTACGGCCGCGATTACACCGGTTTGAATCACCAGAAACAGCGTCCAGCCATACAGAAACGCCACCAGCCGCCCGAAGGCCTCGCGCAAGTACACGTACTGCCCGCCCACCTTGGGGAACATGGCCGCCAGCTCGCCGTAGCTGATGGCGCCGGCCATGGTGATGAGGCCCGTGAGCAGCCACACCACCAGCAGCCAGCCGGCGCTGCCCACCTGCCGGGCAATGTCGGCCGACACCAAAAAGATGCCCGAGCCAATCATGGAGCCCGTTACGAGCATCACGGCGTCGAAGAGGGTGAGGGCGCGCTGGAAGTGGCCGGGGGCGTCGGGAGGGGAGGGAGTGGGGGGTAGGGGTGCGGCCATGCAGCAAAGAATTTTTGCCAAAGAAACGGTGGCGCCGTACTACTGCCGCTGCCCGGCCGCCGGCGGGCAGTTGGCTTTCACTGCTAATTCGTAAGAAATAATGCCCTCGTCCTTTCTCTCCCGCAATGCTAGGGGGCTGCTGCTGGGCGGCGGCTTGGCCGTGCTCGTGGGCGGTGCGCTGCTATTTTTCTTCAGTGGTGGCTGGTACATATTGCTGTTGCTGTTCATGGGGCTGAGTGCCCACGACAACGACGCGTCCGCAGGCCAGCTGACCGTGGCGCAGGGCACCGTACTGAACGCCGCAACCGGCCGGCCCATCCCGGGCATGCTGCTGTCGGTGCGCAGCTACAGCGGCCGCGACCTCTCGAACGCCCGCCGGGCCGCCGACTCGGGACGCACCGATGCGCAGGGCCGCTACCGCCTGCGCTTCCGCAACCAAAAGGGACTTTACTACCGAGTGTGCGTGGATTATCCATCGGTGAGGGAAGTGGATGCCCCGCCCGCCCGCTACTGGTTTGCCAACCCCGACGACTCGGCCTACGAGCGCGACCTGACGCTGGGCCGGGCCAACACGTTCAATTTCCGGCCGGGCGAGCGGCACACCATTGCCGTGCGCGTGCACAGCCGCCGCACTGGCTACCGGTACTTGGTAATGCCCGATGGCTATGAGCTGCCCGTCAGCGACCGCGACACCACGATACACCTAACGTACTATGCCCTACCTGCTGTGGGCATCAAGCTCAGCTACTCCAAGCACCACGTAATCGAGGACCTGCCCGCCGACGATACGGCCGTGGCCCTGGTGCTGCAAAACCCGGCGGCCCGGTTTCCCGACACCGTGCGCGCCACGCTCACCTTCGAGCGCTAAACCGGGTTAGGGCGGCTTGCGGCCCTAGGCGCTACTTTTGCCCGCATGTCCCGCAAGCTCCTGGCCCTGCTGCTGGCCTCGCTGCTGCTGCTGGCGCTGGCCACCTACGTGTACTACCGCCGCACGCTGGCCGCAGTGCCCATCGATGCCTACGCCCTGGTGCCCGACGATGCGGTGCTGGTGCTGGCTACCCGCAACCACCCCGCCCTGGTGCGCCACCTGCAAGAGGCCGGCGTGTGGGACAACCTCACCGGTGTGCGCTACTACCAGCAGGTGGCCGGCCAGCTAACCCTGGCCGATAGCCTGGCCACCGGCGGCAACCCCACCGCCAGCCCGCGCCGCGGCCTGCTGAGCTTACTCGGCAATAAGCTGGTGCTAACCTCCTTGCACATAACGGGTCCGCGCCAGGTCGACGTACTCTACCAGGTGCCGCTGCTCAGCGTGCGCGAGTACCGCCAGGCCCGCAGCCTGCTCGAAACCCTGGGCCGCGACCCGCGCTACACCCTAGGGGCGCGCGCCTACGAAGGCCAGGAGCTGCAGGAGCTGACCCGGCGCGGCGGCGGGCGCCTGACGCTGCTCAACTACCGCAACCATCTGCTGTTCAGCACCAATGCGGGCCTGGTAGAAGCCGTGGTGCAGCGCCTAGGCCACCCCGCCGCGCCCACCGTGCGGGCCAGCTTCGGCGAAACCGACTTGTTTCGGCTGCGCGACTTCGATGCCACCTTGCTGGTGAATTTCCGCCGCTTGCCGAGCTTGCTCGACGTGCTGTTTCAGCCCGGCACCCACGCCCGCCTCGACCAGGGCCTGGCGTTGGTGCGCGACGGCTGGCTGGGGCTGCGCCTAGGGCCCGGCCAGCTCGCCTGCACCGGCTTTGCCAACCCCGAAACTGCCGCCGGTGCCTGGCAAACCCAGTTCGGCGGCCCACCTACCCAGGCCCTGCGCCCCCTTACCGAGGTGCTGCCCCAGCGCACGGCCCTCCTGGTAGCCGTGGATGGCCGCCTGCCCCTGGCCGCCGCCCCCGACTCGGCCCTGCGCCCGGCCCTCGACAGCCTGCACGCGGCCTTGCTACCGGGGGCGGCCTTAATCTGGCTGGCGGCCCCTAGCCCCGGCCCGGCCCCCGCGCCGGTGCTGGTGCTGCGCTGCCGGGCGCCGGGCCGGGCCGCGAGCTGGCTGGCGCGCCTGCGCCGGGTGGCGCGGGTGTCGCCCGCCTTCGAGCGCGTGGGTCGGTTCGAGCTGTTTGCGGCGCCCGTGGGTACTGCGCAACTGGCGGGGCCCCTAGGCGGCCCCGCCGTGGCCGATACCGCCCAGCTCAGCACCGTGCTCATTGGCAGCTACTTGGTGTGGGGCGAGCGGGCCAGCCTGCGCCGCTACGCCGCCGATGTGGCCGCCGGCCAGGTCTGGAGCCGCGCCGCCACCCAGGTGGCGCTCATGCAGCAAGCCCTGCCCCAGGCGCGCCTCACCATCCTGGCCGACGTGCGCCAGGGCTGGAACGCGCTGCTTGGTAGCCTGGCCGAGGACCGCCGCGCCGGTTTGCTGCGCAACGAGAGCTTGCTGCGCCGGTTTCCGCAAGTGGCCTGGCAGCTCTTGCCCCCCGACGCGGGCCCCGCCGGCCCCAGCCCCGCCGGCCAGTACTACGCCCAGCTGCTGCTGCGCCGCCCCAGCGAAACCACCGCCGACTCGGCCCTGGTGGCCAGCACTGGCACCCGCTTTCGCACGGCGCTGGCGGGCCGGCCACTGCTGCTGCGCGCCGCCGAAAATGCGTACTCAACCTTGCTGGCCGACTCGGCCGGGGTGCTGCGCCTGCTGCCCGGTGCCCCCGCCGCCCTGCCCTGGGTAGACAGCCTACTTGGCCCGGCGGTGGGGCCGGTGCCCCGCCTAGCGCGGGGCCGCCTGCTGCTGGCCACCGCCCACCAGGTACACTGGCTGAGCGTGGCCGATGGGCGCGAGGCCCCCGGCTTCCCCCTGCACCTGCCCGATAGCACCACCGTGGCGGCGGTAGTAGGGGCGCCCGGCACCCCGCGCCTGGTAGTAGCCACCACTACCTCCGACCTGCTGCTGCTCGACACCAACGGCCGGCGCTACCCCGGCTGGCCCCGCCGCCTCGAAGCGCCCCTGGCCGGCCCGCCGGTGCTGCTCACAGTGGGCGGGCGCGACGTGGTAGTGGCGGCCCTGCGCAATGGCTACGTGTACGCCTTTGACCAGGCCGGCGAGCGCTACCCTGGCTTTCCGGTGAGCGCGGGGGCTAGGCTAGAGGGGCTGCTGCTGGCCACGGCCGGCCCCACGCTGGCCCAAAGCCAGGTGCGCCTCGTCAACCAGCACGGCGAGCTGCTCACCCTCACCCTCAGCGGCGACGTGACGGCCCGCCGCCGCCTGGCCACCTGGAGCCGCACGGCCAGCTTCCGGCTGGTGCCCGAGGCCAGCCGGCGCGCGGGCTCGTTCATCATCACCCGGCAGGATGGCGGCCAGCTCACCGCCTTCAGCGCCGCCGGCGAGCTGCTGCTGAGCCGCCAGCTGCTCACCTCGGGCGAGAAGCCAGTGCAGTGGTTTGACTTTGGGGCCGGGCACCAGGTGCTCGCCCTCACCGAGCCGCTGCCGGGCCAGGTCACGCTTTACACTGGCCAGGGCCACCCGCTGGCCGGCAGCCCCGCCGCCCCGGCCACCTGGCCCAGTACCGGCACCGGCGTGGCCCTGCGCTACGATGCCGCCCGCCGCCGCTACCTGCTGGTGCGCTACCAGGGCCGCGCGCTGCACCGCGACGAAATAGCCGACTAAAAAAGGGCCCACCTTGCGCAAGGTGAGCCCTTTTGGCAAACTGGTGCCCTAGGGCGCCGGGCTACAGCGGCTGGGCCGCAAAGCCGGCTTCCTGCACCAGGGCGGCCACTTGGGCGGGGGCCAGGGTGGTTTCGACGGTTAGCACCTTGTCGGGCGAGGTGGTATCGACCTGCCAGGTGCTGATGGCCGACTCGGCGTTGAGGGCGGGCGTCACGGCCCGTAGGCAGTTGGCGCAGTTAATGGTGGTTTTGAAGCGTTGGGTAGCCATGAGTAAGAAAACAAAAAGCCGCGCCCCGGCGGCGCGGGCCTGGCCTGCCTAACCCGCCCGCCGCCAAATTGATTGCGCGGCCGCGGCCCTAGGCCCCCGCCGGTTAGAAAGGATACCCAATGCCCACGTTGATAATCGTCTGGTTGGTGGTGGTGCGCAGGGCCTCGCGCAGGCGCCAGGGGGCGTCCGCCACGGTGGGGTCGTATACCTTAGTGGCAATGTCGAAGCGCAAAATGATGAACGTAAAGTCCATGCGCAAGCCAAAGCCCGAGGCTACCGCCAACTGCTTATAAAACGAGTCGAGCTTAAACTGCGAGCCGACGCGCCGGTCGTCGGGCTGCAGCGACCACACGTTGCCAAAATCGGTAAATAGCGCGCCTTTGATAAACGAGTACAGCGGGAAGCGGTACTCCACCGAGCCCTCCAGCAGCACGTTGCCGGGCTGCTCGGTGATGTAGTCGCGCGTGCCATCGGCCTTGATGGTGGCGTACGAGCCAATGCCGAGCCGGCGCGGGCTCCAGGCGCGCACGCTGTTCGAGCCGCCCGCAAACAGGAATTTGTCGTAGGGAATGATGTACTCACTGTCGCCGGTCTGGGCCGGCGGCGTGGCCGTGAGGGCCTGGGCTACGCCGCCATTCAGGCGCCAGGCCAGGTAGGTAGTAGGCGAAAGCTTGTAATAGCGCCGGTAGTCAGCCGTGATTTTGTAGAAGTTATACACCGACAAGCCGGTTTTCTCAAACCAGCCCGCGTCGCGGTACAGCCCCCGCGTGAGCCCGCCCAGCTCCACAAACCAGCGGAAGTAATGCGCCGAGCGCGTCTGGTTAATGTCGTTGGAATTATAAAGTGAGGTGAAGCTGAAGCTCGGCTCGTAGATGCTGCGAAACGATTGGTAGAGCGGGCTGCCAAAATTGTCGCGCAGGTACTGCAAGTTTTCTTGGTACGTTTGGCTCACAAAGGGCGTGCTGACGATGCCAATATCAACGGGCGTGAAGATATACTGCTGGTACACTGAGGTTTGCCAGAGGTAGTCAAACGTCGCCTCGGTGTTGCTGCGGGTGTAGTAAGGGGTGCGGGTATAGTTGTTGGAAATGGAGAAGCGGGTGCGCGGCTGGTCGTTGCGCAAAAAATTCCCTAGGCCAAACGGTACCAAAAACTGCGGTACCACCAGCGCCGCCGAGGCGCCGTACTGCAGGGTGTAGTAGGAGCCCGTGCTGGCCACGTCGCCTAGGCGGGCCAGCTGGCCCTCCAGGCCGGCGCGGGCGCTCAGTTCCAGCACCTCGGCCCCGCCAAAGGGGTTGCGCCACTTCAGGCGCAGGTTGCCGAAGGGCCCCACCCGGTCGGCCACGTAGGTACCGCCAAACTCGGTGGTTTCGGAAAAGCGCGGGCTGGGCGAGGTGGTGATGGTGGCGTCGAGGTAGCCCGCGGGCGACGCTTGCGGGTTCGCGGGCCGGGCGGGGCCTAGGGCGGGCCGCAGGGTGTCGGCCGGGGTGGCGTCGGCGCCGGTGGTGTCGCGGGCCACGTTGTCGAAGCTCACCCGGCTGTCGGCCGCCACCTTGCGGTAGGTCACGGTGTTGAACTGAAACATATCCAGCGCCGAGAGCTGGCGTTGGGCGCGCTGGGTGCGGGTGAGGTTGTAGAGCTGGCCTGGTCGCAGCGGCACCTGACGCACCAGCACCTTAGAACTGATTTCGAGCGGCCCGCGGCTGGCAATTAGCACCGAATCCTGGCGCACGGTGTCGCGCGGGGCCGCGCGGCTGCCCGCGCGCCGCAGCCGGCTGGCCGTCAGGGAGTCGGATACGGCCGCGGGCGTGACGCCAGCTGGCAGATTGGCCGTGGAGATGCGGCCCGTGCGGTTGGCATTGGGGGCCAGGCGGGCGGTGGCCGTGTCGGCGCCTAGCTGGGGCCTAGGGCGCCGCCCGCCGGGGCGGGCGGTATCGCCGGCCGTGGCGCGCAGGGCGCGGGTGCGGCTCACGTCGGTGAGCAGCGTTACCTGGCGCAGGCGGTAGCGGCGCAGGCCGCCGGGGGGGCTGGCTACCAGCATGCGCAGGCGCACCTGCTGCTTCTCGAAGCTCGTATCAGCTTCAAACGTAATGAGCTGGGCCCGAAAGTCGTAGTAGCCCGCGTTTTTGAGCAGCGTTTCGAGCCGCTGGCGCTCCAGCCCAATCGCGTCCTCGTTGTAGGCGTCGCCGCGGTGCAGCAGCGCCGCGCCCTGGCTATGGGCCATCACGCGCGCCACGCCCGAGTCGGGCACGATGCGCGCCAGTTGGCTGAGCGTAAACGCGGGGCCTTCCTGCACGCGGTACGTCACGGCCACGCGCCGGTGCAGGCGCTGGCCGGTCAGCGAGTCGTGCAGCGGGGCAGTGCGCCCGGGCTTGCGGCCCAATAGGTTGCGCACCACGCCGCCGGGGCTGCGCTTGGCCTGCGCCGTGTCGGAGTAGCTGGCTTGGGCCCGGAAATAGCCCTGCGCGTGCAGGTAGGTTTTGAGCTGCTCCACGGTGCGAGTGCTCAGGGTAGGGTCGTAGAGCACGGGCGGCTCGCCTAGGCGCATAATGGAGTTGCCTTTTTCCAGGGCCGTGCGCTTGCGCGCCAGCAGGCGGTCGCGCCGGGTAGCCAGCCGCCCCACCCGCGCCGAGTCGGTGCCGGCCTTGGCCACGGCGCTGTCGGAGCGGGCCCGAATGCGCGCCAGGTGCCGCTTAATGCGGGCCGAGTCGTAGAACGAGTGCCCGAGCTGGTAAATAGCCAGCCGGGGCAGCGGCAGGTTGCGGTTGGGCTTTTGCTGCACTAGCGTCAGCAGCCGCTCCTGCTGGGCGGCGCTCAGGCCGCGGCTCTCAATCGTTACCTTGGTGAGCAGGCGCTGGTTGGGCGCCAGCAGGCGCAGCGGCGAGCAGCCCACGGCCAGCCACAGCGCCAGTAGGGCCAGCAGGCCGGCCGCCGCGCCGCCCCGCCGCGGGTGGTCGTTACTTTGTGGGTCTAATGGTTTCAAAAGCTCTCGCCAAATACATTCGGTCGCTGCATCAGCGCAAATATCGGCAGCGCCACGCCGCCTTCCTGGTCGAAGGTGCCAAAAGCGTGCTAGAGTTGCTCGGCGCGGGCCTGGCCATCGAGCACCTGGTGGCCACGCCCGCCTTCGCCCCGCAACTGGCCGCCGCCCGCGCCCCACTGCACCTGGCCAGCGACGACGAGCTAACCCAGCTCGGCACCTTGCAAACTAACGCCGCCGCGCTGGCCGTAGTGCGCCAGCCCACCGCCGGGACCCTGCCGCCCACGCTGCCCGCCGCCCAGCTCGTGCTGGCCCTCGACGGCGTGGCCGACCCCGGCAACCTGGGTACCCTCTGGCGCCTGGCCGACTGGTACGGCCTGCCCGGCCTGCTGCTGAGCGAAACCTGCGCCGACCCCTTTAACCCCAAGGCCGTGGCCGCCAGCATGGGCGCCTTTGGCCGGGTGCCCGTGTGGGCCGGCCGCGACCTGGCCGCCTGGCTCGGGCAGCTGCCGCCCGGCACGGAAGTATTCGGGGCCGACCTGCACGGCGACAACGTGCACCGCCTGGCGCTGGCCCCTAGGGGCGTGCTGGTGATGGGCAGCGAAAGCCACGGCCTGAGCGCTGAAGTCAGCCAGGCTCTCACGCGCCGCCTGCACATTCCGCACGGCCCCGGCGGCCGCGCCGAAAGCCTGAACGTGGCCGTGTCGGCCGCCATCTTGCTGGATAATTTCTTTCGGGGCGTGAGCTAAGCGCCCGGCCAAGGCTTAGGCGTTTGGCCCGCCCAGGGCCCTAGGGGCGCTGGCTGCCGCTACCCAAAACTTTGAAACCGCGCTGGTGCAGCGCTGCCGGTAGGGCCGCTAGCCAACCACCTGCGCGCGGGCCAAGGCCCTAGGGGGCTTGGGGCGGCGGTAGTCGCTGCCGGCAGCGCCGGCCGTAATTTTGGGCGATGAACCCGCTGCTTCGCTCCCTAGCCGCCCTGCTGCCCGCCGCCGGGCTGCTGGCCGCCTGCCAGGCCACGCCCCCCGAGCAGCCCGACACGCTGGTGAACCTGGCCACCGTGCAAAGCGGCCCCCGCGTGCAGGCCGACGAGTTGGACGGCGCCATTCGGCAGCAGCCCCAGAACACGGCTTTGCTGGCCCGCCGCGCCACCCTGCGCCTGGCGGCCGGCCAGCCCACCGCCGCCCTGCGCGACGTATCGGCCGCCCTGGCCATCGACAACCAGGATGGCGACCTCTACTACCTGCAAGCCCGCGCCCTGCGGGCCCTAGGGCGCTTGGCTGAAACCCTGGACGCCGCCCGCGCCGCCGCCGCCGCCGGCTACAACGCGCCCGAGCTGCCCCTGCTCGAAGGCGAAACCCACCTGGCCGCCCACCAGTACGACGCGGCCCTGGCCAGCCTGGACCGCACCCTGCGCCTCGACCCCGAGCAGCCCGCCGCGCTCTTTTACAAGGGCCTGGCCTACGCCGCCACCCAGGATACCGTGCAGGCCTTCGACTACCTGCGCGCCGCCCTGGTCCGCGACCCCCGCCAGCCCGAGATTCTGCACCAGCTGGCTTTTTTGAGCAACGCCTACCGGGCGCCCGCCGAGGCCGCCCGCTACGCCGCTCTAGGCCTGCGCCTCGACTCGGCCTCCGGGGCGCTGCACTACGACTTTGGCCGCCAGCTGGAGCTGCAAGGCCGCCCCGACAGCGCCCTGCGCTACTACCGCCGCGCCCTGCTGCTCGACAGCACCCAGTACCGGGCCGACTACCGCCTGGCGCTGGCCGCCGGTGCCCACGGCCAGCGCCCCGCCGCCCTCATTCCGCACCTGCGCCGGGCCCTGCGCCGCAACCCGCGCCTGCCCCAGGCCCGCCAGCTGCTGGCCGAAACCCTCGAAACCCAGCGCCGCCTGCCCGAGGCCCTGACCCAATACCGGATGCTGGTGCTCGAAAACCCCGGCAATACCCACTGGACCTATAAGGTGTGGACGATAGGGCAGAAGGTGCAGGCCGCGCTGCCCGACAGCCTGCGCACTGGCCCACGTTACTACCCGCGCCCACTGGCCCCCAGGCCGCGCCCGGCCGCCGCGGCGCCCCTGCCGCCGCGCTAGCCCCTAGGGCACTATTGAGCGGATAAATAGGTTGGAGCAACTAGGTTCTTGGCACCGTTCGCGTTCTGCGTCTTCTGCGAAAACACCGCGTCTTCTGCGGGAAACCTCTTGGCTCACGCCCGTCGAAAATTTCCGCGCTAGTAACTTGCCGCCCCGTTTGCGACTTGCGCAGCGACTACCCCATGCTTCAAATCACTCTCCCCGATGGCTCGGTCCGCCCGGTCGAGCCCGGCACGACCGGCTACGACCTGGCCGCCGGCATCAGCGAAGGCCTGGCCCGCAACGCTTTGGCCGTTAAAGTCAACGGCGAAATCCGCGACCTGCACCGCCCCCTCACCCAAGATGCCACCGTTGAAATCCTGACTTGGAACGACGCCGGCGGCAAGCAGGCTTACTGGCACTCCTCGGCCCACCTCATGGCCGAAGCCCTCGAAGCGCTGTACCCCGGCGTGAAGCTGGCCATCGGCCCGGCCATCGAAAACGGCTTCTACTACGACGTGGACCTAGGCGAAGGCCGCACCATCAGCAGCGACGACTTCCCAGCCATCGAAAAGAAGATGCTGGAGCTAGCCAAAAATAAAAGCCGCTTCGAACGCCGCGAGGTGCCCAAAGCCGAGGCCGTGGCCTACTTCACCGAAAAGCAGGACCCTTATAAGCTGGAGCTGCTCGAAAACCTGGCGGACGGCAGCATCACCTTCTACACCCAGGGCAGCTTCACCGACCTCTGCCGCGGCCCCCACATCCCGGATACGGGCTTCATCAAAGCCGCCAAAATCATGAACGTGGCCGGCGCCTACTGGCGCGGCGACGAGAAAAATAAGCAGCTTACCCGCCTCTATGGCATCACCTTCCCCAAGGCCAAGGACCTTGCCGAGTATCTCGAAAAGCTGGAGGAAGCCAAGCGCCGCGACCACCGCAAGCTGGGCAAGGAGCTGGAGCTATTCGCCTTTTCGGAGAAGGTAGGGGCTGGCTTGCCGCTGTGGCTGCCCAAAGGCACCACTCTGCGCGAGCGCTTAGAGCAGTTTCTGCGCAAAGCCCAGGTAAAGGCTGGCTACCAGCCCGTTGTGACGCCCCACATCGGCGCTAAGGAGTTGTACGTAACCAGCGGCCACTACGAGAAATATGGCGCCGACTCGTTTCAGCCCATCAAGACGCCTAATCCCGGCGAGGAATTCTTCCTTAAGCCGATGAACTGCCCGCACCACTGCGAAATCTACCGCACCAAGCCCCGCAGCTACCGCGACCTGCCGGTGCGCCTGGCCGAGTTTGGCACCGTGTATCGCTACGAGCAGAGCGGCGAGCTGCACGGCCTGACCCGCGTGCGCGGCTTCACGCAGGACGACGCGCACATCTTCTGCCGCCCTGATCAGGTAATCGACGAGTTCAAGAAAGTTGTGGACTTGGTGTTGTACGTGTTCAAGGCCCTGGGCTTCACCGAATTCACGGCTCAGGTCAGCTTGCGCGACCCTGAGAACAAAACCAAATATATCGGCACCGACGAGAACTGGACCATTGCCGAAAGCGCCATCATTCAGGCGGCCGCCGAGAAGGGCCTGACCACCGTCACGGAACTGGGTGAGGCAGCTTTCTATGGCCCCAAGCTCGACTTTATGGTGCGCGATGCCCTAGGGCGCCGCTGGCAACTGGGCACGGTGCAGGTCGATTACAACCTGCCCGAGCGCTTCGACCTGGAATACGTGACGCCCGATAACACTAAGGCCCGCCCGGTAATGATTCACCGTGCGCCGTTTGGCTCGTTAGAGCGCTTTGTAGCCGTGCTCATCGAGCACACGGCTGGCAATTTCCCGCTGTGGCTCTCGCCCGAGCAATTCACGGTGCTGCCCATCTCCGACAAGTTTGCCGACTACGCCTACCAGGTGAAAGCGGCCCTAGAAGCGGCCGACCTACGCGGCACCGTGGATGCCCGCGACGAGCGTATTGGCCGCAAAATCCGCGATGCTGAGCTGGCCAAAACGCCTTATCTGCTGGTAGTAGGCGAGAAGGAAGCCCAGGACAACCTGGTGAGCGTGCGCCGCCACGGCGAAGGCGACTTGGGCTCGATGCCACTCGATGCTTTTATTAAAAGCGTGCAAAGCCAGGTTGCCGAAGCTATGGGCTAGCGACTTAAGCTAGTGTTTTTTGCGGCTAGCTGCTAGCGGCTAGCTTAATTTGAGAAATGTTGAGAGCAAAACCAACAGCTAGTAGCTAAAAGCTAACGGCTTAGTTTGGATTTGCCAAGTAAATTTCCGATATTTGCCCCCCGAACGCCTGGCAAATAGCCGGGCGTTCAGCTTAAAAACCTTCTTTCCAGCCACTTTTCAGCAGGAGGACTTTCGCCATAGCTACCCCTAATCGTCGGTACGTGCCCCGCCAGCAGGTGGAGGAGCCGTTCAAAATCAATCAGAAAATCACCGCCCGCGAAGTTCGCTTGGTTGGTGATAACGTCGAGCAGGGTGTCTACCCTACCGACCAGGCCCGACGCATGGCCCAGGACCAAAACCTGGACCTCGTGGAGATTTCGCCTACGGCTACGCCGCCCGTTTGCCGCGTTATCGACTACTCGAAATTTAAGTACGAGCAGAAGAAAAAAACCCGCGAGCTGAAGGCCAAGCAAACCAAAGTCGTTCTCAAGGAAATTCGCTTCGGCCCCAATACCGACGACCACGACTTTGACTTTAAGCTCAAGCACGCGCAGGATTTTTTGAAGGAAGGTGCTAAAATCAAGGCTTACGTGCACTTCGTGGGTCGCAGCATCGTCTTCAAGGAGCGCGGCGAAATCTTGCTGCTTAAGTTTGCTCAGGCTCTGGAGGAACTGGCCAAAGTAGAGCAGCTGCCCAAGCTCGAAGGCAAGCGGATGTTTCTCTACTTGGCGCCCAAGGCAGCTGTGGTCGCCAAGGCTGCCACCGCGCCGCCCAAGCCCGCTGCTCCGGCCGCTGGCAAGGAAGCCAAGCCCACCGCCCCGGCTAAAGAAGCCGCCCCGGCCCCCACCGAATAGCACTCAACCCCCCGGTTGTTGATGGCTGCCGCCGCCTTAGCGAGGGCTAGGAGTCGGCGTCAGTTCCAAACAATCAATAATCAACCCCCAACCATGCCCAAAGTAAAAACCAAGTCGGGTGCCAAAAAGCGCTTTAAGCTTACTGGCACCGGCAAAGTGAAGCGCAAACACGCCTTCAAGTCGCACATCCTTACCAAGAAAAGCACCAAGCGCAAGCGTGCCCTTACCCATTCCGGCCTAGTAAGCACCGCCGATATGAACCGGGTGAGCCAGATGCTGAATATTTAAGTGATTATAAATTATGAGTTATGAATGGCTCTCTAGGTCGTCTCAAGCGCATAATTTATAATGCATAATTTTTAAACCCTGGCTTCCGGTCGAAACTCAAGCTGCTGCTGAACCAGCGCGCCGGCTGCCAAAAAACAATAGGTTACTATGCCCCGCAGTGTCAATCACGTGGCCTCGCGCCACCGCCGCAAAAAGGTAATGCGCCTCGCCAAAGGCTACTATGGCCGGCGCAAGAATGTTTGGACCGTTGCCAAAAACGCCGTTGAAAAAGGCTTGGTATACGCTTACCGCGACCGTAAGGTGAAGAAGCGGGAGTTTCGTGCCCTCTGGATTCAGCGTATCAACGCTGGCGCCCGCGAGCACGGGCTCTCGTACTCGCAGCTGATGGGTGGCCTCAAAGCCGCTGGCATCGACCTCAACCGCAAGGTGCTGGCCGACCTCGCCCTCAACCATCCGGCTGCCTTTGCGGGCATAGTCGAGAAAGTGAAGTAAACGCGGGCGGCTCCGCCCTTGGGGAGCTACCCACCCAAACTGCATCTGAAACGCGCTTGCCCCCAGGAAGGAGGTAGGCGCGTTTTTACTTTTGGCTCCACCCAAAGCCTAGGTTACCAGGTGCCGAAGCAAATAATACAAAAAGCCGCTTCAGCGAAGCTGAAACGGCTTTTTAACAGTAGCGGGAGGCGGGTACGATCCGCCGACCTCAGGGTTATGAATCCTGTGCTCTAACCAACTGAGCTACCCCGCCAAGTGGTGTTTGGGAGCGCAAAGGTAGGAAAAAACCGCCTCTTTACCAATCCTTCCGCGTACAAATTCTTGTTTTTCTGCCCGCCAGGCCGCTTCTGCAGTGGTAAGAGCCGGGCTCCGTTTCTGTAAAGTACTTATGCCTGAGTTAGTCACCAGCAAACGCCGCTTCGAGCGGGAATACGCTATTAATGCCTCGCTGCGCATTCTGTTTCCCTACATTGCTTCGGCCTCGGGCCTGGCGCAGTGGTTTTGCGATGCCGCACGCCTCGACCCCGACCGCCGCCTGACCCTGGTGTGGGACCAGCAAAACCACTACGCCGAGGTAGCCGCCGAGCGCCCCGGCCGTAGCATTCGCTACGTATTCTTAGACGAGCACAAGCAACCGAAGAGCGACGCCAGCTACCTGGACTTGACTCTGGAGGCCTCGCGCATCACGCAAGAGGTATTTTTGCGCGTCACCGACTACTCCAGCCACTCCACTGAGGAGCAACTGGAGCTGTGGGAGGGCCTAGTGCACCGTTTGCGCGAGCAAGTGAGCGGCGAGGCCGGCAACCGCCGCTAGTTTGCCCCACACTGCCTTGCACTATCGGCCCGACCTTTGCGTTGAGAGGCAGGCCTAGGCCCCCTGCGCTACTTATGCTCAAAAAACTCGATAAGCTGATAATCAAGGCTTTTGCTGGACCTTTTCTGCTCACGTTTGCGGTGGTGGAATTTATTTTCCTGACCCAGACGCTGCTTAAATACCTCGACGACCTAGTGGGTAAGGACCTGGGCTTGCTGGTATTCGTGAAGCTGCTGTTTTATTTCGCGGTGCTTATCGTGCCTATTTCGCTGCCACTGGCAGTGCTGCTCTCGTCTTTGATGACCTACGGCAGCCTAGGCGAGCACCAAGAGCTAACGGCCATCAAATCGTCGGGCATCGCCCTCACGCGCATTCTGCGCCCTGTGATGCTGCTGAGTGTAGGGCTGGCGGCGGGCGGCTTTTGGTTTAACGAGCACATCGTACCCAAGGCCAACCTTGGGGCCTACAGCCTGCTCTGGGACGTGCGCCAAAAGAAACTAGCCCTTGACATTAGGCCGGGCGTTTTTTACAGCGGTATTCCAGGTTTTACCATTAAAGTAGACAAAAAGGTAGGGCCCGAGCACGACATTCTAATGGGTGTTATGATATACGACCAACGGCAACAGGGTGGTAACTCCACGGTAACGCTGGCCGACTCGGGGCGCATGTTTACACGCTACGGCGGGCAATACTTGGTGATGGAGCTGCACCGCGGCTATACCTACGTGGAGCAGCCTGACGCTCGCGACCGGAACGCCGCCTCTTTTGTGCGTGAGGGATTTAAGAAGAACGTGGTAACGTTTTCGCTCGCTTCGTTTAACCTGAATAACACCAAGAAAGAGCTGTTCAAATCGAACCGGATGATGCTAACGATTCCGCAGCTCCTCCACGCTACCGACTCCATTCAAGCGAAGCTGCAGCACGAGCGGCGCCTGCTGCCCCTGCAGCTGAGTGGCTACTATACCTACATGCGGTTCGACACCGCGGGGCGGGGCCAAAACCGCCGGGCCGAACGCCTACAGGTGGCAGCTACGCGCCTGCCGCCCCTTACCGCGCAGGGCGCCGAGCAGGCGCTGTCGCGGGCGCACAACGTGCAGAGTTTCATGGGAGCTACATCGTCGCGGCTGCTGGAAGTAGCTCACGACTCGGCCGAGCATCGCATCGAGATTTACAAGAAATATACTCAGTCGCTGGCCATTGTGCTCATGTTTTTGATTGGGGCGCCCCTAGGGGCCATTATCAAGAAAGGCGGCATTGGGGTGCCTATTCTGGTGTCCATCGTGTTTTTTATCGTGTTTTACGTGTTCACGACCATGGGTGAGAAGTACGCCAAGGACTTCATCCTGCCCGTGTGGACCGGCACCTTCCTGCCCATTGCGGCGCTGCTGCCGTTCGGTTTATTCTTTCTCTACCAAGCCTATCACGACTCGGGCCTGCTCGAAACCGACTTTTGGCGGCGGCTGGCCCAGCGCCTGCCGCGCTTTCCGAAGCTGCGCCAGCTGGTGCTGCCGCAGCCCGCGCAGGGCTAGCGGGGGTAGGGTTGAGGCCGGCTAAGGGCCTAGGGCATCTTGGAATCGTCAACTATATAGCGTACATTTGCACCCGCCTCGCGGTGCGGGGTGAGCTTTTCTCATTTTTTTTACAATCTAAGACGGGGTCAAACCTATCTGCCGATGATTCTCTCGACCGAGGCCAAGCAGGCCATCTTCGAAAAAAACAGCCTTCAAAAAAACAGCACCGACACCGGGTCGGCCGAGTCGCAAATCGCGCTGTTCACGCACCGCATTCAGCACTTGACCGAGCACCTCAAGGTGAACAAGAAGGACCACAGCACCCGCCTGGGTTTGCTGAAACTGGTTGGTAAGCGCCGCCGGATGCTGGACTACCTCCAGCACCGCGAGATTAACCGCTACCGCGCCATTATTAAGGAGCTGGGCATCCGTAAGTAAGCCCTTCGCCAGACAGCAGGGAGCCTTCACACCGAAGGTTCCCTGCTCTTTTTTTACCCCGTTATTGCTGCCCCGGACATGAGGCGTGGGGCCGGGCCTAGGGCCTGGGCCGAACCAGACCGCACCCGCTCATGTCTAGTCTACCACGTCTCTTGTCTAATTTCCCACTGATGCCCGCTCCTTACGCAATTACCAAAACCCTGGCGCTGCCCGATGGCCGCCAGATTTCCATTGAAACTGGCAAGCTCGCCAAGTTTGCCGACGGCGCCGTGGTGGTGCGCCTCGGCGATACCATGCTGCTGGCCACCGTCGTTTCGGCCCCCAGCCAGCGCGATGGCGTTGATTTCTTGCCCCTCTCGGTTGATTACCAAGAGAAGTTTGGCTCGGCCGGTAAGATTCCTGGCTCGTTTCAGCGCCGCGAAGGCCGCCTCTCGGACTACGAAATCCTGATTTGCCGCCTCGTCGACCGCATCCTGCGGCCCATGTTCCCCAAAGATTACCACTACGAGGTGCAGGTGATGATTACCCTCATCTCGGCCGATAAGGAAGTGCAGCCCGATGCGCTGGCCGCTTTGGCCGCCTCGGCCGCATTGTCGATTTCCGATATTCCGTTTGCCGGTCCCATCTCCGAAGTGCGGGTGGCCCGCATTGATGGCCAGTTCCAGATTAACCCTAAAACCAGCGACTTGCAGCGCGCCGACATGGACCTCATTGTGGGGGCCACCGGCGACTCGGTAGCGATGGTAGAGGGCGAGATGAACGAAGTGAGCGAGGAAGAGATGGTAGCGGCCATTGCCTTCGCCCACGAGGCCATCAAGGCCCAGGTGCAGTTGCAAAAAGACCTGGCCGAGGCCGTGGGCCGCACGCCCGACGCCCAACCCCGCGAGTACCCCAAGTATGCAGAGAACGACGCGCTGAAGGCCCTCATCCACGAGGGTGTCTATCAGGGTGCCTACGACGTAGCCCGCGCGGGTAATGCGAGCAAGAGCGGCCGTAAGGAGGGCTTCTCGGGCGTGAAAAAAGCATTTCTGGACAAGCTCGTGGCCGAGCAGCCCGAGCTGGACATGAAGCAGTTCAGCCGCTACTATGGCTCGGCTGAGAAAAAAGCCATCCGCGATATGATGGTAAAAGAGCGCGTGCGCCTCGACGGCCGCCAGCTCACCGAAATCCGCCCCATCTGGTCGGAAATCAACTACTTGCCCGGCGCTCACGGCTCGGCTGTTTTCACCCGCGGCGAAACCCAGAGCCTGACCACGGCTACGCTCGGCACTAAGCTCGACGAGCAGATTATCGACCAGCCGCTAACCAAAGGCTATTCGAAGTTCATGCTGCACTACAACTTCCCCGGTTTCTCGACTGGTGAGGTGAAGCCTAACCGTGGTGCCGGCCGCCGCGAAATCGGCCACGGCAACTTGGCCGCCCGCTCGCTGAAGCGCGTGCTGCCGCCTGACGAGGAGAATCCCTATACCATCCGCATCGTGTCGGACATCCTGGAGTCGAACGGATCGAGCTCGATGGCAACCGTGTGCGCCGGCTCGCTGGCGCTGATGGATGCCGGCGTGAAGGTGCGCGCCGCCGTGGCCGGCATTGCCATGGGCCTCGTGCAGGATAAGGAAACCGGCGAGTACGCCGTGCTTTCGGACATCCTAGGCGATGAGGACCACCTCGGCGACATGGATTTCAAGGTAACAGGTACGGAGAAAGGTATTTGCGCCTGCCAGATGGATATCAAAATCCAGGGTCTGAGCAACGAAATCCTGACCGCCGCGCTGCACCAGGCCCGCGAAGGCCGCCTGCACATTTTGCGTGAGATGGCCAAGACCATCGCCGCCCCGGCGCCCGAGTTGAAGGCTCACACGCCGCGCTCGCACAAGATGTTGATTGACAAAGAATTTATTGGTGCCGTAATCGGGCCGGGCGGTAAAGTCATCCAGCAGATTCAGAAGGATACTAACGCCACGGTAATCATCGAGGAGAAAGACGAGAAGGGCCATGTGAGCATCTACGCGGCCAACCAAAACGACATGCAGGGTGCCATCGACCGCATCCGTGCCATTGCGGCTCAGCCCGAGGTGGGCGAGGTATATAAGGGTAAGGTGCGCAGCATTCAGCCCTACGGTGCCTTCATAGAAATTATGCCTGGCAAGGACGGCCTGCTGCACATTTCGGAAGTGACCCACGAGCGCATTGCTTCGCTTGAAGGCGTACTCGAAGTAGGGCAGGACATTGACGTGAAGCTGGTAGATATCGACAAGAAAACCGGTAAGTACCGCCTCTCGCGCAAAGTGCTGCTGGCTAAGCCTGCTTAGTTACTGCGCTAGCCTAGGCCCGTTGGCAGCGGCAAGTACCAGCTGCGAGGTACTTGCCGCTGCCAATGCTGATACCTTAGTTGAAAATTGGGTACTTTGGGTTAACTTCCGGGCCCCTTCTCGACTTCCTATCTAAAATAGAACTTTCGGCCTTGTAAGCTCGTTGCTTATTATTAAACCGGCTGGAAGCTAGAGAATCTATGCGTTCTCGCTTACTTTTTAAAAACTAGTTAATTAGCGCCGTTACCGATGAGACAGCTAAAAATCAGCAAGCAGATTACTAACCGCGAAAGTCAGTCGCTGGATAAATACCTCCAGGAGATTGGTAAAGTGGACCTGCTGACGCCCGACGAAGAGGTAACGCTTGCCCAACGTATTCGCGACGGCGACCAAAAAGCGCTTGAGAAACTCACCAAAGCTAACCTGCGCTTTGTGGTCTCGGTAGCTAAGCAGTATCAAAACCAGGGTCTTAGCTTGGGTGACCTTATCAATGAAGGCAACCTAGGCCTCATCAAAGCCGCCAAGCGCTTCGATGAAACCCGCGGCTTTAAGTTTATCTCTTACGCCGTGTGGTGGATTCGCCAGAGCATTTTACAGGCTTTAGCCGAGCAAAGCCGCATCGTGCGCCTGCCCCTAAATCGCGTGGGCTCGCTGAACAAAATCAGCAAGTCATTCTCGGAACTGGAGCAGAAGTTTGAGCGGGAGCCTTCGCCCGAGGAAATCGCTGAGGTATTGGAGTTGACGACTTCCGAAGTCGTAGATACCCTGAAGATTTCGGGCCGCCATGTGTCGGTAGATGCGCCCTTTGTGCAAGGTGAGGAAAACCGCTTGCTCGACGTACTTGAAAACGAGGACGAGGAAACACCCGATTCAGGGTTGATGAATGATTCGCTGCGCAAGGAAGTGCAGCGCGCCCTCTCGACTCTGACCAAGCGCGAGGCGGACGTAATTACGCTCTACTTCGGGCTGAATGGCGAGGCCGCGCTGACATTGGAGGAAATTGGCGAGAAGTTCAATCTGACCCGCGAGCGGGTGCGCCAGATAAAGGAGAAGGCTATTCGCCGCTTGCGCCATACTTCGCGCTCAAAAGCATTGAAGCCATACCTGGGCTAGGAATACTATATTTTTGTAAGTGCAAACCCCGACCGTGAGGTTGGGGTTTTTTGTAGGGCGCTCGCTTGGTTTGCGCCCATCTTTTTGCCTTTTTATTTCCTCATGGAACACATTCATTGCCTAATAATTGGGTCGGGCCCGGCGGGCTACACGGCCGCTATCTATGCCGCGCGGGCGGGCTTGCAGCCGGTGATGTACATGGGCCTGCAGCCGGGTGGGCAACTTACGATTACCAACGACGTCGAGAATTTTCCGGGCTACCCCGACGGCGTGATGGGGCCCGAGATGATGGAAGACCTGAAAAAGCAGGCCACCCGCTTCGGCACCGACATCCGCTATGGCATTGCCACGAAGGTGGATTTCTCAGCCTCCCCGCACCAAATTACCATTGACGAAAGCACAGAGCTGACCGCCGACGCGGTAATTATCGCCACCGGCGCTTCGGCTAAGTGGCTAGGGCTGCCTTCGGAGGCGCGCCTCAATGGGGCGGGTGTATCGGCTTGCGCCGTGTGCGACGGCTTCTTTTACCGCGGTAAGGACGTAGTGATTGTGGGCGCTGGCGACACGGCGGCCGAGGAAGCCTCGTACTTGGCCAACTTGTGCTCGAAGGTGTACATGCTGGTGCGCAAGGACGCCATGCGCGCTTCCAAGATTATGCAGAAGCGGGTACTTGAAAACCCCAAGATTGAGGTACTATTTGATACCGCGACGGAGGAAATTTTGGGCGAGCACGCCGTAGAAGCTGTGCGGGTGAAGAATTTAATGAGCGGCGAAGAAAGAGAGATTCCAGTGCACGGTTTCTTCGTAGCCATCGGGCACGAACCCAACTCCAAGATTTTCCACGATTACTTGCACCACGACGAGCAGGGCTACCTCAAAACGTTGCCCGGCACCGCCAAAACCAACGTGGACGGCGTGTTTGCCTGCGGCGACGTGCAGGACTTTACGTACCGCCAGGCCGTGACGGCCGCTGGCACTGGCTGCATGGCCGCCCTCGATGCCGAGCGCTACCTAGCCGGGCTGAAAAGCTAAAGGCCAAGCTGGTGCAGCCGCTTTATACCGGCCGGCGACCTTAGCGCGTTATCTACCCCTAGACTGCCGGCCAGAACCACTATCCCACGCGTGCTTCCGGCCGGTTTAGCGAGCTTAATTTGACTTTATCAAAGCACATTGCCAGCCTGCTCTTGCTGCTGGTTGGCCTGCTAGTAGGGCCGCCAGCCTGGGCGCAGCACCGCAAGCCGCGGGCGCGGGCCGGTACGCCGCGTGCGCAGGGCGACTTCTTCCGGGCCAAAACTCCTACCATGCGCTACGTGCGCCCCGATACCACTACTATCATCGAAACCGAGCAGATGCCCGACGAGAAATCGGACGCTGCCAAATCAATTTTTAACCCTGCCCGCAAGCTCAGCATTGTGAGCGAGGACACCACCACGCTCAATGAAGGGGGGCAGGAAATAGTAGAAATGGCCGAGCAGGTGCTAATTGACACCTCGTGGGTGCGCGTGGCGGGCTACTACTCCATTTGGGATACCCACAACATCAACCCTTACCGGGTAGATGGGCGCCGCATTCGCGATACACTGGTGCTGCATCTCACTGACGAGGAGCGGCAGCGCTTCGCCAAAATGCCATTAGCCACCACGCCCATTACCTCGGGCTTTACGTTTCGCTGGGGCCGCTGGCACTTCGGGGTCGATTTGGATTTGGAAACCGGCGATTCGGTGCGGGCGGTGTTTGATGGCGTGATGCGCATCAGCAAGTGGGATGGGGGCGGCTACGGTAACTACTTGCTGGTGCGCCACTACAATGGCCTCGAAACCCTTTACGGGCACCTGAGCAAGCCGCTGGTGCCCGTAGGCACCTTCGTGAAGGCCGGCCAAGTAATTGGTCTAGGCGGTAGCACCGGGCACAGCACCGGCTCGCACCTACACTTTGAGGTGCGCTACGAGGGTAATCCTATCAACCCCACCTACGTCTACAGCTTCCCCGAATATAAGCTGAAAAGCGAGATATTTCGCATCACCTCGTCGCTGTTTAACTACTACAGCCGGGCCCTAGACGGGCGGGGGCGCGGCCGCAGCCGTAGCAGCGAGCCCACCGCCGCCCGCCAAGTGGCCCTGCACCGGGTGCGCCCGGGCGATACGCTTTCCGAAATCGCCGACCGCTACGGCATGCGCGTCAGCACCCTTCAAAAGCTCAATCCCAAGCTGCGCAGAAAGCTGCAGCCCGGCCAAAAGCTGCGAGTTAGGTAAATCACGGATTACGCGCATTTTATGGACGGCCGTTCTTCTTTTCTAGAGTGAAACGAATGGCTAACTATCAGCAAATTATCACTAAAATAAAGGCGTCCACAAAATCCGTGCAATCCGTTTAAATCCGCGTAATCCGTGATTAGATTAGATATTCTGGCCCTGGGGGCCCACCCCGACGACGTGGAGATGTCGTGCGCGGGCACCTTACTAGCCGCCGTAGCGGTGGGCAAAAAAGTGGGCATCGTTGACTTCACGCGGGGCGAGCTGGGCACCCGCGGCACTCCCGAAACGCGGGCGGCCGAGGCGGCGGCGGCCGGCAAAATATTGCAGCTCAGTGTTCGCGAAAACCTGGGTTTGCCCGATGGTTTCTTCAAAAACGACCGCGAGCACCAGTTGCCCCTCATTGCAGCACTACGGCGCTACCAGCCCGACGTAGTGCTCTGCAACGCCACTAGCGACCGGCACCCCGACCACGGGCGCGGCGCCCAGTTGGCTACCGAAGCCTGCTTTTTGAGTGGCTTGCGCATGATTGAGACCCTAGGGGTCGATGGCCAGCTCCAGGCTGCCTGGCGCCCCAAACACGTGTACCACTACATCCAGGACCGACAGTTGGCAGCCGATTTCGTGGTAGATATTACCCCGCACTGGGCCGGCAAGTGGGCCAGCATCAATGCCTACGGCACCCAGTTCTTCAACCCTAACGCCGACCCCACGGCTCCCCAGACCTACCTCTCGGACGATACCTTCCACCGCTTTATGGAGGCGCGGGCTCGCGAGTTTGGGCACCTTATTGGGGTGGAGTTTGGCGAAGGTTTTACGGTAGAGAGGACCCTAGGGGTAAAGGAGCTGGGCAACTTGATGTAGAATCAGGTCGCAAGAACTTACTCAAAAGGCGGACGCCAGCTGAGCATGACCGCCTTTTTTCCTAAAACAGCTCGCCCTGCTGCCTGGCGGTTTCGCCGGCTGCTGGGGTTTCGGTGAGCTCGTCGGCTGCGCTGCCCGTGGGTAGCAGCGCCAGTAGGTCCTGCTCCGAGATAATAGGAACTTTGAACGTGATAGCTTTTTCACGTTTGGCGGGGCCCATGTTTTCGCCGGCTACCAGGTAGCTGAGCTTCTTGGAGATGGAGCCCGTGATTTTGCCGCCGTGCTGCTGAATAAGGTCCTGCAGTTGCTCGCGGCTGTAGTTTTCAAACACGCCCGACAGCACGAAGGTGAGGCCGGCTAGGCGGTCGCTCACGGCCTGCGGCAGCTCGCCAGTAACCTCCAATTGCACCCCGGCTGCGGCCAAGCGCTGCACTAGCGCCTGGTTTTCGGGCTGCTGGCTCCACAGGGCCACCGAGTCGGCAATGACGCCGCCCACCTCGGGCACGGCCGCCAGCTCGGCGGCCGGCGCGGCCACGATGGCGGCCATGGTGCGGTAGTGCTGGGCCAGCTTTTGGGCCACCGTTTCGCCCACGTAGCGAATACCTAGGCCGAAGAGCACGCGCTCAAACGGCACGGCTTTGCTCTGCTCGATGCCCACAATCAGGTTGTCGATGGATTTCTCCCCTAGGCGCTCCAGGGTTACTAGCGCGGCGCGGCGCTGGGGCAGGTCGTAAATGTCGGCGGGCGTATTCACCAAGCCCAGGTCGAAAAACCGACCCACGGTTTCGGCCCCTAAGCCGTCGATATTCAGCGCCTTGCGCGACACGTAGTGCTCGAGCCGGGCCTTGAGCTGGGGCGGGCAGCCGCGCTCGTTGGGGCAGCGGAAATGGGCCTCGCCCTCGGGGCGCACCAGCGGGGTGCCGCAGGCCGGGCACTCGGTGGGGTAGCGCACCGGCGTAGCCTCGGCAGGCCGCGCGGCCAGGTCAACGCCCGTGATTTTGGGGATGATTTCGCCGCCTTTCTCCACGAATACCAAGTCGCCCAGGCGCAAGTCGAGCAAAGCTATCTGGTTGGCATTGTGCACGCTGGCGCGCTTCACGACGGTGCCGGCCAGTGGCACCGGGTCGAGCAGAGCCACGGGCGTGACGGCCCCGGTGCGGCCCACATTGTAAATAATTTCGCGCAGGCGGGTGCGGGCTGCTGCCGTGGGGTACTTGTAGGCAATGGCCCAGCGCGGGCTTTTGGCAGTGAGGCCCAGCTGGTCCTGCTGGCGCAAATCGTCCACCTTTATCACGATGCCGTCGGTGTTGACAGGTAGCTCGAAGCGCCGCTGGGCCCACTCGTGGATGTAGGCCAGCACCTCGGTCAGGTTGGCGCAGCGCTGCCAGGTGGGCGACACCGGCAGGCCCCAGGCAGTAGCGGCCTCCAGGGCGGCGCTGTGGCTGGGGAAGTGGCGGCCCGGCGTGAGCACCGAGTAGGCGTAGAAACGCAGCCGCCGCGCCGCCACCAGAGTTGAATCCTGCAGCTTGAGGGCGCCGCTGGCCGCGTTGCGCGGGTTGGCCAGCAGGGCCTCGCCATTTTGCTCGCGCTCCTGGTTGAGGTCGTCGAACACCTGATTGGGCATGAATACCTCGCCGCGCACCTCCACTTCGGCCGGGAAACCCGCGTGCAAGTGCAGCGGCAGGGTGCGAATAGTGCGCACGTTGGCCGTTACCACGTCGCCGCGGGTGCCGTCGCCGCGCGTTACGCCCTGGTGCAGCTCGCCGGCTTGGTAGCTGAGGCTCATGGCCACGCCGTCGAACTTTTGCTCGCACACGTAAGCGTAGGGCGCGCCTTCGAGGCCGCGCTGCACGCGCTCGTCGAACTCGCGCAGGTCGTCCTCCGAGTACGTATTGCCTAGGCTCAGCATGGGGTAGCGGTGCACGGCCTGGGCAAACTGCTTGGTGACGGTGCCGCCCACGCGCTGGGTGGGCGAGTTGGGTGAAGCCAGGCTGGGGTAGTTCTGTTCAAGCTGCGCCAGCTCGGCCAGCAGGCGGTCAAACTCCTGGTCGCTCACCTCGGAGATGTCGTGCTGATAGTACTGATTATTAAGGAAGTGAAGGCGCTGGATAAGCTCTTGGATGCGGGCTAGGGGTTCCATTTTTTTAAGCTGTTAGCAACTATTGAGTTGTTAGCTGCTAGCTGTTGGCTGTTAGCTTTTGGTGAGGCGGGATGGGCTATGGGCCGAAATACCAAAATAAAGAACGTCATGCTGAGCCCCACGAAGCATCTCGCTCGGGCCGTTAGGAGTACCCTAGGTGGCCCGAGCGAGATGCTTCGCGAGGCTCAGCATGACGTTCTTTTCAGCGAATTAACAAGTTAAGCAGCTGGTTAGCAACTTGCTACTGCTATCCCAGTGTAGGCGGGGTGCACGTAGGTAGTGCCGCCTTGTTTGGCGGCTTTCTCGCCCTGCTCCTCGGTGCGGGCGGGCGGGGCGTTGTCATCGGCGCCCGGCCGGCCCTGGGCCTCCTTGGCTTCGGTAGGAATAATGGGCTCGGCCGGCGACTGGGGCTTGAAGCGGGCGATGAGCAGGAAAGCGATGGTGGCGGCAACGAACCAGAGGAAGAACTTCATAACGCAAAGGCAAAACAACTTGACGCGGTAAACTTACGGCCGCCGCCGCGATGGCCGGCTGGCGGCGGCTAGCGAATGGGCTGGGGAGGGATTAACGAAAAAACGCGCCGCGGGTAGGTAGCGGGCCGGCTAGTTGGCCGCCAGGGCGTTGTTTTGCGTACTTGGCAGGGGCTTATGGCCCCGCTTTTTCACCTTGCTACCGGATACTTCCCATGCCCGACCAACCCACCTCGCTGGCCGAAACGGCCCTTAACTTACTAGCCAAGCTCCAGGGCGGGGTCGAGCTGAACCTGGCGTTTGACCAGGTAGAGCTGCAGGTGCCCAACCAGCAAACGCCCGGCGGTCCCGCCGCCACTTGGAAACTCAACGGCACCCTGCGCATTCGCACCAAGGGCGAGCCGGCCCTGGCCGCCCCCGCCGCGCCCGCCGTGCGCGTAGACCCGCCCGCGCCCAGCGGCCGGCCGCAGCCCAGCTTCGGCGCCGCTGCCGCCGCCACGCCCGACGCGCTGCCGCGTGGCTAGCGGGCTCGAAGTAGAGGCCAGCCTGGTGCTGACCTGGCCGGGCGGGCACGAGCTGCAGCTGGCCGCGGCGGGCTCGTACCTCATCCTGAACGTGCCCAGCCAGCAGGTGCTCGACCTCCTTACGGCCGGTCCGCCGGGCACCCCTAGGGCCCCTAAAGCACCCAAGCCCAAGGGGCCCGACCCGCTGCAGGTGGTGCACGAGCTGGCCCGCGCCCTGGGGCTGGTGCTCGACTTGCGCGTGGCCGGCAAAACCTACGTCACGTTTGGCCTGCCCGACCGCCGCAGCCCCAAAATCACGCTGAGCGCGGTGCTGGGCAAAATCGGCTCGTTTTTCAGCTAGGCCGAGCGCCTGGCCGGGCACTGGCGCAGCCTTTATGGGCAGCGAGACCCTAGGGAAATAATCCGGGCAAAATACCAGCCTACCGCAACTTATTGGGGGCCGGGCGGCTTTAGGATACAGGAAATATATTAGCTTTAGGAACGCCGGCCGAAGCAGTTGGCTACCACGTACCGTTATGCGAAAAGCGCCTGATAATGAGCCTAATAAACCCGTAGGAACCGGCCGCCAACCGGCCCGCGAGTCGGCCTTTAGCCGCATCGAGCGCCTGCCGCCGCTGCAGTTGATGCTGTACCTGGCGCTGCTGGGTATCACTATCCTATTTGGGGTGCTGGTGGCGCTGTACGCAGCCTCGCGCGGCTACAGCTCCCTGCCTATTGGGGCGCATCCGTTTCCGCGCTACTTCTCGCTGAGCACGGTGGTGCTGCTCGTGTCGTCGTACACTCTGGCGCAGGCCCCGCGCCTGTATCGGGCCGACGACCTGCCCAACCTAGTGCGCTGCCTAGGGGCCACGCTGTTGCTAGGCTGTATTTTTAGCGGCCTGCAGGTGCAGGGTTGGCGCGAGCTGATGCAGCAGGGCGTGTTCTTCACCGGCGAGCGCAGCGGCACGTTCGTCTACGTCATCTCGGGCCTGCACGTGGCGCACGTGCTAGCAGGCTTGCTACTGCTGCTGGCCCAGCTGCTGCGCACCGCCTACGCCGCCCGCGACGGCGTGCGAGCGCTGGTGTTCATCCGCAACCCCTACTACCGCCGCAAACTGCGGCTGCTCGGCATCTATTGGCACTTCATCGACGGGCTGTGGGTGGTGCTGTTCAGCTTCTTCCTGTTCCTCTATTAAATCTGCGATTTACTGGTGCACTTCTACCCAGCCTTTGTAGCGGCGGCCGGTGCTGTACACGAGCAGGTAGTAATAGAGGCCCGCGGCGCCTTCGCCGCCCCAGGTGAAGTTGCGGTCGGGCGACTGGAACACTTGGCGGCCCCAGCGCGAGAAGATGCGGATTTCGGAAAAGCGCGAGTCGCAAAAATCGGCCGGCAGGCTGCGCATGGTAAATAGGCGGTTGGCCAGGTTGGCGCCGGTGGGCAAGATAATGTTGGGCGGATTAAACTGCGCCGTGTCGGGGTTGATGACCTCGAAGCGTACCGTCTGGGTTTGGGGCTGGGGGCGGCAGGTGGCTTCTTGCAGCTGAAACGTGACGGTGAGCACCTGCGCCTGCCCGCCCAGCACGGTGCCGCCCTCGCAGGTGGGCTGCCAGGTGAAGGTGCCCGCCGCCTGGCCGGCCGGGCTAGGGGTAGTAGTGAGGCGCATGCCGGCCGCCGCCAGGTCGAAATTTTCGCCGGCCGCGCTCAGCGCCAGCACGTCGCGGTCGGTATCGAGGCCCGCCAGGGTGGCCGTGTAGGTTTGCCCTAGGGCCACTTTGATGAGCGGCGCAGGGCCAGGGGCGCTGCTGGGAGCCGGGCCCGCAAAGGTGGAAGTGAGCACCGGGGGCGCGTTGGCGTAGTCCACCACGTAGGCCACCTGCAGGTTGGCCGCCGCCTGCGCGGGGCCGCAGGCCGCAGTCGAGCTGGCCCCAAACGTGAGGGTTTGCACCTGGCCGGGCGGCGTAGTTACGGCCGCGCAGCTTACCAGCCAGCTGAAGTGCCCCACGCGGCGGGTGCCCGCCTGGGCTTCCAGGGCCAGGGTGCCGCCCGCGCCGCCGCTCATCGTTAGGCTCAGCGGGTCGGCATCGATATCGGTGGCAGTCAGGTCGAAGGCTAGGGTTTCACCCACGCGCAGGTGCAGCGGCTGGGCGGTGGCGGCGGTGCTCAGCAGGGTAGGGGGCGCGTTGGGCGGCAGCACGGCCGTAAAAGCCACGTGCACCGTGTCGTGCTTGGGCAGCGAGCAGCCGTTGTCGGCCACTAGCACGTCGAAGTGGCGCACCAGGCCGCGGGTGTCGGCGCAGTCCGGAAAGCAAAGGCTAGCCACCAGCGTATCGGGCTGGCCGGCCACGTGCACGGTGCCCGTGGTGGCGGTGGTGAAGGTAGGCATGGGCCCGGTGTAGTCGCGGCTCAAGAGGCTCAGCGTCAGCCGCGAACTAGCGTCGGGGTCAGTGAAGCGCAGGCGTACGCAGCGCGCGCTGCCCGGCGTCAGGTGCAGGGTGTCGCGGCCGGGGCGGTAGGGCGCGTTGCCGGTGGGGCCGGGCAGCAGCGCCAGGCTAGGGGCGTGGTTGACGGGGCAGGCCAGCACCTGCAGCTGGAAGTCGCGCCGCGTTTCGCCCAACTTGACGCCCCGCCGAAACTCCTGGCAGCGTACCCCGAACACGAACAGCCCCGTGCGGCTGGGCCGCACCTGCAGCCGCCCGGTGCGCGCCCCAATGGTGAGGGCCGGGCTGCCCGGAATCTGGTTGAAGGCGCTCAGGCCCGCGTTCCAGCTCACCAGCGAGTAGGGGGCGGCCTGCGGGTCGGGCTTAGGCGTGGTGGTGGTGGCGTGGCCGTTGAGGGGCGTCACCATATCGTACACCAGTGAGTCGCCGTCGGGGTCCTGGCCCCCAAAATCGTAGGTAAATACCTCGCCCAGGCAGGCGTAGTCGGCCAGCGGCGGAAAGATGCGCGGCGTAGAATCGCGAAACGGCTGCCCGCCGCGCACCACGGCCGGAAACTCCAGGTAAAATGTTTGGGCCGCCGCGCCGGGGTTGCTGATGTTGCCGATGGTCACGTTGCGGCAGCAGCGCTCCACAGCGGCGTAGTAGCCCTGCGCGCCGTTGTAGGTGCCAGCCGGCAGGCTAAGCGTGCTGCGGTAAATCAGCTGCTTGGTGCTCAAGGAGCCCACCGTGCAGGCCGGGTTGGTGTAGGCCACGTAAGTGTTGCTGATGAGCGGCAGCACCAGCGTGGCCAGCTGCCGGTTGTTGGCCTTGTCGAAGATGCTGGCCGTCAGGTCAGTATCCAGGGCGCCGGGGCTGCCGTTTACGGCATCGAAGTACAGGTTCAGCGTCAGCTGGTACGTGTCGCCGCTGATATACTGCAAATCCATTTCGCCGCCCACAATGTGGGTGGCCTGGGCGCGCAGCGCAGCGCCCAGCAGCAGGGCCAGCAGCCAGGCCAGCCGCCAGTTGCCCCCGCCCGGCCGGGAGCCCACCATCCACCCAAAGTAGCGTTGCATCATAGTAAAAGAAAGAGAAAGCCGGCGCGGGCCGCCAGCGCAGTTGTCGGCGCCGGGCGCTCACGCATGGTTCAGTAAAATTGTTAAAAATTCCGTCAGAAATTACATGCAGCAACCTAAAAATCGACGGCCGAGCTACTGGCTGCGCTTAACGCGCCGGCCGGCCCTAGGCCCCCGGCCCGGCCAAGCCCCACGCTAGCTGCGCTAGTAGTCTGAGCAAGCCGCCGTTGCGCTAACGCCACCCATTCGCATTCTAGTGCTACCGCCACCATGCAAAAATTTACCTTTTTTATCCTAGGGCTGTTAAGCTGGCTGGCCACCCCAGTGCGCGCGCAGCAAGTAGGTTTCGACCCCGCGGGCGTGGGCGCCCTAGGGTGCTACCAGGCCCGCGTGGCCGGCCCCGAGCGTACCGCCGCGGCCGCAGTGGTGCCCCTGCGCCACCGCCAAAAAATGGATAGCTACGATGTGCAGTGGTACAAGCTCGACTTGACCCTCTCGAACACCTTGCTCGACGTGGCGGGCTCGGGGCTGCTGCGCGTGCGCGTGCGCCAGGCGCTCGACTCGGTGGCCTTCGAGCTGTACCAGGCGCCGGCGGGTGCCCCGGCCGGCGCGGCCACGCTGCTCATCGACTCGGTGGTGGCG
>JBPBPH010000009.1:0-40893 GCA_050954355.1 Janthinobacterium lividum
CACGCCAGGACCGACTTTTTACTTGCATTTTATGTTTCGATTGCTCGGCATTATCGCCATCGGCGGGGCCGTGGGCAGCGTGAGCCGCTATTTGTTGCAGCTGCTGGTGGCCCGGCACTTCGTGCACCCGTTTCCGCTGGGCACCCTGCTGGTCAATGTGCTGGGCTGCCTGCTCATTGGCTTTTTCTACGCCGCGGCCGAGCGCGGCACCATCGCCTCGCCCGAGCTGCGGCTGCTGCTCACCACTGGCTTCTGCGGGGGCTTCACCACGTTTTCGACGTTCTCCTACGAAACCATCACCATGCTCACCGACGGCGAATATGGCTACGTGGCGCTCTACGTGGCCGGCAGCGTGCTGCTGGGCCTAGGGGCTACGTTTGCGGGGGTGGTAGCAGTGCGCTTTTTATAATTCACTTAGTTAAAACATCTTAGCATGGGCACTTTGCAACCGGCGCAGCTGCTGCGCCTCTACGTGAGCGAACAAGACAAGCACGCGCACCAGCCGCTCTACGAGGCGCTGGTGTACGCGGCGCGGCAGGCGGGCCTAGCCGGGGCCACCGTCACCAAGGGTGTGCTGGGCTTCGGCGCGCAGGGCCAGATAGAATCAGCCAAGCTGCTGACGCTGGCCGAAAACCTGCCGCTGGTGCTGGATTTCGTGGATGGCCCGGCCAACATCGTCCGCTTCCTGCCCGAGGTCGAGCGCTTGCTGGGCGAGGCGGGCAGCGGCGGCCTCCTTATGCTCAGCGAGGTGCAGGCCGCGCATTGCTAACCCGGCGCATGGCTCCTATCCCACCCCCACCGGCCATTCGTGAGCTAGGCGAGCTGCGCATCTACCTCACCCAGGCCAGCGGCTACGGCTACGTGCTGGGCGGCACTGTGCGCGCCCGCCACCTCGAAGTAAAGTCGGGCCAGCTAGCGCTCTGCGTGGAGCTGCTCGACGAGCACGAGCGGGCGCGGTTGCGCGCCTTCTGCCAGCAGCACCAGGAGCTGCTGCGCGGCAAGGTGGTGGTATTTCGGCCGGTTGAGCAGTGGGCTATTGCTTCCGATGAGGCGGGGTAACCGGGTAGTAAGTATACCCGTTCAGGTACTAATTCGACTAGAGATGGTATATTTGCTCCCGCTCGGGTATAGTATAGCTCATTACACTTAAACTACCCCCGCTCGGGTACAAACTCATGCTTACCCCCCTGGCTACATTCGTTAAGCAGCGCCGCAGGCTGTTGCGCCTTTCGCAGCCCGATTTGGCGGCCAAAGCGGGGGTGGGCCTGCGTTTCGTGCGCGAGTTGGAGCAGGGCAAGCCCACCTTGCAGCTTGACAAGGTGAATGCGGTACTGCACCTGTTTGGCCACGAACTGGCTCCCGCACCCACCGACCGCACGCAATTAGCTCCCTAATATGCGTAGCGCTGAGGTACACGTGCATGGGCAGTTGGCCGGCCACCTTATTCAAAACGAGGAAGGCTACACTTTCACTTACACGCTGGCGTATCAGCAGTTGGCCGGGGCCGAGCCGGTGAGCCTGACCCTGCCCGTGCGCGAGCAGCCCTACCGGGAGCGGGTGCTGTTTCCCTTTTTCGACGGCCTCATCCCCGAGGGCTGGCTGCTGGATGTGGCCGAGCGCAACTGGAAGCTCAACCCGCGCGACCGCATGGGCCTGCTGCTGGCTTGCTGCCAAGACTGCATTGGGGCCGTTAGCATTTACTCCACGGCCGACAACGCATGAGCCGCTGCCTGTATTGCTACCAGCCCCTGCCGGGCGAGATTCCGGCCTACCACCCGGCGTGCAGCCGCAAGCTCTTCGGCAAGCCCACGCCCCCGGCCTTCCCCTACTCCGAGGCTGAACTGCTAGCCCTGGCCGAGCAGATTGTGCGAAGCCACATCACGGTCACGGGCGTGCAGCCCAAGCTCTCGCTCGCACTGGCGGCGACGGGCGAGGCCGTGCAGCCCACCCGCCTGACTATCGTCGGGGCCCTGCACGGCGAGTATATTCTTAAGCCGCCCACTCCACATTACCCCAGCCTGCCGGAGGTGGAGGACCTGACCATGCACCTAGCCAGTCTGGCGGGCCTGCCCACCGTGCCCCACGGCCTGCTGCACCTGGCCGGCGGCGCGCTGGCCTACGTGACGCGGCGCATCGACCGGCACCGGGGCCAGAAGCTAGCGATGGAAGACATGTGCCAGCTCACCGAGCGGCTGACGGAGCACAAGTACGACGGCTCGCACGAGCAGGTGGCCAAAGCCATCCTGAAATATTCGGCCAACCCCGGCCTGGACGTGGTCAATTACTACGAGCTGGTGCTGTTCTGCTTTTTGACCGGCAACGCCGATATGCACCTCAAAAACTTCTCGCTGTTGCGCACCCCCGGCCTGGGTTACAACCTGGCCCCCGCCTACGACCTGGTAGCCACGGCCCTAGTCAACCCCGCCGATACCGAGGAGCTGGCCCTCACGCTTAACGGCCGCAAGCGCAAGTTCAAGCCCGCCGATTTTCAGCAGGCCGCCCAGCGCGCCGGGGTGCCCGAAAAAGCCGTTGCGGCGCTGTTTGCGCGGTTTGCGCGGGCCCGGCCGGCCTGGCACCGCTTCATCGACAGCAGCTTTTTGTCGGAAGAGTTACGGCAAGGCTACCACGAGCTGCTGGCCCGCCGGTTCGAGCAGCTGGGAATCGCGCCCTAGGGCTGCCGGGCTTAGTGAAGCCGCTGGAGCATGCGCTTCATCTGGCCGATTTCGCGCTGCTGGGCGCTGATGATGCCATCGGCCAGGGCCCGCACCTCGGGGTCTTTGAGCGTCGCGCGCTTACTCACTAAGATGGCAATGGAGGGATGCGGAATCATCGACTTCATAAACAGCGTGTCGTCGACCAGCGCTTGGCGGCACAGCATCGTGAGGGCGCCCAGAAAAATGGCCACGCAGTCCCAACAAGTAGCAGGTTCTTACGGGCATCCCCGGGTACATGTGGCGCATAGAGGCCAGCATCAGCAGGCCCATGGCTGCTACCATGAGCGTAGTCATGTAGAAGCGGTTAATGCTGGGGTAGATGTGGTCCCACTCGTAAGTGTTGAGGTAGGTAATGGCGTGCATCACGACGAACGAGGCCGCGAGCATCAGCAGAACGAGGCCGCGAGCATCAGCAAGAACTTGGGATAGGGGCTTTGCCGCATAGCGTTGGGCTGAGAGGTATTCATTGTTAGGTTGAACTTGATGGAGAATGCTTAATTGCTTAATACCGTGGCGCAAATACCTAACTCACTGCTTCAAAACCAGGCCTACGTAGACGAGCTTGCCCTACCCCCGCTCGGCCAACTCCCGCCCCGCCCCGCGCCCCCGATAAATCAGCCGCATCCCCGTGGGCAGCACGAACAGCAGCATGGGCAGCGCCACCACGAAGCCGCCAATCACGGCTACGGCCAGCGGCTGTTGCATTTGGGCCCCCAGGCCGATGCCGAGGGCCAGCGGCGAGAGCGCCAGAATGGCCCCGATGGCCGTCATCAGCTTGGGGCGGATGCGCAGGGCAATGGCGTAGCGGATGGCCGTGTCCACGTCGCCGGTTTCCTGGAGCGACTCGTAGAACTGGTGCACCGTGAAAATGGCGTTTTCGGCGATGATGCCCACAATCATGATGATGCCGGTGTAAGAGCTCACGTTCAGCGGGATGCCGGCGAAAAACAGCCCTAGGACGCAGCCCGTGATGCCCATCACGGAGATGAAGAGCACCAGACCCGAAACCAGCCACTCGCGGAACAGGAATAGCAGCACCGCGAACACCAACAGGCTGGCCGTGAGCAGAATCAGCAGCAGCTCGCGAAACGAGGCCTGCTGCTCGGCGTAGGCTCCGCCGTAGGCGATGGTGTAGCCGGGGGGTAGGGCCACCTGCCGGCCCACCTGCTGGCGGATGTCCTGAATGGCCGAGCCCAGGTCGCGGTTGTCGAGGCGGGCCGTGATGAGGGCCACCGACTTCAGGTCTTCGCGCCGCAATTCTACTTCGCCGGGCACCACGTCGATGGTGGCAAAGAAGGGCAGCGGGCGCACGCTGCCGGTGGGCAGGGCAATGACCTGCTTCTGCAACTGGGCCAGGCTATTGTGGCTGAAATCGACGTAGCGCAGCAGCACGGGGCGCATCTGCTCGCCGTCCTGCACCTGGCCCACCTGGATGCCACCCAGCGAGCCCGCCTGCGCCGGCGAGATGCTGACCGGCGCCGCGCCGCTGGCCGCCAGCGGCTGGCCGCCCACGAGGTTGCTAAGCTGGGCCTGAAAATCGAGGGGCGTGAGGCCGTAGCGGGCCAGCTTGGCCACGTCGGGCCGGAACACGATGCTCGGGCCGGCCGCCACCAGGCCGTCGTTGACATCGGCCACACCGCTGACTTTCGCCAGCACCTGCCCGATTTGGCCCGCGAGTTTTTCGAGCGTGGCTTGGTCATCGCCAAAGAGCTTGACCTCCACCGGCTTCGAACTGCTCATGAGGTCGCCGAGCAGGTCGGCGATGCGCTGGCCGAAATCCACGGTGAGGGCGGGCTCGGTGGCTTCGATGCGCTGGCGCAGCTGGGCAATGACCTGGGGCGTGGTCAATTTATGGTCGCGCTTGAGCTGGATGAGGTAGTCGCCGTAGTTGGGCTGGCGCGTGTCGAAGGCCAGGCCCAAGCCGGTGCGGCGCGAGTAGCTCTGGATTTCGGGGTGCCTGGTGATGATATGCTGCTCCACCTGGCGCAGCACACGGTCGGTTTCGGCCAGGCTCGTCCCCGCGGGCATGTGGTAGTCGAGCACGATGGTGCCCTCGTCGAGGTCGGGCAAAAAGCCCGTTTCGAGCTTGCCCGCGGCCAGCCACGCCCCTACCCCTAGCCCTAGTAGCAGCACCAGCGCCAGCAGCGGCCGGGCAAAGAGGTTGGTGAGCCACTGGAGCTTATCGGCCTGCTCCTGGGCCGCGTTGTGGGCATGGGCGTTTTTGCCGGCCCGGTAGCCGATGAGCAGGTGCAGCACCGGCAGCAAAAGCCAGGTCACCAGAAACGAGCATACCATCGTAATCTGCATCGTATCAGATAGTTCCTTGAAAAAGCTGCCCGCCAGCCCGCTCATCAGCCGGAAGGGAAAGTGGATGACGATGGTGCTCAGCGACGAGGCCACCATGGCCGGAAACAGCCCCGCAATAGCTACCTGCACCACCCGCACGTTGCTGTGGTCAGGGTGCTCCTCGTGGGTGCGGTAAATCTGCTCGATGATGACGATGGCATCGTCGATAAGGAGGCCCACCGAGGCCGCGATGGCCCCTAGGGACATGATATCGATGGTGATGCCGAACAAGTAGAGCACCAGCAGGGTGAAGCACACCGTGACCGGAATGGTGAGCAGCACCGCCAGACTGGCCCGCCACGAGCGCAGGAAAACTATCATCACCAGGATGGCCAGCGCCAGGCCTTCCACGATGCTATGTATCACACTGGCTATGCTGTCGCTCACGAATACCGACTGGTCGTAGTAAGGCTTGAGCGTCATGCCGGGGGGTAGCAGGCGGCGCAGCTCGGCGGCCTTGGCGTGGGCCCCGGCGGCGAAGGAAGCCAAATCCACGCCCTGCTGCTTCACCAAGTCAATCAACACCGCCTCGTGGCCGTTGGCGTTGAGGATGGTGAACTCCTGCTGCTCCTGAATGTCCACCGTGGCCACGTCGCGCACGCGCACCACCCGGCCCGAGTCGGCGCGCACTACCACCTGGCGCAGGTCGTCCACCGACCCTAGGCGGGTGTCGGTAAGCGTGAGGTAGAGGCGGCGGAAGCTACTGAGGTTGCCGGCCGACTGCACAAAATTGGTATTGGCAAACGCGGCTTGCAGCTGGGTGGCCGTGAGGCGCTGCCCCGCCAGCCGGGCCGCGTCGGGTATCACCACAAACTCTTTAGCCTTGCCGCCGCGCACCACCACGTTGGACGCGCCCGGCACCTGCGAAAACAAGGGCCGGGCCAGCAAATTGCCCGCGTCGCGCAGGGCGATGGGCGAGCGCGAATTGCTTTCCAAGGAGTAGCCCAGCACTGGGAACAGCGACTGGTTCATGGCCTCGGTGGCGATGGTAACGCCCGGCGGCAGCAGGCCCTTTATTTCGTTGACGCGGCTTTCGAGCTGGGCCTTGGTGCTGTACACGTCCACGTCCCAGTTCAGGAACACCTGAATCACGCACGAGCCCCGGCTGGTGCTGCTTTTTACTACCGTCACGCCGCGTACCCGCTTTACAGCGGCTTCCAGTGGCTTGGTCACCGTTATCATCATCCGGTCGATGGGCTGCTGCCCGGCGTCGGCGATGAGCGTGATTTTGGGGAACGTAACCTCCGGGAACAAAGCCGTTTGCATCCACGAATAGGCAAACAGCCCCACTACCAACAGCAGGATGCCAATGAGCAGAATGGGCTTGCGATACGTCTGAAAATACGAGGTATCGTCCGGGTCGATGGGCGTAGCAGCGGGCGGCGCAGGCGCGGCAACCGGGGTAGCAGCCGGGGTAGTGGTGGGCTCGCTCATCGCGTCAGCTTTACGTTGGCGGTGTCGGCCAGCCCGTAGTTGCCCGCGCTCAGGATGCGGTCCCTGGGCCCGAAAAGGGGGCGTTTGATTTCGATTTCGTCGGGATTCTGCACGCCCAGCGTCACGGGGACTTTCACGGCCGTCGAGTCGTTCACCAGCTTCATCACCCAGAAATGGTGCAGCGTTTCGTCGGCCAGCACGCAGGCGGCGGGCAGCGCCTGGGCATTGGGCCGCCTGGTTTGAGTCAGGCGCACCTGCACAATAAGATTCTCGGGGATAACGCCTTGCGGATTGGTGGGCTGCACCAGGTACACCTCCGACTGGCCGGGGCTGACGCTGGCCAGCGGCGATAACACCTGCCCTTGCAGGCGGGTGCTGTCGGGCAGGATAATGGTGCAGGCCGGGCTGCCCTGGGCCAGCTGGTGGTACTCGTAGGGCAGGTTGAGCTGGAACACCAACTGGCTGCTTTCGGCCACGGTGGCTAGCGGCGAGCCTTCGAGCAGGTAGTCGCCCGGCTGCTGGATGTTGAGCAGGCTCACGATGCCCGGCGAGGGCGAGGTCACCGATACCAGCCCGAAGCCCTTGAGCGAGGGGTCGATGCGCTGCACGTCGTTGCCCAGGGCCCGCCGCTCCTTGGTTTCGAGGGTGTAGAGCACCTGGCCGGCCGCCACCCGGTCGCCGAGGCGCACGCGCACGCCCGTGACGTAGCCGGCCACCGGGGCTGTCACGGCGCTCTTGCGCGGGTAGGTAGAGGTCGCCGGGAAGGTGCGGTACTGGGTCAAGTTTTGGGTAGCTACCGTCACGGCCCGCACCTGGGCGCGGGACGGCGGGCCGGCCACGTAGTCGGCCGGGGCGCTACCGTGGCAGGCGGCGAGCAGCAGGCTAGCCAGCAGGCCACCGAAAATTCTACTTGAAAAACGAGCGAACATAAGAGCTACCAGGTCCAGTAATTGTAGGCGTTAATAAGCAGCAACCGATTATTCTCCAGCAGCACGAGGTCGCGGGCAGCGGTCGCGTAGTTTTTGAGCACCAGCACGTAGGCCACGATGGAGAGCTGGCCCGCGATGGCCTCGCGCTTGTAGGAGTCGAGCACTTGGCGGTAATTGGCTAGCTGCTGGCGGGCCAGGCGCTGGCGCTCCTCCACCTGGCGCAGCTCGTAGCGCAGGCGCTGCTGGCGCACGGGGTTCACGGTGGCGAAGTTTTGCTGGTAGGCGCGGGTGGTTTCGGTGAGCACGCGGGTACGGTCGCGGCTGAGCTGGCGCTGGTGCCCATCGAAGAGGTACACGCTGAAGCTCAGGCCCGCGCTCGCCCCAAAGCGGCGCGGGATGTCGCGGTAGTCCACGGCCTCCAGCCCGCCGGTAGCGAAGGCGTTGACCAGCGGCTGGTAGCGGGTCTCGAATACGCGCTGGTTGGACGCCAGCACCAGGCTGTCGAGGCGGTAGCGCTCGGTGAAGCCCGAGAGGCCCGGCAGTGGCCCCGCCCGCCGCAGCGGCAAATCGGGCGCGGCCAGTTGCACTTCCGCCGTGTCGCCAAGGCCGCACAACACGTTCAAATCCAGCAGGTCGCGGTGGTAGGCGGTGCGGTACGTATTGAGGAAAACCTGCTGGGTTTCGACCTCAATTTCCAGCAGCAGATAGTCCGACTGCTTGAGCAGGCTGGCGGCCACCAGCTTCTGCACCAGCAGCCGCTGCCGGGCCAGAATACCCAGCAGTTCGCGCACGTAGGCGAGTTGGCCCTGGTCCTGGCGACACAGAATGTACTGGTCGCCCACTAGCTTTTCCAGGTCGTGCAGCGAGAGCAGGGCCAGGTTCTGCTGGCTGCGGGCCAGCCCCTGCGCCTGGGCGACGTAGGCCTGGTAGCGGCGCTGGTTGAACAGCGGCTGGGTGAGCTGGGCGTAGCCCTGGTAGAGCGCCCCGTTGCTCAGGGCCGCGTCGTAGCCCACGTAGCCGGTGCTGGCCGGGTCGGCGGCGTAGCTCAGGCGGGTGCGGCCCCCGTCGGTGGTGAGCACCGGCACGGCCGTGTAGTTGCCTACAAGCGTGCCGTTGGCCCGGGTGTAGAGCGCCCGCAGGCGCTCGGTTTCGAGCTGCCCGGCCCGGCCCTGGTTGCGCGCATCGGCGCTGAGCGGGCTATTCTGGCTAGCCTGGGCGAGGTAGTAGGTTAAATCGCGGGGCGGAGCGGGCGCAGGCGCTGGGCGCTGCGCCCAGCTGGGCTGGAACAGTAGCCCCAGCAGGACCAGCCAGATTAGGCAGAAAGCTATTTTCAGGTGATGCATTCGGATGGTCGCTAGGTGCGGGCGGCTTGCGGCGAGGCGTTGGCCAGCTCGGTGCAGCGGGGGCAGCACGCCCGCGTTTCGGCAACGCGCGTGGGCTCGTAGAGCTGCCACTCGCCGCTGGCCTTAATTTCCTGACCGACGGCACAGGCATCGTTGTCGTGGAAGGGCGCCGGAGGCGGCGTCAGCGGCGCAGCCTCCGCCACGGGCGGCAACAGGTGAAAGAAGCGGGCAACAAACGCCATAAGCAAAGCCGGAACAGGCCCGCAAGCTCGCCGCCAATTCTGAGCAGCTTCGGAGCACTCTAACTAAGCCGCGCCCGCTACACCCAGCCCACCACGAACCGATGCCGGTTGGGCGCGGCAAACGAATAGGCGAGCGTCAGCCCGCAGGTATCGCAGATTTGGTGGCTGATGGCCAGCCCCAGCCCTACTCCACCGGGCGCGCTCAGGGCGTCCTTGCGAAAACGGGCGAACTCGCGCCCCGCCGGCAGTGCCGTGGCCCGGCCGGTATTCTCGACCTTGAGTTGCCGGGCAGTCAGCCCCACGGCTACCATGCCGCCCGGCACGTTGTGGCGAATAGCGTTCACCAGCAGGTTACTCACCAGAATTTCCAGCAGCGTGTGGTTGGCGCGCAGCGTTACCAGCGCCCCTAGGTCGAGGTGTAGGGTGAGGCCAGCTGCGTCGGTCTGCTCCTGCACCTGGGCGGCCAGGGCGGTCACGACGTGGTTCAGGTCTACGTCATCGGTGGCCGCGAACTGCTGGTTGTCAAGGCGGGCCAGCAGCAGCAGGCTGCGGTTGAGGCGGGCCAGGCGTTGGGTCACGGCCAGCAGCGCGTCGAGGTGCTGGGCCTGGTTTTCGGTCAGGTTGGGGGCCTGGGCCAGCAGCTCCAGCTTGGTGTGCTGCACGGCCAGCGGGGTTTGCATCTCGTGGGCCGCGTTTTCGGTAAACTCCTTCTGGCTATGGTAGAGACGGCGGTGCTGGGTCAGCAGCTCGGTCAGGGCCAGGTTCAGCTCCTGAAACTCCAGCGTGGGTGATGCTGCTAGCTCGACGGGCGCTCGCTGGTCGAGGCGGAAGCGCCGCAATTGTGCCAGCGTCTGGTAAAATGGCTGCCACAGGTGCCGCGCCACCCGCTGCTGCACCAGCACCAGCCCGCCCAGCAGCACCACCAGCAGCCCGGCCTGCGCCAGCCCGATGGCCGCCAGCAAATCCTCGCTCTCGACCAGCGAGCTGCGCAGCACCAGCCGGTAAGGCCGGCCCCGGTAGGGCACGGTGGTAATTAGCGTGCGGTAGGGCTCCCATTCCTTGGCCGCCGCCAGGTAGCGTTTTTCGCCCGCTACGGCGGTGGGCGGCGCTGCCTCGCCGGGCCCCAGTGGCCGGATTTCCAGGTCGCGGTCGAGGCGCAGCCACAGCGCCAGGTCGGCGGGGCTGGCCACCAGGGGCAGCTTGCGCACTACCTCCTCGCGGCGCAGCAGCAAGGCCTCGTCCACGTCGGCGTAGTAGAGCTGCTGCAAAACGAAGTAGAACACGAAGGTGCCGGCCAGCAGCACCCCACCGGCGTAGAGCAGCAACGCCCGCAGGGTGCGCGTGAGCAGCTTGGGGAGGTGGGGCTGGCTCATGCGGCGAGCAGCTCGAAGCGGTAGCCCAGCCTGTACACCGTGCGGATGCACTCGCCCAGCCCGTGCTCAGCCAGCTTGCGCTTGAGGTTCTTGACGTGGGTGTACACCGGTTCGAAGGAATCGAAATGCTCGGCCAAATCGCCCGACACATGCTCGGCAATGGTGGACTTCATCACCACCCGGTGCTGGTTGGAAAGCAGCAAAAGCAGCAAGTCGAACTCGCTACGGGTAAGCGCTAGCGGCTGGCCCCGCACCAGCACGGTGCGCGCCAGCACGTCGGCCGCCAACGGGCCGGCCACCACGGTATTGGCCCCGTTGAAGCGCCGCCGGCGCACCAGCGCCCCCACCCGGGCGCTCAGCTCGGAGAGGTGAAAGGGCTTGGGCAGGTAGTCGTCGGCCCCTAGCTTGAGGCCCGTCACGCGGTCGTCGAGCGCGTCGCGGGCCGAGGTGATGATGACCCCGTCGGCCCTGTGCCGGGCTTGCAGCTGGCGCAGCAGCTCCAGGCCATCGCCGCCGGGCAGCGTCAGGTCAAGCAGGATGCAGTCGTAGTCGAAGAGCGACATCTTCTCCTCAGCCGCGTCAAACGTGCTCGCCACCTCGCACACGTACTGCTCGCCTTGCAGGTAGCTCACCAGGCTGGCGGCCAGCTCGGGCTCGTCCTCAACGATTAATATTTTCATGGCATCAGGATTTGGGAAGCGCAAGCACGGGCAGGGAGCGCCGCCGGAGGCAGTACTTATTTTTTTCGGGTAGCGCAGCCTATTCTGATTGTCCTCAACATCAGCGGGTAATCTTGGTGGGTAGTTTCTTAATCCCTACCCCCTTTACTCGCATGAAAAAGACCTTGTTGCCAGCCCTGCTGGCCAGCCTCACTTACGTGGCCGCCGCGCAAACGCTGCGCCCGGCCCAGGTGCCCGCCGCCGTAGTAGCCACCTTCCACGCCAAGTTTCCGGCGGTGCAAGCCCCTCCCTGGGCGTTACGAAGCCGGCTTTAAGCAGCACGGCGCCACCATGTCGGCGCTGCTAAGCCCGGCCGGCGCTTTGCTCGAAACCGAAACGGACATTGCCCCCAGCCGCCTGCCCGCCCCGGTACGCGCCGCCCTGGCCCGCGACTACAAGGCCTACCAGGTAACTGAAGTCGCCACCATCGTGTCGGCCAGCGGCACGACGACCTATGAGGCGGAAGTGAGCAAAAACAGGAAGTGGCAGGACGTAGTATTTCACGCCGATGGCACGCGCGCCAGGAAGTAATCAGCAGTAGCGTCGTTCGCCTAGATTATCGCGTAGTCGCTCCCGCAGCGGGAGCGACTACAATTAGCTAAAACTCTTATTACTACACAAACTAACGTACATACTCCAGCACCCGGAAGGTGCCGGGCACGATACTGGGGCGCGGCTTGGGATTTTCGGCGGTAGCGGCGGGCGCAGGCCCCAGGTCAGCGGTACAAGTGAAGAGGTGGTGCGTCCTGGGGTCCAGGGCCACGGTGCGGGCCCCCTGGGCGGTGGGCACGGTGGCGACCACGGTGTACTTGGTGGGCGAGTCTTGGTGAACAACGGTCATCGTGCCGTCGCTGCCGTTGGTGCTGATGATGTTGTTGGTGGCGGGGTCGAAGGCCACGCCGTCCACACCTTTGCCGATGGGCAGCACTGCTACCTGGCGGCCGGTTTTGCTGTCGGTCACGACCAGCTTCTCGTTGGCGCAGCCGCTGAACAGGCGGCCGGCCTTGGGGTCGAAGGCCAGGCCGGTGGGCTCTTCGCCGGGGGCTAGGGGGTAGCGGTGCAGCACGGCCAAGGTCCTGGCATCGAACTCAATGACCTGGCTTTTGTCTTCCAGGTTGACAAAAATGTGGCCCTGGCCATCGGTGGCGGGCACTTCCACGTCGCCGCCCAGCTCGGCGGTGCCTACTACTTTGCCGGTGCGCGCGTCGAGCACAGTGCTCTTGCCGCCCTCATTGCTGAAGGCAAATATGCGCTGCGAAAACGCGTCGTAAAACACGGCATCGGGCTTAGGCCCGGTGGCGATGGTACCGAGGTTTTTAAGCGTTTTCAGGTCGAACACCACGCAGTAGTTGTTGCGCCCGCAGCTCACGTAGCCGCGGTTGGCGCTGGGCACCACGGCGATGCCGTGCGCGGCGGGCGTACCCGGCACGCTGCCAATTACCTTCTTGGTCTTCAGGTCGATAACCTCCAGTTGGGTGCCGTGGGTCACGTAGAGGCGCTCACCGGTAGGGTCGGTGGCCAGAAAATCCCAGCCGCCCGCCCCGCCGATGGGGATGGTGGCGAGCAGCCGGTAGGGCGCGGCCGTTTGGGCCTGGGTGGCGGGCGCAAGGCCTAGGAAAGCCAGCACCAGCGGCGCGGCGGCAAATAGCTTCTTCATAAAAAAGGGGAGGAATTAAGCGCGTGAAGTACCCGGCTCCTCGGCCGAAACCGGCTGGGCCGGCTGGGGCCGCAGCGTGGCGTAAATGACTAAACCCACCAGCAGCGCCAGCAGAATCAGCGACGAGCCCTGGGTGCCGAAGCCCAACCCGTTTTTGGCCACGGGCTTGGTAAGCAGGTCGCCAAACGTGGCCCCAAACGGCCGGGTGAACACAAACGCCACCCAAAACAGCAGTACCGACGAGAGGCGCGTGAAATAATGCGCCAGCACCACCAGCGCCAGTAGGCTGCCAATGAGCAGCGCCCCGCCCCCAAACCCCAGCCCCGAATCGTCGGCCAGGTAATCGCCTAGGGCCGTACCCAGCGTGTTGGAAAACAGGACGGCCGCCCAGTAAAACAGCTCGCCCTGGTGACTGCGGATATCGCTGACCGAGAGCGAGTTTTCGGTGAGCCGCCACGCGCCTAGCACTAGTATCAGAATGGTGATGAGGATGGCTGAGCCCGTGGCGTAGCCCAGCCCCAGGGTGCGGTCCATGTAGTCGGACATGGTGGTGCCGGCCGTGCTGGTGGCCAGAATCACGGCCCAGTACAAGGCCGGAATGTAGCGCCGGGCCGCCAGCTGTCCGGCTAGGGTCACTAGGAAAAAGCCGATAAACAGCAGCGAGCTGACGGCGTAGCCCACGTTCAGGGTTTGGGCCAGTAGGTCGCCGCCCGTTTCGCCGAGTGTGGTAGCGCAGATTTTCATCACCCAAAACAGCAGCGTGACCCCGGGAATTTTTTTCATGAGCAGCTTGATAAGCAGTGTACTAAGCAACAGCTAGCGCGGGTGCCAGCTAAACGTCAGGCCCGTGGCCCCGCCGTAGTAGAGCGGCGCCACGCGCCAGGTGGCCACCTGGCCCAGGGACTGGCGGCCCTAGCGGTGGCGGTGGGTAAGGTAGGCCAGGTGGGCCGAGAGGATGCCGAGGCCCGCCCCGGCAAACACGTCGGACTCCCAGTGCTTATCGTTTATCATGCGCAGGGCCGCCACACTCATGGCGATGGTATAGGCCCCGATGCCGTACCACTGGCTTTTGTCGCGCAGTTCGGTGTGCACGATGCTGGCGGCCAGAAACGCCTGCGCCGTGTGCCCCGACGGGAAGGCCGTGGCCGTGCCGTCGGGCCGTGTGATGTTGGTCAGGTTCTTCACCGCAAACACGCTGGCCAGCATGAATACCTCGCTTTTGAGGATGACCAGGCCCAGGTTCACGCGGTCGTTCTTGCTCTCGACGCCGGCCAGCAGCACCCCGCCCAGCTCAAAGTAGGGCGCAAATTGCAGGAAATCATCGACGTGCGTGTGGCGGCCGGGACCGAAGAGATGGTTGATATCGCTTTTAACGTCGTAGCTGGAGTAGAAGCCGTGTCCGTTAATGGTGCTGATGCCGTAGCCGATGAGCACCGCCGGCACCACGGCCGCCCGAAACCCCTTGCTGCGGAAAAAGCTGCGCTTTTCGCCGGCTGCCAGGCCCACTGCTGGGCGCTCGTACTTGTGCAGGGTATCGGCGGCCGCCGGGGCGGGCACCTGCTGGGCGTGGGCCGCACCCACCGGGCCGGCTAGCAGCAGGGCCAGGCCAGTTGCTTTCAAAAAGGAAAAGCGCATAAGCTTAAAGCGTTAATTAAGAAGGCAATCAGAAAATCAAGACCAACGTACCGCCAATAATCATCGCCGCGCCCAGGCCGGTGTGCCAGGTCAATTTCTCGCCCAAAAACACCACGGAAAGCACGATGGCGATGGCCACGCTGAGCTTATCGACCGGTGCCACCTGCGACACTTTGCCCAGTTGCAAGGCCCGGAAATAGAATATCCACGACATGCCCGTGGCTAGCCCCGAGAGGCCCAGGAAAATTAGGTTGGTGCGGGTGAGCAGGTATATTTGCTCCAGCCCACCGCGGAAGTACACAATGCCCCAGGCCAGCACCAGAATCACGACCGTGCGAATGGCCGTGGCCAGGTTCGAGTCGACGCCCTTAATACCGATTTTGGCCAGCACGGCCGTGAGGGCCGCAAATACGGCGGAGAGTAAGGCGTAGAGCCACCACATAGCAAAAGGAAATTAAGGGTTAGTAGCATGTTCAGCGAAGCGGTACAGGCGGTCCTTGCCGTGCTTGCTGCCGGCTTTGCTCGACACGAACAGGTCGCCCGTTGGGCGCGAAGGCTAGGCCTTCGGGCTACGGAAAAAGTGTGGGGTCGAGCGTGTGCGCGGCCACGAGCTGGCCCTGCGCATCCAGTTCCACTAGGTCGTTGCCGCGGGCCGAGAGCACGAAGATGTGGTGGGTGCGCAGGTGCACCGCCACGGCCGAGGGCGCAAACCGGCTCAGGCGGCTGGCCTTTTGGGCAGTTTCGCCGTGACGCACGGCGGCGGGCGAGTGGGCTAGGATAGTTGGAATATCTAGCACGTAGGCGGGGGTAGGGTCGATATGGTACGTGCGGGAATTAAGGCGATACACTGCCCGCTGCGTGGCGGGTAGCCCCGCGTCGGGCTCGCCCTTGCAGGCCACGAGTAGCGTTTGACTGGCCGCATCGTAGCTGAGGCCCTCGAGCTCGTTGGCGGCGCTCAGGCCGGTGGCGTAAGTAGTGGTAGTGTGGCCCGTGCGCTTAAACAGCGTGCCGTCGCTACGCAAGATGAGCCAGCCGCCGGGCACCCGGGCCACGTCCTCGTAGTCGCCGGGCCCCGCGAAATTTACGGTGCTGTCGAGGCGCTGGGTGCGCAGGTTGTAGAAGTACAGGTTACTGCCCTCGTCCTCAATTCCCACCAGCTGCTGCGCGCTCACCCAGGCCTGGCCGGATAGCTCGCGCAGCGCGGGTGGCAGCGCGTAGGTGGCCGTCGGGTGGGTAAAGTTGTAGGGGCCGCCCACGCTAGTGGGGAGGGTCTGCGGGCCAGCCCAACCAGTGGTCAGCAGCGTCAGGACGAGCAATAGGTGAAACATGGGCCTTGCCAGCGAAGTGTAACTTAGTAAAGCAAGGCTAGGGGGCAACTTTGAGTTTGTTCGGAGTGTGGCCTGCTGGCGAATGCTGCGTTAAGCTCCGTAATCCTCGAATTCTGAGCAGCAAATCAGTTGTAAGCTTCCCCGCAAAAATTAATTAAGCTAGAAGTCAACAGCCAAGGGTATGCCAAGAAGGTGCACCATGCTGATACTCCCTCCCCTACCCCACCGGACAGGCCAAAAATCCGCTTTTTAGCGGATCAAGAAGTGGACTCCGAAAGCTCTTGGTTTGTACATTTGTGAGCTATACTTTCTGAGCCAAAATTGCCTGTTGATACTTACGTTAGGGGTCGCACCAGCCTAGAAACGGAAAACAACGCTAAGACCGCTTAATTACCAAAAACGAGCTGATTTGTCTCACCAAGTCAATCATTCAGGCTGAAATGAGCCGTTGATGCGTGATATAAGCAAAAGCCACATGCCGGCCTGGCCAGAACTTCGTTTTCTCAAAAACTGCTTTGATAGCGTTTAAACGTACATTTTTTGAGATGGTCCACTAGCTTAAGCTTCCTTACCGTTGTTTTCAGTTCCTAGTATAGTGCGACCCCAACTAGTGCTCACCATAACCTAACCGAGGGCGCTATCGCGTTTCGGTAGCATAAGGCCTGGGGTGGTCGGGTAGGAGTGGACACCGAGCTAAGGTAGGTTAAAGCGATAGTGCAGTTCGATTTCGAGGGGTGTGCAGTAGCCAAGGGCGGAGTGCGGCCACTGGGTGTTATAGTAGTGGTCGAGGTATTCGGCCAGTTCGAAGCGAGCTTCTTCCAGGTCAGCAAAGCAGTCCCCACGGGGTAGCAACTCGGTTTTGAGCGTACTCCACCCACTTTCAGCCAGGGCGTTATCGTAGGGATTGCCGGGCCGGCTCAGGCTGGCGATGGCCTGGGTGCGGTCGAGCAGCTTGGTGAAGGCCTCGCTGGTATACTGGCTGCCGCGGTCGGCATGGACGAGCAGGCCGGGCGGGGGCTGGCAAATAGCCCCCGCCCGGTTAAAGGCGGTCAGAATCAAGTCCGTGTGCAGCGATTCGCTGATGTGCCAGCCCACCACCCGTCGGGAGAAGGCATCGCGCCAACAGGCCAGGTAGGCCCACTGGCCCGTGGCCAGAGCCAGGTAGGTGATGTCGCCGACCCAAACTTGGTTCGGCGCGGCGGCCGCGGGCCAGCTCGCCAGCTTATTAGCAGCGGCAATCGCCTGTGGGTCCGCCTGCGTAGTGCGCGGCGGCCGGGTGCCGACCCGCGTGCAGAGGGCTCGTAAGCCGCTGGCGCTGAGCCAGCCGCGCAAGCGCTGCCGGCCCACTTCATGGCCCTCCCGCCGCAACTGGGCCCGTAACCGACGCTGGCCGTAGCGGCCAGCATGGGTGGTGAACACGCGCCGGGCCGTCACCTGCCAGGCAGCAGGTGCCGCCGCCGCCGCTGGAGTAGGGACGCGTTTTCGCCACGCATAATAGCCGCTCGGACTGACCCCCAGCAGTTGGCACTGCTGCCGCACGGGCCAGCAGTCGGCATGTAAGGCAATGAAAACAAAGCGTTTCATCGGCCCGTCGGTTGTGATAATGCGGCTCAAGCATTCCGATGGTCAGCGCTTTTTTTAAACTATCGCGCTCCGTTTCTGCACGGGCCAGTTGGGCCCGCAAGTGCTTGTTTTCCTGTTTCAGCGCGTCGCGCCCTGCTGGACGGGCAGCTTGGCTACGGGCAGCCCGCACCCATTTGCCCACTACGGCCTCGCTCATGCCCAGCGCCAACGCGACGCGCGTCGCCGCCTGCCCGTCTTGCGTTACCCGGCGGACCGCCTCGGTCCGAAAGACCGCATCATACGTAGTTCGTTGCCGTTTACCGGCTGGTTTTGCTGCTGCCATGACAAGGGAAAGTTACTTTCTCCGTGTCCATTCCTACCCGACCACCTCAGTTACTGCACTGCCCAGGCGTACCATGCCGCAGCCGTAGCAGGCGTTGAGCCGGTCCACCTGCGCCACTAGCGCCGCTCGCTTGCTCACCAGCACCAGGGCGGGCAATACTGCCACGGCTACGGGCGCCGCAAATAGCCCAAGCTGCTGCCTGTTACTGGGCGGCTCTAGCCCGTCGAGCACGACGCCGGCCTTATGGTAGACGGTGCCGGGTTCCCAGAGCTTAGCCAGCAGGTGGCGGGCATAGTAGGCTAGCACCGGCGTGTCAGCCGTGGGGTCCCACCGCATTGACCAGCACGAGGCACGCCAGGAGCGGGGAGACCCGCAGGACTAGCTCGGCCGCCAATCAGCCGCCGATTAAATTGCCCATCACGACCACCTCGCGCAGGTCGAGCGGCTCGAGCAAAGCCAGGTAGGTCGTCGCCAACGCCGGCACCCAGTAGCACCAATCGGGCCGGACGGTAGCATTAAAGCTAGAGTGGGTAGCACCACTCGGTTGGTGAGGGGCAGCGCCGCCAGCCTAGCCCTGGCGCCTGGGCCTGCCCCGCCGTGCGGCTATTAGTAAGCCGGTCGGGTGCCCACGCCGTTTAGGATAAGTCACACAAGAGGATAGTACTGCTGAGAAACTGCAATTTGAGTCCGCAGTTTGAAAAATAGCACCCGTTTTTAGGGGGCCGTAGTTATCCCGTACCACCTTTTTTGGGGCATCCGGGATTTAGGAGGAGGTTTAGGAAATAATTCTGCCGGCTCCGCTGCCTAGCGAAGAGGCGAATTGCTCACCTATCCTTTTCCATTTTTATGAGAAAAACCTTTCTCCTTTTGCTCGGCCTAAGCAGCAGCCTGAACGCCCTAGGCCAGGTTGCCTCGACCTCGACCTACCCCATCGGCCCAAACCTAGCCCTGAACAAGCCGGCCACCGCCTCCTCATCGGAAGGTGCCGGCTACCTGCCCCGGTTTGCTTTCGATGCCGACTACAGCTCGCGCTGGGCCAGCGACCGCAGCAACCCAGCCACCGTCGATACGCAGTGGCTGGCCGTGAACCTGGGCGCGACCTACGCTATAACTAAGGTGCGCGTGAACTGGGAGGCGGCCTACGGCAAGGACTACCAGATTCAAGTGTCGCCGGATGGCACTACCTGGAAGACGGTGCGAACCGTGACCGGCAACACGGCGGCCGTAAATCTGCTCTCGGGCATCGCGGCCAGCGGGCAGTATGTGCGCCTCTACAATACGGCCCGCGGCACGGGCTACGGCTACTCGGTGTACGAGCTAGAAGTATCGGCCAGCAACGCCGCGCCCACGGTGCAGCTGCTGCAGCCAGCCGCCAACTCAACGTACAGTGGCACTATCAATCTTAGTGCCAACGCCTCGGATGATGATGGCGCCGTCAGTAAAGTCGGTTTTTACGTGGATAACGTGCTGGTGGGCACCGATACGAGCGCGCCTTACGAGGCCCCTTGGCTTACTACTTCCGTCGCACCCGGTACGCACGTGGCCAAGGCCATTGCCACTGACGATAATGGCGCTACCGCTACTTCTTACGAGCGAGAGTTTTATGTTGTCAGCCCCGCTAGTCTTAATACGCCGCCAACCGTAGCTATTACCTCGCCGGATGCCAGCTACCCCGTGAGTGACCTCACCACCTTATCGGCCGACGCCTCGGACGCGGACGGCACGGTGAGCAGCGTCGCCTTCTACGTAGATAATGCACTGATTCGCACCGTGCTGGCTAGTCCCTACGCCGTGCGCTGGGCCGCCAGCACCGTGGCCAACGGGCCGCACGTACTCCGAGCTGTGGCCACCGACAACCTAGGAACTACCGCTACGGCCGAGCGCACTTTCACCGTGCGCAACACCACTACCGCCACGAAAGCGGTGCCTGGTAAGCTGGAAGCCGAGAACTACGACGGGCAGAGTGGCATCCAGACCGAGCCAACTGCCGATGTGGGTGGGGGCCTGAACGTGGGCTACCTCGATGCCGGCGACTACCTCGACTACAACGTAACGGCCGCTACCAACTCCGCCTACAGCATTCAGTTTCGGGTGGCGAGCTGGGTAAATGAGGCGCAACTGCAGCTGCAGCGCCTCTACGGCCTGGAAGGCGTGGCTACGCTGGCCACTGTGACGCTACCCAACACGGGCGGCGGCCAAGTTTGGCAAACCGTGACTGTTGACAACATCACCCTAGGGGTTGGCGACCAGAAGCTGCGGGTGAAGTTCCTGACCAGCGGCTTCAATCTCAACTGGCTGAATTTTGCCTACACCGCAGCGGCTAGCTCCCGCACGGCGCTGGCGGCCGCCCCCGCTGCCACCCCGGCGCCTGCCGCCGAGCTGGGCGCCTACCCCAATCCCAGCGCCGGCCTGGTGCACCTTATCGGGATGGCGGAAGGCGCTGCCGTGCGCATCATTGCCCTCGATGGCGCGCTGGTTCTAAACACTACTGTTCACGACAATGCATTAGATATCAGCAAGCTATCAGCCGGTACCTACCTGGCGCTAGTGCAGCAGAATGGCAAGCTGGTGCGCCTCAAACTGACCAAGCAATAAGTGAGCAGACTACCCATCCGCCCGGCCGCTGCTCAGCCCGCCGGGCAGATGGGTTAGGCTACGCGCCCCGCCTGACTAGGGTCTGCGCTGAGCCCCTAGCCCTTACACCAACTCATTCGGGCATCTTTTTTTCGCGCGCCAGACGGCGTGCGGCAGTCACTTTTTACCCACACCCTACCCTATGCGCTACCCTTTTCCCAACCTACCCCCCCTAGGCCGGCTTGGCACCTGGCTAGGGCTGCTGCTGCTCGGCTACCAGCCTGGACTGCACGCGCAGAAAGTCATTCCGCTCGGCGGGGGCAGCTACGCCGAGTACCCGCCGCTGTGGGAAGCCGCCAAGCCCGGCTACGCCAACGCCCCCGGCCACCCCGACATCACCGACTCGTGGGGCGACTTGTCGCAAACGCTCGTGCGCAAGAAGTGGAACATCGTGGACTCAAGTAGCCGGCCCGTACCCACCACCGACTGGTGGACCAGCCTCGTTTCGCAGGACCAAACCAGCGGCGGCAACTACTCGGGCAACCTCTGGGCCTACCCCGGCATGGTAAACGCCACGAGTACCGGGCTCTGCGTGGAGTTCCCCAAAACCTGGCAGGTCGCCGCTGATGGCAACACGGCCAAGCTGGTATCGAGCAGCCGCCTCACTATTGGCGGCCAGGACTTTACGCCGCGCCGGGCGCTGGCCCGCCGCTGGGGCGCCTGGACCCTCGACTGGATTATGCCCGACGCCACTGACCCGAGCCGGCAGCTGGCCGTGACCATCGGCCACGGGCTGCCTTTCACCTGGGTGGAGTGCACCAAGGTGACGCCCACCATCACGGTGGACGGGGCCACGTTCTTCAACGACGGCGGCCAGCCGCTGACCTTGCCCTTCACCGGCGACCACCTGGGCATCAGCACCAAGGGCGACCAATACGGCATCTTCGCGCCGCCGAATACGCAGTTCACCCTAGCTGGCAACGTGCTGACCGTCAAGTTTCCGGGGGCCAATGGGTACGTGGTGGTGGGCACCCTGACCAAGGTCGCTGACCTGGCTACCTTCAACACCTACGCCTACACCGTGCCGCGCGACAGCAAGGTGAGCTGGGCCTATGACGAGGCCAGCGCCAAGATGACCAGCACCTGGGAGTTGGTGAACGAAAACCTGCGCGGTGGCCCCCAGCTCAACCAAATTCAGGGCTGGCTGCCCCACAGCTACCGCAAAACCACCCGCGGCTTTGCCTTCAACGGCCTTGAATATGCCACGCCGCGCGGCGTACTCAAGTGCGCAGTGGGCACCAAGTTCACGGTAAGCTACGACTTCAACGGACTGCTGCCGGGCTACACCACGCCCGAAGTGCTGGCCGGCAGCAAGCACCCCTACCGCCCCGAGGTGATGAAGCAGATGATTGACGAGTACAAGACGGTGTCGGGCTATGGCAACGACACGTACTGGGGCGGCAAGGACCTGCTCAACTACGCCCGCTATATGCAGGTGGCCGCCCAAACCGGTAATACCGAAGCGTTTACCAACTTCAAGAAGAAAACCCGGGACGCCCTCACCGATTGGCTAACCTACACGCCCGGCGAGAGCGCCCACTTCTTCTCGCTCTACCCCAACGTGGGCTCCTTCCTGGGGCACCGCACCCGCGACAACGGCAACCCCGGCATCGAGGTGCTGCAGGACCACGCCTTTTGCTACGGCTACCACGTGTACGCAGCGGCCCTACTGATGCTCTACGACGAGGACTTTAAAACTAAGTACCAAGACATTGTGAAGCTGCTGGTGCTCGACTACGCTAACTACAACCGGGCCGACCGGCGCTTCACGTACTTCCGCAGCTTCGATCCCTGGGCCGGCCACTCGTACTCGGGCGGGCTGGGCACCGGCGACGGCAACGGCGAGGAATCGTCGTCGGAGGGTATGCAGGCCTGGAGCGCTATGTACTTGCTAGGCGAAGTGACCGGCGACAAGGCTATGCGCAACGCAGCTATTTTCGGCTATACCCAGGAGGCGCAGGGCGTGGCCGAGTACTGGTTCGACCGCGCACACATCCCCGCCAACGGCGGCCAGGGCAACTACGACTACACCAAGTGGCCGCGCGACTACAACAGCAACCTGCAAAGCAACGGCATCGGCTGGTGGACGTTCTTCGACCAAAATCCCTTCTGGATGCATTCGATTCAGTGGCTGCCGATGTCGCCGGCCCTGAAGTATCTATATGAGGATGTGCCGTTTGCCCGCTGGGACTGGGACCATATGTGGCAGGAGAAAACCCAAACCGGCTGGGACGGCGAGTTCGGCAACAGCGTGGTATCGACCAATGTCGGGTTGAGCTATATGCAGATTTCGCTGCCCGACAGCGCGGCGGCCATCTTCGACAACCTCTGGAACAACAAGCGCACCGGCGTGTATGGGGCCCGAGAAAACAACGCCTTTACCTACTGGTACACCCAGTCGCACCTCACCCTAGGGGAGATTCAGTGGAACCAGCACACCAACCTGCCCTCGAGCACGGTGTACTTCAACGCCAAGCTCAACCAAACGACGGTGGTCGTGTACAACCCCAGCGCCACCGAAACTACCGTGAACGTGTACAAGGACGGCGCGCAGTACGCCTCGTTCACCGCCCCAGCCAAGCAGCTGATTGCCTATAAGTTCGACGCCAAGCTCACCACCCTCCAGGTAACGGCCCCGGCCAAGGCGGTGGCGCCGACCAAGACCCTGCAGCTCACGGCCCAGCCCTACGACCAGTACGGCGCCAAGGTGAGCACGCCGGTTACCTGGGCGGTAACGGGCGGCGGCAGCATCAGCGCCACGGGCTTGTACACGGCGGGTAGCACCGTGGGCACGGTCGTGGTAACGGCCACGGCCGGCGCGGTGAAAACTACCTACAGCCTGCGCGTGAACGCCGCGTCGGTGCTCACGACCATCGCCGTTAAGGGCACGCCGGCGCGGGCCGACATCGGCCAGACGTACCAGCTAACGGCCACGGGCCTAGACCAGTACAGCGACACGCTCACCATTGCGCCCACCTGGACGCTGAGTGGCGGCGGCAGCGTAACCAGCGCCGGCTTGCTCGCGGCCACCACCCCCGGCACGGGTTTTATCCTCAAAGTCACGGCGGGCGGCGTCAGCAAAAGCCTGGCGCTGAGCGTGAGCTACCCGCTCTCCAACATCGCCCTGGGCAAGCCGGCCACGGCCTCCACCACCAATCCTGGTAACCCGCTACCGGGCCTCAACGACGGCAGCCTGAGCACCCGCTGGGAAAGCGCCGACCAGAACGCGCAGTGGGTGACCATCGACCTGGGCAGCGTTTTCGACCTCGAAAAAGTGGTGCTGAACTGGGAAGCGGCCTACGCCGACGCCTACACCCTGCAGGTTTCGACGGATGGCAGCACCTTTGCGCCCCTCGCCGCGCAAACCGCCGGCACCGGCGGCCGCGAAGAGCTGGCCGTGGCGGGCACCGGGCGCTACCTCAAGCTCAACCTCACGCACCGGGGCTCAGTTTGGCAGTACTCGCTGCTGGAAGTGGAAGCCTACGGCCTGCCCCAGAAAACCGGCGGCGCGGTGCTTTCGACCATCCGCATCTCGCCCACTACGGTGACGATGAAAGACAATGTCATCCAGCAGTTTACGCTGCAAGGCTACGACCAGTACGGCCAGCTGCTAGCCGTGACGCCGACCTGGGCCGTTATCGGCAAAGGCAGCATCAGCGCCAGCGGCCTCTACACGCCCAGCGGCGGCGGCCTGTATAACATGCCCGCGTTCACGGTCACGGCCGTGGCCAACAACCTGACGGCCAAGGCCACGGTGGTAGTGGAGGAAACCACCAAGCTCACCAAGCTCGATATTCAGCCTCTTTCCTCGGCCACCAAGCGGCTGGAAATGGCCCTAGGCTCGACGCGCCCACTTACCACCGCGGGCCTCGACCAGTTTGGCACGCCCTACGCCGGCCCGCTGACCTGGACGGTTTCGGGCGGCGGCACCGTAACGGCCGATGGCACCTTCACGGCTACTCAGCTGGGCGACTGGCTGGTAATTGCCAAGAACGGTGCGGTGAGCGACACGGCCTATATTACCGTGAAGCCCTTTGCCGACGTGAACCTGGCCACGTTTAAGCCCGTGAAGACGTCGTCGGTGGAAAGCGACGACGCCAACCAGGCCGGCCAGTATGCCGTCGACCGCAACCTTGGTACGCGCTGGGCCAGCAAGTGGACCGACAGCGAGTACCTGTACGTGGATTTGCAGGCTGCCTACAAGCTCAATAAAGTGGTGGTGAACTGGCAGAACCGCGCCGCTACCTACGATATTCAGGTATCGGGTACCGGGGCGGCCGGCAGCTGGACGACCGTGGCCAGCGTCACCAGCACCGGCGCCACGGACGTGGTACCCTTCCCCGAAACGGTGGGCCGGTACGTGCAGCTACTTGGCCGCACGCGCAGCAACGGCTACGGCTACGCGGTGTTTGAATTTCAAGTATACGGCACCGGCGTAGCGGGCGCCACCAACCAGGCGCCTACCGTGGCCATCACCTCGCCGGCCGCTAACGCCACCTTTACCGGCCTAGGGGCCATTCCGCTCACGGTGAGCGCCGCCGACGCCGACGGCAGCGTGGCCACGGTGGAGTACTACGCGGGCAGCAGCCTGGTGGCCACGACCACCACCGCGCCCTTCGGCGCCACCTGGACGCCGGCGGCCACCGGCGCCTACGCCCTCACGGCCAAAGCCACCGACAACCAGGGCAGCACCACTACCTCGGCCGCGGTGAACGTGACCGTCAGCGCGGCCCCGACCAGCGGCCTGACTATTCCCGGCAAGATTGAGGCCGAGACCTTTACGGCCATGAGCGGCATCGCCGCTGAGCCCACTGCCGACGCGGGCGGCGGCCAGAACATCGGCTACCTCGACGTCGGCGACTGGCTCGACTACCAGGTGAGTGTGCAAGCAGCTGGCCCCTACAGCGCGCAGTTTCGGGTAGCGGGCTGGAACGCCGGGGCCCAGCTTCAGCTCAGGTTAGGTGCCACCGTGCTGGCCACCGCGTCCGTGCCCACCACCGCCAACGGCCAAACCTTCGCCACCACGCCGGCCGTGAGCGTAATACTGCCGGCCGGCAGCCAGACCCTGCGCGTGGCCATTACGGGCGGCGGCTTCAACCTTAACTGGATGAGCTTCGCCCAGGGTGCCGCCGCCCGCGTTAGCAGCCCCCTAGCCACCCAGGCCGCCTCGGCAGAATACTACTTCGGCTACCCCAACCCAGCCGACCAGGTGTACTACTTGGAGGGCGTAGCCGAGGGCATACCGGTAGTGGTAACCGGGTTAGCGGGCAACCAGGTGGCAACCCTCACCGTGCGCAACGGCGCGCTCGATGTGCACGGGCTAGCCACTGGCCTCTACCTGCTGCGGGTGGCCGATGGCACCCAGGTACGGCAGCTGAAAATGCTGAAGAAGTAGCGCATCACCTTCCCGCTCTGAACGGCGCCAGCAAGATTTGCTGGCGCCATTTTTTGTGGTGCTTAATCTGGATTGGCGCCGGCTGACGGGTGAGCAGCGGCGACGGACTAGCCTGGCCGCGGGCAACCGCACTGCTCGTGGCCGGGCAATTAGCGCTAAACAAAACTTGTGCAATATGACATTTTAAATTGTTGTTTTTCAGATAATTAACATATTAGTTTTAATGTCCCGTAGTGTTTCCGTAGGTGGTTTTTTGGCGGCCTAGGAGGAAGAAGGTAGGTTCGGGAACAATTATTTCTCATTCATTCCTTTTCCGTATGTTTACTTCTACTAAGCAGGGTAGGCGGACCCGGCCCGGCAGTTCCCAACGGGCTGCTAGCTGGCTACTGCGCGTAACTGGCCTCGCGGTGATACTCCTCCTAGGGCTAGCCCAGCAGGCCTGGGCCCAGTGCGAAAAACTCGCCTGGCACGACGAGTTCGACGGCCCCAGCATCGACCGCAACAACTGGGACTTCGAGCTAAAGGGCGACGGGCAGGGTACCGGGCAGCTCGACTATACCACCGACCGGCCCGAGAATGCCCGCATCGAGCGCGACCCCGCTAACGCCGCCAACGGCAATCTGGTGCTCAACATCCTCAAGGAAGAGTACAAAGGGCTGCACTACACCAGCGCCCGGCTGCGCACCTACAAGAAAATCGATTTTCAGTACGGCAAGATGGTGGCGCGGGTCAAGGGAGTGTATAGCCAGGGCAACGGCTTTGCCTTCTGGCTGCTAGGCTCGGACTACGAAACAGTGACCTGGCCGAAATGCGGCGAAGTGGACATTTTCGAGAACACCGGCCGCCTGCCGGGCCACAATATTGGCACGGCCCACTTCGCGGGGCCAAGCGGGCAGGACGCTATTTCGCAGGGCTCGTATGACTTGCCGGCCGGGCAGCGCTGGGCCGATGCCTTCCACGAGGTGGGCATCGAGTGGAGCCCCACTTACATCAAGTGGACAATCGACGGACAGGTGTACCACACCCTGGATTTGACTAACCCAATTAACGGCTACCGGCCCTTTAACCGGCCGTTCTTCATCTTGCTGAGCGTGGGCATGGGCGGCAGCTACTCGGGCCCGCCCGATGCCACCACCGTCAACCCCATGCCGGCCGTCATCGACTGGGTGCGGGTGTACAAGGGCGGCTACAGCACCTTCGTGAGCGGCGATGACAAGGTGTACCGCGGCGAGCAGGGCAAGCAGTACACTCTGAACACCGTGGCCGACGCCAGCAACACCTACGCCTGGACCGTGCCCACCGGAGCCACCATCGTGGCGGGCCAAGGCACATCGAGCATCACCGTCGATTGGGGCGCTGGCAGCACGGGCGGCGCCGTAACTGCTCAAGTGAAGTCGTCTTGCAATAGCACCGCCACTTCCTACTCGCTGAACGTAATCACCGAGGCGCCCTTCGTGGCCGATAAGGTGTTTGAGAACTTCGAGGCGCCGCCCGCCTTTACCTACACCACGCTGTCGGGGACGCTGACCAAGGGCGTGGCTAACCCGCTGGTGAACAGCGTAAATTCCTCGCCTAAGGTGGGCAAGTATTTGCGTAATGCCGGGGCCCTCTACGACGTGATTGGTATGCAGCAGGTGGATGCCAGTCCGGCCGGTGACTTCGTTATTGGCAAGCGGCGGATTTTAATGGACGTGTACACCGACGCGGCGCCGGGCACCCACGTGTCGCTCAACTTCGAGAACAGCAAGGCGGCCAACGCCGGTAACTACCCCACCGGCCGCTACGCCAACTTCGACGCCGTGACGACCAAGCAAAACCAGTGGGAAACCCTGGAATTCAGCTACACCGGCTCGCCAGACGCGGGTACCGGGGCCTCCAACGTCGACCAGTGGATTCTGCTGTTTGCGCCGGTTACCAACACGGGCAACGTCTTTTACTACGACAATTTGCGCACCGGCCAGCCCGGCGGTCCGCCTAGGGTACTCGATACCCGCGTGCTGCAAAACTTCGACGGCAACGACCAGCTGACTAAGGACTTCGCCAACGGCCAGTACACAGTGCAGGCCAACCCCGCCAGCGGCGGCATCAATACCTCGGCCACGGTGGCCAAGTACGTGCGCGACGCCGGCACTGCCTACGACGCGCTGGTGTACAAGACGCTGGCCATTACCGACGGGCGGCCGTTCCGGCTGGGTACCAGCACGGTGGCGGTGGACGTGTACTCGGACGCGCCGGTGGGCACCCGGCTCTCGCTTAACTTTGAAATCAGCAGCATTTCCAGTCCTAGCAACTACCCGAGTGGGCGCTACGCCAACTTCGAGGCCGTCACGACCAAGCAGAACCAGTGGGAAACGGTGACGTTCGCGCTCTCGTCCGTGCCCGATGGCGGAGCCTCCGACGCGGCCGTGGACAAGCTCGTGTTTTTGCTGAACCCGGTCACTAACACCGGCAATACCTACTACCTCGATAATATCCGCATCAACTCGACCGCGCCCAAGGAAAGCCTAGTGCTGGCCAACGTGCTGGAGGACTACGACGCCAACGACCTGTTGACGGTGGACCCTAGCCGGACCACCGGCACTTACGCGCCCAAAATCGCCAACCCGCTGCCCGGCGGCAGCAACACCTCGGCCAACGTGGCCAAGTACGTGCGCAACGCCACCGCGCAATACGACCTGCTGTACCTCAATGAGAACGCGGCGACCCTGAATGCCGGCGCGCTGAAAAACCGGACGCAGAAATTTGCGCTCGACGTGTATACCACCGCGCCGGCTGGCACGCCCATCCTGCTGGGCCTCGACGCCAGCAGCCTGCTCGGCACCTCCGAAACCAGCGGCAAGCACAGCAACTACTCGGGCACCACCACCGTGCAAGGGGCCTGGCACACGGTGTACTTCACCTTCGGCGCGCAGCCCGACAACAGCGTGCCCGATAATCTGGTGGACCGCGTAGCAGTACTCTTCGAGTTGGGCAAGTTCACGGGTACCACCTATTATATCGATAATCTGCGCACGTTGAACGTGGTGCAGCAACCTACCTTGACGACCCTGGCCGTGGCGCCGGCTTTAACGCAAAATGTAGCCCTATGGCAGAAAGTGCAATTCACGGCCCAGGGCAAAGACCAGTTCGGTGCCAACCTCGCCGCTGGCGCCGTGGCCTGGACGGTGAGCGGCGGCGGCAGCGTCGACCAGAACGGTTTGTTCACGGCCTCGGCCAACGGCGCGTTCAAGGTGTCGGCCACCAGCAGCGGCGTGCTGGGCCAGGCCGATGTGCTAGTGGGCCAGGCCGTGGGGCTGACCAAGCTCAGCGTTGACCCGGTAGCTACCTTCGTGTACCAGGGCGGCACGCTGCCCCTCACGGCCCGGGGCTTCGACCAGACCGGGGCCGCCGTCGCCCTCACGCCCACCTGGACGGTATCGGGCGCCACCGGCGTGGCGGTGAGTGCCAGCGGCGTACTCACGGCTACGAGCAGCGCCGCGGGCACGGCCACCGTCAAGGCCAGCAGCGGCGCGCTTTCGGCCACGGCCACCATCACGGTGCGCACGCCCCCGGCGGCCGACTCGCTGACGTTGAGCCCTAGGCAAGTAAAAGTATACCAAGGCACTACGCAGCAGTTTGCGGCCACGGCGCTCGACCAGTACCGCAACCCGATTGCGGCCACCTACGCCTGGTCGGTGAGCGGCGGGGGTAGCATCGACGCCACGGGCTTGTTTACGTCCACCAGCCTCGGAACCTTTGTGGTGAAGGCGCAAGCCGGCGCGGCCGTCACCTCGACCTACGTGAGTGTGGTGCCCAAGCCGCTGAACTTGGCTTTGCGCAAGCCCACCCGCGCCTCCTCGGTGCAGGGCGCCCTCTACGCCGCCTACGCCACCGACGGCATTACCACCCGCACTAGCCCCGATACCCGCTGGGCCAGCGCCGACACCACCAGCAACCAGTACCTGCGCGTGGACCTCGGGGCCCGCTACGACCTGAGCCGGGTGGTGCTGTACTGGGAAAACGCCTACGGCAACGTGTACCAGGTACAAGTGGCCGACGACACGCTGCAAACGCGCCGCCTGGCTTACTCGGAAACCGCCGGTAACGGCGACGTGGACGACTTGACGCTGCCCGCCGGCACCGCCGGCCGCTACGTCTGGCTCAAGGGCATTCGGCGCGGCACCAGCTACGGCTACTCGCTCTACGAGCTGGAAGTGTACGGCCTGACTCACCAGGACCCGGCACTCAAATCGATTATCGTGACGCCCAACTTCTCGACCGCAGCGGCCGGCAAGAGCGTATCTTTCGCGGCGGCGGGTTTCGACCAGTTTGGCAACGCGGCCACCATCGCGCCCACCTGGACGGCCAGCGGCGGCACCATCAACGCCAGTACCGGTGCCTTCACGGCGGCGGCGGCGGGCAGCTACACCATCACGGCTACGGCCGGCGGCGTCAGCGGCACGGCCAGCCTCACCGTGACGGGCGGCAACACCACCCCGCCCCCACCCACGGCCGGCCCCAACCTGGCGCTACGCAAGCCCGCGCGGGCCTCGTCGCTCGAAAATGGCGCGCAGTTTCCGGCCGCCGCGGCCGTGGATGGCGACTATGGGACCCGCTGGAGCAGCGCCCGCTCCGACGCCCAGTGGCTGCGCGTGGACCTAGGGGCGACTTACAGCGTGAACCGAGTGAAGCTGAGCTGGGAAGGCGCCCTAGGCAAGGACTACGTGGTGGAAATTGCCCCCGACACCGTGAATTGGACCCCGTTAAAAACGGTAACCGGCAACACAGCCCTCACCAACGACTGGACCGGCTTCGCCGGCACCGGCCGCTACGTGCGGCTGCGGGGCGTGGCGCGCGGCACCGGCTACGGCTACTCGCTCTACGAGCTGGAAGTGTACGGCGCGGCGGCCACCACCACGGCCCGCACGGCGCTGGCCGCCCAGCCGGCCGCCGAGTCCGCCGAGCCCCTAGGGCTATACCCGAACCCAGTGACACGCACCACCCACCTCACGGGCGTGGCTGCCTACCCGGCCACGGTGGGCGTCTACGACAGCCGGGGGGCGCAAGTCCGGCTGCTGCACCTCGCCACCCCGGCCGACGCCCAGACGCTGGATCTCTCGGACCTCGGCGCGGGCGTGTACCTGCTGCGCATCTGCGGACAAGGCGCCGAGCAATCCCAGCGCTTTGTGAAGGAATAAGAAGGAGTTCCTAACTATGCACACCTAATGCAACGGGCAGGATACGCGAGTATCTTGCCCGTTTTGTTCTAGTTATGAGTGACTTAACAATAAATAATTACTGCAATATTAACGGGTAGCAGCCATTTGTCAACCCGTCCTGCTCGTCTGGGCCACTGCCTGGGCTGCCTTGCACTACTCCACTTTTTTCCACCCTTTTCCCCAACCCCCTATGCTCACACGATTTCTCGCTCCCCGGTCGCCCTACTGCCGCTGGCTAGCCTGGCTGCTAGTTGCCCTCCTAGGGCTCGCCGGGCCAGTAGCCCAGGCCCAAACTAACGCCCAGCCTACCCTGCCCACTGGCTTCAACGCGGTGCTGGTTAGCACCGGGATTCAAAGCCCTACGGCCATGGCTTTCGCGCCCGACGGACGCATTTTCGTATGCCAGCAGGGCGGCCAGCTCCGCGTGGTCAACAACGGCACGCTGGTGATGGCACCCTTCGTGAGTTTGACCGTGGACTCGAACGGCGAGCGCGGGTTGATTGGGGTGGCCATTGACCCCAACTACCTCAGCAACCACTACGTGTACGTGTACTACACGCTGGCCAGCGGGGCCAACAACCGCATCAGCCGCTTCACGGCCAGCGGCGACGCGGCCGTGGCGGGCTCCGAAATGGTGGTGCTCAACCTCGACCCACTGCTCACGGCCACCAACCACAACGGCGGGGCCATGCACTTCGGCAAAGACGGCAAGCTCTACGTGGCGGTGGGCGAGAATACCCAGCGCGAGAAGGCTCAGAACCCCGATTCGTACATGGGCAAGCTGCTGCGCATCAACCCCGACGGCTCGGTTCCGGCCGGCAACCCCTACGCGGTGGCCGGCGGCTCGGCGCAGCGCCAGCGGGTGTGGAGCATCGGGCTGCGCAACCCCTTTACCTTTTCCATTCAGCCGGGCACGGGTCGCATCTTCGTCAATAATGTGGGTGAGGGCAGCTGGGAAGAAGTGAACGACGCCAGCACCGGCGGCCTCAACTTCGGCTGGCCTACCTCGGAGGGCTACCAGGTGAACGCGGGCGAAACGGCCCCGCTTTACGCCTATCCCCACCAGAGCGGCTTCCCCGACGGCACGGGCTGCTCTATCACGGGCGGCACTTTCTTTAACCCGCCTAGCACCAACTACCCCGTCCAGTACGTGGGCAAGTACTACTACCAGGACTATTGTGGCAAGTGGATTAATTACATCGACCCCGCCAGCAGCAGCCCCGCCCCGCGCAACCCCTTCGCCCTCAACATGCCCGGCGATGCCCTAGGCATTGATACCGGCCCCGATGGCAACCTCTACTACCTGGCCCGCAACGGCTCGGCGCTCTGGAAAATCGTGTACACGGCCAGCAGCAGCGTGCCCGTCATCACCACCCAGCCGGTGAGCCAGTCGGTAGCGCCCGGCACCAGCGTCACGTTTACGGTGGCGGCGGCTGGCTCGGCGCCGCTCAGCTACCAGTGGCAAAAAAACCAGATGGACATTGCCGGGGCCACTGGCACGAGCTGCACCATCGCCAGCCCCATAGCGGCCGATGCGGGCAAATACCGCGCGGTGGTAACGAATAGTGTGAAATCGGTAGCCAGCAACGAGGCCACGCTCACTATTACGGCCCCCAACACCGCGCCCACGGCCCAGGTGCTGACGCCGGTTGCCGGCGCCACCTACGTGGCGGGCACCACCTACTCCTTCTCGGGCAGCGCCACCGACACCGAGGACGGTACGCTGCCGGCCAGCGCCTACGTGTGGCAGCTCGATTTGCACCACGATACCCACGTGCACGACGGCGTCCCCTTCAACCAGGGCGCCAAAACCGGCACCTTCACCATCCCCAACAACGGCGAGGTATCCGACAACGTGTTTTACCGCCTGCTGCTGACCGTGACCGACGCAGGCGGCCTGAAAACGACGACCTACCGCGACATTCTACCGCTGAAGTCCACCATTAGCCTGGCTACCAGTCCGGCCGGCTTGCAGCTCACACTTGACGACCAGCCCACGGCCACCCCGCTTTCGGTGGTGAGCGTGCAGGGCGTGCTGCGCCCCATCGGCGCGCCCTCGCCCCAAACCCTGAACGGCGTGAGTTACGAATTCGTGTCGTGGTCGAACGGCGGCACCCAGCGCCAGGTGCTCACCACGCCCGCCACCAATACCACTTACACGGCCACCTTCCGGGCGGTGACGACCCCGCCGCCTGCGGGCCAGGCCGTCACCTCGCTAACGCTTTTTAACGCCGATACCGACCTGCCCCTGGCCGGCTACGACCCCATTCCCAACGGCGCGGTGCTGAACCTGGCCACCCTGCCCACCAAGAACCTGAACATCCGGGCCAATACCAACCCGGCCACCGTGGGCAGCGTGCGCTTCACCTACGACGGCAACGACAACTACAAGCTCGAAGGCATTACGCCCTACGCCATTGGCGGCGATAACGGCCTGACGGCCAGCGGCACGCCTAACTACAACGCCTGGACGCCCGCCGTGGGTAGCCACACCCTCACCGTGACGCCCTATACCAGCGGCGGGGGCGGCGGCACGGCTGGTACGCCCGTTACTATCGCCTTTACCGTGACCAACGACGCGGGCGGCCCCGCGCCCGGCACCCTGCGCGACCCCGACAACCCCGCCAGCACCACGACCGGCCTCGACTACGCCTACTACGAAGGCACCAACTGGGGCGCCCTGCCCGCCTTTGCCAGCCTGACGCCCGTCAAAACCGGCACCACTACTGGCTTCGACCTCACGCCCCGCCAACGCGAAGACGACTTTGCTTTCCGCTACACCGGCTACGTGCGCGTGCCGGCCGATGGCACCTACACCTTCTCGACGGCGTCGGATGATGGTTCGCAATTGTTCATTGGCGCGGCGCTGGTCGTGAACAACGACGGGCTGCACGGCACCCAGGAAAAGAGCGGCACCATCGGCCTCAAAGCCGGTTTACACGCCATTACCGTGACGTTCTTCGAGCGCGGCGGCGACCAAGTGCTCAGTGTGAGCTACGCCGGCCCGAGCCTGGCCAAGACCCTCATCCCGGCCAGCGCCCTGCTGCGCGCCGGCTCGGCAACCACCCCACCTACCACCCCAACGGCCGGGCTGCGCGACCCCGATGGCCCTGCCAGCCCGGTAGCTGACCTCAACTACAGCTACTACGAGGGTTTGTGGACGGCTTTGCCCGATTTTGCGACCCTAGGGGCAGTGCGCACCGGCACGGCCGCGGTGCCCGACGTAACCCCGCGCCTGCGCGACGATGAGTTTGCCCTGCGCTACACCGGCTACGTGCAGGTGCCCGCCGATGGTACCTACACCTTCTCCACCACGTCCGACGACGGCTCGCGGCTTTACATCGGCTCCGCCTTGGTAGTCGATAACGACGGGCTGCACGCCACCCAGGAGCAAAGCGGTTCCATCGGCCTCAAGGCAGGGCTGCACGCCTTTACGGTGGCCTTCTTCGAGCGCGGCGGCGACCAGGTGCTGAGCGTGAGCTATGCCGGGCCAACGCTGGCTAAGCAAGTCATTCCGGCCGGCGCCTTTACCCACGCTGCCCCTGCGGCGGCCCGCGCCACCGCCCTTTCCGCATCGGTTGGTGCCACGCTCAATGCCTCGGTGCAGCTCTACCCTAATCCCGCCCGCGACGAAGTAGCCATCAGCCTAGTGGCACCTGATGCCGCCGAGGTGCAAGTGGCGGTGTACGATGCCCTAGGGCAGTGCGTGGCGCGGGTGGCGCAACTCAGCCCGGGTGGGGCTGCTACCCTGCGCTTGCCCACGACGCAGCTTGCCGCCGGCATCTACTCGGTGGTGGTGCAGTGCGGCGCTGGGCAGTGCGTGCGGCGCCTGGCCGTAGCCCGGTAAGGCCGCACAGCGGGCATTTACCAAGCATAGCTGCCCAAACGGGCGGGGCCGGTGGCTCCGCCCGTTTTTATTTTTATCCGGCTACTTTTACAAGGCCCTTTGGGCGGCGCTAATCATCCTGAACTTAACACCGCCCTAGGGGCCTCGCCGCCCTTCCCTACCCACCCGCCGCTTTCCTATTCGCCGGCTTGCCCGGATTACTTAGCTCCTATCCTCTACCCGTAGCCTATACTTTTCCATCGTGCGAACTCCCACCCATGAAACGAAGTGCGTTGCTTGCCCTGCTGGCACTCCTAGTTCTATTTTCCCCCGGCTTTGCTCAAACCTATACCTTTGAGCATCTGAGCGTTGATAATGGCCTGTCGAACAACTCCGTCCTGAGTATCTGCCAGGACAGCCGGGGGTTTATGTGGTTTGGCACCTACCACGGGCTCAATAAGTACGATGGCTACCGCGTTACGTCCTACCTTTCCAATCCGCACGACTCGCTGGCCCTCAGCGACAACGTCGTGACCTGCCTCCTCGAAGACCGCCGCCACAACCTGTGGGTGGGCACGCGCCTCGGGGGCCTCAACCGCTACGACCGCGCCACCGATGCCTTCGTGCACTACACCCAGGAAAGCCGGCGCCCCTACCACCTGAGCTCCAACAAGGTAGAGTGCCTGCTGGAAGATAGCCAGGGCAACCTCTGGGTGGGCACTGACTACGGCCTGAACCTGCTAGACCGCGCCACCGGCACCTTCCGCGCCTTTTACGCCCGGCCCCGCGACAGCACCGCGCTCAACAGCAACCAGGTGTATGCGATTACCGAAAACGACCGTCACGAAATCCTGGTGCTCACCAATGTGGCGGGCCTCAACCACTACAACCCCCGCACCCAGCACTTTACGCAGCTGCCTAACCTGGCCGGGCTGCCGACGGCGGCCACCGGGGGCTGCCTCTTGCAAGACCAGCGCCAGCAGTACTGGCTGGGTGCCTCGGGGTTGGGCCTGGGGCGCTACGGGCTGGGCCCGCCGCGCCGCTACCAGCACCAGCCGGTCCAACCCCGCAGCCTGAGCAGCAACCAGGTGCGGGCCGTGTTGCAAACCCGGCAGGGCGCCCTCTGGGTGGGCACCGACGGCGGCGGCCTCAACCGCTATAACCCTGCCACCGACGATTTTACTTGTCTGCAACCCGACGAGGCCAACCCGGGCAGCTTGAGCAGCAATGCCGTCTACAGCCTCTACGAAGACCGGGCCGGCACGCTCTGGGTAGGCACGTTCGGCGGCGGGGTTAATTTTTATAGCCACTACAAGGCCAAATTTGCCCAGTACACGCACCTACCGCACACCGCCAACAGCCTCAGCAACCGCTCGGTGCTGGCCATGCTGCAGGACACGGCCGGCGCCACCTGGCTCGGCACCGACGGCGGCGGCCTCGATATGCTGGATGCACGCACTCACACCTTTCGGCACTTCCGGCACAACCCTGCCGACCCGGCCAGCCTCTCGTCGGACGTGGTGAAGTCGCTGTGCGAAGACAGCCGCGGCAACCTCTGGGTGGGCACCTACCTGGGCGGCCTTGACCGCTACGACCGGGCCCGCAATTGCTTTGTGCACTACCGGGCCGACTCCAGCCGCACGACCAGTCTGACGAGCAACAGCATCTGGGCCTTGTACGAAGACCGGCACAGGCAGCTTTGGGTGAGCACCCTGGGCGGCGGGCTCTGTTGCATGGCCCTGGCCCACGAGGGGGTGTTCACCCAGTTTCATCCTCGCGCCGGGCCCGGCACGCTCGGCGACTACAACGTAGTAACCCTGCGCGAGGACCGGGCCGGCAACCTGTGGGTGGGTACCGAAGACCATGGTCTTAACCTTTACCAGCCCCGGACGGGCACGTTTCGCTACCTGCAGCATGACCCGAATGATGCCAACTCTCTGAGCAGCAACCGCATTCAAGTCATTTTTGAAGACAGCCACCAGCGGTTGTGGGTGGGCACCGCCGACGGGGGGCTCAACTTGCTGAACCAGCGCAAGCGTACTTTCCAGCACTTTACTACCGCCGATGGCCTGCCGAGCAACGTGATTAATGCTCTGGTGGAAGACCAGGCGGGCAACCTCTGGCTAAGCACCAACAAAGGGCTGGCCCGGTTTGACCCCGCGCGCCGCACCAGTAAGTGCTACGACCGCGAAGACGGCCTGCAAAGCAATGAATTCAACATCAACTCGGCACTGCGGGCGCGCAGCGGCGAGCTGTACTTTGGGGGCGTCAACGGTTTCAACGTGTTCTCGCCCACCGTGCTGTTGCGCAACCCCAACGTGGTGCCCGTGGTGCTCACCGACGCACAAGTATTCAATACCTCGCTGCGGCCCGGCCCGCCGGGCAGCCCCCTGACGGAGCAGATATCGGAGGCCAGCACGCTGACCCTGCCCTACCAAGCCGCGGCCGTAACGCTGCAGTTTGCGGCGCTCAACTTCATCGACCCGCAAAAAAGCCAGTACGCATACCAGCTCGTGGGCTTCGACGAGGCCTGGCGCTTTTCGGGTACCCGGCGCGAGGCTACCTACACCAACCTGGACCCCGGCCGCTACCTGTTTCAAGTGAAGGCGGCCAACAACGACGGCGTGTGGGGCCAGCACCCCACCACGCTCACGCTCGTCATCACGCCGCCCTGGTGGAAAACCCTGTGGTTTCGAGCGCTGGCTACGCTGCTTGCCCTGGGCGGCGCCACGGGCTTCTACCTGCTGCGTACCAATGCCTTGCGCAAGCAGCTGCGCCTGGAAAAACTGGCGGAGCTGCGCCTAAAAGAAGCTGAGTTGCGCGAGGAGCGCCTGCAACACGACCGGGACTTGATGGCGTTAAGCAAAGTCCAGTTGGAAGCGGATGTGATGCACAAAAACTCGGAGCTGGCTACATCGGTGATGAACATGGTGCACCAAAATGAAACCTTGCTCAGCATTCGCGATGGGGTGCAGGAGGCCCTGGCCGACGCCGATGCTACGCAGCAGCAGCGCAAGCTGCGCCGCATCATGCGGCTAATTGAGAAAAACATGGCTCCTGACCAGCACTGGGACCACTTCGAGGCGCTCTTCAACCAGTTGCACGAAAACTTCATGCAGCGTCTCAAGGAGCAGTACCCGCAACTTACCAGCCGTGACCTCAAGCTCTGCGCCTACCTGCGCATGAACCTCGACAGCAAGGAAATTGCCTCGCTCATGGGTCTCTCGCTGCGCGGCGTGGAGGATCTCCGCTACCGCGTCCGCAAAAAGATGCAGCTTGATACTACCAGTAACTTAGCGGAATTTATTTTACTGCTTTAAAAAGCGGTTTAAGCCAACTGTAGAGTCCCAAGGTGTGGTGGTGTACCTTTTGGGCCACCAGTTCGCTAGAGATTATGAGCCGAGTACTCTATGGCAGCGCCCGCGCAACGCAGGCAATATTACGCAGTATGTATAAGGTGGTCGAGTAAAAAACAGCCAGTGCGAAGTCTTACCTCCCACTGCCCGTGCCTGACAAAATACTTCCGAGCGACTCGCCGCTGACCCGCAATAAATACACACCAGCTTTTAAAGCCGAGTGCGTGCGCCAGGTGGCTGCCGGGGCCCGGCAGACCGACGTAGCCCGCGCTTAGGGCCTGTCCCCGCTTTACTCGGCCGCTGGCAGTGTCTCGCGTTAACTGAGGCCGTACCAAGTAGCACGAAAGGTGACGAGAAGATGCGCTTGCGCGCCGAGTTCAAACGCGTGGAACAGGAGTGCGAGAGTTTACAAAAAGTCGTGACTAGTTGCCTGCCATGAGCGCAGGCTTTCCTAGCCGCCTTCCTCATGAGCCGTTACCAGTTCATCGAGCAGGTTGCGGCTACCTAGCCGGTGCAGATGCTGTGCTGCGGGCTAGCAGCAGTGGCTGGGCTGAGCAGCGCGCCCATCGCCCGCTTGGGAGCCCACGGCCACCGTCGCCTTCTTGCGTCACGCCCAGCGCTACGAGACCCGGCGCTTGCGGGCCGAATTACGGGCCGAAGGCCACGCCATCGGGCGCTACGCCCTGCGCACCTGGCTGCGTCGCCACGGCTTGTGCGCGCTGTGAGGTGGTCTAGCTAGGCCGCACAGAGTTGGGACGGAGTTTGAAAATGGGTTTCGAAGTAGTTGGGGGCGAAGTAACCGAGGGCGGAGTGACGCCGCTCGGCGTTATAATAGGTTATATAGTGGCTGATTTCCAGGCGCGCTTCCGCTAGGTTGCAGAAGCTGCCGCCGTCGAGCAGTTCGGTTTTGAGGCGGCTCCAAAAGGATTCGGCATGGGCATTATCGTAGCAGTTGCCGCGCCGACTCATGCTTTGCAGCGCCTTGTGGCGAGCTACTAAGTCCTTGAAATTGGTGGCTGAGTACTGGCTACCCTGGTCAGCATGGATGACCAGCCCAGCCGCCGGCTGGCGCACGGCCAAGGCGCGGCGCAGGGCCTCGCTGACCAGGTCTTCGGGCAGGGACTCGCGTACGTCCCAGCCCACCACCTTGCGCGAGTAGCGGTCGAGCCACGTGGCCAGGTAGAGCCGCCGCCCTGTTTGGGCAAGTAGGTGCTATCGCCCACCCAGACCTGATTGGGCGCGGTGGGCGCGGGTTGGCCCAGCAATAGATTCGGGGCGGCGCGCACGCTGGGGTCAGAATCGGTGGTACGGGGCACAAAGGAGCGCGGCTGCTGGGCGCGCAGGTCGGCGGCGGCCAACGCTCGCCGGATGCGCCAGCGGCCCACCAAGTGGCCCTTTGCCTGCAGCTCGGCCCGTAGGCGGCGCGTGCCATAGCGGGCGGAATGCCAGTTAAACTCCGCCCGCACAGCTACTTGCCAAGCTGGCGCGGGCGCGGGGGCTTGGCGTCGCTGCCAGGCGTAGTATGCACTAGCTGACACCTGGAGTACCTGGCAGAGCTGGCGCACGGGCACCTGGTCCCGCCGCTGGGCGATGTACTGATAGGTGCTCACCGAGTCGGCTGGCCAAAGATGACCCAGGCTTTTTTTAAACTATCGAGCTCCTGCTCCGCCCGCTTCAACTGGGCGCGCAGCTGGCGCACTTCCGGGTCGCGGGCTACTTCCACACTGCCCACTTCGGCCACGAGTTTCGCCTCTTGCCAGCGGTAAAGCAGTTTAGGGCTGATGCCGAGTTGCTGGGCCGCCGCCTGCGTGCTGCGGCTCTCTGCGGCCAAGCGCAGAGCTTCGGCTTTGAAAGCAGCATCGTATTTGCGCCGTTTATCCGGCGTGGTCTTGCTGCTTTTTACACTCCTGACTCAGAAAATATACGTCCTGCTTCTGTGCGCCTAAACTGGACCACCTCACTTGCTTCCCACAGTAGCCCTAGGTAGCGTACGAACACCTGCATAACAGTCTTATTAGCAGTTGTCCGCGCGGCTTTAGGTAGGCCTAGCTGGCTGCGAGGTCTTGCGCTGCGACCTGCCACAGTCCCCTTATGAAAAGCGCAGCAGCGGCGTAAATCGCGGCTAAGGAAACGACTGCTTGAAACTGCAATTCGGGGACTGGGCTTACTAGGTGCAGCCGCCGGGCTGCTGGCTGGGCAAGCCAGCTGTTCCTTCCCACAAACGTTTGCAAAAACGAGCTGGTGCTCAGTCAACTATGTGGGTTTTATGACCTAACATTGCGAACTACGTTATTCCCACCACTCATGTTTACTACCCTACCCGGGACCGGGCGCCTAGCTGGCGCGGCGACCCTCCTATTGCTGGCTGGCTGCGCCCAAGAGCTGACGGCCCCCAGCACCCCGGCTCCGGCCGCCCTTGCTAGCACCAGCAATGCGACCATCGCCAACGGCGTGATGATGCAGGGCTTCTACTGGGACGTGCCCCAGACCACCAGCGGCCAGACTTGGTGGCAGGTGCTGGGCGGCCAAGCGGCGGAGTTGAGTGCGGCCGGCATCACGGCCCTGTGGCTGCCGCCGGCCTATAAAGGCAGCGGCATCAACGATGTGGGCTACGGCGTGTACGACCGCTACGACTTGGGCGAATTCAACCAGAAAGGCACGGTGGCCACGCACTACGGCACGCTGGCCCAATTGCAAAGCTGCATCGGCAGCCTGCACGGCAAGGGCATCCAGGTGTACGAAGACATGGTGATGAACCATCTCACTTCGGCCGACGCGCAGGAGCAGTTCACCGTGGGTGGCACCAACTATAACGTCTATACCAGCTTCACCTATCCCGGCCGGGCCAGCAAGTACAG
>JBPBPH010000013.1:0-39759 GCA_050954355.1 Janthinobacterium lividum
CGGCTTCTTTTTCGCCGGTGCTGGCGCCGGCCGGCACCAGCGCGCGGCCGGTGGCGCCGCCTTCGAGGGTAATATTTGCTTCGACCGTAGGGTTACCGCGCGAGTCGAGCACTTCGAGGGTGGTGAGGGAGGTGATTTTCATGGCTTTACCTGAAAAGTGGGACAAGGATAAACGGCCCAACGGGTGTAGTTAGGCGGGTGAGGAAGACGAATCGGGCGCGTTGGCCTGCGCCAGCAGCTGGTTGGCGAGGGCAGTCAGGCGCTGCACGCGGGCATCCCAGTCGGGCGCCAGGGCCGGGGGCAGCGCCCGTAGCCGCCGAATCTGGCCGCGGACGCGTCACCCAGGATTTCCCAGAGCTGGGCGGCGCGAAAAGCTACTTCGTGCCGGGGCAAGCGGGGCTGTGTATCGAGGTGACCTGTACCCACAAAACTGGACCACTGTAAACAAAACTGGACCACTGTAAAGTGGAGAAAATCGGGCACTTGTCGTACCTTAAAACCAAGAGATAATGTCATGAAAAAGACCAAGTTTACCGAGGCCCAAATCGTGTTCGCCCTGCGCCAGGCGGACACCGGCGTGGCCGTTGCCGAAGTGTGCCGGAAGATGGACATCAGCGAGGCCACGTACTACAACTGGAAGAAGAAATACGGTGGCTTAGGTGTGCCGGAACTGCGTCGCCTCAAGCAGTTAGAGGAAGAAAATCAGCAGCTTAAACAGTTGGTAGCTGACTTAAGTCTCGACAAGCAGATGTTGCAGGATGTGCTCAAAAAAAAGCTCTGAAGCCCGCGCAGCGTCGGCGTGCGGCTCGACACCTGCTCGACGCCTACCGTATCTCCTCGCGACGAGCCTGTCAGGTCATTGGCTTGCAGCGGTCCAGCTGGTCGTATAAAGCGCACGGGCGGGATGACACCGTGCTGCGCCATCGCCTGCGGGAGTTAGCCCAGGTACGGGTTCGCTACGGCTGCCGTCGGCTGCACACGCTGCTGCGCCGCGAGGGCTGGCCCGACAACCACAAGTGCGTGCATCAGCTTTACTGCCTGGAAGACTTGAATTTACGTAGCAAACGTCCCCGGTGCAATCGGGCGGCGGCCCACCGCTTGGAGCGGGTGACGTTGACGCAGCCACACCAAAGTTGGAGCATGGACTTCGTAGCCGACAATCTGTTCGACGGGCGCAAAATCCGCGCCTTAACAATAGTCGATAATTTTAGCCGCCAGTGCCTGGCCATTCACGTCGGCCAGTTGCTCAAGGGCGAGGATGTCGTGGCCGTCATGACGCGCTTGCAGCAGGAACTCAGCGTGGTGCCCACCCGTATCCAGGTAGATAATGGCAGTGAGTTCATTAGCAAAGCATTAGACCGCTGGGCCTATGACCAACAGGTCACGCTGGACTTCTCCCGACCCGGCAAACCCACTGATAACCCGTATATTGAATCATTTAACGGCAGCTTCCGGGACGAGTGCTTAAACACGCACTGGTTTTTATCGCTGACCGACGCGCAGGAAAAAATCGAGCGCTGGCGACAGGAGTACAATAGCTTCCGGCCGCACAGCTCGTTGCAGAATTTAACGCCCGATGAAGTGATGGCTGTTGCCCTTACTGTCGAGCTTCAGAACGCCTGATGCTCCACTTTTGGTCGGCCCAGTAAATGGGAGCAGGTCAAGCACGCCTGATGCTCCACTTTCAACTGGCCTACTTTTAGGGGAAGCTTACAAACATGCTCAAAGGATACATAACCATGCCGTAGCTTTGCCTCATGCTTCAACCGAAAAACTTGTTGATGAAGCGTGGGACCCTGCTCGGCAAGGAACCACAAGTGAACCGAAATGTCTTCGCCACCTATAGTTTTCCCAATTTCGCCGCTGGTATTTCCGTTATTTTTTCTGCGTATTACCCCGCCATCGTTTCGGATTCCGAAACGGTTTTTTTATGCCCGTTGAGTTCGTCGGCTACCACCCCGCAACCGATTCGTATTGCATAACTCAATCGCTAACCTCACACCCATACCTCCCCTGAACACTAACAGCCTCTCCCCCAGCTGCCGCCACCGCCGCAGCCCACACCGGCAGCCGGTTTCCCTGTCATGGGTAGTGGCAGATAAGACTTCATATTGTTCGTTTTAGCTAGTAGCCCTCATTTATACTCCGTATGGCACGTAAAGACCTGCTCGATATCGCCTCCCTCCACCGTGAGGAAATCGAGTTCCTGCTCGACCAATCCACGTCCTTTAAAAAATTGTTCACCCACTCGGTGAAAAAAATCCCTGCCCTCGAGGGGAAGTCCGTGCTCATGCTGTTCTATGAGGCCAGCACCCGGACGCACTCCTCCTTCGAAGTCGCGGCCAAGCGCCTCTCGGCGGAGGTAACGAATTTCGACGTCGCCCACTCCTCCATCACCAAGGGCGAGTCGGTGCGCGAGACCATCGAGACGCTCCAGGCTATGCGCACCGACTACATCGTCGTCCGCCATAGTCACTCTGGCCTGCCCGGCATGATAGCACGTCAAACCACGGCGTCGGTCATCAATGCCGGCGACGGGGCGCACGAGCACCCCACCCAGGCCCTACTGGATGCCTTCACCATCAAGGAGAAATTTCCTGACCCCAGAGGTAAAAAAGTCCTCATCATCGGCGATATCCTCCACTCCCGCGTGGCGCGCTCCACCAGCACGTTGCTGCAAAAGCTGGGTGTCGAGGTCGCTTACCTCGGCCCGGGCTCGCTGGTGCCCAAGTATGTCCCGGAAAGCATCCGCCGCTTTACCGACTATGAGGCGGCTATGGCATGGGCACCCGATGTGGTGTACCTGCTGCGCGTGCAAATGGAGCGCCAGGACGTGCAGTTTTTCCCCAGCCTTCGCGAGTACCACCGGGTCTACGGCATCACCAATACCCGGCTGAAGGAAATCCGCGACCGCGGCCTCTACATTATGCACCCCGGCCCCGTGAACCGGGGGGTCGAGCTGTGCGACGCCGTCATGGACTACGAGCGCAGCCTTATCACCAACCAGGTCGAAAATGGCATCTCCATCCGCATGGCCGTGCTCGACTGGCTCACGCCGGGCGGGGAATTCCCGCGGCAGGAATCGACTTACGCCGCGCGGCAGCGGGCTAGCTCGACGGTAGTTATGCCTTAAGTGCCGGACGCGGCCGCTAGTTCCGCCCTTATATCATCTTCAACAGCACGAATATCCCCATACCCCTTGCCGGTTTACTGCACCCTGCCATCTATGCTCCTCCTTCAAAACGCCCGCATCGCCTCCGAAAATTCACCCGTGCTTCTTGAGAGCGATGTCCTGATTGTTGAAGGAAAAATTCAGGACATCGGCACCAAACTGGCCATTCCCGAGGGTGCCCGCGTCATCAACGCGCGGGGTCGCGTTCTCATGCCGGGCATGTTTGATGCCCACGTCCATTTCCGCGCGCCGGGGTTTGAAAATAAGGAAACCATCACCACGGGTAGCGAAGCGGCCATCAACGGCGGCGTGACCGGCGTGGTGATGATGCCGAATACCCGCCCGGCCCTCGACTCGGCGACCGCGGTGGCCACCGTGCTGGAAAATGCCAAGCACCGGTCCCGCATTCCGGTATACACCTCCGGCTGCGTCACCAAGAACCGCGAGGGGAAGGAACTGGCGGAAATCGAGGGCATGCGCGGACTCGGCGTGAAAATGCTCACCGACGACGGCGATACCACCAACGACCCGGCGGTGCTGCTGCGGGCGATGCAGTACGCCACCGAGTTTGGGATGTTTTTCGCCAGCCACTGTGAGGTACCGGAGCTAGCCGGGCCGCGCGCCCTGAACGAAGGGGTGATGAGCTACCGGCTCGGCATCCAGGGCTCGCCGGCTTGCGCGGAGGAAATCATTATCGACCGCGACATCCGCCTGGCCCGGGCGGCGGGCGCGCACGTACACATCCAGCACGTTTCCAGCAAGCTCGGCATGGAGACCATCCGCTGGTGGAAATCCCGCGGCGATGTGAAGGTCACGGCAGAAGTAGCCCCGCACCACCTGCTGTTCACCGACGAGCACATCGGCGACTACGACACGAACTATAAAATGAACCCGCCGCTACGGACGCAGGCGGACTGTGATGCGCTGCTCGAAGGGCTCATCGAAGGCGTCTTCGACCTCATTGCCACGGACCATGCGCCGCACACGCCGTTCGAAAAAGCCCAGGATTTCATCAGCGCGCCCAATGGCATAACCGGCTTGGATACGGCCCTAGTGTCGCTCTATCACCACTTCGTCAGGTCCGGGAAATTTGGGTGGGACTTGGTGGTGAAGCGCTACTCGGCGGAGCCCCGCCGTCTGATGGGCCTGCCGGTAGCCGCCATCGAGGTTGGCCAACAAGCCGAGTACGTCTTGTTCGATACCGAAGCGGAAACAACTTTCACGCGGGAATTCATGAAATCCAAATCCCAGAACACGCCCTTCATCGACCAGACGTTGAAAGGCCGGGTAGACTTGGTGATTTTAGGTACAGAAATTTTGCTTGAGCGCTGACCGTTCGTTGCGCTGGGGCCTGCATTGTTCAGAATTCACCTCGAATTTTGGGATACCGCTTTTGTAGCAGAATTTGATTTGTTTCCGTGGCAAAGGGTTTCTAACCAGATACCCGTTTTACCGAGTTTTTTCACCAGAGGAGCGATGCTCAGCCCAGCCGCACGCTGTCCGAACGCGGGTTCTGGCCGGCGACCACGCCCGAAATTATGTTTTTTTCGACCACCTGGGGATGTCTAGCTCCATCTATAAGGCCCACTATGAGTATTGGGATGATCTACTAAAAATGGATGGTTTGCAGATGTATACTAGCGCCAAAAAGGCGCGGTGGCTGTTGCAGAAGTGGGTGGGTGGCCAGCGGCACCTTAGGGCTATGCAGGGCCACAAGCAGTTCATCGATAAAGGCGGGCTGCGCTTCCGCTTATCGGAGCGCGTGCCGAAACAGAATCTCTACCTCCGCTTGAGCGAACTGCTCGACTAGGAGTTTCTGCGCGGGCTGCCCCGTGCGGTCTACAGCCACCCGGGGCAGCCCGCGCTCGACCCGGTCGTGTTTTTCAAGCTGCGGCTGGTCAGCCGCCTGGCAAACTGGTCAATGACCGCCGCCTGGTCGAGCACTGCGCCCTGCGGCTGGACATCCTCTGTTTTCTGGGCTACGAGGTAAACGAGGACTTGCTAGCTCGCAACTTGGGTTAGCTAGATTCCCATTATCCGCTAATTTATAGAGGTAATGGGAATCTGGATGGTTACTTGGGTGCCTAACCCGGTAGTGGGCGTATGAAGGGCAAAAGTACCGTTGAGCAGGTTCACCCGGTCCTTAATAGTGCGCAGCCCGATACCAACTGATTGGCTGAGTTCGGCGCTGATGCCTTTGCCGTTATCGCGCACTTTGAGGGTCAGTTCATCGTCTTCCTGCGCCAGCAGAATATCGACGCTGGTCGCTTCCGCGTGTTTCGTCACATTAGTCAGCAGCTCCTGGCAGATGCGGTATACGGCTACCTCCAGGTAAGACTCCAACGGGTTTTCCAGTCCCACTATTTCGCAATTTATTTGAATGCGCGTGTGACTGTACTTGCGGCATAAATCCTGAATGGTTTTGGCTAAGCCAAAATCAGTTAGCGTAGCCGGCACCAACTCGTGCGATACCTTTCTGGTTTCCCGAATAGCTTCGTCCAGTAGCCGGTTGGCCCCATTGAAAACTTCTTTTGGCACCAGCGTAGCTACCTGGTCGAAGTTTAGTTTCGCGGCGAACAACAGCTGCCCTACCCCGTTGTGCAGCGACTCGGCGATGCGGCGGCGCTCTTCCTCCTGCGCATCCAGAATCCCCAGCAACAGGGCTTTCTGCTGATTGAGCCGCATTTGCAGGTTTTCTTCTTCCAGGCGTTTTACTTCGGACACGTTCAAATCGAGGCCTAGGAGCTTCAGGGGCTCGCCCTGGTCGTCGCGCAGCACCACCGATTTTATGCGAACGGTGTGGACCTGGCCGTCCACGCGCAGGCGCAGCGTCTCGTCGAAGGGCTCGTGTCGGTCCTGAAACTGCTTTACTACCCGCTCTGCCAGAGGCTTATCGTCTGACACGACATAGTCCAGGTAGCTTTCCGGGCTTATCGGGCTGCCAACTGGCAACCCAAACAAGCGGTACATGCCCGTGCTCCAGGCGATTGCGCCGCTCGCGATGTCGTACTCCCAGCTCCCCATCTGCGCTACTTCTTCGGCGCGCTGGAGGGTAGCCAGGTTTTGGCGCAGGGTTTCCGTGCGCAGGGTTAGCTGGCCCGTTCGTTCCCGCACCTGCTCTTCCAGGCCGGCGGACAACTGCTCCAGCGCCTCAATCACCCGGTGTCGCTCCACAAAGTCGGCGGCCGTCCAGGCCAGCAAATCCAGCAACTTTAGCTGGTGCTCGGTGGGGCGGTACGGCTGGCGAAACTGGTTGCTCAACACGCCCACCACGCCACTGGCGCGGGTAACCAGCGGCGTAGACTGCGTGGCCCGAATGCCTTCCGCCAAGGCTACTTCCCGGTCTAGGGTGCCTAGCAAGGGCGCGTAGGTTTCGACGTCTTCAATCAGCAGCCGGGTGCGTTCGCGCCGGGTCACATCGCAGGCGGCCTCGGAGCCTTCGTGCAGGAACTGCTGAATGAAGCGGTCGCTTTCCTCGTAGCCCTGGTAGGCGTACATTTCCAGGCGCTGGCCATCGTCGCTGACTAGCTGCACGCAGCCGCGGTCGGTGTGGGTAAAGTCGCAGGCTAGGGCCGTAATTTCTTTTAACGCTGCTTTCAGGTTGGTTTCGATGGCTAGCTTGGCGTGCAGTTCGTAGAGGCGCTGCATACCCGCTAGGTCGGCCGCTACGGCGGCCTCGGCTATTTTGCGGGCGCTCACGTCGATGGCGTACTCGGCGATGGTGCCGTCGCCAAGGTCGGCGGCCACGAACATCAGCCAGAGCCGGGAGCCGTCGCGGCGGAAGTACTCTTTCTCGTAGGGGCCGCAGCGGCCGGTTTGCCGCACTTGCGCCAGCGCCTGCACGCTGGCTTCCGTGTATTCGGCCGGGGTGAAGTCGGCCCACGTGAACTGGCGGGCTTCAAACTCCGCGCGGTCGTACCCCACCATTGCCAGAAAAGCGTCGTTGGCGTGGCGCACCGCGCCGGCGTAGTCAAACGTCAGTAGCCCCACGCTGGGCACGTTGACCAGGCGCTGCAAGCGTTGCTCGCTGAGTTGCAGCGTTTCGGCAATTCGCTTCTGCTCGGTCAGGTCCCGCATTATTTTCACGAAGCCAATGGTATTACCCGCTTCATCATGCAAGGGGCTCGTAAGGCCCGAACCCCAGAAGCGGGAGCCATCGTGGCGCAGGTGCCAGCGCTCATTTTCGGCCCGGCCCTCCTGGTCGGCCGTCTGCGTTTCCCACTCCGGAGCCTGGTTTTCGCGGTCTTCCGGCACGAACAGGATGTCGCCCAGTTGCCCCATAATTTCGGCTTCGGCATACCCCAGTATCAGTTGCGCGCCACTGCTCCAGCTCACTACCCGCCGCTGGATATCGAGCGAGAAGATGGCGTAGTCCTTGGCACTCTCAATGAGCAAGCGCAAGCGTTGCTCGGACTGCATTTGCGCTTTTTCGGCTTGCTTGCGCGGCGTAATATCAAAAAACGTGACGACTACCCCGTTAATCCGGTCTTCGGCCGTGCGGTAGGGCAGTACCCGCAGCATAAAGGTACGGTCGTCGGTGGTGTTGACTTCCCGCTCCAGCAGCGTGAGGTTGGCCAGCACGGTTTCGGCGTTGGGCAGCAGCTCGTCATCGTCCAGCCGGTGGGTAATGTCCGAAATGGGGCGGCCGTAGTCAGACGGAATCAGGTTGAAGAGTTGCAGCGCCGCCGGGGTGTACAAGCGGATGCAGAACGCCCGGTCGAGGAAGATGGTGGCTACCCCGGCCGAGTTAATCAGGTTTTGTAGGTTGTTGCTGGTGATGCTGGTTTCCTCGATTTTTACTTTCAGCTCCTGGTTTACCGTGCGTAGCTCCTCGTTTATCGATTGCAACTCTTCCTTGCTGGTTTCCAGCTCTTCGGCGGCCGAGCGCAGCTCCTCGTTCACGGCCTGAAACTCCTCGTTCGATGCCTTCAGCTCTTCGGCCTGGTACTCGTGCTGCTCGGCCGAGTAGCGGAGCTGGGCTTTCATCTGCATCAGTTCTTCCTCCAAGTGCCGGGCTATCGGCTCATCGGTCGTCAGCACCATGTTGGCGGCGGGCGGCGCCTGCTCTTGCAGCTCAAAAATGACCAGCACGAGCCCGCGGGCCGTATCGCCCTGCTTGGTCACCGGCCGCACGTGGATGGTGAGCGCGTGCAACTCCCCGTTTTTGGTCCAGCGGATATTGCGGGCCTCGATGGCGGTTTGGCGCTGCACGGCCTGGTAGAGGGCCGAGCGCAGCTCCAGCCGCAAGTCGGGCTTAATCAGCTTGAGCAGATTCTTCGTCAGCTCACCGCCCGAAAACTCCAGAAAGCCGCCCACTGTCGCCGACATGTGCAAGATGTCGTACTCTTCATTTACTACCAGCGAGGGCGGCGCGTACTGTTCCAGCAGGGTCTGGTGCAGCTCCCCATACGACGTGCGGGTGGCGGGCGGGCTACTCACCTCGGTATGCTTGAGTAGCACCTGCTGCTGGGGTAGCAAGCTTGGGCCGGTTTCGGGGGCCGGGTACTTACGCAGCGTGGCTTCGCGGGCCTGGTAAAGGCGGTTTTCGCGGCTCACCGTGGCATACAGGTCGCTGGCCCCATCTACCGATTCGGAAGAGCCCAGCAGCAAAAAGCCGCCCGGCTTCAGCGCGAAGTGAAACGCTTCCATGACCCGCTCCTGCGCCGTGGAGTTGAGGTAGATGAGCACGTTGCGGCACGTCACCAGGTCGAGGCGCGAAAACGGCGGGTCTTTCAGGAAGTTGTGGTTCGCAAACAATACCATCTCGCGTAGCTCGCGCTGCACGCGGTAGCAATCGCCTTCTTTGGTAAAGAAGCGCAGCAGCCGCTCGGGCGACACGTCGGCCGCATCGTTGAGCGTGTATAGCCCTTCGCGGGCGGTCGTGATGGCGGCCTCGTCGATGTCGGTGGCGAATATCTGGACCCTAGGCGCGTCCAGCACGCCCTGGGTCCGCTCGGCCACCAGCATGGCCAGCGAATAGGCTTCTTCCCCGGTGGCGCAGCCGGCCACCCATATCCGTATCTCGCTGTCCGAATTTTTGGCGTGAAAGATGGCCGGCAGCACGTCCTGCTCCAGGGCGGCAAACGGCTTTTTATCGCGAAAGAAATTGGTGACCGAAATCAACAAATCTTTCAGCAGCGCGTGGCTTTCCTCCGGGTTCTCGTGCAAAAAGGCCGTGTAGCTCGGCAGGTCGGGCAGGTTGCGCACGTTGATGCGGCGCTCGATGCGGCGCAGCAGGGTAGCGCGCTTGTAATTAGAGAAATCGTGCCCGGTGCGAATGCGCAGCTGGGCAAATATTTCGCGCAGGGCCTGCTGCTGCTGTTCGGGCTGGTTTACGGCCTCCACCGCGATTTCCACCGTGCCCAGGCCATCGCGGTAAGCCAGGATGCGGCCCGGAATCTCGGCCACCGGCAGCACCTCATCGACTAGCTCGGTGGCTATCGCGTTGCGGGGCATCTCGTTGAATTCCGCTTCGCGGGGGTTTTGCACGTACACCGCGCCGCCCCGCTCCTTTATCCGCTTCAGGCCCATCGAGCCGTTGGCGCCCGTACCGGAGAGCACTACACTCACGGCCCTAGGCCCGTGCGAATCGGCCAGGGTTCGGAAAAAGATGTCCACCGGGGCGCGCCGTTCTTCCACGTGCAGGTTGGGGGAAGGCACAATGGCGCCGCCCTCTATCAGCAAATGCTGATTGGGCGGCACCACGTAGATGTGGTTGGGCGCTATCTCCACCTTTTCCGTCACCTGCGTAACGGGAATGCTGGCAACGGCTTGCAGCACCTGCGCCAATTGGCTATCGTGGTCGGGCGAGAGGTGCAGAATCACCACGTACGCCATCCCGGAATCGGCGGGCACGTGCTCAAAAAATTCCCGTAGTGCCTGAATACCACCGGCCGACGCCCCCAGGCCCACAATAAGAAAACCGTGCGGCTTCTCAGTCAAAAAATCAGCAAACTTATCTGTTTCCATCACCCTTATCCGATACTATACCCCCTGAACGGGTTTTTTAACTTATCAAAAATAGTTACAAGACTTGCTCCTGAATTAACCTCTTTGTAAACAACCGTCATGCTGAGCCTGTCGAAGCATCTCTACCGCTTCGTCGCAATGGCTCGGACGAAACGGTAGAGATGCTTTGACAGGCTTAGCATGACGCATGGCTATTGGTAGCCGCTTGATTTACAGGCAATGGCAACCCTAGCCCACTTCCTCGCCTTCTTGCGCCTGGGTGCGGATGCTGCTGGTAGTGAGCTGCTCATGGCTGAAAACAGTCTGGCGCACGATTTCGGCCCGGCTTTCGGCTTCCTGGGCCTTTTTAAAATACATGGCGGCCAGCTTGGGCTGGTTTTTTTCGGCGTAGTGGTCGCCCAGGTTATTGAGCAGCATAATGCTTTCCTCCACGCCCCGGATGGCATCCCAGAGCGTGTCTTCAATCTGTTCGGTGATGCTGGTGAGCAGGCTATCGGCCGAATACGCGTGCCCGGTATGGCAGCGGTAGCGGATGATACCGCCATCCTGAATGGCCGATAAGACCCCGTGGCATTCGGGGCAGGCAAAGGGCGTGAACTGGTTAAAAGCTGGCCTATCGTGCGCAAGTACTTGCTGCTGCGCGGCTATGCGCAATTCAGTAATGGTCTTTTTTTGCTCTTCCATCGCAATTTCATTACTTTCCGGCACGGTTTGAGCCGTTAGCTTCACCAGCAAGGGAGCCATTTCGGCAATTGACACGCGGTAATCTACGTCCACAGCGGCCAAGGCATTTTCGGGCATTGAAGGAAATTCGGCGTCGGCCGGTTCCTGCACAATGGCGAGGCCGCCCCGGCTTTTTATCGTCCACAAGCCGGCCGTACCATCGTCCAAGGCCCCGGATAAGACAATACCGATAACCCGAGAGCCATAGATATAAGCGGCCGACCGAAATAACGGGTCCACGGCGGGGCGAAACCGGTTTTCTTTCGGCCCCCGCGTAATCCGGACGACGCCTTTCTCCAGCAGCAGGTGCTTGTCGGGCGGCGCTACGTAAATACGGTTGCTGAGAATAGGCTCGTTATCAACAGCATTGCTAGCCAACAGGGTTTTCTGCCGGTTCAGTACCTGCGGCAGGATGCCCGTCACATCCGGCGACATGTGCCAGACAACAAAAATAGTGGCCTCTAGCGTGGCCGGCAGGGCCGCCACCAATTGCTTAAGGGCCTCGAAACCTCCCGCAGAGGCACCAATAACAATGATATTTCTTTTCTCCAAAATTAAAATTTTACTACCGGTCGGTAGGTGGATTAACCAACTAGAGTTGCTCCTGCATCAAGAAAAGCGAAAAATAGACTGTCATGCTGAACGCAGGGAAGCAGCTCTACCGCTTGCCATTCACAAAGAGTTTAATTCAGGAAAGTCCCGCTAAGTTCCTGCGCTAGCGCTCGTGTTAGTCGATGAGCCTCTGTTGCATGGCGAAGCGAATGAGGGCGGCCGTGTTTTTCATCTGGGTTTTTGCCAGGATATTCTGGCGGTGGGTCTCGACGGTTCGCTTACTGGTGAAGAGCTTCTCCGCCATTTCGCTGGTAGTTAGCCCTTGGGCGATGAGCTGAAGCACCTCGTGCTCGCGCTTACTGAGCAAAGTTACGCCCGCAGGAGCGGCGGCGGGCGCGGGCTCCTGACTAGCCGGCAGCTTATGCAGAGCTACCAGCCCCGCCGCGGTGCCCAAAAAGGCTTGGCCGGCCGCCACTGCCTGCACCCCCTGCACAATTTCGACCGAGCTGCCGCTTTTGAGCACGTAGCCGTGGGCCCCGGCGGCCAGCATGTCAATAATGTATTGCTCTTCAGCGAGCATACTCAGGGCCAGTATCCGTACGCCGGGGTAGTGCTCCTTCAGCTGGCGGGCCGTTTCTAAGCCGTTCATACCAGGCATGTTAAAATCCAGCAGCACCACGTCGGCAGGCGTGGTGGGGAGCTGTGCCAGCAGTTCCAGGCCATTGCTGGCTTCGCCCACTACTCGCAAGTCCAGGTCGGCTTGGGTGGTTAGCAAGGCGCGCAGACCCACGCGCACGGCTAGGTGGTCATCTACTAGAAACAGGCGAATCATTAGGAAAGTGGGGGTAAGGGAATGCGAACCTGGCACTGGGTGCCCTGGCCGGGGGCCGTGGTCAGGTGCACGCTGCCCCCGAGCAGGGCGGCGCGGCTGCGCAGCGAGCGCAGGCCTAGCCCACCGCCGGTCTGGCTAGGGTCGAAGCCGCGGCCGTTGTCTTCGACGCGCAGCACCACCCAAGCGAGTAAGACGTCTACTTCGAGGGTGGCCTCGGTGGCCTGGGCGTGCTTGAGCACGTTCTGGGCCAGCTCCTGCGCCAGCCGGTACACGGCCAGTTGCAAGGGCAGCGGTAAGGCGGGCGCGCCCTCAAAGGCCAGGTGGCAGCGCCAGCGCAGGCTAGGCGTATTGAGGGTACTGCAGATGCTGCGCAAGGTTTTCTCCAAGCCAAACTCTTCGAGAATGGCCGGGGTCAGCTCGTGGGAGAGCGTGCGCGTCTGGCGGATGGCCTCGCCCAGCAGGCGGGCGGCTTCCTGCTGCGGCGAGCGCACGGGCGCGTCGGGCAGGCGGTCGAGCTGGAGCTTGGTGGCGTAGAGCAGCTGGCCGATGCCGTTGTGCAGGCTTTCCGACATGCGGCGGCGCTCGGCTTCCTCGGCCGCCTGCACGGCCTCGAACAACGCTTGCTGCTGGCTTAGGCGCAGGCGCAGGTTGTCGGCTTCGAGGCGGTGCAACTCGCTCAAATCCAAGTCTACGCCCAGCACCCGCACGGCCTGCCCGGCCGCGTCGCGCAGCACCACGGACTTGATGCGCACCGTCTTCACGGCCGCGCCCACTTGCAGGCGCAGGGTGGTTTCGATGTCGCCCGCGCCGACAGTAATTTGCCGCACGAGCTGCTTGGCCTGGGGGCGGTCCTCGGCGAGCACGTAGTCAAGGTAGATGGCGGGCTGCACGGGCTGGCCCAGGGGCAGGCCAAACAAGTCGTACATGCCGCCCGACCAGTAAAACTGCCCGGTAGCCAGGTCGTAGTCCCAGCTGCCGAGCTGGGCCACGGTTTCGGCCTGCTCCAGCAGGCGCAGGTTGCGGGTGAGCTGCTGCTCGGCGTGCTTGCGCTCGGTGATGTCGAGCAGGGTGACTACCACGCCACCATCGAGCTTCACGCACATAAAAGCCGCCCAGCGCAGTACGCCGGCTACCGAATAAAAAAACTCGCTTTGTTGGGGCTGGCCGGTTTCGACGGCCTGCGCCATGCGGGCCAGCATGTCGCTGGCCTCCCCGCCCGTAAACTCCGGCCCGTAGCGCCGGCCCACCAGGTCGGGGCGGCCGCTCAGGCGCGCCAGCTCCTTGTTGGCCGAAATAAAGGTAAAGTCCGTGATGGCCCCCGTCGCCTCGTCGCGCACGGCGTGCAGCACGGCCAGGCCGACGAGGGTCGTGTCGTACACCGATTGCAGCAGCAGCTGGCTTTCCTGCAAGGCCTGGGTGCGCCGAGCCACCTGGCGCTCGAGCGAGGCGGCCAGCGCTTGCAGGTGCTCTTCGGCATACTTGCGCTCAGTCACGTCGAGCAGTACGCCGCTCATGCGTTGCACGTGGCCATCGGGCGCGACCTCGGTGGGCTGGCCGTGGCCGCTTATCCAGCGTATGTCGTCCTGCGGCGTAACTATCCGGAACTTGGCCTCAAACCGGTGGTTTTCGTCCACGGCGGCTTGCAGGCGCTGAAGTACCCTAGGGCGGTCGTCAGGGTGCACGGCCTGGGCAAAGTCGTCGGGGGTGAGGGGGCCGGGCCGGGGCTCCAGGCCCAGCATGGTAAAGTGGCGGTCGTTCCAGCGCACTTCGTTGGCATTAATGTCCCAGTCCCAGGTGCCCAGCTCGGCCGCGTCCAGGGCCAGGCGCAGCCGCTCCTCGCTTCGGCGCTGGGCGTCTTCGGCCGTTTTGCGGGCGGTGATATCGGTAGCCATGCCAAACCATTCCACTAGTTCACCCTGGGGGCCTAGCACCGGCACGGCCCGCGAAAACGTCCAGCCCACCGCGCCGTCGGCACGGAACACGCGGTGCTCCAACTCGAAAAAGTGCCGGCCCGCAATGGCCGCCTGAATGGCCGCCTGCACGGCGGGCTGGTCGGCCGGCGGAATGTAGCGCGTGAGCCAGGTCTCGCTGGGGGCCTCGGTTGGCACCATAAAGTCGTCCTTGCTCTGCAAGCTGTGCATCTGCTGCCAGTTGGCACTCATGCGGTAGAGCGTGTCGGAGCTGGCCGTGACGAACGAGCGCAACTGCGCCTCGCTTCCCCGCAGGGCGTCCTCTACTTTCGCCCGCTCCACGGCGGCCCAGGTGCGCTCGGCCACTTCTTCCAGCAGGGCTACTTCGTGCGGCGGCCACGAGCGGGGCTGGCTGGCGTGGGCTACCAGGTTGATGAGCCACCGCCCGCCTTTAACCAGGGGCACCGTCACGAAGGCCCGCACCTGGATGCTGGCACAAATGGCTTTTTCCTCCGGGCTGAACGACTCGTCCGTTTCGACGTCGCAGACCACTTTGGTAATGCCTTGCTGCAACGCCCGCACCGACTCGGTGAACGGCCCCATTGGCTGCTGCCCGCCATAGGCCAGAAAGCCTGCCCGCACGTAGCTGGCCCGCACGGTATAGGTAGTGACATCTGGGTCAATTTCATTGAACAGGAGCCGGTCGAGGCCCAGCTGCTCGCCCACCCACTGCAGGGCGGCCTGCTGCACCGCCAGCGGGTCGGCCAGCGGGCGCAGCCGGTCGCTGAGCTGCAAGAGAAACTGCTGCCGCTGCTCGTGGTGCTTGCGCGCGGTGATGTCGTCGAAGATGATGGCGACCAGCCGGCTACCCTCGCCCCCCACGCGCGAGGCATGGGAAGTAAACCAGCGCCCCAGGGCATCTACCCGGTATTCCAAGCGCGCGGGCCGGCCGGTCAGCGCCACGTTGCCGTAGAAGTCGAGCCATTCGGGCTCCACCTCGGGCATAAAGTCGAGCAGGCGCTGGCCCACGATATTGCCCAGGCCGCTCTTGCGCTGATGCGCCTGGTTTACTTCCAGGTGCAGCACGTCGGCGGGCCGGCCGTTTTCGTCCAGCAGTACTTCTACCAGGCAGTAGCCCTCGTCCATGGAGTCGAACAGCGTGCGGTATATGTCTTCGCTCCGGCGCAGGGCCTGCTCGGCGCGGGCGCGTTCCAAGCGCAGGAACGTGCGGTTCGAGACTTCCTGAATCAACGCCGTTTCGTCGGCCGTCCACTCGCGCGCCACCCGGCTCATCGCCGTGAAGTAGCCTTGCCATTCGCCCCGCCGGAGATACGGAACATTGATTACCGCGCCGACCCTGAGGGCCGCCATCGCTTGCGCGTCGGTGCGTGCGTCGTGCTGCGTGTCGCCCACGACCCAGGTTTTTCCGGTGCGCATCGTAGCGGCAAACTCCTCGGTCACGTAGTCGGCGAAGCGGAACGTCCCCACGATTTGCGGCACGTCCGCCGCGTTCCAGTTATAGTTTATCGTTACCGATTCGCGCGCTTCGTCAACGTCGCAGAAGGTGATGCCGTCGAGTTGCAGATGGTGCGCCAGCCGCTCGCCGATGGCCTGCATAAGCTCGGCTTCGGAAGCGAGGCGCGCAAAATCTTCGACTATTTCGGCCAGCAGCGCCAGGTTGGCTTCGTGCTGCTTGCGCGCGGTGATGTCGGCCAGCACGCCGGTCAGCCGGACGGCCGCGCGCGGCGTGCCCGCAAACGCGGCCGCGGCACTGACTGCCAACCACCGCTGCTGCCCATCCGGGTGCCGTACGCGGAACTCCTCATACAGCGTGCCGGGGCCGGCCGGGTCGGTGGCGTGCGCCACGGCCGCCGCGTAGCGCGGGGCGTCGTCGGGGTGGAAGGTCGTCACGAGCGCCTCGGCGAGCGGGACCGTGGAGCCCGGCACCAGGCCGAAGTGGACGCGGGCGCGGGCGTCCTCCTCGGTGCGGTCCTCGACCACGTGCCACACAAAGGTGCCCAGCTCGGCGGCATCGACCGCCACCTGGAGCCGCGCCTCGCTGTCGCGCAGGGCCGCCTCGGCGCGGGCGCGCTCCACGGCCGTCCAGGTGCGCTCGGCCACTTCGGTGGCCAGGTCCACGTCGGCGGCGGTCCACGCGCGGGGCGTGCACTGCACCAGGCACAGCACGCCCACCGCTGCCCCGTTTTTGACGACGGGCACGTTCAGGTACGAAATAACTTGCAGCTGCACGCAGAGCTGGCGCAGGTTTTCGTCCACCGACTCGTCCTGGCGCACGTCGGGCACCACAAATGGCCGCCCGGCTTCGATAACGGCTTGCAGCAAAGCAAAGTCGGCGAGCGGGTACGTGCCGGCCACCGAGGGCAGCCCGGCGGCGGCGGCATCGCGCCGGATGATGGCCTGCCCGCCCGCCACTTCGCAGTAGTAGCAGCGGTCGGCCGCGAAGTGGAGCCGGGCCCGGTGCGTCACCGCTTCCTGAATGGCCACCGCGTCGGTCAGCGGCCCCAGCGCGTCGGCCAGGTGCAGCCGGAAGGTTTCGGTGGCGGCAGCGCGGCGCAGGGTAGCCGCCGTGTGCTTGCGGTCGGTGATGTCGTTGAAGAGCACGGCCACCTGCCGGCTGCCGGGGCCGCCCACCCGGCAGGCGTGCAGCTCAAACCAGCGGCCCAGCTGCGGCACCTCGTGCTCCAAGCGCACGGGCTCGCCGGTGCGGGCCACCCGGCCGTACGTGTCAAACCAAAAGGGTTCCAGGTCGGGCATGAGCGTGCGTATCGACTGGCCCAGCACCTCGGCCGACAGGCCCGACTGCCGCGCAAACACCGGGTTCAGCTCGCGGTACACGTAGTCCACCGCCTGCTGCCCGCCGGCGTCAAACGTCAGCTCCAGCACGCAGAAGCCCTCGTCCAGCGCGTACAGCAAGGCCTGGTAGCGGTCGGTGGCCTGCTGCCCGACGGCCTCGCGCAGGCGCAAGGTTTCGGCCTCGGTGCGCTTCAGCGCGCTGATGTCGCGGGCAATGCCGAGCACGGTATCAATCTGGCCATCGCGCAGCTCGGGCACTAGGCGCGAGTGGTAGTGCACGGGGCCCTGCGGGCTGAGCAACGTGTGGTAATGCTCCTGGGGCTGGCCCGTGTCAAACACCCGTTGCAGCACCGCCTGGTAGGGGCCGGTTACCTCGGCCGGCAACGCCATTTCGGCAAAGGTGCGCCCCAGCAGGGCGGGCAGCGGCTGGCTGGCTTGGGCGGCAAAAGCGGGGTTGGCGTAGAGCAGACGCAGGTTGGGGTCCCAGCGGGTGAGCACGTCGGGGATGTTTTCAGCCAGGGCCTGGTACTGCCGCGTGCGCCGGTGGGCAGCCGTGCTGTCTTGCCAGTGCACGACTACTTCGCCCGTCGGCTGCTCGGCGCTGGTGAGCGTCACCCACTGCTCGGTCTGGAGCAGGTAGCACTCGGTGGCTTCCGTGGGTTCGCTCGCGGCGTGCCCGAGGGCGGCGTAGGCGGGCGCGGGCAGCTGGCCCGGCCCCACCTGTTCGATGGTTTGCCCCAGCGCAGCCTCAGCCGGCACCCCCCACCAGGCGGCGGCCTGCCGGTTGAGGCGCCGAATAATACCCGCTGCACTCACCTCCAGCAGCCCCCAAGGCAGCGCGTCGAGCAGTTGGTCGGCCCCTAGGCCAGGTTCGGTGGGAGAAGGAGTAGCAGCGGCTAATTCTGGCATAGGTGGTGCAACGAAAACTGAATGAACGAATCGATTGGCTAGCTCTTCAGCAGCAAAATACTACCCAGCCGTGTTTCAATGTTCTATAGTTATTAATTAGCAGTTTAGGGTGGGCGCACAAGAAATAAACATTATTCTTAACGGCGTACAAATAAAAGGTTAACAGCTTAAATACCGGCTATTTGCAGAAACAGGGTTCCCAGCCCGACGCTCCTAACTGGTACCCGCAGAGACTCTAATAGGGGTAGCATGTTATACTGGCTTACGGGTTAGACAGCTAGCGCACATAGGTCATCGCGGGCGGAAAATGCTCTGCCAGCAGCACTATGACTTTTTCCTTAGTGAGGAGGTTTGTCGAGAAAACGCGGTTTTCGGGGCCATTGGCGTAGACAGGGCTTACGCATCAAAACTAGCAGCACCTTTTTCACGGGCGCGGGTTAGGAGCTGGGTCATGTACTCATCGTTCCAGCCCGCGTTTCGTCGCCGCGCCCGCAGCCTGCCCGACTGGTGCTTTCCTTGCTGCAAGAGGTTGAAAGCCAGCTTACGCAGACCCGCGAAGCTGCGGGTGGCGACCCGGTCGCGCCTGCGCGCCTCGTCTTCCCGGAAGCCCACATCAAGTACCTAGTGCAGGCTATTTTCAATCGCCCAGTGGCGGCGGATGGCCGCAATAAGCACCGCCGAGGCATCCGAACAACTGGTCAGGTAGGAGCGAATCGCGGCGTGCGTACTCGGTTGGTGCTGCACGTGACGAATCGTTTCAACGGCCAGGATAGCCCACCATCCAGGCCAGTCCCGCAGAGCTGCTAGCTCATCGCGCAGCGGTAGCACCCAGGCCCGGCGCCGGACCCAGCGCCCGTGCCGGCAATCAGAGGCATCATACTCGGGTGGATAAGTAGCCTCACGGTCAAAGCAAGCGGTTTTACAGTAGGCCACCACGGCGCGGTGGCACCGGCCCTGATTGCCTTTTAGGGCCAGAATGTAAGCTGCCTGCCGGGCTACTAACCGCCGGGCAATCGCGTGCTGGCAGCCCAACGCATCCAGCGTGACGCTGGTGTTAGTCAAGCACAAGTTGCGAGGCAAGAGAGGGATAGCCAGCAGCTCCTGTCCCTGACCCGCCACGGCTGCCTGCCCTAGACTCAAGCCCTGCTGGGTGGCGAAGGCACTGACTATGTGCAAGGGCCCTCGCCCCCGGTCAAAGGAGCGACGTACGGTTTTGCCAGCGATGGCCACCACCTCGCGCGGCAAGGGCGAAGCAGCGGTAGCTATGCCCTGGCGCAAACACTGCTCCTGCCCCTGCGGGTCGACCAGCGAGCACACGCGCCGGAAGGTATCGGGAGCGGGAATGCCGTGGGGTAAATCCAAAAAAATAGCCAGCCAGGCGTGTTTCATCCGCCCATGGTGGGCGATGTCCACCCACGTTTCCGCCCCGGCCACCACGGCGCACACGGCGATAAGGAGCAAATTAAGGAAGCGATGCCGAAGGCGGCCAGCACAACGCGGGTCAGGTAGGGTAGCGAAAAAAGCAAATAACTGGCTGAGCATAAAGACCTTGTAAATGCCTGAAAAAGCCAAGGTCAACTCATGCTATACGAGCTACTATTTGATGCGTAAGCCCTGTTGGCGTAGCGGGTTTTTTGAACACACCTGCTGGATCAGAAAGTACCGGTTTCTTATACTGATTCAGAACCTACTTCTTGAACTGCTGAGCTGCCCCTTCGGCTAATCTCTAGCACTCCTAAGTGGGGACCTCAGCATGACGCACCCTGTAGCGTAGGCCTTTTCTACTGCTGTAGCAATCTTAGGCAGACAAGCTAGCCTGCTCAACTAGACCATCTCAAGATAGCTTTGTGCATGCGAGTCGCTATCTATGCCTGCGTGTCGACCAAGGACAAGGGCCATGACATCGAGAACCAATTGCACTAGCTGCTGGCCTTCGCTGAGCAGCACGGTAGCATCCACCAAGTGTACACCGACCAGTAGTCGGGCAGTAAGGCGGAGCGCAGTGAGTCCAAACGCCTACTGCTCAAGGCCTATCAAGAGAAGTTTGACCTGATCGTGTTCTGGCGCCTGGACCGCTCCAGCCGCGAGGGAGCCCTGGCTACCCTTTGCTACTTGAAGGAGCTCAAGGACCACGGGGTGGACTACAAGTCTTTCACCGAGCCCTACCTCAACAGCCTAGGGCCCTTTGGCGACGTCATCGTCTCGCTGCTGGCTGCCATTGCCGCCCAGGACCTACTAAAAATATCGAGAATACCAAGGCTGCCCTAGCCAAAAAGCGCGCCGCCGGCGTGCAGTTGGGCGCCCCCACTAAAAGCGCTGATGTTGTCGACCAAGTGCGGCGCCTCAAAGCCGGCAGCGCTTCTAATCAGGCCATTGCGCGGGCGCTAAAAATGTCGTTGAGCGCCGTGGCCAAGTACCTAGTGAAATGATACACTGAATTTATTACTGCTTTTGCTTAAAAAAGCTTTTAAACGCTGTTTTAAGCAAGATGGGTCGTGCCGGGTGGCGCGGCCTTTTTTTGTGCCCCTAGGGGGAGACTGACCCTAAAAGGTGTCGGCATGTTGGCACCATCAACCCAGCATAGCGGCTAAAAGTCGCTAGCGTTGCGGGGAACTTTGGTTTTTTGCAGCGTCATGGCGGCTTCCAGGCTGGCCACCAGGGTGCGGGCATCGCGCAGGGCGTCGGTTTTCAGCTCCGCCCACGTTTGGTAGCTGCCTAAACCGGCGTAGCCGAAGAGGCTAGCCCGCTTCTGCTCCAGGGCGCCGCCCGAGCGCAAGTTGGGCACCCCCTCGGCGTCGTGCACAAAATCGGTCAGCACGTACTTATAGCGCCCGTCCTTGACATAAATGGTGAGCGAGTGGCGCACTACCCCGGCGTAGCTGGCGCGCGGCACCCCCTGGAAGTCTTGATACACCTGCGCTAGGCGGGTGCCCCGCAGCTGCAGCTGGCCGCTGGTCGCATCCTCGCGCGTTAGCTCGGCATTTTGCTGGTTGTAGGCCTCACTTACCCAGCGCCGGGCGCGGGCAAATAGGTCAGCCTGGCTGGTGCCGGGTACCTGCACCACGCCCTCGTAGGTAAGGCGGTGGGTGGTGGCCGACAGCGGCAGTGGGTCGGCATCGGCGGGGTCGTAGCCCACCAGCGCCGCTGCCGACGCCAGGTAGCGAAAACCCTCGCGCTCTACCACCACCCAGCGGGGCGATAGCTCGCCTACCACGCCCACGGCGGCCTGGCTAGGCACAAACATGTCGGCGGGGCGTAGCGTATCGGCCGGGTGCCGAAACAGAGGCGCCCGCACCAGCCCCACGCGGTAGGTAACGGGCGGGTGGGTGGCGGCAAATTGCTGCGCCCGCGCTGCCAGTGGCAGGGCCCCAGCCCCGAGTAGCGTTAATAGAAAGATTCTCATGGAGTACAAAAGTCGGTAGGCCTGCCTGATTGGCCGCCACAGTAGCTGCGGGCCTAGGGCTAGCCCGCGTTCGCTAGGCACCCGCCGCCCAGGCCCGTGCCTGCCCCAGGTCAGTAAAATGCCGAAACTCGTAGGGCAGGTCCGGTACGGCCGTTCGGTATAAGCCGTCGATGGTGAGGCGATTGAGGGCCTCGGTGGCTTCCAGGTGGGCAAAGCGGCGCACGCCCAGCGTGCTGAGCGGCCGCAACACCTGCTCGTGGGTCCAGGTGAGGTCTTTGGGGCGCACGGCCCCTAGGCGGCGGTCGTCGGCCACCCAGCCCATTACCTTATGCAGCCGGGCCAGGCGCAGCGCCTCTACCAGGGCCGCCCTAAAGTCATCGCTGCCCGCAAAGCCGAGCCACTCGGTTTCGAGCACCGGCGTTGGGCCGGGGTGCAGCAGCAGGTTCAGAAACGGGTAGGCAGCGAGCGTTTGGGGCATGGGTGGGCAGCGGTGAAAGGCTATTCGTCTATGCTTCGCGGTGTACGGTGGCTGGGCTAAAGGCAGGCACACACACCGACCAATATTCGCATTCCTCGGCAAATGGGTTAGCGTAGCGCACTCGTGCCCCAGCCTTTATTAGCAGCGTTTCGCCCGCGCCCAGCTCCACTATTTCGCCGTCGATTTCGAAACGCTTGCGGCCCCGCACCACTATCGTCACCTCGTCAAACTCGGGTTGCTGGGGCGGCTCGCTCCAGTGGGGCGGGGCCACCATGTGGGCCACGCTGTACTGCCCAGTGCCGGTACTGGCCAGGCCCACGTGCTCCTCAATGAGCTTACCATCGGTGGTGGGTACTACGAAGGGCGCCGCGTTGCGAACGTAATTTTTAGAAGCAGCCATGAGGCGAAGAGCATTAATAATTTAAAAATCAGTACGAAAGAACTCACGCGAATTGTCGGTCATGGCGAGCAAGTCGCGTATCAAGCGGAGATGTGGCAAGCGCATCAGCACCATGCGTCTAGGGTCGTTCAGGTTGCGCTTGCTTGGCTACGCCTTCCTTCGGCTCGCAAGCTCGCCACGACAGTCGTTATACTAAAGAGACGGCTACCTGGGTGGCAACTTACCGGCCTCGCCGGCCCTAGGGCTTTCTAGCTAGCGCGGGGCTGGCTGGGTAGGGCACGCGCCCGGCCGGTGGGTGCGTACGCCCGCGTGGCCGGCTATGCAGGCATTGGCGTAGGTTTTGCCGTCGCAGCCGCACACCGGCTCGTATACCATGGGGCACATGCCCGCGGGATTTACGTTGGCGGGGGGTAGTAAGCGCGGGCCGCTGGCAGCTAGCCAGGGCCAGCAGGCTGGCGGCTAGGCCCAGCCGGCGCCCCCAGCAAGCAAGAGGAAAAGACATGTGAATGGGCCAGAAGAGGGGCGGCAAGGTAGGCTCGCCGGGTTAATGCGCCGCACCGCGCGATATTTTGCGGCCCCTGCCAACCCCCCCGCTACCGCCGCCGTATAGCCGCCATACTCCGAGTCTAACTGCCCCTAGGGTAGCTATTCGGTTGAACTTCAACTCACCTTCATATTTTTTCTCATGGCTTACAAAGAAGACAAGAGCGCTGGTAAAGTCCTGCTTGCAGCCCTGGCCGGCGCGGGTGCTGGCATCGTGGCTGGCATGTTGCTAGCCCCCGAAAAAGGCTCCGTAACCTTCGACAACTGGAAAGAATCGGCTAAAGACCTGAGCGACCAACTGGGTGAGCAGTACAAAAAGTACAGCGCCGAGCTAGAGGAGAAGTTCAAAGGTCTCAGCGGTAAGCTAGAAGAGCTGACCAGCAACTTGCAAATCAAAGGCAACTGGGACGAGATTAAAGGTAAGCTGAAGCAGCAGTATGCGCAGTTGACGGACGAAGACCTTAACTTTAGCGATGGCAAAATTGACGAGTTGCTGGGCCGCTTGGAACAAAAGCTGGGTAAGAGCAAGTCGGACATCGTGAGCCTGTTAAGCGACTTGGGCAGCAAAGCCAAAGAAGCTGTGAGCAAGGTTACCGACGAAGTAAAGAACGCTAATAGTAAAGCCTAGCGCTTTCAAAAATAGCGTTTATTAAGTCAGTAATGACACCTGCTAGCGTCAACCTGCTGTTTGCATAGTTTGAAAGCTACCTTCTGCGGAGGGTAGCTTTTTTGTACTGCTGCGGCTAGCTAACCAGCCCCCGGCTTTGGCCGTTAGCAGACCAAGTAGCTGCAAGGGTCGTTTTTTTACCTCTTTATTTCTGCATTATGCCCATTAAAGACAACAACGGCAAGGTCATCGTATCGCTGCTGGCAGGCGCTACAGCCGGCATTGTGGCCGGCTTGCTGCTAGCCCCCGAAGCGGGCGATGATACCCGCAAAACCCTAGCCCAAAGCGCTGACAAGCTATGGAGCGGTAGCCTGGGCGAGTTGGTGAAGGGCGCCCTAGCTCGCTTTACCGGTCCCACCGACCCCGCTGCGGCTGCCCTCACCCACGTCGATAAGCAAGCCGCCGATGAACGGTTGCAAAATCTGGGCGCGGCCGAGCCCGGCGACCTGACTGCCCCCGCCGGCGCGGGCAACGGCCGCTCGGTAGGTGGCGACGAAGTATAAAGCTGCGCTCGTGTAAATCAACGGCTTGTAAATAAGGTGTTTAGCTAAGATAGCAAAAAAGCAATAGGTCACCCGTAACCCCAAACCACCGGCGCCATTAACTACTTTACCAAACGATGTTGAAATTATCAATTTCGCTGCTGTAAAATTGCCGGACGTAAGAGCTTCTGGCAAAATTGGCTTATCATATCGCGCAGTAAAATCAGACGACTCATCGCAAGCTTCTGTCGATAAGTTATTTTTCGCAGCTTTGGCAAAGAAAAGCCCGCTACCTTCTTGGTAGCGGGCTTTTTGATTTCTGCAGCGCGCAGTTGCTTTTACTTATAACGCTTCGGGGCGCATCTGCGGAAAAAAAAGCACGTCTTGAATAGAGTGCGAATTGGTCATAATCATGCTCAGGCGGTCAATGCCGATGCCTAAGCCCGCGGTGGGCGGCATACCATACTCGAGAGCGCGCAGAAAGTCCTCGTCGAGCACCATAGCCTCGGTGTCGCCGCGCTTGCCCAGCTCCAACTGGTCCTCAAAGCGTTGGCGCTGGTCGATGGGGTCGTTGAGCTCCGAGAAGGCGTTGCAGATTTCCTTGCCGTTGCAAATGGCCTCGAAGCGCTCTACCAGGCCGGGGCGGTTGCGGTGCTTCTTGGCCAGCGGCGACATCTCCACCGGGTAGTCGGTGATGAAGGTAGGTTGGATGAGCTTGGGCTCGACGTGCTCGCCAAATATCTCGTCGATGATTTTTGACTTGCCCATGCTCGGATCGAGGTGCACGTTGAGCTTGGCTGCCACTGCGCGCAGGTCGGTTTCGTCGAGCGCGCCGATGGCTTCACCGGTAAACTTCTCGATGGCTTCGAACATGGTGTAGCGCTGCCAGGGGCGCTGGAAATTGAGGATATTATCGCCTACCTGCACCTCGGTTTTGCCGTGCAGGGCCAGGGCCACGCGCTCCACCATTTCCTCTACCAAGTCCATCATCCAGGTGTAGTCCTTGTAAGCCACATATAGCTCCATCTGGGTAAACTCGGGGTTATGGAACCGGCTCATGCCCTCGTTGCGGAAGTCCTTCGAGAACTCATACACGCCATCGAACCCGCCCACAATCAGGCGCTTGAGGTACAGCTCGTTGGCAATGCGCAGGTACAGCGTCATGTCCAGCGTGTTGTGGTGCGTGGTGAAGGGCCTAGCCGCCGCGCCGCCGTAGAGCGGCTGCAGAATCGGGGTTTCCACCTCCAAGTACCCCTTGTCGTTGAGGTAGTTGCGCATGGCCTGCACCAGCTGCGTGCGCTTAATAAACGTCTCGCGCACCTGTGGGTTCACCACTAGGTCTACGTAGCGCTGGCGGTAGCGCTGCTCGGGGTCCGAGAAGGCGTCGTACACCACTTTCTCGCCGGTGGCCTCGTCCACTTTCTCCTTCACCACCGGCAGCGGGCGCAGGGCCTTGGCCAGCAGCGTCAGCTCCTTCACGTGGATGGAGATTTCCCCTACTTGCGTGGTGAACACGTGGCCCTTGACGCCAATGAAGTCCCCTAGGTCGAGCAGCTTCTTGAAGACGTTGTTGTAGAGCGTCTTATCCTCGCCGGGGCAAATTTCGTCGCGGTTGACGTAGAGCTGGATGCGGCCCGACGAATCCATGAGCTCGGCAAACGAGGCCTTACCCATCACGCGCACCGACATCAGGCGGCCGGCCAGCGCTACCTCCTGGAAGTTATTAAGCTCAGGATGGTAGTTGTCGAGGATTTCGCGGGCCGAAAAGTTTACGTCGAACAACTCCGACGGGTAAGGCTCGATGCCGAGGGCGCGCAACTCGTCCAGCTTGGCGCGGCGCAAAAGTTCTTGTTCACTAATCACGGATTACGCGGATTTTAACGGGTTTCACGGACTTTGTGGACGATTGGGGCGCTGGGCGCTGTTTTCGGGACACTTCGGCCGTGGGCCGTAGGTAGGGAGAAAAAGTAGGGACGGTAGGCTAGTGTCGAGAGAGTATCAGGCTAATATCAGGCTAATATGGCAAAAAGGCTCCGCCTAGGGCCACCACTACCGAAAAGCAAGCCACAAAAGTACGCCCAACAAAAAAGCTGCCCCAGCGGGGCAGCCTTAATCGTCCACAAAATCCGTTAAAACCCGCGTAATCTGTGATTTAGGCGGCCATGCGCAGCTCGGGTTCCGGCTCGGCGCCCAGTAGGGTAGGCTGCACGCGGGTGCGCAAGCGCTCCTGAACGAAGCCACTCTGCAGGTGCAGCGGCAGCTCGCTCACCAACTGCTCGTAGCGTTCGAGGCCTAGGGCCTTGGCCACGTAGGTTTCGTGCACGCCGTTGAGGTAGCTCACAATGTTGAGCAGCGAGGTGTGGAAGAGGCGGAAGTCAATGTCGGCCTCCACGTAGCGCTCAATTTCGCGGCTGGTCTGGGAGATGCGCAGGCGGCCTAGTAGGTCGAAGATGGTGGTGTACCCTAGGCGCCAGGTAATTTGCTGCCAGTGGGCGGCGGTCCACTTATCGAGCGGGCGGCCGGTCTTCTGGCTCCGAATGGCGGTGTTGGGGTTGGCTTGCACCTGCTGGCGCACGCCAATGGCGCGCTGCTTGCGCGTAGTGCGCAAAAACTGGCCAATCTGAGCCTGGGCATCAATCTCCTGGGCTGCAATGTGCAGCCCGGCCTTGTAACCGGCCAGCGGCAGCCGATGAATGCTAAAGTCACCATAAGCGCCGGCGGCGTAGAACGATACCGGGCGCGGGTAGGCATTCTTCACCACCAGGCGGCCCACCTCGCGGCGCACTACCTGGGCGTTACTAGTACGCACGCCGGTGGTGTACAGGAAGGCCTGTAGGCCCGACAAGATGGTGTGGTAAGCCTGCGGAAACGTCCAGTGCAGGGCGTTGCGCAGAAAGTTCTCGTCGCCCAGCTCGGCGGTAGCGCGCAGGGCGTACTCGGTGCTCCAGCAGGTGTGCAGCAGCTTGGTGAGGGCCGCCACGTCGGTTTCGCCCAGCTCGGCTTGGTGCTGGCGGAAGTAAGGCAGGTTGCCTAGGCCACCCTGGGGCGCACCCGCCTCGTCCTGCAAGTGGTAATTGATGGCGAAGAAGTAGTTGAGAAATACCTGGGCCGGAATGGAGCGGCGCCAGTTTTCGTCGGCCTGGCGCTGCTGCTCCTGCTCCTCGGGCGTGAGCACGGCGTCGGCCAGGGTGGTCGTCAGGTTCTGCGCTGCGGGAGCCGAATACATTTCGGCCGGGATGAGCGGAATAATGCGGGCTTCAGGTTTCATCGTCATGCCAGGGTAACACCTTAGCCAGTGTAATTAGTTGCCGTTTACTAAAGATAATCGCAGATTTAACGGATTTAACAGATTGCACAGATACGCTGCTAAAGCGGCTGGCTACGCGGTTTTTGGTGGTCCTTCCAGCCTAGGGCAGCGCGCGGCGCAGTGATAAATCAGTAGGTAGATTTGCTAATAATAATTGCACAAAAAAAGAGCCACCCAAAAGGTGGCTCTTCTTACTTCTCGCATTCGCCAGCATAGTTAGCACCGCGCTAGCGGCGTATCCGTGCAAGCCATCAAATCCGTGATTTAGTTTGAGGTCTGGTCCTTCACCACATTCACGGCCTCGTTCACGGTCAGGTCTTTGTTGAGGCCTCTGGTGAAACGCATGGCGCGGCTGATGCTGGTAGTATCACTCCCTAGGGCCTGGCGGTCGGCGGCCAGGGGCTGAATGGTGAGGGCCTTAGCCGTCTTCTGAATGGTGTCGTACTTGTCCGACTCATCCTTGAGCTGGTGCTGCGAGGCGCGGTAAGTAGTCAGCTTCAGCGACACTACCGTCTCGTCCTTACGCTTGCGCAGGGTTTGCACAATCTCAGCCAGCTGCTGGAAGGCCGGGCTGGCGGCCACGCGGGCTTTGCTGTTGGCTTCGAGCTTAGCGTAGTTGGGCTGGTCGTCCCAGGGGCGGTAGCTGGCGGGCTTAATCTCGTCCCACTTCAGCGGGTAGTCCGACTCCTTCTCGCCCCGGTCGAGGTAGGAGAGAGCGTCGGGCAGCACGATGTCCGACACCACGCCTTTGAATTGGGTCGAGCCGCCGGTCACGCGGTAGAACTTCTGCATCGTGAACTTGAGCGAGCCGAAGGGCTTGAGCGAATTCAACTCGGTGGGCAGCGTTTCGTCGAGGTCGATGATACGCTGCACCGTGCCTTTGCCGTAAGTGCTGGGCGAGCCCATAATCACGCCGCGCTTGTAATCCTGGATGGCCGCCGCCAGAATCTCGGATGCCGAGGCGCTGTAGCGGTTCACCAGCACCACCAGCGGGCCGGTATACTGCACCCTAGGGTCCTTATCGTTCAGCACGTTGGTGATGCCCTGGCTGGTGCGCACCTGCACCATGGGGCCGCTGGGCATGAAGAGGCCGGCCATCTCCACGGCGTCGTTGAGCGAGCCGCCGCCGTTGCTGCGCAAGTCGAAGATGACACCCTTCACGCCCTCGGCATTCAGCTTAGCCAGCTCCTTCTTCACATCCTCGGCCGACGAGCGGCCGCCGTTGTCGTTGAAGTCGGCGTAGAACGCCGGTAGGCGCAGGTAACCGATTTTCACGCCGCTCGGGTCGTTAATCACCGCCGACTGGGCGTAGGTGTCGGCTACCACCACCACGTCGCGCACGATGGGGATAATCTTGGTCGAGCCATCGGGCTTCTTCACCGTCAAGCGCACTTCCGAGCCTTTTTTGCCCCGAATGAGCGTCACGGCCTTATTTGTGTGCCAGCCCTCGATGCTTACCGGCTCGGCCGCACCCTGGGCCACGCGCAAGATGGCGTCGCCCTTCTTCAACTCGCCCTGGCGGTACGAGGCAGAGCCCGGCACCACGTCCTCAATATAAATCAGGCCATCCTTCTCGCGCAACGTGGCCCCAATACCCTCAAAGCGGCCCGTGAGCTGAATATCAAACTCTTCCTTATCGCGCGGGGCGAAGTACTCGGTGTGCGGATCGTAGGTATTGGCAATCGCGTTGGCGTAGTTGGTGAGCACATCGCTGGCGTCGGGCTGGTCAGCAAACTGCTCGTCGTAAAACTTGAGCACGCGCTTGCGGGCCTCCTCCTCCATTTGGGCGGGGGTGCGGTCGGGCTCGGCCGTGGCGGGCTCTTTGCTCAGGCTAGCCACCCGGCTGCGGTCGTGGCGCTTGTCCTGCTCGTCCATCATCTCGGCCACGCGCACCAGGGTTTCGTACTTGAGCAGCTTGCGCCACTGCTCGCGCTGGTCGGCGGCGCTGGTCGGGAAGGTGGCCTTATCCCAGTCGCTCTGGAAGGTCTCCTCGTTGTCGAAGGTGAAGGGCTTAGCCAACAGCTCGTGGCTGAGCGCTTGCATCTGCTTGGTGCGCTCGGCCACCAGCTTGGTGCTCAGGTCCAGAAACTCGTGGCTGCCGCGCTTGGTTTCGTCGTCGATATCGTTCTGGTACTTCGTCAACTGGGCTACGTCTGACTGCAGCAAGAACTTCTTGCGGTAGTCCAGGCGCTTGAGCGAGAGGTCAAACACGCGCTTGCTAAAGGCATCGTCAATGCGCTCGGGCTGGTAGTGGGCCTGGGTGAGGCCCTGCACAATGGTGCCCACCAGCACCTGCTCTTTGCCGGGCACGGCGTCGGGCCCAGTGCGCTGGTAAAACCGATACGACGCCAACCCAAACACGGCAGTTACCAGGCCGGCGTAGGTGCTAATTTTGAGGCGGGAAGGAGACATTCGGAAGGATAGAGGGGTAAGAAAGTCAAATGTAGGGGCCGCACGCAGCAAGAACTACCGCCGAAACCAACATACGGAAAAAACACCGACCAGGCGTAGAATAGTGCCGCCCAAAGCGCCTACTTGGTCGGTAAATTATGCCTCCCTATACGGACTTGCCCGCAAAAGAGTAGGTTAGCCGAGCGGCGCCAGCCACTATTTTTGGTTTTCCCATATGCTTGAGCTTATGCCTACTTCTTTTACTAGCGCTGCCCGCGCCGCGTTGCTAGGTCTAGCCGTGGGCGATGCCCTAGGGGTGCCCGTCGAGTTTCAGGGCCGCGAAGCCCGCCGGCGCGACCCCGTAACCGGCATGCGCGCCTACGGCAGCCACCGCCAGCCCGCCGGCACCTGGTCCGACGACTCTTCCCTTACCTTTTGCCTGGCCGAAACCCTAGCCCGCCCCGGCGGCCTAACCGGGCCGCCCGACCTGGCCGACTTTGCCCGCCGGGCCAGCAACTGGCTAGATAACGCCTACTGGACGGCCACCGACGAAACCTTCGACGTGGGCGGGGCAACCCGCGCGGCCATCGAGCGCCTGCGCCGGGGCACGCCGCCCGCCCAGGCCGGCCCTAGCGCCGAGCAGGACAATGGCAACGGGGCGCTCATGCGCATCCTGCCCCTGGCTTTTCACCAGGCCTGGCGGGCCGAGCCCCTGGATTTGAACGCCGCCTGGGCGCTCACCGAGGCCGTGGCGTGCGTCACGCATGGCCACCCACGCTCCACGCTAGGCTGCTTTTTATACCTGCTGGTGGCGCGGGGGCTGCTGCAAGGCCTAGGGCCGGCCGGGGCGTATGAGCAAATGCAAACGCTGATTAATGAGTGGCTGCGAAGTCAGGCAAAAGGCGCCGTTTTTTACGAATGGCCGAAATATGAGCGCGTGCTGAGCGGCAGCCTGCCTACGCTGGCCGAAAGCGAAATTAGCTCGTCGGGCTACGTGGTGCACACCTTGGAAGCGGCCCTGTGGTGCCTGCTGCGCCACGATACTTACGCCGCTACCGTGCTGGCCGCCGTGAACCTGGGCGACGATACCGACACTACCGGCGCGGTAGCCGGCGGCCTGGCAGGCCTAGCTTACGGCGAAACCGCCATTCCGGCCGAGTGGCGGGCCCGCCTGGCCCGCCGCGCCGACGTGGAGGCGCTGGCTGGGCGGCTAACGCATCCCGAAGCGCCTTAGGGTCCTTTTGGCTAGCAAAACGGCCGGCAAGCAACGGGGCCGCGCCGACAGTCGAAAACAACTGCTGGCGCGGCCCCTTGGACTCGTGCAGATGGCTTTAGGCGAGTTGCGGGCTGGCTGGCGCCAGGCTTAGCGTCAGGCCCAAGGTGCGGAGCTGCTCGTTGGCTTGCGCCTGCGTGAGGTAGCCGAGCACGTACTGGGTCAGCACTTGGAGCTCGGGGGAAGTGTAGGTGGTGCGCGTGCGGCGGGCCAGCGCCTGCCGCACGGTGGTGGCGCGGGTAGTTTGCGATTCCATAATAAAGAGAGTGAGTAAGTAGGTAAAGTAGTAAAGAGCGAAAGGCAACGGAAAATTAAGCGGCAATTGCCCACCGATGTAGCTACATTTGATTAAGTGACTCGAATGCTGGCTAAATGTCCAGCTTATATCGCCGAATAGCTGCGCGCAATAGCCGAGGTTAGCGAAATGACAAGCCCGGCAGTAAGCTCGGCCGCAGGCCTAGGGCCGCTAGTGCGGCACAGCCGGGATGCGAGGAGCCCGAAAAAATGCATCGGCTTGGCGGTTGAACGCATCGGCGTGCTCCTGCAAGGTGGCGTGGCCGCTGTGGGGCACTATCCAGAGCCAGGCGCGGGGCAGGTGCCGGTAAATGGCCAGTGTGTGCTCCAGGGTAATCACGTCGTGGTCGCCGGCGATGATGAAGGCCGGGGCCCGCACCCTACGCAGCGCCCCTAGGGGCACGTTGGGCTGCAGCACATCGAGCCTAAACACTTTCCAGTCGTTCTTTTTGGCGGGGTCGGTGAAGAGGCGGCCCCGGTTTTCGAGGTAGCCCCGCTGCTGCTGGCGCCAGAGCGCGGGCGTCAGGGCCAGCGAGTCGGGCGAGAAGTTGGCGCCCGTGGCCACCAGGCGCTTCACCTTGCTGGGGTGGCGCAGGGCCAGCAGCACGGCCCCAATGCCGCCGTCGCTCCAGCCCAGCACGTAGGCCGAGTCGAGGCGAAGGTGCGTGAGCAGGGCGGCAAAATCGTCGGCCATCTGCTCGAAGCTCAGCGAGTCGGCCGGGTCGGCCGACCGGCCGTGGGCGCGGCTATCTACGGCGATGACGCGGTAGTGGTGGGCCACGAAGTAGGGGATGTTTTGCCGGAAAGTGGCCAGGCTGCCCCCGTTGCCGTGCAGCAGCAGCAGCGGCGGCCCCGCCCCGTAGCTCTCGTAATACAGCCGAATGCCGCGCACCGCCGCGTAGTGGCCGGCCGCCGGGTTATGGCCGTAGGGCACGGGCTGCCCTACGGCCACCTGCCCGCTCAGCAGCAGGCTGAGCCAAAAGAGAATGTGTTTCATAGCGCGTTAGCTTTCTGCCATTAGGAATTACGCAACAGTCGTTTGTCCTTGCGAGCGCAGCGCGGCAATCGCATCAGACCGACCCTAGGCGGTAATGTTCTGGTGTGCTTACCACCTTGCGCTTGCAAGGACAAACGACTGTTGCGTAATTCCTAATGGTAAAAGCCTGCCCCAAAGCGCGGCCCCTAGGGCCGCGCTTTGGGGCAGGCTTTTAGTAGCTGCGGAGGCGGCCAGGCTAGTCGCCCAGCGCCTCTTGCAGGGTCATGCGCTCGCGCCGCTCGGTGCGGCTGCTCGTGCGCAGGCTGTCCACCAGCAGGTTGCTGATGTAGTCGGCCGATTCGCCCTCGGCAAAGCCCATGGCTTGGGCCAGGCGCGTGGCCTGGGTAACGAGCTGCAGGTAGCGCGGCCGCAAAGAGCTGGCCGGCTCAAAGGTTCCGGGCTCCAGGCCCCGGTCGCCCATTTCCTGAATTAGGCGCGTGAGGCGCTGCAATAATAGGGTAAGCTCAGGCTTCGTTCGTAGCGTAGTAGATGGTATCATAGAGGGAAGGAAATAGACTAAAAAAGGGCAGCTGCTGAATAAGTTAACCGTTAGGTTATTATTGAGATAAAATTACCATGCGGCGCTTTAAACCCGGCTATTGGCAGCTGTTTTTTTCGCCCCTTTAAAACGCCAACGCCGGCCGCTGCCAAGTAGTGGCGTCGCGGCGGGCGTTGGCGTTTTGAGGCGTGTTTATAAATTTATATAAATTTAAAGGAACGTCCTGCTCAGCTGGCGTCCGCTTGTCGAAGCATGGCGTTGCTTTAAATTTCCAAACGCGTTCTTAATACTAGGCTGGCTAGCTGGTCGGCGCGCCGGTAGCGCCACCGAGCGAGGGCTACCGCCAGGGGCTGCCGGTCGGCGACGTCTTCGCTGCCGGCTTTGAGCACCATATCGCCGGCCGCTAGCTTGCCGAACGCCTGCACCTAGCCGTTATTCTCGTCGCCCACCTGCACGTCTACCAGCTCGGCGCGGCCGTGGGCTACCCGCCCGACGTAGGTGCGCTCGGCGGTGGTGACGACGGCCGTTTTGGGCACGAACAAACTGCTTTGAGGCTGGCTGATGGGCAGGCTGGCCGAGGCGGACATGCTGGGCTTTAGCTTTTCCTGCGGGTTGGGAACGTCAATCTCTATCTGCTCGGAGCGCGTGGCGGCTTGCACGCTGCCCGCCACGCGGTTGATGCGACTGGTAAAGGTGCGGCCAGAGTACGACTTCACCGAGAACTGCACCGGGCCACCCTGATTCAGGTCGGCCACGTAGGCCTTGGGCACCGCCACGCGCAGGCGATTAAGTTGCCGCAGCCGAAACAGCGGCAGCGCGCCCGGCGTGCTCGTGCCCACGGCCGCGCCCGGCGAAATATTACGCTCGGTGATGACGCCAGTAAAGGGGGCCGTAAGGTGCAGGTAGGCGCTCATTTAGGCGGCGGCGCGGTAGTGGGCGCGGGTTTGGTCGAGCTGCAAGGGCGACACGGCCCCGGCGGTGCGGGCGGTTTGGCGCAGGCGGCGGTAAGTGCCGCGGCTGGCCTGCCACACGGCCTCGGCAGCTTTTTGCTTCGACAAGGCCTCGTTGAGCGCGGCCGTGAGTTCGGGGGCGTCGAGGTCGGCCAACACTTGGCCCTGGCGCACGTGCGAGCCAATGTTGGCATACAGCTGCTTCACGTAGCCGCCCGCCCTAGGCGTAATGTCTGTTTGGAAATAGCTTTCCAGCTCGCCGGGCAAGCTCAGCGACTGCACTGGCTGGGTGGCTGTGACGCGCACCGCCGCGGGGCGGGTGGGCGAGTCGGCTGACGAACACCCGGCCAGGACGGCAGCACTGAGTAGCAAGCAGGCAATGGAACTAGCGCGGAAGAGCATGGGCGAGGAGGGAAGGCGTGCAATGGCTAACGCCACTGCTTGAAGTAATAAGGATTCTATACAGCTTGATTATTAGCGCGCTAGTACTACTGCTTTAATGCAGCGCCAACTTGGGCTCGGGCACACGCGCGGCGGCCCCGTCGTAGGCGGCGCTTTCGCGGTCGTCGGGGTCGAGCGATACCGAGACGAAGCTGGTTGATGCGCACGTCGCGCAGGTACGAAATGCGTTTCAGGCTGGCTACCAGGCGCTCGGCGTAGGCCTGGCCATCGGCCAGGTTTTTGCCGCCCACCAGCACCTCAATGGGCGTTTGGGCGCCCTGGCTCATGATTTTATCGGTCAGCTCGATGGGTTCGAAGCTAAGCCGCACGTCGGGCAGCTGCCGGGCCACGGCCTGCCGAAGCTGGTCCTTGAGCGCGTCGAGACTCTGGACCTTATAGTCTGCGGCCAGGTTCACTTGCAGGTCGGCTTCGTGGGGGCCGGCGTTGAACACGTACAGGGCGCTGGTGCCGTAGCTACTGGGCGTCATGCCCACGAAGGCCGCGGTAATGGCCACGTTTTAAGCCCCAACGAGCTGGTCGATGATGTGAATGACCTGCTTGGTGCGCTCTTCGGTGCGCTCGAGCGCAGGCCTTGCGGCGCCACGATGCGCCCCTGAAACTGCTTGGAATGCGTGATTTTGGGCATCCTATCCTGCCCGATAAAATAGAAGCACAGCCCAATGACGGTGGCGCACCCTAGGCCGTACCCCGTAGCCACCAGCGCCCGATGGGCCAGCAGCTTATCCAGCAGGCGCAGGTAGCCGAGCTTCACCCGCTCGAATGCGCAGCAGCAGCTCCCGAAACGCGAACGGCTTGGTGAGGTAGTCGTCGGCGCCGGCCCCAAAGCCGCTTTCCTTGTCCTGCAGCCCGTCGAGGGCCGCTCCATCAAGCAGCAGCGCCTAGCGCGGTGAGTGCTGCTTGATGGAGCAGCACAGCTCAAAGCCGTTCAGGCCCAGCAAATTCACGTCGAGCACCACCACGTCGAAGGGCTGCTGCGCAAACAAGCGCTGGCCCATCACCCCGTCGTACGCCATCTTAATGTCGTAGCCTTCGGCCGCAATGCCCTTCTGAATAAAGGAGGCCAGGCTCGCCTCATCCTCGACCAGTAGAATCGTCATGCCGCAAAAGTCGGGTGGCCGCGGAAATTAGTTGCTGAACCAGCCGGCATGCTTGGGTTGGCCCCTAGGGCTGCCCCGGCCGCCAAGGCCGCTGGCGGCGCATCGGGCGCCCAGGGCCAGGGTCTCTGGTAGCCGAGGCAGTCCCTAGGCCCTGGGCGCCCTTTTAGGGCCCCAGTGGCCAAACTACTGGGCAGGCAGATTACCTTCGGCCCCGTACCATTCCCCCCAAGCAACGATGAAAGTGTTCTTTTTTGTGGCCCTCGCCGTGGGCGCCACCTGCGGCCAGGCCGCCAGCGCCCGCCGGCCGGCGCCCAAGCCGGCCCCGCAAGTGCTATTCGATGGTAAAACCACCAAGGGCTGGCATACCTACCTCAAGCCCACGGCCGAGCCCGCCTGGACGGTGGTGGACGGCACGCTGAAGCTGGACCCGAAAGCCACCGGGCAAGGTGACCTGGTGACCGACCAGGAGTACGAAAACTTCGAGCTGACCCTGGATTGGAATATCTCGGAGGGCGGCAACAGCGGCCTCATTTTTGGGGTGCACGAGGCCCCGGCCTTCCACGCCACTTACGAAACGGGCGTAGAAATGCAGGTTTTGGATGACAAGAACGCCGAGGACAACAAGAAGCCCACCCACTTGGCTGGTTCGCTCTACGACATGCAGGGCCCCGCCCAAGCCGTAGCCAAGCCCGCCGGCCAATGGAACAAGGTGAAGCTGCGCAAGCTCAACGGCCACCTCACCTTCTGGCTGAACGGTACCCAGACGCTGGACATCCAGATGGGCGGCCCCGCGTGGAATAAGCTATTGGAAGACAGCAAGTTCAAGACCTGGAAAAATTTCGCAGCCTATCCTAAAGGCCACATTGCCCTGCAAGACCACGGCCACGAGGTAGCCTTCCGGGATATTAAAATCACCCAGCTCTAGCCCTGCGCCCCGCAAACCCGAGCGAACTTACCTGCGCAAGCTGCCAACCTGCAGCTGGCTTGCTTGGGTGGCTTCGCGCAAAATAATACCCCTAGGATGTCGCCAAATAAACTGCTTCCTGAAGCCTCGGCCAATTAAGTCACTTTTTTGTCAGTGGCTTAAACGTTTTAGCTAGGTATTGTTGGTTTCTTGGCTAGCTTTATTTCCCTAAGCCCTAGGGTTGTTGCCTCCTTACTTTTTCCTACCCCTTAATAGTTCATGAGCGCTTTTGAGATTAAGAAGTCGCCCACCGTGTACGATGCCATTGTCGTGGGCTCGGGCGCCGGGGGCGGCATGGCGGGCTACGTGCTGGCCCACGCCGGCCTGAAGGTGCTGATGCTGGAAGCCGGGCCGTTTTTTGACCCCGCCAAGGACGCGCAGCAACTCAAGTTCTCCTACGAGTCGCCGCGCCGGGGTGCGGGCACCGTGCGGCCGTTCGGCGATTTCGACGCGGCCTACGGCGGCTGGGACTTGGAGGGCGAGCCCTACACCACCAAGGACGGTACCAAGTTCGACTGGTTTCGGGCCCGCATGCTGGGCGGGCGCACCAACCACTGGGGGCGCATTTCGCTGCGCATGGGCCCTAGGGACTTTAAGAGCCACGACATCGACGGCCTCACCGACGACTGGCCCATCACCTACGCCGAGGTCAAGCCCTACTACGACAAGGTAGACCGCCTGATTGGCATTTACGGCACGGTGGAAAACCTGGAAAACGAGCCCGATGGCATCTTCCTGCCGCCGCCCAAGCCGCGGCTCAACGAGCTGTTTATCAAGCAGGGCGCCGAAAAAGCGGGCGTCAAGGTCATTCCGGGGCGCGGGTCGGTGCTCACCGAAGCCCTGCCGGGCAACAAGGACCGGGGCGCCTGCTTTTACTGCGGGCAGTGCGGGCGCAGCTGCAAGGTCTACGGCGACTTCTCGGCCTCGTCGTGCCTGGTTATTCCGGCCTTAAAGACCGGGAACCTGAAGGTGCTGCCCAATGCCATGGTGCGCGAGGTGCTCACCGGGCCCAACGGGCAAGCCACGGGCGTGTCGTACGTCGATAAAAACGACTTGCAGGAGTACCAGGTGCGCGGCAAGGTGGTTATCCTAGGGGCCAGCGCCGGCGAAAGCGCCCGGCTGCTGCTCAACTCGGTATCGAGCCAGCACCCCGGCGGCCTGGCCAACAGCAGCGGCGTGGTGGGTAAGTACCTGCACGACTCGACCGGGGCCAGCCTGGGCGGCTTCTTGCCCCAGCTCCTGGACCGCAAGCGCTACAACGAGGACGGCGTAGGCAGCGTGCACATCTACACGCCCTGGTGGCTGGATAACAAGAAGCTCGACTTTCCGCGCGGCTACCACATCGAGTACGGCGGGGGCATGCACATGCCTTCCTACGGCTTCGGCAGCGGCATCCAGAACCTCAACGGGCTGGTGCCCGGCCGCGACGGCAAAATCAAGGAAGCCGGCGGCTTCGGCGCGGGCCTCAAGGACGACTACCGCCGCTTCTACGGCACGCAGGTGGGCATGGCGGGCCGCGGCACGGCCATCGCCCGCCTCGACAACTACTGCGAAATCGACAAGGACGTGGTGGATAAATACGGCATTCCGGTGCTCAAATTCCACTACAACTGGACCGACGCCGAAATCAAGCAAGCCAAGCACATGCAGGAAACTTTCCAGGCCATCATGCACGAGATGGGCGCCATCGTAACGTCGAAGCCGCACGGGGCCGATACCAACTACGGCCTGGAGGCGCCCGGCCGCATCATCCACGAGGTGGGCACGGTGCGCATGGGCGACGACCCTAGGAAGTCGGCCCTCAACAAGTGGTGCCAGGCCCACGACTGCCCCAACTTGTTCGTGGTCGATGCTTCGCCGTTTGTGCAGCAGGGCGATAAAAACGCCACCTGGACTATTCTGGCGCTCTCGATGCGCACCAGCGAATACATCCTGGACCAACGCAAAAGACTTTCTATTTAACGGCTGCCAGTGCCATGAAAAGACGCGAATCCCTGAAAGCCATTGGCTTAAGCGCCCTCTCGACCGGGCTGCTGCTCGACGCCTGCCAAACCGGCCCCGCCCAGAAACCCGAGCAGGCGGCCGTCATCGACACGCCCGTGGCCGACACGGCCGGCCGGCAGGAGTTTGAAATAGCGCGCGACAAAAAGCTGCACGCCGAAACGTTTTTCACGCCCCACGAAATGGCCACTATCACGGTACTGGCCGACATCATTATTCCCAAGGATGAGCACTCAGGCAGCGCGTCCGACGCCAAGGTGCCCGAGTTTATTGAGTTCATTGCCAAGGACATGCCCGAGCACCAACTGCCCCTGCGTGGGGGCTTGCGCTGGCTGGATGTGCAGTGCTTCAACCGCTACCAGCATGCTTTTGTAGACTGCCCCGCCGCCCAGCAGCTCGACATGGTGACGGCCATCGCCTACCCGCTCAGAGCCAAGCCCGCTATGCAGCAGGGCGTGAGCTTCTTCAACCGCCTGCGCGACTTGACGGCTTCCGGCTTCTTCACCAGCAAGATGGGCATTGCCGATATTGGCTACGCCGGCAACGCCCCCAACCGCTGGACCGGCGTGCCCGCTGACGTGCTGCAGCAGTACGGCATGCAGCACGTAACCGTGTAGGCAGACCCTAGGACCTGCCCAGGGCGGCCAGCTAGCCCTAGGGGGTACCCACTTCCAGTGGGCCCTAGGGCTAGCCGACGGCCGCGTACCGCAGCAGGCACCAGCGCCAGCCCAAGGCGGGCGAGAGTGTCAAGGCGGACAAGTCCAGCTCGCCTGCTAGTCCAAGGAAAGCCAATCGTTGCAGCTGCCGGAGTAAATTGAAATCTGGGGCGTGGTGCGGAGTAATTGTAGGGGCATTAAGCGAAAAAAGAATAACGGATAAGCAGGTAGCGAATCAGCATAAAGCTGCATAATGAGCCTTAAAGCGCCAGCAGCGCGGCGGGCAGGGGCAGGGGCAGGTGCTCGCGCAGCAGCTTCAACTGCTGGCTGAGGTTAGTCTGGTGGCTGCGCTGCTGGCGCAGGGCAAAAAAGCTGAAGCAAAACTGCGCATAGGCCTCGAAACCGAGTAGCTTGGTAAGTTCGGGATTTTCGGTGGCGAGCAGCGAGTACTCCAGCAAGAAGCCGCCCAGCAAGTCGCGGCGTTCGGGGTAGTGGTCGAGGGCGTGGCTGGTATCCATGAAAGTTGCTTGAATAGGTAGAAGGCGTGAAGAAGAATGAGCAGTAGTAGTAGCGCTGGCAAAACCCGAAGGCTTACCGAAAATATAAATAAGCTCTGCAATTTATTTACAAGTGCTTGATAAATAAAATACTAGATAAACACAAAAGGCCCTTGCGACTAGCTCCTAGGGCCTTTTTGGCAGCTGCACGGGCTAAAAGCCTCGCCGAATAGACCAGTACTGGTGGTAAACGCGTCCCACTCCGGGGCGGGGCGGGGTGCCGTAGGGGGTACCCGCCGGCCAAGGGGCGCGGTGAGTTGGGCTGGGGCGGCGGGCTGGGGCAGCGCCACGGTGAAAGCAGGGCAGGCACCACCCAGGCCGCTAGTGCTCAGTCAGGAGAATTAGTTACCCTAATTTTTTGGTAGTGGCGGTCAAGTTTGACGCGGGCTTTTTCCAAAGTAAACTGCCAGTGGACGGT
>JBPBPH010000008.1:0-38841 GCA_050954355.1 Janthinobacterium lividum
CGCCACCTCGAAGTAAAGTCGGGCCAGCTAGCGCTCTGCGTGGAGCTGCTCGACGAGCACGAGCGGGCGCGGTTGCGCGCCTTCTGCCAGCAGCACCAAGAGCTGCTGCGCGGCGAGGTGGTGGTATTTCGGCCGGTTGAGTAGTGGGCTATTGCTACCAACGCTGGCTAGCTTCCTGCATCTTTTCAAACTAAGTGCTAGCAAAAAGGCCGTCATATAATGCGCATAATGCGCAGAGAGGAATCTCGCCCGCAGTCATTGCCTACCTCCATAAGCGAGCTATTTCGCATTGACAACTCGGTAACGTTTTGGGCATGCCAATCTACTTTACCCTCGCTCGGTCAATTGTGGCTGTTGCGGAACTTGGTGAGATATACTACTGGGAATCCCTAGGGGCCGAACCCAACTGCAACAGCCACCACGCCTTGCTGAGCGCCCCTTAGTTGTAGCGAATAAGGCGCGTTAGAGCGGGTTAAGAAGCGGCGCCGAAAAGCTAGTTTGGTGAGCCTATTTTTTGAGCTGTATCTACCTTAAGCTATGCCTACGTCTCGACGGCCGACTAGAAACTCGATACGCAGCCGGAAAACCTGACTCTAACGTATTATTACCCCCTAGGGCGCACTCGCTCAGCTTACTGGGTGCAGCAGGCGGTTCCAGCGAATTTTATGCAGCAAGTCGGCGTAGGGGTCAAGGGAAAACCACACGAGCACGGCCTTGCCCACGAGGTGGTCTTCGGGCACGAAGCCCCAGAAGCGCGAGTCCTCGGAGTTGTGCCGGTTGTCGCCCATCATGAAGTAGTAGTTCTGCTTTATCGTGTACTGCGCCAGGGGCTTGCCATGCTGATAAATCAGGCCGTTTTGCCACGTAATGCCCTGGTTGTGCTCGTACTGCGCCACTATTTTATAATACACGGCCGCGTTGGCGGCGGTTAGCTGGATGGTTTGCCCTTTTTTGGGCACTGGCAAGGGGCCATACTTATCGAGCTGCCAGCCGCGCGGCGCGGCACTCAGCGCCCCCGACACGTGGAAATCGGCGGCATCTGGAAACAGGGTGTTGGCGGGCAGCTCGCCGCCGGCTACGGTGAGCGCCTGCACGTAGGGCTGCCGCCGAAAATAAGTGGCTACGGAGGCGGGGCAGCTGATGAGGTAGCCGGTTTTTCCCGTTTCGGGGTCGGTTACGGCGGCCGGCACGCCATCCGGCTGGGGGTAATCAACCACCTGCTGGTCGTGCAGGGCCTGGCGCACCTCATCGTTGGGATTGGCCACGGCCATGAAGTAGGTGGTTTGGGGCTGGCCTACCACGGCGCCGGGCCGGCCATTAAGAAACACCTGCCCCTGCCGCAGCTCCAGGGTATCGCCGGCCACGGCAATGCAGCGCTTCACCAGGAAAGTGCGCAGGTCGGCGGGCCGCTGCTGCTCGTGCGGCACATGAAACACAACCACGTCGTTGCGCTGCACCGAGCTGAAACCCGGAAAGTGATACGTGGGCAGCTGCACGAGGTCCGAATAGCTGGGCCAGCCCAGGCCCGGAATGGTTTGGTGGGTAAGCGGCAGCTGCAGCGGCGTCTGGGGCGTCCTAGGGCCATAGTGCAACTTGCTGACAAAGAGATAGTCGCCTACCAGCAGCGAATGCTCCATGCTTTCGGAGGGGATGACGTAGGCCTCCACGGCCGACCACCGGATGAGGGTAGACGCCACGACGGCAAACAGCAGCGAGTTCAGCCACTCGCGGGACTGCGAGGTGGGCTTGGCGGCCGGAGCCGAGCGTTTGGGGCGAGGGAAAAGCATGGGGCGAAGAAAGAAGAGACGCGCTAAAAGTAAGAAGCAAAGCGATTTAAATTGCTTATCCCAACTAACACCGCAGAATTGAGCCCTTTAGTATCCGCTCGCCCCTAGGGTGCCGGGCCAAGCTACCGGCCGGGCCGACCCTGGTTTGTTAACTTCACTACCTAAGACCAGTGCGCGGGCCCGCTAATTCAGCCTACTTTAGCAGGCGTGCCGGCCCGCGGCTTAGCGCCGCCGGGGGACCTAGACCCGCCCCGCGTGGTTCGCGCCATTCCTTTCCCACCCATGAAAATCGCCGTTATCCTCCTACTTGTGGCCCTAGAGGCCAGTGCGGCCGCCCAGGCCCAGGTGCGCGTGCAGCACCTAAGCTGCGAAAACCTGACCAACCCCCTGGGGCTCGACGTGGCCCGGCCCCGCTTTAGCTGGCAGCTGCTGGCGCCGACGGGGCGGCGGGGCGTGCGCCAAACGGCCTACGAGCTGCGCGTGGCGGCCACGCCCGCCCAGCTGGCGCGGGGCCGCGCGGCGGTGTGGCAGTCGGGCAAGGTGGCGTCCGACTCGTCGGTGCACGTTACCTACGCGGGGCCGGCCCTAGGGGCTATGCGGCGCTACTACTGGCAGGTGCGGGCCTGGGACCAGGCCGGCCACGCCTCGGCCTGGAGCGCGCCCGCCTACTGGCAAACCGGCCTGCTGGCGCCCGCCAACTGGCGCGCCGCCTGGATTGGCCCCGGCTACGCCGAAGACTCGGTGCGGCGCCCCAGCCCCCTGCTGCGCAAGGAGTTCACCATCAGCAAGCCGCTGGCCGCGGCCACGGCCTACATAACGGCCCACGGCCTCTACGAAGCCCGCCTCAACGGCCAGCGAGTCGGCGATGCCTACCTCACGCCGGGCTGGACGAGCTACCACCAGCGCCTAGCCTACCAGACCTACGACGTGACCCGCCTGCTGCAACCCGGCCCCAACGCCGTGGGCGCCACCCTGGCCAGCGGCTGGTACCGCGGCTACGTGGGCTTCGACAACGTGCACAACGTGTATGGCCGCGACGCGGCCCTGCTGCTGCAGCTGCACCTGAGCTACCGCGACGGCAGCAGCGAGGACATTGGCACGGACGGCACCTGGCAAACCTCGGCCGGCGGCCCCATTCGCGCGGCCGAGCTGCAACGCGGCGAAACCTACGACGCCCGCTTGGAGCAGCCCGGCTGGGCCCGGCCCGGCTACGACGCCCGCGGCTGGGTGGCCGCCCGCGTGCAGCCCTACGCCAAAGACAACCTTTTCGCCTCGTTCAATGAGCCCATTCGGGCGCACGAAACCTTTAAGGTGGTGAAAATGACCACCTCGCCCAAGGGAGAAACCATTCTCGACTTCGGCCAGAACCTGGTGGGCTGGGTGCGGGTGACGGCCCGCGGCCGGGCCGGCGACCGCGTGACGCTCTCGCACGCCGAGGTGCTGGATAAGCGCGGCAACCTCTACCTGGCCAACCTGCGCGGGGCCACGGCCGAAGACACGTACTACCTGCGCGGCACGGGCCAGGCCGAGGCCCTGGAGCCCCATTTTACTACCCACGGCTTCCGCTACCTGCGCGTAGATGCGTATCCCGGCCCGGTTAACCCCGCCGACTTTACGGCCGTGGCCCTGTACTCGGATATGCCCGCTACGGGCTCGTTCAGCTGCTCGAACCCGCTCGTCAACCAGTTGCAGCACAACATTGAGTGGGGGCAGAAGGGCAATTTTCTGGACGTGCCCACCGACTGCCCCCAGCGCGACGAGCGCCTAGGGTGGACCGGCGACGCGGAGGTATTCAGCCGCACGGCGGCCTTCAACCGCAATACCAACAGCTTCTTTGCCAAGTGGCTGCGCGACCTGGCCGCCGACCAGGGCCCCGACGGCGCCGTGCCGTTTGTGGTGCCCAGCATGCCTTTTACCTGGGGCAAAAACCTCATTGGGGCCGCCGGCTGGTCCGACGCGGCCACCATCATCCCCTGGGATTTATACACCATTTACGGCGACCGCCGCACGCTGGCCGTGCAGTACCCGAGTATGCAGCGCTGGGAGCAGTACATCCGCAGCAAGAGCCGCCACGACCTCTGGGACACCGGCTTTCAGTTTGGCGACTGGCTGGCCTACGACGTGGACGACGACAACGGGGGCCGCTCGGCCGTGACCAGCCATGCGCTGGTGGCCCAGTGCTACTGGGCCCGCACCACCCAAATCCTGCTCGACGCGGCCACCGCGCTGGGCAAGACCGCCGATGCCACCGCCTACGCCGCGCAGCTGGCGCGCATCAAGGCCGCCTTTCAGCGCGAGTACGTGACGCCCGGCGGCGCCCTGCTGTCGAACACCCAAACGGCCTACGTGCTGGCACTACAGTTCGACATGCTGCCCGAAAACCTGCGCCAGCAGGCCGCCGGGCGCCTCGTGCAGAACGTGGCCGACTACGACACGCACCTGACCACCGGCTTTTTGGGCACGCCCTACCTGTGTGCGGTGCTCAGCCGCTTCGGCCACGCCGAGGTGGCGTATAAGCTGCTGCTGCAAAAAACCTACCCCTCCTGGCTGTACCCGGTCACGATGGGGGCCACTACCATGTGGGAGCGCTGGAACTCGATGCGGCCCGACAGCACCTTTGCCCCGCCCTCCATGACCTCGTTCAACCACTACGCCTACGGGGCCATCGGCGACTGGCTATACACCACTGTGGCGGGGCTGGGCGCGGCGGCGCCCGGCTACCACCAGCTCACGGTGCGCCCCCAGCCGGGCGGCGGCTTCACGCAAGCCACGGCCACGCTCGAAACCGGGTACGGCCCCACCCGCGCCCACTGGCACACCAGCGGCGACCAGCTAACCCTCGACGTGACAGTGCCGCCCAACTGCACGGCCACGGTGCACGTGCCCACTACCAGCCCCGGCTCGGTGCGCGAAAGCAACCGCCCGCTCGGGGAAGCCAGCCCCAGCCTGCCAGCCGGCCCGGCCCAGGCGGGCTACCTGCCGGTGCAGGTGGGCTCGGGGCAGTACCACTTCACCGCCACCTGGGCTCCTAGGGCTACCGCGGCCTTAGGGCCTCGCTGAGGCGGCAAGGGGCCCGGCGGTGGCTTGGCTAAGGCTGGCCCGCCGCGCCCGGTTTCACCCCAGCACGATGCGGGGGCCCGGCTTTCCTGCGCATAATCGGCCATTACCCGGTGCAGAATAGCCATGTCGTGGGGCGCGGCGGCGGCGAAGGCCTACCCATTTTCCAGGCGCTGCTGGGCGGGCTAGGCCCTAGCGGCGCTACTCGCCCATTTCTTCCGCTACTGGCGCCTCCGAGTGCAGCGACGACTCGCGCACGATGACCTTGGGCTTGAGCACGATGGGCCTGGGGGAGTGCTTGCTCTGGTCGGGGCCGGGCAACATCTTGCGCAGCAGCTGCACGGCGGTTTGGCCCATTTGCTGGCAGCGTTGGTCTACGCTGGTCAGGGGCGGCTCGGTGAGGGTGGTGAACACCTCGTTGCTGAAGCCGGCGATGGCCAGGTCCTGCGGCACGCGGAAGCCGAGCTTCTTGGCCATTTGCAGGCCACCCACCGCCGTCAGGTCGTTGCAGCAGAATACGCCATCGGGGCGGTGGCTGGGGATGAAGCGCAGCATGCGCTTGAGGGCGGCCGCCCCGCCGGCCTGGTTTTGCTCGCACTGGGCCAGCAGGCGCGGCTCGGCGGGCAGGCCGTGGGCGGCCAGCGCGTCGAGGTAGCCCTGCTGCCGGTGCTTGAGAATGCTGAGGTGGGGCGGGCCGGTGAGGTGGGCAATGCGCCGGCAGCCCTGCGCAATGAGGTGCTCGGTTACCTGGTAGGCGCCGTAGTAGTCGTTCAGGGTCACGGCGCTCACGTGCGGGCCCCGGAAGCCCTCCACGGCCCGGTCGAAGAACACCAGCGGCACCCCGCTCTGGCGCACCTCCTCGAAGTGGCTGAAATCCTGGGTGGTATCGGCAATGGACACCAGAATGCCTGCCACCTGAGCGCTCATCATCAGCTCGATGGTTTGCTTTTCCTGCTCGGCGTTCTCGTTGCTCTGGCATATCATCACGTTGAAGCCGGCCTGGCTGGCCTCGGTGGCGATGCCGTGGATGACTTCGGGAAAGAAAAACCCTGTAATGTGCGGCACCAGCACCCCTAGGGTGTTGCTGCGGCCCCGGCGCAGGCCGGCGGCCAGCGGGTTGGGGCGGTAGTGCATCTGCTGGGCCATCTCGCGCACCCGGGCCTTAGTGGCGGCGCTCACCTCGTGGTGGTCGGCTAGGGCGCGCGACACGGTAGAGGGCGACAGGCCAAGAGCCTGGGCAAGGTCGGTGATGGAAGCGCGGCGGTTCATAAAAGCAGAAAATTAGGGAGCAGCCAAGCCGGGCAGGTGCCCAGCCTAAGCCCAACGGCGGGCAAACAAAAAGTAAGCGTAACTTGAACAACAATCCGCCGCTGCCGCCCAGCACTATTGGGGCGGTAAAATTGCATCGGGGCCGGCAACAATCGGCCCCGGAACCCAACCAGGCACTAAGCAACTTACGTAGGACGTTCACAAAATCGATTGCCAGCCCGGTGGCTGGGCTGTAGCAGCAACTTGCATATGAAGTCAATCCGCTGGTGGCGTGTACTGAGCCTGGGCTTGCTCCTGCTGGGGCTGGCGGGCGCGGGCGCCATCTGGCTGCTACTCACGCGCTACGCCCAGCCCTTTGCGCAGCGCGAAATTCGCAAGGCGCTCACCGGCGAATCGGAGTTGGCGCTGGCGCCCTTCGAGGTTAGCTTTTCCCTCCTGCGCGACTTCCCCTACCCCACCGCCACGCTGCGCCACCTCGCCCTCACCGATACTACCCACGGCCGGGCGGTGCCGGTGCTGCAAGTGGGTGAGCTGGACTTGCGCCTGGTGGCCCGCGAGCTGCTGCACCGCCGCGTGCGCATCACCCGCCTCACGGTGCGCGATATTTTGGTGCACCAGGAGGTGGACTCGCTGGGCCGCAGCTGGGGCCTGCGCGGCAAAAAGCGCCCCACTGCCCAGGGCCACGCCCCGGCCTTCGACGTGGCCGTAGACTCGGTGCTGCTCTATAACCTGCGCCTCACTACCCACAACGATTACATTCACAGTGCCCTAGGAGCTTCGGCGCGCTATGCCCGCCTGGCCCTGATAGTGCACCAGGGCCAGATGAGCGTGCGCGGGCACTTCGCGGGCAGCCTCGACGAGCTGCGCAACCGCACCGGCACACTGCTCACCCACGAGCCGGTGCAGGGCCGGGTGCACTACCGCTACGAGTTTGCGCGCCGCCGGGGCACCTTCTTCGACGACACCCGCGCTACCCTCAACGGCGACACGATTACGCTGGTGGGCACCCACCAGGCCGACTCGGTGCGCACGGCTGGCGCGCCGCGCGGCAATTGGCTCAACCTCACCTTTTCGGGCAATCAGCCGCTGGTGGAGGTGCTCGACGCTGCCCTGCCCCCGGTGGTGAGGCAGTACATGGCCGGCGCCGTGAGCCCCAGCAAGGCGCGGCTGGTATACACAATGTCGGGGCTGAGCGGCCCTAAGGTGCGGCCGCGCATCGTCATGAACTTCGGGCTGCGCGGGGCCAGCATTCAGTGGCCCGACTCAACCCGGCGCATCGACCGCTGGGACCTGCAAGCCACCTACGATAATGGCCCGGCCCACGACCCCAGCACCATGCGCGTGCGCTTTAACCAGTGCCGGGTATACTCGCCGGTGGGCCTGCTCGACGTGAGCTTTCTGCTACGCGACTTCCGGCACCCCTACGTGGAGGGCCACCTGCACGGGCGCACCGACCTGCCGGCCCTGGCCGTGCTGCTGCCCAGCAGCCGCTGGCACGCCAGCCAGGGCGTGGCCGACCTCAACGTGCGCCTGCGCGGCCTTTTGCCCATGATGGGGCCTAGGCGCCCCGGCGCGTTTCGCAAGAACATGTCGGTATTCGGCACTGCCACGCTGCACGACGTGACGCTGCGCCTGCGCAACCGCCGCACCGGCCTGCAGCACCTCAACGTGCAGATTGGGTTGCGCGACAGCCTCTGGCAGCTTACCAACGCTTCGGGGGTGCTGGGCCAGGGCATGCGGTTTCGGGCCTCGGCCAGCACCGTGCACCTGCTCGACTTCTTCACCGACCAAAGCCCCACGGCGCGCATCGCGGGCACCTTCGACCTCAACGAGCTGGACCTAGGGCAGCTGCGCGAGCTAACCCGCCGCTCGCTGGGCACGGCCGCGGCCAGCCTGCCAGCGCGCACCGCCGCCCAAAAGCGCCACCTGGCCGCCACCCTGGGCCGCCGCCTCATTCCGCCGGGCCTGCGCCTCGATGTGGCCCTGCACCTGGGCAAGCTGGCCCTGGCCACCGACACCCTGCGCGACTTGGCCGTGCGCGTGCGCCACGATGGGCGGCTGGTGCAGCTCACCGGCATTCGGGGCAAGCTCTGGGACGGCGAGGTGACCGGCCGGGTGCAGTGGCCCACCGACTCGGCCAATAGCGTGGCCCCGGTGACGTACAACGTAGCTTTTAAGTTTGACACGCTTAGCTACAAGCACTTGGTGGGCCGCCTCAGCCAACCGCCGCGGCACTCGGCCAAGCGCCCCACCAGCCCGGCCTTGCGCGAGCTGTTGCTGGCCGCCAACGGCCACCTTTCTTACGACATCAACACCCTATCCCTGCCCGATGGCGAGGCCCTGCGCGCCGTGCACCTGCGCCTCGACAAGGACGGCAGCGCCCTTAACATGCCCGAAATGCGCTTTACGGCGCCCCAGGGCGGGCGCGGCAGCGGCCAGGCGCTGGTGCTGCTCGATGGCCTGCACATGGTGGCTGCCGACGCTACCCTCGACCTGCGCTACACCCAGCTCGATATTCCACGCCTGCTGCGGATGCTGGCCAGCGTGGGTCCCACCCAGCCCGCCGACTCGGCGGCGCGGGCCGCCCGGCAGGCGTTGCGCGCCGCCCGCCTGGCCCGCCGCCAGGCCCGCAACGGGGGCCTGGCGCCAACTTCCATGCTCACCAACGGGCAGTTTACGGCCCTGCTGCGCGTAGAAGCCGAGCAGGTGCGCTACGGCAGCGTGACGGGGGGCTCGTTCCGGCTGGTGTCGCGGCTGCGCGAGGGCGAGGCTCTGCTTGACGCCTGCACCCTCAACACGCAGGAGGGGCACATTTCGCTGCGCGGCAAACTCACTACCAACGCCGGCAGCCAGCACCACCCGCTGCAAGTGCAGGCCCTGCTGGAGGATATTAACCTGCCCACGCTGTTCCAAACGTTTACCAACGTAAACCTAAACGTGCTCACGGCCAACAACATCCGGGGTACGCTGCGCTGCGCCGCTGCGCTACGCACCGACCTCGACGCCCACTTCCTGCCCAACCTAGACTACACCACCGGCTACCTCAAGGCCAATATCCACAACCTGGAATTGCTTGACGTGGAGGCGCTGGAGGACGCGTTTAAGCTGGTGAAGAAGCGTACGCGCCACTTGTACTTTGAGCCCGTGAGCACCGAGTTTGTGCTCAGCCGGGGCCAGCTGCTCATCCCCGACCTGCACCTCGACAGCAACCTTACCGAGCTACAGCTAAGCGGGCGCTACGGCTTCGACGGCCGCGCCAACCTCTTTATCGGCATGAACCCCGTGCACGCGCTACTGGGCAACAACCAGAAGCGCATTGCCCGCATCCAGGCCGGCGAGTCGGTCAACCGCCACGACGGCAAGCTTACCTACGTAAACCTGAGCCGTGAGCAGCCCCACACCAAGTATCAGGTGCGCATTTTTCAGAAGAACGAGCAGCGCCAGCAGCAGGCCATCTTGCGCCACCAAAGCCACCTGGTTATTCTCACCCAGCGCCTCGATACTACCCTGCGCCTGCCGCCGCGCACCCCGCTCACGGCCCAGCCCGGCCAGTCCGCCACCAGCGATGCCGTCGCGCCCTAGGGCCACGAGCCGTAGCTTGGACTTTGTAGGCCGAGCTACCGTAGTGCCTGCTCAATTTGCGCTAGCTCGTCGGCGCTGAAATCGGCTTTTTGCAGGCTGCCTACCGCGTCGGTAATCTGGGCGGGCTTGCTGGCCCCGATGATGACGGACGTCATGCGCGGGTCGCGCAGCACCCAGGCCAGAGCCAACTGCGCCAGCGACTGGCCGCGCTGCTGGGCCAGCTCATTCAGTTGGCGGGCTTTTTCGAGATTGGCGGGGTTGAGCTGGCTTTCCTCAATGGCGCCGTTGCCGAGCTGGCGCGCGGCGCGCGAGTCGGGCGGCACGCCCTGCAAGTACTTGCTGGTGAGCACCCCCTGGGCTAGGGCCGAAAACGCGATGCAGCCCACGCCTTCCTCGGCCAGCACGTCGAGCAGGCCATGCTCGGGGTCGCGCACCAGCATCGAGTACTTGGGCTGGTGCAGCAGGCAGGGCGTGCCCAGCTCGCGCAGCAGGGCGCAGGCGCGGCGGGTTTCTTCGGGGCTGTAGCTGCTCAGGCCCACGTACAGCGCCTTGCCCTGGCGCACCATGTCGGCCAGCGCCAGCATGCTCTCCTCCAGGGGCGTGTCGGGGTCAGGGCGGTGGTGGTAAAACACGTCGAAGTAGTCGAGCCCGGTGCGGCGCAGGCTTTGATTTAGGCTGGCCATGAGATACTTGCGCGAGCCGCCGTCGCCGTAGGGGCCGGGCCACATGCCGTAGCCGGCCTTCGAGCTGATGAAAAGCTCGTCGCGATAGGGCCGGAAATCGCTCTGGTAGAGCTGGCCAAACGTTACCTCGGCCGCGCCGGAGGGCGGGCCGTAGTTGTTGGCCAGGTCGAAGTGGGTGATGCCCGCGTCGAAGGCCGTGCGCAGCATGGTGCGGCAGTTGCCTAGGGCATCGCGCTCGCCGAAGTTCTGCCACAGGCCAAGCGAGATGGCGGGCAGCTGCACGCCGCTGCGCCCGCAGCGGCGGTAGCTCATGTGGTCGTAGCGGGTGGGTTGGGGTTGGTAGCTCATGGATAGGAAAAGGAGTTATGGAGCCAAAACTACCAGCGCGCGCGTAGGTTTTCGGTAAATGGCGACTGCGGCCAGGCGTAGCCGGCGCGGCCTACCGTTACTTAGCGCCCTCAATTTCTGGCTGCCGCCACTTGCCATGCCCCTGCCTTTGCGCCCCCTGCCTACCCTAGCCCTGCTGGCTGCCGCGCTGCCCACCCTGGCCCAGTCGCCCGCCCCGGCCCCCACCCGCGCCCAGGATTCGGCGTTTGTGCGCCAGAACTACCGCAAGCTCGACCGCCAGATAGCTATGCGCGACGGCGTGCAGCTCGCCACCCTCGTGTACGTGCCGCGCGACGCCGACCGGGCCCACCCCTACCCCATTATTATGGAGCGCACGCCCTACGGCGCCGGCCCGCGCGGCGAAGACCGCTACCCCACCCGCGGCCCCGGCCCCAGCCGCGAGCTGAGCCAGGAAAAGTACATTTTCGTGTACCAGGACGTGCGCGGCCGCTACCTCAGCCAGGGGCAGTTTGAGGAGATGACGCCCGCCCTGCCCGCCGCCGCTGTCGGCCGCGCCCGTCGCCCGCCTAGGGGCCCCATCGCGCCGCACGATGAGAGCACCGACACCTACGACACCGTGGAATGGCTGCTACAAAATGTGCCCGGCAACAACGGCCGCGTGGGCATCATGGGCATCTCGTACCCAGGATTTTACGCCACGGCCAGCCTGCCCGGCGCCCACCCGGCCATTAAAGCCGTATCGCCCCAGGCGCCGGTTACCGACGAGTTTGTGGGCGACGATGCCTACCACAACGGCGCGTTTTTTCTGCTGGACAACTTCGACTTCACCAACTTCTTCGACGTGCCCCGGCCCCAGCCCACGGCCCGCTACCAGCCGCTGTTCAAGCTGAATATCACCGACAGCTATTCGTTCTTCCGGGGCCTAGGACCTTTGCAGAATGCCAACCGGCCGGAGTACTTCGGGGGCCGGGCCAAGGTGTGGAATGAGTACCTGGCGCACCCCACCTACGACGCCTACTGGCAGGCGCGCAACATTCGGCCGCACCTGACGGGCGTGCGCCCGGCCGTGCTGGTGGTGGGCGGCTGGTTTGATGCTGAGGACTTGTTTGGCGCCCTGCACACCTACCAGGCCATCGAGCAGCAAAACCCCGGCGCCACCAACCGCCTCGTGATGGGCCCCTGGACGCACGGCGCCTGGAGCCGCGCCGACTGGAGCAGGTTTGGCCCGCTCAGCTTCGGCCAGAACACCGCTGAATACTACCGCCGCACGCTGGAAACGCCGTTTTTCAATTACTACCTCAAAGGCAAGGGCAGCTTCAACCCCGCCGAAGCTACTATGTTCGACACCGGGCTCAACCAGTGGCAGACGTATGCGAGCTGGCCACCCAAGGAAGTGCAGAGCCGGCCGTTTTATTTGCAGGAAGCGCAGCAACTATTTTCGGCCGCCGACGAGGCCATGGCCAATGACATTAAGCGGCGGGCCGGTCCCAGCATCGTGGCTAGCGCTGTCTACGAGGAGTACCGCAGCGACCCCACTCACCCGGTGCCCTACACGGCCGCCATCCAGGGTGGGCGCAACAACGAGTACATGCTAGAGGACCAGCGCTTTGCCGCCCAGCGGCCCGACGTGCTGAGCTTTCAAACCGCACCGCTAACCCAGCCCCTGACCGTGGCCGGGCCCCTAGGGGCCGACCTGTGGGTGAGCACCAGCGGCCCCGACGCCGACTTCGTGGTGAAGCTCATCGACGTGCTGCCCGACAGCGCCGCCACGCTTGCGCCCGGCGGCGCGGCCCCGGCCGGCGCCCAGCGTCTGGTGCGGGCCGAGGTGTTTCGGGGCCGCTTCCGCAACAGCTTCGAAAAGCCCGAGCCCTTTCAGCCGGGCGTGCCCGCCGAAGTGAAATTTGCCCTCAACGACGTGCTGCACACCTTCCGGCCCGGCCACCGCCTGATGGTGCAGGTGCAAAGCACCTGGTTTCCGCTGGTCGATTTAAATCTGCAGCACCCAGGCCCAGATTCGCCCGCAAAAACCCCAGAGTTTTACCCGGCCACCATCCGCCTGTACCACGAGCCGGGCCACGAGTCGCGGCTGGTGCTGCCGGTGAAGTAGGCTGCTACCGAACGTTTAGGAAAGAACGTCATGCTTCGACAAGCTCAGCATGACGTTCTTTTTTATTTGTTACCTGCTCTCAATCAGCCTATTACTTACTACTCGGCCGAGGCTTGCTTTTGGGCGTGCCAGAGCACCAGGCGCCAACCCTCGGGCTGCTGTACGTACACCACAGCGTACTTAATGCGGATGAAGTGGGGCTGCCCATCTGGGCCGGGGCCGAGGTTGATGCGCACCTGGCCGTTGACCACGGCGGTGCGCTCGTCGGCGTAGGGGCGCACGGTTAAGGCCTCGATGGCCACGTGGTCGTAGCGGCTTTGGCCACTGGCTACCGAGGCCAGGTAGCTGGCTTTGCTGTCCTGGTGGCCGTTGGAATGGGTGTAGATGAGGTCGTCGGCCAGGATGTCGGCCAGCGCGGCGGTGTCTTTGGCAATCTGGGCGTCGAAGCGGCGGCGCTCCAGCTGCGCTATTTCGTGGGATACGGACATAAAAAAAACGAAGGGAGCTGCAAAGAACGGCCCGCCGCGCTAGGCCGGCGGCGCGGCGGCCTTTGCGCCCGCGTCGGGCCTAGGCAGGTACACGGTGAAGGTGGAGCCCACGTCCAGTTCGCTGGCTACCTCCACGCGCCCGCCCACGTTTTCCACCAGCTTTTTTACCATGTAGAGGCCAATGCCCGCGCCCTCCACGTGGGCGTGCAGCCGCTGAAACATGCCGAACAGCTTTTGCTGGCTGGCGGCGTCCAGGCCCAGGCCGTTGTCCTCCACGCTCAGGCGCACGTAGTCGCCGATGGGGTAGGCGCGCAGCACCACGCGCGGCGGCCGGGCGGGCGAGCGGTACTTAAGGGCGTTGCTGAGCAAATTATAAATCACGCCGCGCAGGTTTTTCTCGGAGCACAGCACCGGCTGGCCATCTTGAATGTCGAGCACGAGCTCGGCGCCGGCGCGCTGCACCAGTGGGGCCAGGTCGAGGGCCACGCCGCGCACCACGGCGGCCAGCGGCACGGGTGCGGCGGCCGCGCTGTGCTGGCGGTGCACCTGCGTCACGTCGGTGAGCTGGTCGATGGTGTGCTGAAAGCGCGTCACCGAGCTGCGCATCAGCCGCAGAATGTCCTGCACGGGCACCGAGCGCTCGGGGGGCAGCTCTTCGAGCAGGGCCTGCAGCAGCCCGTCGATGTTGTTGACGGGCTGCTTGAGGTCGTGCGAGGCCGCGTACACGAAGGTGTCCAGGTCCACGTTGACGCGGCTGAGCTGGTTGTTTTTGTCGCGCAGTTGGCGCTGGGCCTGCTGCAGGTGCGCCTGGGCCAACTTGTGCTCCTGAATGTCGGTGTAGGTGCCCAGCCACTGCCGCACCCGGCCCTGCTCATCGCGCGAGGGCAGCGCGCGGGCCAGCAGCCAGCGGTACTCGCCGGCCGCGTTGCGCACGCGAAATTCCATTTCGAGGGGCTCGCCGGTGCGGGTGCAGCCCAGCCACTGGGCTAGGGCCGCGGTGCGGTCATTGGGGTGGGTGCGCTCGCTTAGCTGGCGGACAAAGCTAGCCGAGCGCTCCCCCGTAAAATCGGCCCAGCGCTGGTTAACGTACGTGCTATTGCCCGAGGGGTCGGCGCTCCAGGCAATTTGCGGAATGCCCTCCAGGATGCGGCTGGTTTCGGCGGCGGCTTCTCTTTGCAGGGCAATTTCCTCGGTTTGCCGGCTCAGCTGGTCGCTTTGGGCCGCTACCTGGGCCTGCATGGTGCGCAGCTGCCGCCCCGCCGAGAGGTTGGTTACCAGCACGGCCAGCACCTGGGTTTCGTGGAGAAAAAGCGCGCTCACCGATACCACGCAGGCAATCAGCTCGCCGGCGGCGGTGCGCAGCAGCACTTCGCCCCGCGTAGGGTTTTGCCGGCCCGCGCGCAGCAGGGCCGCCCAGTAGGCCTGGGCCTGCGCTGGCACGTAGGGCGCCAGCTCGCCGCCGAGCACGGTGGCCAGCGGGTAGCCCAGCAGTTGCGCCAGCGCCACGTTAGCGTACAGCACCAGGCCTTCGGGGCTCAGCAAGGCGGCGCCTTCACTCATTTGCTCCACCAGGGCCCGGTAGCTGTAGTCGGCCCCCTCGCGGGTGGCGAAGCGGGGCCCTAGGCCGGCGTCGGGCACGGCCAGGCCGTCGATGGCCCCGCTGCGCACGGCGGCTACCAGCTCCTCGGCTTCGCGTAGGCGCTGCCGCAGCTCTTCGTTTTCGCGGGCTAGGTCGTTGGCCGAAGTAGAAGGAGGCGTAGCGGCGGGCATGGCGCTAGCAAATTACGGTAGCAGCGGCAAGCCCAGCGCTTCCAACACTTTTTCGCGGGCCGATAAATCGCCGATGATGCGGCGATGGGGCAACGGCTGCATGCGCAGCAGCGTGGGCACCGCCAGTATTTGCTGCTCGCGCACTAGCTCGGGCTGCTGGTAAATATCCACGATGTGCAAGGTATAGCGGCCCGCCAGGTAGCGCTCGCAAATTTCCTTGCAGTTGCGCACGGCCCGCGTCGAGTTGGGCGTGGCGCCGGTGATGAAAAGCTGAAAAATGAATTCCGGCTCCGGCGCATCGTCAGCGTGGGGGGGCCTAGGGAGGGCTAGCATGCTACGTCAGCGATGAGGCTGCGCAGCAGTTGCTCAGGGTTGGAAAAGTCGCCCACCAGGCATTGCCGGGGGCCGGGCCCACGGCGCACCAGGGCGGGCAAAGCCAGCAACTGCTCGCGCCGGGCTACTTCCGGCAGCGCCCGCACGTCGATTACCTCTAGCGAGTAGTGCCCGGCCAGGGGCTGCTCGCAGCCGCCGCGCAGGTTGGACAGGGCGCGCGTAGCCTGGTCGCTAGGGCCGGCTACGTACAGGCACAGCTGCCGGGGCTGGCTAGCCGCCGCGGTGGCCGCTACCATACTGTTAGTATCATCCCGGCTATTCCTCATCATGGCCGCCTGTACGTAGAATTAACCTGCTAGTTGTGCTGGGGGCGGGGTGGCGGGGCCCGGCGCCGGGTTCTGGCGGGCCTGCTGCTGGGCTTCGTCTTCGCGATTGCTTTGGCGCAGCTCCTCTTCTACCGACTCAAACTCGGTGCGCAGGTTGGCGATGGAGGCTTCCAGCACCAGGCGCTTGCGGGTTAGCTCGCGCTCTTTGCGGGCCAGCTCGTGGGCGTAGGCCTGGGCCTGGCGCTCTTCCTGCAGGCGCTGGGTGAGGCGGCCGGTCCCGGTAATAATGCCCACTGGCCCTACTACCACGTCGAGCAGCTGCAGGCCGTGGTCGGTGAGCAAGAACTCGCGCACCTGGTTGGAGTGGGCCATGCCGCGCGCCTTGAGGATGCTCAGGCCCCGGTTGCGCTCGCCGATGCCTTCGAGGTCGCGCACGGCCAGCCACACGTCGGCCAGCGAGGCAATACCTTCTTCGGTCATTTCCTGCCCGCCCTGCCCCGCTATCAGCGCCGTAAACAACGCCGTTATATTATTGACTTTCAAATAGTCAATTAACCGGGTTAGCATCCCGCGCACTTCCAGCAGCGAGCCCACCGACACGAGGTTGCTGATGGGGTCTACCACCACGGCCTGGGGCTGCAACTCGGTCAGGCGGTTGTGAATAGTGACCAGGTGGCGCTCTAGGCCGTTGAGGGTGGGGCGCGAGGCCTCGATGTGCAGCAGGCCAACATCAACCATCGGCTGCAGGTCGAGCCCTACCGAGCGCATGTTGCGGACAAGCTGCTGGGACGACTCTTCGAAGGCGAAGTAGAGCGTGCGCTCGCCGCGCTGGCAGGCGGCCAGGGCAAAGGCGGCGGCCAGCGTGGTTTTGGCCGTGCCCGCCGTGCCCGAAATGAGCACGCTGCTGCCCCGGTACCAGCCCCGGCGCGCAAACATCTCGTCGAGCCCCGCTACCCCCGACGATACTGGCTCGGTTGAAACCGGGTAGTCGAGCTGCAGCGAAGTAATGGGCAGCACCGAAATCCCCTTTTCAGTGATGATGTAGGGGTATTCGTTGGTGCCGTGGGTGCTGCCGCGGTACTTCACCACCCGCAGGCGGCGGGTGGTCAGCTGGTCCACCACCCGGTTATCGAGCACGATAACGCAGTCTGACACGTATTCTTCCAAGCCCTGGCGGGTGATAGTGCCGTCGCCCCGCTCGGCCGTGATGATGGTGGTCACGCCCCGGTCCTTAAGCCAGCGAAACAGCCGCTGCAGCTCGGCGCGCAGCACTGCTTGGTTGGTGAAGCCACCGAAAAGTGCCTCCAGCGTATCGAGCACCACGCGCTTGGCCCCCACCTGGTCGATGGCGTAGCCTAGGCGAGTAAAAAGCCCTTCGAGGTCGAAGTCGCCCGCCTCGGCCAGCTGCGCCCGGTCTACCTGCACGTGGTCGAGCACCAATTGCCCGTTGGCCTCCAAGCCCCGCAGGTCGAAGCCCAGCGAGGCCACGTTGGCCGCCAGCTCGTCGGCGTTTTCTTCGAAGGCTATGAACACGCCCGGCTCGTGGTAGTCGAGCACGCCGCGCACCAGAAACTCGATGCCCAGCAGCGTTTTGCCGCAGCCCGCGGCGCCGGCCAGCAGCGTGGGGCGGCCTAGGGGCAGGCCGCCTTCGGTAATCTCGTCGAGGCCCGCGATGCCCGTGGGGGCCTTGGGCAGCTTGGGCAGCGCCGCCGCCGTCGGTGGCTGGGAATAGGGCATAAAACGCAGCGTTGAAGCCCTTCGCGGCTTCCTTGCCAGTCAAAAGTAAGGCGCAAAAAGTTGCGGCCGAGGTTAGCGGGGCCGGGTCGCGGACACTGCGCCCCGGCCGGCCCAGCAGCGGATTATGAAACTTTTAAGGCCCAGAGCAACTTCTTCTTTTAAGTAAGTAACTTACCAAAGCAGCTTTCCTACTATGCCCGACACTTCGCACCTGGCCATCGAGCTGCGCACCGTGGTGACGCGCCTAGTCAAGAAACTCCGCACCCACTCGCCCAGCCGCGAGCAGCTCTCGCTCACCGAGCGCTCGGTGGTGCGCCTGCTCGACCAGCACCCGCACCTGCTGCCCAGCGAGCTGGCCGCCCGCGAAAAAGTAACCACCCAGGCTATGTCGCAGATACTGCGCCACTTGGCCGCGCGGGGCTACCTCACGCGCCAACCCTCGCCCACCGACCGGCGCAAGGTGCTCGTCACGCTGGCGCCCGCCGGGCAGGCCCTGCTGCAAGCCGCCCGCCAGGAGCGCGACGAGTGGCTGCAGCAGGCCCTGCAGCAGGCGTGCTCGGCCACCGAGCTGGCTTGCCTGCAGCAAGCCCTCCCCATTCTGAGCAAGCTGGTTGATTTTGACTAAACGGCCGGGCACCGCTACCTAACTATCATGAATCTAAGCACTTTCCGCGCGCTGAAAAGCCGCAACTTTCGCCTCTACTTCATGGGGCAGGCCCTGTCGCTGCTGGGCACCTGGATGCAGAAAACGGCCGTGAGCTGGGTGATTTACTCGCTCACGCACTCCAAGCTGATGCTGGGTTTGAGCGTGTTTGCCACCATGTTTCCGGCGGCGGTCTTTTCGCTGGTGGGCGGCGGCGTGGCCGACCGCTACAACCGCTACCGCGTGCTGCTCACCACGCAGGTGGGCTCGATGGCGCAGGCCGGGCTGCTCACGCTGCTGGTGTGGCAGCGGCCCACGGCCGTGTGGGGCATTATCGGGCTGAGCGTGGTGCTGGGCATCATCAACGGCTTCGACGTGCCGGCCCGGCAGTCGCTGGTGCACGAGCTGGTGGAAGACAAGGCCGACCTGCCCAACGCGCTGGCCCTCAACTCCTCCATGGTCAACCTCTCGAAGCTGCTGGGCCCGGCCATCGCGGGGCTGGCCATTGAGGCCCTAGGGGCCACCACCTGCTTTGCCCTCAATACGCTGAGCTTCGTGGCAGTTATCGGCTCGCTGCTGGCGCTGCGCCTGCCGGCCTACCAAGCCAAGCTCCACAAAAAAAATATTCTGGGCGAGCTAAAGGAAGGCTTCGAGTACGTGCGCACGACGCCCAATATCCGCTTTACGGTGCTGATGCTGGCCCTGGTGAGCTTGCTTTCGCTGCCCTTCACCACCCTCATGCCGGTGTACGCCAAGGATATCTTCCACGGCACGGCCACCACGTTTGGGCTCATCGACAGCTCCATTGGGGCGGGGGCGTTTGTGGGGGCGCTGTACCTGGCCTCGCGCCCGCCGGGCACCAACCTCAGCCGCATCCTCATGGTGAACACGTTCATCTTTGGGGCGGGGCTGGTCTTGTTTTCGCACGCGCCCTACTACTGGCTGGCGCTGCTCTTCATTGCCCTAGGGGCCTTCGGTATGATGTCGCAGATTACCATCAGTAACACCCTGCTGCAAACCACGGCCCGGCCCGATATGCGGGGGCGCGTCATTAGCTTCTACGTGCTAGCCTACACGGGCATGGTGCCGCTGGGCAGCCTGCTGGTAGGGGCCGCCAGCCAGCGCCTGGGGGTGCAAAATACGGTGCTGGTGCAGGGCCTGCTGGCCCTAGGGCTGGGCGGGCTGCATTGGCGTGAGCTGCACCGCCAGCCCATGGTGCACACCGACCTGCCGCCCCAGGCCAATTCCACCCAGGGCCTAGCGCTGTCGAGCTAATGCAAGCTGCTTAGCAAGTGCTTGTTGCTTACTAAAGCAGTTTCACAAGTAGTATACAGTTAGTGCGTACGCTTGTCATGGCGAGCCTGCGAAGTAATCGCAACCCAGGCGCCCCTAAGCAGATTATGCTGGTGCGATTGCTTCGCAGGCTCGTCATGACAGCCGTTTTTTTTGCGGATGCCTAAAATTATCAACAGTATTTGTAGTATCTCTGCCCCTAGAGGTCGGAATATGCCGTGGGCCGCAGGTAGGTAATGTCGATGTGGGCCACGTTGTTTTGGTATTCGGGCCGCGCCGACAGCTGCTTCCACTCGGGGTCGGCGCCGAAGGTTTTCCAGTGTGCCTCGCGCGCGGGCATGTTGGCAAAGGCCGTCAGGTACATCAGGTTGGGCATGCGGGCCCCGAAGAGCACCGCGCCATAAAAGATACCGTTGAAGCCCAGCCGGTCGAAGAGCTTAATCTCGCCGCCCGCGTTAAACATCTGCACTTTGTTGGCGAATATTTTTTCGCTGGCGCTTTCGTAGCTGCGCAGTTCATACACACGCTCGCTGCGGGGCGCCTCCAGCTTAGGGGCCCGCAGGCTGGCCATGTCGGCAAAGGTTTGCAGAAAAATAGTTTCCAGCCGGGCGTAGGCAGGCTGGTTGTAGGCCGCGTTTTCGTAGGCGCCGCCGGCCGCCGGCAGCTGGGGGGCGGTGGTTTTGGCTAGCTGCTCCCACTGCCGCAGCGAGGCGTAGGGCGTGCACACGTACACGCGCCGGTCGGCGGCCGTGTCGTTGCCGATGGGCTTAAATACGCCCACGGTAGCCACGCCCGCGCCGTGCAGCGCCGGCAGGTACTGGCGCTGCAAAAAGCTGTCTACCAGCGCCTCCTGGCGCGCCGTCTTCAGGTGGTACACCTTCAGCTCGAAGTAGGCCGGGCGCTCGGCGGTGGGGCGCGGGGCCGCCTGGGGCCGGCCTAGCCAGCCGCCCAGGCCAACCAGCAGTAGGGGCAGGAAACGCAATTTTTGCATAGATATAGATATTAAGTAGAAAGGTGCTGGCGCCCGGTACTAGGCGGCTGCAATATGCCCTCTACGCAGGCAACGGCCGCATGGGGGCCTAGGCCCTTGGCGGCGGGGCGGCGGGGTTAGCGCCGGGGCTTTTTGCGCCGCGCCCGAATAGCGGCCAGGCGCTGGCGCTCGGCGCGGCGCTCTTCGCGCTGGGCCAGGCGCTCGGGCAGGCGGGCCAGCAGGCGCTCGCGCACGTAGCCGGCCAGGCTCGACAGCGGCACCGTGCTGCTGGTGCGCAGGTAGTGGGCCACTTCGCGCTGGCGCAGGGTGCTGGCCCCGGCCAGGCCCCGCGCCAGCAAAAACTGCTTAATCTCCTCTACCCACAGCAGGGCGGCCAGCGGGGCGGCCTGCACGGTGGCGTTGTAGCGGGCGGCGCGGTGCGGGCGCAGCCCTCGGCCCTCGCCCTCGGCCACCAGCACGCCCACCCACTCGGGCAGGCGGGGCAGCAGCTTGGCCAAGTGCTTGGCCGTGACCACGAAGGTCACAAAATCGTATACCTCGGCGTAGCAGCGCAGCTGGTTTTCGACCCGCACCAGGGTGTCGCCGTCGCCCTTCACCTCGTAGCCGTGCATAAAGCTTTCGGTGACGTGCACTACGTCGGCGCGGGTGGTGCCGGTGGGCAGCTCGTCGATGTGCACGCCGCCCAGCAGCAGGGGGTAGAGGCGGGCGCGGATTTCGGGGTCATTCATCGCAACCCCAAAGCTACTTTATCGCTTGTAGAGTTAGAAACCGGAGCACTACTCCGCTTGTATACGCCATGCCCGACATCACCACCGAAGCCGATATCAAACTGCTGATTGACAGCTTCTACGCCCGTGTGCAAACCGACCCGCTGCTGGCCCCGGTGTTTATCGACTTCGCCCACGTCGATTTCAGCCACCACCTGCCGCAGCTCTACGATTTTTGGAGCGGCATCTTGCTGGGCACCAGCCGCTACCGGGGCTTTCCCATGCGCCAGCACTTTCCGTTGCCCATTGCCCTAGGGCACTTCGAGCAGTGGCTGGCGCTGTTTTTTGAGGCCGTAGATGCGCACTTTGCCGGGCCCACCGCCGAGCTGGCCAAGCGGCAAGCCCTGCACACGGGGCGCGTGTTTGCCACCCGGCTGGGGCTGCTGGGCGGGCCAGCCTAGGGCCCTTCGGCCGCCGCAAGCCTGCCCAGGCCCTAGCCCGCCGGGTTACCCTAGCCCTCGCTTGCAACGCTTGGGGGCGTAAGCGCCTCTTGGCTATACTCTTATAATCACACCTGTGTTCTTCCAATGTCTCGCTTACGTACTGCGCTGGCCGGCCTGCTACTAGGTACCCCCCTGCTGGGCCGGGCCCAAGCCACTGAGCCCGCCCCCCTGCCGACCTTTTATGCGGGCCTGGCGGCCTACATAAGCTCCCTTCAACCGCTGGGCTCCTCCGCTGAAACCGGGTTTGTGGTGCCGCTGCAAGCCACGCTGGGCTACCAGCTGCGGCCCCGGCTAGCGGTGCAGGCCAGCCTGGCGTACCGGGGCGGGGCGTACACTTATACCTACACTAATCGCGATTACTTGGCGGGCGGCCAGCTGGGGCTTCTCTACGCAGTAAGCGGCACCAGCCGGCGCCGGGCGCTATCGGCCGCCACGCTGGTCCGCCTCACCCTTACGCGCCAGGCCGCGCACCGCCTGCAGGTTGATATGCTGGCCGGCCTAACGCTTGAGCACCAGAGGTATCTGTGGAACTCGGTGCGCACCGATAGCGCCGCGGCACCCGTGGCTGCCAGCTATTCCACCACCACCACGGGCTTGCTCGTCACGGCCGGGCCGGGGCTGCGCTACCGTTTTGGGCCGCACCTAGAGGCCACCTACAACTTGCTGTTCAGCGCCGGCCTGGCAGGCTTTGCCGATAGTTTTTACTCCCGCGGCAGCGCCAGCACGGCCCTAGGGGTGCAGTATCGCTTCGGCCACCGCTAGGCCAACTGCGTAAAAGTGGGCCTATGGAAGCCCAACCCCGCGCGGCCCTCGTGGCCGAACTCACCGCCCTGCTGGTCAGCGGCAATGCCCACGCCACCTTTGAGCAAGCGGTAGCCGACTTGCCGGCGCCCCTGCGCAACCAGGCCGTGCCCCAGGTGCCCTACACCATCTGGCAGCTCGTGGAGCACCTGCGCATTGCGCAGGCCGATATTCTGGAATTTTGCCTAAACCCGCGGTACGTGGCGCCCGAGTGGCCGGCCGGCTACTGGCCCAATAAAACGCTGGCCGTGGATGAGGCTGGCTGGCAGGCCGCCCTGCGCGCCATTGCCCACGACCGGCAGCAGTTCATCGACCTGCTGAACGACCCGGCCACTGATTTCTTTAAGCCCCTAGGCCACGGCGACGGCCAAAACGTGCTGCGCGAAGCCCTGCTCATCGGCGACCACAACGCCTACCATACGGGCGAGCTGGTGCTGCTGCGGCGCTTGCTGGGCGCGTGGCATTAAGGCGAAGTGGGCTTTTCTTGCCAGAAAATAATTCACCCGCTAGTACGCAACCGTAGCGGGCGCCGGCGGGTCTTCCTCACACCACCTACCCTAGCCCCTTTATGCGGCCTAGCCTTACCCTGGCTTTCTTACTCAGCGCCGCCCTAGGCGCCCCTTTGGCCGGCCGCGCGCAGGCCCCAGCCCCGGCGCCATTTCCGCGCTACTACGTGGGGGTAGCCGTTTACGGCAGCTATTACCAGACGCTGCGCTTCGACTATCGCGGGCCTAGGGTGCCAGTGCAGGTAATGGTGGGCTACCAGCTGCGGCCCCGGCTGGCGCTGCAGCTGGGGGTAGCCTACAGCAGCTATACTAATAGCTATTTTAATGCTGGCCGCTACTACACCAACTCGGCTGCGGCAGCCAGCCCCTATACCTACTACGAGTACGCAGGCGCCACTTCCCAGCATAATACTTCACTGGCGCTGTTGGCGCGCTATACCCTCACGCGCCAACCTGCGCACCGCTTCCAGGTAGATGTACTGGGTGGTTTTGCGGTTGAACTGCAACACAATGAGGATTTATACACCCGCACCGATAGCGACAGCACCAAAACCCTGCTGACTACCACGCGCGATGACCACCACTACTGGCGCAATTACTTACTGCTGACGGCTGGCCTTAGCCCCCGCTACCGTTTCGGCCAGCACGCAGAGGTTTTTTTTGATTTCACCCTCAACAAGAGCATGTTGGATACCTATAAGGTATTGAGTAGCGCGGCGGCCCTAGGGCTGCGCTACCGCTTCGGGGGGCTGCGCTAGGGGCGGCCAGTATTGCTCATTTGGTAAAAACGGCTTTCCATTTTGAAAAAGAAGCATCCTGCCCGGCCTTGCGCCGGGCAGGATTTTTTATTTATTTTGTTTACTACCAAGTATTTATAAAACAAGTACGGGGTTTTCACTGGGCCCGGCACTGGTCTTGGCAGTAGGTACGCATCGCCATCTAACCTGCCGCTTGCCCCATGCCCCTTTTCGATAGCCTGACCAAGGGCGTCAAGGGCTTCTTCGTCGAAGAAGACCCTAGCGCCGCCCCGGCCGCCGCTACCGGCGCGCTGCCCCCGCCACCGCTACCCCCGGCTGCCCCCGCCCCGCCGCTGGCCGACCTGCCGGCCGGCCTAACCCAGCCCGAGCAGCGCCACCTCGACCACGTGGCCCAGCTGCTGGCTGGCGACGGCCGCGACTTCGGCGCCTTCACCAAAATGGTGAAGAGCCTAGCGGCCAGTGGCCTCAGCGGCGCGCTGCTCTACCAAACGGCCTTCAACGCCTTTGCCGCCGTCACGGGTCAGGACCTGGCCGGGCTGCTGGCCTCGGCCGAAAACCTGGCTCAGAAGCTGACCGACGACCGGGCCCAGATGCAGGCGCGCCACCGCGAAAAGCTGGGCGAGGGGCCCGCTGCCACCGGCCCGCCCAGCGCCCTAGCCCGGCTGCGCGAGCAGGAAACCCGCCTGCAAGCCGAAGTAACTGCCCTAGGGCAGCAGCTGGCCAACAAGAGCCAGCAGCTGCAAGACACCCAGCAGCAGCGGCAGCAGGAACAAGCCAAAACCCAGGCCGCCCTCGCCAGCTACGAGCTCGCCAACGCCGCCGCTGCCGCCGAGCTGCAAGCTCACCAGCAAGCCACCAAGTTGTTTTTAATCAAGTAACTAAACCCTTTTTTCAAGTATGAAAACCCTGCTTGCCGACAACCTCGCCCCTAGCCTGCCCAAGTGGCAGCAACCCGAAAAAGCTGCTGGCTGGGTGCTGCTGGCCGGCGCCGCCGGCGCTGGCGTGTATTACTGGGGCAAAATCGTGCCCTACCTCGTTGACATTGTGTTTAATAGCGTGAAGCTGGGCATTGGCCTGGGGGTGCTGTTCGTACTCTTTCTGCTGCTCACCAACCGGCGCATCCACGCCGGGCTCTGGTACGCGGGGCAGCGCATTTTGCGCACGGCGGCGGGCATTTTCGTCAATACCGACCCCATCGGTATCATGGAGGACTACATCCGCACCACCGAGAAGGAGGCCCTGCACATGGAAGCCGAGGTGGGCCACATTGAGGGCGCCCACGAGCTGGTGAAGCGCAAGCTGGCCGCCAACGACCAGCAGATGCGCGAGTACCTGGCCCTGGCCGACTCGGCCACCCGCCAGGGCGAAAAGGACGCCGCCGAAGCCTACGCCAGCCGCGCCGCCCAAATCGAGGACTACAACCAGCGCCTGCAGCCCATGGCCACCACCACGGCCAGCGTGAGCGTGGTGATGCGCCAGATTTTGAAGGCCGCCCTGCGCCAGATTGACGGCAGCAAGTTCAAGGTGGGCCTCTTGAAAGACGAGTATGAGCTGGTGAAACGCACCAGCTCGGGCATGCGCGCCGCCATGAACATCCTGCGCGGCGACCCCGACAAGAAGTACTTCTTCGACCTGGCCACCGACCGCGTGGCCGAGGACATGGCCCAGCAGCTAGGCCAGATAAAGCAGGCCATGCGCTACTCGCAAGAATTTGTGAAAGAGATGGATATCACCAACGGGGTGATGAGCGAGAAGGGCCAGCGCTTGCTGGAAAAGTACCAAAAGGGCGACTTCAATGCCCTGCTCAACACCCCCACCAAAACCCCGGCCGCCAGCTCGGTAGCCGCCACCAAAAAAGCCACCAACGATGCCTATTCTAGCCTGCTTGATTAGCGGCGGCCTCACCCTGCTGCTCGGCGCCGCGCTGCTCTAGCGCGGGCTTTCAGTGCGCCACCCGCGCGGCCCAAGCGCCACCCTAGGGCGCCCCGCTCTCAAAACTCCTCCCTTTTACTCCTTACTCGCGGACTGAAAATCCGCGCTACCTCCATGACAACCCGCGGTAAGATTGTGCTCGGCGCCATCCTGTTCGCCCTGCTTTATGTTGGCATCAACAAGCTGATTGCCAGCAATAAATTCTTCGGAAAAACGGATACGCAATCGGTGCTGCTCAGCTCGATTGAGCTGCCGGCCAGCACCGGCGGCAACCGGGCCACGCTGGTGGTGCCCCTGGCCCCCCTGCCCAGCGCTACGCTGGCCGAAACCGGCACGCCGGTGGTATGGGAGGTGATGGCCTGGAACAGCCAGATGGCCGGCATGCTGGCCAACGGTGGCCCGCGCACCACCCAGGGCTCGGCCCTGGCGGCCAACGGCATGGACATGCAGATACTGCGCCAGGACGATGTGAGCAAGATGCAGGCTGACTTGGTGAAAAACGCCCTCGACCTGCAAAATAGCCCTAGCACGCCGGGCCTGATTGTGAGCATTATGGGCGACGGGCTACCCGCCTTTTCGGCCGTGCAAGGCCAGCTGCAAAAGGCTGGTACCCAGCTCCAGATTATCCCGTATTCAGTGGGCAAGAGCTTTGGCGAAGACAAGCTGATGGGCCCCAAGGAGTGGCTGGAGAACCCTAGGGCCGCGCTGGGCAAAACCGTGGCCTGCTACCTGCGCGACGGCGACCAGAACATTGCCCTGAAATGGTGCGCCGACAACGGCTTAAAAGTGAACCCCGACGAAACCACTTACGACCCCGAAGCCGTGAACTTCATGGCCGCCAGCGACTTCCTGGTGGCCGCCGAGAAGTATATCACTGGCAAGCCCGAAAGCCGCCAGAAAGTGGTGAATGGCCACGCCACCGGCACCAGCCAGGACGTAACGGCCGACGCCGTAGCTACCTGGACGCCCGGCGACGTAAACATTGCCAAGCAAAAAGGCGGGCTGGTCAACATCGTGAGCACCAAGGACTACTCCAACCAGATGCCCAACATCATGGTGACTACCAAGCGCTGGTACGATGCCCACCAGAAGGCCATAAAAGGCCTGATAACCGCCTTTGCCGTGGCCGGCGACCAGGTAAAAAGCTACCCCGAAGCCCTAGGGCGCGCCGCCGCCGTATCGGCCCAGGTGTACGCCGACCAAGACAAGCCCGCCGCCTACTGGCTGAAGTACTACAAAGGCACCAGCGAGGCCGACCGCACCGGCCAGGTGGTAGAGCTGGGCGGCAGCAAAGCCTTCAATTTCAGCGACAACTTGACGCTGTTTGGCCTCGACAACGGCGGCACCAACATCTACGCGGCAGTGTACAAAACCTTCGGCGATGTGCAGAGCCACCTCTACCCCAAGGAGCTATCCAGCTACGTGCCGCTGGCCAACATGCTCGACCTGAGCATCTTGAAGCAGCTGCAAGCCCAGTACAAAGGCAAAACCCTGGCCCCGGCCGAAACCCAGCGCTTCGCCGCCGACGATGAAATTCGCCGCAGCGTGAGCAAGCGCGCCTGGAACATCGAGTTCAACACCGGCCAGAGCACCTTTACCCCCGCCGCCCAACGCGAATTGAGCCAGCTTTTTGATGACCTCATCGTAGCCGGCCGCCTCAAAGTGGCCGTGCACGGCTACACCGACAACACCGGCCTGCCCGCCGCCAACCAGCAGCTAAGTGAAGCCCGTGCCGAAGCCGTGGCCCACTGGCTCGAAGCCAAAAGCGCCAGCGCCTTCCCGGCCGGCCGCGTGCAGGTGTACGCCCACGGCGCCACCGAGCCGGTAGCATCTAATGCTACGGAGATTGGCAAGGCGCAGAATAGGCGCGTGGAAGTGGTGCTGGGCAACTAACGAGTGTAGCGTGGACGCTGCAAGTCCGCAGACGAGCGCAGCGAGTATCGTCGTCCAAGCTGCTCACCCAAGAGTTACTTAAACTACTCATTTTCAAACAACGAGCGCAGCCGACGATACTCGCTGCGCTCGTCCGCGGACTCGCGGCGTCCACGCTACCTGCCATGACTTCCCTCTTCATCCCCAACGCCCACCCGCGCCGCGCCACCTTCGCCGCGCTGATTGCGGGCCAGGTATTCTTACTACTGGCTATTTGGGTCTTCTACCCGCTCCAGATTTTCCCGCGCCTCGGCGAGGTTTTTCAAGCCCTCGGCAACCTCATTACCAGCCAGGGACTGCTGCAAGAGCTGTGGGCCAGCCTCACCACGGCGTGGCAGGCGCTGGGCATCGCCACGGGGTTGGCCCTGCTGATTTCCTACCTCACGGCGCTGCCGTTTTTTCGGCCGCTGGCGTTTGCGGCCAGCAAATTGCGCTACCTCACGCTCACGGGCCTCACGTTTTTTATGGCGCTGCTGCTCAACTCGGGCCACCAGGTGAAGCTAACGGTGCTGGTGTTCGGGGCCACGGTGTACCTGGTGACGGGCATGACGCAGGTTATCCTGGGCACCACGCAGGAGGAGCTAGACCACGCCCGCACCCTAGGGCTGGGCGAGTGGGGCAGCTTCTGGGAAGTGGTGGTGCGCGGCAAGCTCCCCGATATGCTCGAAGTAGTGCGCCAGAACTTCGCCATCATCTGGACCTTGATAACGCTCGTCGAAACCCTCTACCAGAGCGAGGGCGGCATCGGGCTGCTGCTGTATAAGCAAAACCGGTATCTGCATCTGGATGGGGTTTTGGCCATTCAGCTGGTTATTCTGGCCCTAGGCATCGCGCAGGATTATGCCTTTGAGGGCATTAGATGGGCCTTTTTCCCGCACGCGGGCCTAGGCAATGCCGCGCGGACTTTATAGCCCGCCACGCCACTTATTTTTTGCATTTTTCAACAAGCCGCGGCCTGCCCAGCCCGCGCAACCAGCTATGACTGCCCTTCCCTACCAATACAAAGCGCCGCTGCTCACGCTCGACCACGTGTCGATGCGCTACGGCGCCGACCTCATTCTGCGCGACCTTAATGCCCAGGTGCTCGATGTGGTGCGGCCCGGCCTCAGCCAGGGGCAGGTGGTGGGCATCTACGGGCGCTCGGGCATCGGCAAATCGGTGCTGTGCCGGCTGCTGGCGGGGCTGGCGGCCCCCAGCAGCGGTACCGTGCTGGTAGGCGAAACCCAGGAGCCCGTGCAGGCCGGCATGGTGGGCTACGTGCAGCAGCGCTACCCGCTCTTCAACCATTATTCCTTGCTCGACAACCTGTTGCTAGCCGCCCGCCGCCGGCACGACCCGGCTGAGGCCAAGGCGCGGGTAGATGCCTACCTCACACGGTTTGGGCTGGCGGCGCACACCCGCAAGTACCCGGCGCACCTCTCGGGCGGGCAGCGGCAGCGGGCGGCCATTGCGCAGCAGCTGCTGTGCTCCGAGCACCTGATTTTGCTCGACGAGCCGTTTTCGGGCCTCGATGTAGCGATGATTGACGAGGTAAAAAAAACCATCCTGGAAGTGACGACGATGGACGAGCTGAACACCGTGCTCATCGTGAGCCACGACATTGCCACCACCACCGCCCTGGCCGACCGCCTCTGGCTGCTGGCCCCCGAGCGCAGCCCCGACACCGGCCAGCTGCTGCCCGGCGCCACCCTAAGCCCCCGCCACCAGTACAACCTGGCCCAGCTCGGCCTGGCCTGGCACCCCAACGTGGAAAGCGAACCCGAGTTTGTGGCGTTTGTGGCCGAGATTAAGCAGGAGATTCGCAGCAGCTAGATATATGGTCTAATAACGCCATATAGGCCAACGCCAAGTAAGCCGGCGCCAACTAATCCAAAGACAAGCGTCTCCCAATCAGTGCTTCCGGCACCAATAACAAATTCCCTGGGAGCTAACGGGTCGTAAAGTAATTGTACTTGCTGCCCTAGCTGATATGCAGATGGTTGACTACCAAAGTTGTAGCGCATTATTACGACTTCACCGTTGAGAGTAGTAAATCTGATTACTGGATATAAGACACTTGACTCAGGGTCATTGTCCTCTTCTAATCTGACAACAACTCCTTCGGTTAGTATTCCGGTTTGCCTCAAAAGTGTTCGCTTACGGTGTTGCGCAACTGCAGCATACCCAAACACTCCTCCTATACCCACTGAGAATACAGTGAAAATGCCTGCCGTTACATCGAGCATACAAGCGCCAATACATTAGTGAGTCAAAGCTACTCCATAAGTAAGCTGGCTCTAACTACTTCCGCACCATGTGCACGTGCGGAATATCGTCCTCCAAATATCCCTCGCCTTCCACCACGAAACCGAAGCTTTCGTAGAACGCCCGCAGGTACTGCTGTGCCCCAATCTTGATGGGCTGCAACCCAAACTGCGCTTCGCACTGCGCTAGGGCCTCATGCAGCAGCTGCCGCCCTAGGCCCTGCCCCCGGTGCCGGGACGACGTAACCACCCGCCCGATGCTGACCTGCGCGTAGCTGCGCCCGGCTGCAAACAAGCGCGCATACGCCGCCAGCTCGCCCGCTGCGGTGTGCCCCAGTAGGTGCAGGGCGGTTTGGTCGTGCCCATCAATATCCTGAAAGGCGCAGGTTTGCTCCACCACAAATACTTCGCTGCGCAATTGCAGCAGGGCGTAGAGTTCGGTGAGGGTAAGGGCGTCGAAGGGCTTGATGGTCCAGTGCAGGGTCATAGGGCCGCGAAAGTAGCGTGGCAGCTGGGGGTTACTTCTAGGATGGAGTTGGCGGTGGCACCTCGCGCATATGCCAGTCGGGTGGCTGGCGGGCCGGAGTATCGTCGTACAAGTAGAAGCGTATTCCCCACTCGTCCATCTTCTCTGTTAGCCGCTGGTCAAGTCCCGTTTTTCGTTCTTTACCCGGCAAGCGGTATAAATTATTTTCACCGGGCGTAGCCGGTGCGGTCGGCGGGGCCGGCTCCAGCAGATATAGCACTGCCGTAATGGCCGGGCCCTGACTGAGGCAGGCGTGAGCCCGCAACGACTCGTCGCCCAAACGCTCGGCCAGCAGCAGGCCAGCCAGGGTACCCGCAGTTTTCTGCATCACCGTCCGAAACAGCTCGACGTGCCGGGGCTCCTTCTGTTTGCCGCACGCCCCACATTCAGGCTCTACTGGCTGCCGCATCCTGTCGTCTTTGACCTCAATAAGTTGCAGGCGCTCCGGCAGGTGCGGCAGGCGACACACAATGTCCATGTCCCGCACCTGCTGCACCCCACCCTTCTCCACCACGCGCCGGTAGAAGCTGGCTGGCTCCCCGGTAGCCGAGTTAGCCTGCCGGTCGTAGGCCGCTACCTGCCAATCGTCGGGAAACACAAATTCCAGTCTTCGCTCAATTATCGTTGGCATGCGTTTGGCGGGCTTCGCGGGCAAATATTTCTTCCAAGTCGTCAGCCTGGTCCAACTCCACATCTAGGGCCGTCACGTTAGGCAGGTATTTGAAATCAGTCCGGTCTACTACCGTAGTGGGCCCACCTGGCTCAGCACTCAGGCTAAAGTATTTTATCGGCAACTCACCTTTCTCTTTTTCCCGCGACAGAATATGAAATTCCTTGAGCAGACTCATGCTGTGCGTAGCCAGAATTATTTGGAAACCCTGGCGGGCTAATTCGGCGAGGATAGCGGCTAGTTTGCGCAGGAGCGCGGGATTTAGGTTAGCCTCGGGCTCGTCCCAATAGAGAGTGGTATTCCTAGTCAGGCTGCCATTAGCTAGCAGCTTTTGAAGTATTCCAAATTTGCGTATTCCTTCAGCTATCATATTTATTAATACCCGACGACCAGTTTTATCAACTAAAAAGTAAGCATCGCCTTCTGCTCGTATTTCCCCTCCTACTATGTCCGTCAGTGCTGCAATAGCATCAATTGAATCAGGGTTGCGGAGGGGCAACAAGCGTAGTTGATTGAATAAATCCAAATAATTACTTTCTCCAGGAATCTGTATTTGTTCTGAACCTGGCAGCATCCAACTCAACGTCAGAACATCTTTTGCAGGCAAAAAAACAGGTTTAAAACTTTCTCCCACAATAGCTGGCGCTACCATCGCGCCTATACTACTGGTTTTTCTACCTGCCTCTAAGTTGGCAGGATAGAGCTTAAATGATAGTGGTTTATCATCTCCGAAAGTAGTCGCAACTTCTGTTTGACTATCCGTATTCCACCTAATAAGTACCTCTAGGTAAGAGGATGCAAAGACCGCCGGCAATATGTTGTAAAGTATCGCAGTCCAAGCAACCGAACTAGCTAAAGACGAAGTCAGTTGTTCAGGCGCAAACTGTTTACTCATATCAAACCTAGCCTTTTCAAGTGCATAGCCTAATTTCAATGAGTGAGTTTTACCAGTCCCATTAGCTCCAACTAGCACATTCAGCCCCGGCCCAAACTTAAAGTCGGCGTCGGCAAAAACGGTGAAATTCTTCAGGTGGAGGCGCTTTAGCATAGCCCAAATTTACGGCCCAACCACCTCCTACCTTTGGCCGCCTAACCCAAACCGCCAACGTAGTGCCCACCGGAACCCTGCTCCTCATTGACGACGAAGCGCGCCTGCGCCAGCTGCTGGCCCAGGTGCTGGAGCTGGAGGGCTACACCGTGCTGCAAGCTCCCGATGCCTACCGGGGCCTAGGGCTGCTGGGGCAGCACGCCCAGGAGGTGCTGGTGGTGCTGAGCGATGTGAAGCTGCCCGATGCCCACGGCGTGGACTTGCTTCCCCGCTTCAAGGCGCTGGCGCCCGAGGCCGAGGTGGTGTTGCTCACGGCCTACGGCACCATCCCCGACGGGGTGCGGGCCATGAAGCAGGGCGCGTTTGACTACCTCACCAAGGGCGATTTTGAGCAGCAACTGGTGGTGGTGGTGGAGCGCGCCGCCGAAAAGGCCCGCCTGCGCCGCCGGGTGGCCGAGCTAGAAAAGCGCATGAGCCAGGGCCACACCTTCGAGAGCATGATAGGCGAGGCGCCCGCCCTGCGCCGTGCCCAGGCCCTGGCCCGCCAGGTGGCGCCCACCGACAGCACGGTGCTGCTCGAAGGCCCCACCGGCGCGGGCAAGGAGCTGTTTGCCCAGGCGCTGCACCAAGCCAGCGGGCGCAAGGCCAAGCCGTTTGTGGCCGTCAACTGCTCGGCCTTTCCCAAAGACTTGCTCGAAAGCGAGCTGTTCGGCTACAAGAAAGGCGCCTTTACGGGGGCGCTGGCCGACAAAAAAGGCTTGCTCGAAGAAGCCAACGGCGGCACGCTTTTCCTGGACGAAATTGGTGAGCTGGAGCTAAACGTGCAGGCCAAGTTTCTGCGGGTGCTGGAGCTGCAGCAATTCACCAAGCTCGGCGATACCAAGCCGACCAAAGTAGATGTGCGCTTCGTGGCGGCCACCAACCGCAACCTAAAGCAGGAAACCGCCCAAGGCCATTTTCGGCCCGACCTGTACTACCGGCTGTCGGTATTCAACATTACGGTGCCGCCGCTCAACGAGCGCCGCACCGATGTGCCGCTGCTGGCGGCGTTTTTCTTGCAGCACTTCGCCGCTCGGCTGGCCAAGCGCCTGCCTGGCTTCGAGCCCGAAACCCTGGAACTGCTGCAACGCTACCCCTGGCCGGGCAATGTGCGCGAACTCAAAAACGTGCTGGAGCGCGCTGCCATTCTGGCCCCGGTGGGCGAGTTGCTGGCGGCCGATTACCTGCCCGACGAGTTTCACGGCGCCGCGGCCCGCCCCGCGGCCGACGACGAGAGCCTGCGCGGGCTGGAGGCGCGCCACATTCAGCGGCTGATGGGCGAGCTGCTGGGCAATAAGCCGGAAGTAGCCAAGCGCCTGGGCATCGGGCTGACGACGCTGTACCGCAAGCTCCAGGAGTACGGGGTGGAATAAGGTAGCTGGCCGCCGCAAGCCTGAGCTACCGCGCTCATAAAATGGCCTTTAGCTATCCTACCCACGCCGAGGCATCGAACCTCAAAACCCTGGTTACCGCGCCTACTAGCGCGGTGCTCTGCAGCAATGGCTTCAACCCGGCCCGCGCCCCCGACCCCAACAGCCTGGGCTCGCACCCAAAGTTTTGTTTGTCACTGGCCAAGTTGCTGCTAACGGTATTTACTTCTCGCGGCTGCCCCGCGCCCAAAAAGCCACCGGCAAGCCTGCGGGAGCCACGAGGCCCCTAGGGTGTTTTTCGGCAGCTTTTTGGGGCGCGGCGCGGGGCAGCCGCTTTCTTTGCGGCCATGAAAACCCGCCTGCTTGCCGCCCTACTCGGCCTGGCCCTGCCGGCCCTTGCCCAACGCCAGCAGCTGGTGGTGCTGGGCGTAGCCCAGGATGCGGGCTACCCCCAAATCGGGGCCGTGCAGGAGTTTGCGGCCGTAGAGCTGGGCCAGCGCACGCGGCAAAAGGTGGTGGCCCTAGGGGTGGTGGATGAGCAAACGCAGCAGAAATTCCTGTTTGAGGCCACGCCCGACTTGCCGGCGCAGCTGTTCGCCCTCAACGAGTGGCTGCCCACGCCGGGCACCTTGCCGACGGGTATCTTCCTCACCCACGGGCACCTAGGCCACTACACTGGCCTGCTATACCTGGGGCGCGAGGCGGCCGGGGCCAGCGCCGTGCCCGTGTACGCCATGCCGCGCATGGCCGAGTTTCTGACCAAAAACGCACCCTGGAGCCAGCTCGTGGCGCTGCACAACGTGCAGCTGCGCCCCTTGGCGGCCGGCCAGGAAATCGTGCTCAATCCGCAGCTGAAAGTGCGGCCGTTTCTGGTGCCGCACCGCGACGAGTTTACCGAAACGGTGGGCTTCGAGATTGCGGGGCAACACAAAAAGGTTGTTTTCATCCCCGACATCGACAAGTGGAGCAAGTGGCCGCAGAGCCTGCCCGCCGTCATCAAAGCCGCCGACTACGTGCTGCTCGACGCCACCTTTTACCGCAACGGCGAAATTGCGCGCGACATGGCCGAGGTGCCGCATCCCTTCGTGGAAGAAACCCTGAAGCTGCTGGCTGCCCTAGGCCCCGCCGAGCGCGCCAAGGTCTACTTCATCCATTTCAACCACACCAACCCCTTGCTGGCCCCCGACAGCCCCGAGCGGCGCGAGGTGCTGCGCCAGGGCTTTCACGTGGCCGAAGAGGGCCTGGAGCTGGCGCTGTAATGAATACATACTAAGCGCGAGTAGTAGCTTGGCCTCGCGGAGTCCAAGCTACTTGCTACTTTAATCCATGTCCTTAAAAACCCAAATTCGCCTGGGCGTTTTCATCATGCTGGGCTTGCTGCTGAGCTTGGGCAGCTACGTGGTGTTCACCATTCACCAGCTTGAGAGCGAAGCACCGCCGGTGCAGGCGGCCAATGCGCGGCTGGCCCAGCAGGCGGTATTCTTGTTCTTGAGCATCAGCACCCTGCTGGGCATCACGCTGATGGTGCGGCTGCCGCGGCTGGTCACGCGCCCGCTGCACCGCCTCACCGCCGACGTGGAGCGCGTGGCGGGGCCTGGCCCGGCTACTAGGGTAGCGGTGGTCAAAAACAACGAGGTGGGCACCGTGGCCGCCGCCGTCAACCGGGTGCTGCGCCAGGCCGAAGATGAGCGCCGCGCCACCCTGGCCGAACTCATCAGCCAGCAAAACCGCACCAACAGCCTCGTGCGCGGCCTCGACGAGGGCCTGCTGCTCATCGACCAGCATGGCCTCATTGTGTTGGCCAACCCCGTGGCCTGCCAGCTGCTGGGGCTGCCCGCCCCGGCTCTGCTCGACCAGCCCGCCGCCCAGGTGGCCGCCAGCTGCCCCATGCTGCGCGAGTGGCTGCGGGTGCTGGCCGCCCTCGAAGCGGCCTGGACCACGCCCGACCCCGCCGATGAGGCCGCCCTCACGGAGGCGGGCGGGCCCATCTTTACGGTGCGGCCCCACGGCGAAAACCGGCACTACCAGCTCAGCATCAGCCCGGTGCAGGAGTATAACGAGCAGCTGGAACAGGCCGTGCCGGCCGGGCACGTGCTGTGCCTGCGCGATGTGTCGGCTTTCAAAAACCTCGACCAGGTGAAGTCGGAGTTTCTGGCCACGGTGAGCCACGAACTAAAAACGCCGCTGGCTAGCATCAACCTCAGCCTCATGCTGCTGCGCGACGAGCGCCTAGGGCCCGAGCGGCGCCAGGAAATAGCCGACGGCATTCGGGCCGAAACCCAGCGGCTGCTGGGCATGGTGGGCCAGCTCATTGAGGTGGCACGGCTCGACGCGGGCAAGGAAATTCGCCTCAGCCTGGGGGCCGTGCCGCTGCCCGAGGTGGTGCGCTACGCCACCGACACGGTGCGCGCCCAGCTCACGGACAAGAGCCTGGCGCTGCGCGTGCTGCTGGCCGAGCCCCTGCCCCCGGCCCTGGCCGACGTGGAAAAAACCACCTGGGTGCTCATCAACCTGCTGGCCAACGCCATTCGCTACTCGCCCCACGGCGCGGCGCTCACGGTGCGGGTGGTGCCCTGGGGCGAGATGGTGCAGGTGAGCGTGGAGGACGAGGGCCCCGGCATTGCCAAGGAGCACCACCAGCGCATTTTTCAGCGCTTTGGCAGCCTGGCCGCGCCGGCTGGCGGGCCCTTGCGGGGCAGTTCGGGCCTAGGGCTCAGCATCAGCCGCGAGTTCATTACGGCGCAGGGCGGGCAGCTGTGGGTCGAGAGCCAGCCGGGGCACGGCAGCTGCTTCACCTTTACGCTGCCCGCGGCGGCCTGAAGCCGGCCGGCGCCAGCTCGGCCTGGCTGCGGTGCTGGCACTGGCCGAGCCAGGCGGTGAGAGGCCCTTCCTCGGCAAAAAACGCTACCCGGTGCCTATCGGCGGTTGGGGCGGTAGTGGGCGGCAGCGCGGCGCCGTTGAGGGTGCCTTCGGTTGGCGCGAGCTGGTGCAGCAGCTGCGGCGAAAGCAGGTAGCCTAGGTAAACGGGCGTGCCCAGCTTATCAGCCAGGCGAGGCAAAAATTTGCTGGTCAGCCACTTTTGAGTTTCGGTTTCGGGGGCGTTGCGGCCCCGCAAGTCTACCTGCCAGTAGGGGCAGCCCACGGCCAGGGCCAGGGCCAAGGTGGCGCGGTAGCCCTGCCGAAACTCGGCGCACGACACCGGCCGCTGCCAGCGGCTGAACAGCAGGTGCAGGTCGGGGCGATAGGTGAGGGCCAGAAAATCGGGCGCGGCAGTGGGGGTGAAGGGCGTCATGGCAAAAACCAATTGGGTAGTTTTACTGGCCGGCCGAACTTTGGGCCGGTACTCATCACGTAGCTTTTCCCCATTCAGTGCAGTCCGATTCGTTGCTGGCCCGTAAGTTTAGCGGCCCTTTAAAAACCTGGCATGAAGCCCCTTCCCTAGGCCTTCACCTTAGCCAGAGGCCAAAAATCTCTTTGGAGTGGCACGCCGCGCGGCCGCGCTCGGCTAACGCGGCCGTTGAGTCGGCCAAGCGGGCGGTTTCTTCGCGCCGCCGGGCGGCAGGGGCCCTAGGCCGTTCGGCGCGGGCGGTGCTGCTCGGCGCGCTGGGCCTGGCGCTGCTGGCCCAGCCGGCACTGGCCCAAGTAACCCAGCCGGCTCCTCCTACCGCTTCTGCTCCCGCCGCCGTGCTCGATTTTTCGCCCGCCCACTACCCCGTTTACGCCGGCGCCGACCTGGGCCTGACCTTCGACCAGCGCACCGGCGCGGGCACCCTGCGCGTGTGGGCGCCCACGGCCGCCGCCCTGCGCCTGCGCCTGTACGCGGCGGGCAGCGGCGGCAGCCCTAGGGCCACCCACGCCCTGCAGCGCGGCCCCAGCGGCACCTGGGTACTGCGCCTGCCGCCCGGCACCAGCGGCTTCTACACCGTGCAGGCCACCATCGGCCCGCGCCTCATGGCCGAGGTGTGCGAGCCCTACGCCCGCGCCGTGGGCGTAAACGGCCGCCGCGCCGCCTGGCTCGACCCCGCCCGCGCCGCCCCGGCCGGCTGGGCCGCCGACCGCCGCCCGCCCCTGGCCCACCCCACCGACGCGCTCATTGGCGAGGTGAGCGTGCGCGACCTCTCGGCGGCGGCCACTTCGGGCATCCGGCACCGGGGCCAGTACCTGGGCCTCACCGAGCGCCACACCACCGGGCCGGGCGGCGTGAGCACCGGTGTGCAGCACGCCCTCGACCTGGGCGTGACGCACCTGCACCTGCTGCCCACCAATGATTTCGCGGCCATCGACGAAGCCCGGCCACCCAGCGCCAGCCGCTACAGCTGGGGCTACGACCCGCGCAACTACTTCGTGCCCGAGGGCTCGTACGCCACCGATGCTCAGGACCCGGCCGTGCGCATCAACGAATACAAGCAGCTGGTAATGAGCTTGCACCAGCAGGGACTAGGGGTCATTTCGGATGTGGTGTTCAACCACGTGGCCGACGCGGGCACCAGCGCTTTCGAGCAACTGGTGCCCGGCTACTACTTCCGCCATAATCCTGATGGGTCGCTTTCCAACGCCACGGCCTGCGGCAACGAGGTGGCCTCGGAGCGGCCCATGGTGCGCCAGCTTATCGTAGCGGCCGTCAGCTACTGGGCCCGCGCCTACCACGTCGATGGCTTCCGCTTCGACCTCATGGGCGTGCTCGACCTCGAAACCATGCGCGCCGTGCGCCGGGCCCTCGACGCGGTGAGCCCCCAGCTGCTGGTGTACGGCGAGGGCTGGGCGGCCGGCCCTAGCCCCCTGCCCGAAACCCAGCGCGCCGTGAAGGCCAACCTACCCCAGCTGCCGGGCATCGCCGCGTTTGGCGACGAGCTGCGCGACGGCGTGAAGGGCCACTACGCCCGCCAGGCCGAGGGCGGCTTCGTGGGCGGCCAGCCGGGGCTGGAGGAAAGCGTGAAGTTCGGCATTGTGGGCGCCGTGCGCCACCCGCAGCTCGACTACCAAAGGGTTAATTCCAGCAAGGCGCCCTGGGCTACCCAGCCCGGCCAGGCCCTCAGCTACGTGGCCTGCCACGACGACCGCGTGCTCTGGGACAAGCTGCGCGTGGCCCACCCCACCGCCACCGAAGAAGAATTGACGCGCATGGACGCCCTGAGCAACACCATCGTGTTCACGGCGCAGGGCATCCCGTTTTTGCCGCTGGGCGACGAGTTTTTGCGTACCAAGCAGGGCGCCAGCAACTCCTACAACCTACCCGACAGCATCAACGAGCTGGATTGGGCCCTGAAGGCGCGCAACCACGCGGTATTTGCCTTGGGGCTTAGGAAGCAGAACCAGAATTTAGGGGGTGTTGACGAAGTTCTTTAAGCAGGACTTTGTAAAGGTCTTGGTAGCGATGATTGAAGCGAAATTC
>JBPBPH010000014.1:0-38000 GCA_050954355.1 Janthinobacterium lividum
GCTTCGGCTGCGCGGACGCCAGATGGGCATGACGTTCTTTTTATTTATTAAATACCCTAGGCCCCTAGCGGTAGCTAAGCTGCACGGCCGGCGCGGCCGTATAGGCGGCCCATAGCTCGTCGAGCGTTTTGCCGGTTTGCTGCTGCCAGATGGCCGGGGTGTAGGTGCGGGTGCGGGCGGCGGCGTTTAGCTCATCCACCACCCTAGGGTGGCCGTGCTGCTCAACCCACACCAGGAAGCGCGCCATAATGCGGTAGCTGTTGGTGTAGCGCTGGCCGGCTTGGTAGTCGGGCAGCTTCCAGTTGCCGGCTTGGTTATTCACGCCGTAGCGGTAGCGGGCGTAGTCGGCAATGCCCTCGGTGAGCCAGCCGGGCGCGCTGTCGTTGGGGTAGGCCTGCACGATGTGCATGACTTCGTGCGTCACCACGTCAATGTCTTCGGGGTGCTCGCGCAGCCACTTGGGGCTGTAGTCCACTATGCCGCGGTCGGTGGCGGCCACGCCCTGGTAGGCCGGGTTCACGAAGAACACCACCCGGCGCCGCGTTTGCTTGTTAAAGCGCTTAGCCTCTTGCGGATACACCGTGAAGAAGGCGTTCGTCATGCGCTGCTTGGTAGCGGGCGCTAGGGCCGAGTCCTGATTGATGAAAACCAGCGTGTAGCCCTGCTTGGTGAGCGAGTCGCGGCCTAGGGGCACCACTGGGCCGAGGGCTTGCGGGGCGGCGGACGCCGCTGGCAGCCCTAGGGCCAGCGCGGACAAAAGCAGGAAAATCTTAACCACGGGTGGGGCAAAAGGGAGTAAAAATGAAAGCACGCTTTGCTCATCTAGCGTCCGCTTGCCGTAGCATCTCTACCGGGCCGGTGGGCTAGCAACTTTAGCGGCGTAGTAAAGATGCTTCGGCAAGCGGACGCTAGATGAGCAAAGCGTGCTTATGGGCTGATTAGCCAAAACCTAGTAGCCGGGGTTTTGGGTCAGCTTGCCGTTGGTATTGATTTCGGAAGTTGGGATGCCCCAGAGCAGGTATTTCGCCTGGAACGCATTGCCTACCTCGTTCTTGAAGCCGACCGCGTCCACAAAGCTATTGCCCGCCACGTTGTAGGCTTTGCGGGTGCGCTGAATGTCGAAGTACGCCTTGTTTTCGTAGGCCAGCTCGTGGTAGCGCTCTTTCCACACGGCCGTGCGGAAGGCGTCCTGGCTCAGGCCGCTGAGCGCAGGCAGCTGGGCCCGGCTCCGAATGGCGTTGAGCTGGGTGTAGGCTTTGGCGGGCGCGGTGCCCGCTTCGTTGCTGGCCTCGGCGTAAATGAGCATTACCTCGGGCATGCGCAGCAAGGTCCAGTTCTCGTCGCAATCGGGCGTAACGGTGCTCAGCGCGCTTTCCAAATGGAAGTACTTGTACAGCGCGTGGGCGTTGAAGTTAACCGTGCCGGCGGGCGCTTTGAAGCGCGGGTACGACGAGAAGTAGAACTGGCGCTCTTGGGCGCGCAAATCGCCGCTTTCGTAGGTGTTAAAGAATCCGTTGGTGGGGATGAGCGCCCCGAACTCGTCGTTGTAGTTAGAGATGCCCGCGAAGTAGGGCACGATGAGCGGGCTGATGGCATTGGTGGCGATGCCAAACTGGTACTGGGCCTGCAAAATCAACTCGCCCCCGTTCTTATCGGCGTTGTTGTGCAGCGAGAGGTAGTTGCTGAACAGCGGATAGTTACCCGCGTCGATTACCTCGGCGGCCTTGGCGGCGGCCAGCGCGTAGTTGGCTTTCTGCTGCATCGGGTAGCCGGCCATCGTCAGGTACACGCTGGCTAGCAGCGACTTGGCGGCGCTCTGCGTGATGCGGCCCGTGCGGTCTACCAGGGGTAAGCCGGCCGTTTCGGCCGCTTGCAAGTCGCTCACAATGAGCTTATACACGTCGGCCTGCGCGGCGCGGGTCGGGTATAGGTCGGGGCTGTTGCCATCGAGGGGGGTCGTAATCAGCGGCACGTCGCCGTAGAGGCGCACGAGGTGGTAATACAAAAACGCCCGCACGAAATAGGCCTGCCCCAGCAGCGCTTTCTTCTGGGTTTCATCCATGCTCACGCTCGGAATGCGGGCCAGCGACAAGTTGGCCGCGGCAATGCCGTAGTAGGCCCCGTTCCACATGCTGGAGAAGTAGGGGTTGGCGGCGTCGAGCGTTTGGTTGAGAATCTGGTTGTTGAACTGGCTCTGGCCGAGGCTGGTAGCGTGCTGGGCAAACAGCTCCAGCCCCACCCACATCGACTCGCCGTAGCCCACGTCGGTGCTGCTCATGATGCGCAGGTTGTCGTAGAGGCCGTTGATGGCCGCCTGGGCCTGGTCGGCGTTGGCGAAGTACGTGCTGGGGGTCAAACTCGAGCGCACGTCCTGCTTCAGAAAGTCGGAGCAGCCGGAGGCCACCGTTAGCAGCAGCGCCGCCCCTAGGGCCGCGGGGGCCTTCGCAAGTAATCGGGTTCTAGATAACATAGGACAAGGGGGTGGGCAATTAGAAGGAGAGGTTCAGGCCGGCCGTGTAGGTGTGCGCCTTGGGGTAGTCGAAAAACTGAATGCCCTGCGAGAAAGCGTTGCCGGTGAAGGTGTTCGTTTCGGGGTCGTAGCTGGTGTACTTCGTGAGGAGGAAGAAATTCTGGGCCGAGACGTACACCCGCAGGCGCGAAATCTTGATGGCGTCCAGCACCTTCGACGAGAAGTTGTAGCCCAGCACCGCGTTGCGGCCCCGGATGAAGGAGCCGTCCTCCACCTTGTAGGAGTCGATGGTGGTGTCGTAGCGCACGTAGGAAGGCCGCACCTGGGCAATGCTCGTGTTCTGGTTGGTGGGCGTCCAGGCGTCGTAGTAGGCGCGGCTGTAGCTGTTGGCCTGGCCGGTGCGGTCCTGGGCCGAGTGCTCGGTCAGGTTCAGGTTGCTGTTGCCGTAGGTGAACTGGATGTCCACCAGCAAGTCGAAACCCTTGTAGCGAATGGTGTTGATGAAGCTGCCAAAACCCGTGGGAATGTTCTTGCCCAGAATCACGCGGTCGGCGTCATTTATCTGCCCGTCGCCGTTCACGTCCCTAAACTTCAAATCGCCGGGCAAGCGGTTGTATTTCAGGGCCTGGTCGGCCTCGGCGGTGCTCCAGGTGCCCTCCCGAATGAGGCCGTAGAGCGAGCCCACTGGCTCGCCCACCCGCAGCACGTTGGTTTGGTTGAGGAAGTACGGGCCGGGGAAGATATCGTCGCCCGCCTGCCCTAGGGCCAATACCCGGTTTTGGAGGAAGGAGATGTTGAAAGTGGTTGACCAGGTAAAGTTTTTGCCCTGGATGTTGGTCGTGTTTAAGCTCAGCTCGAGGCCGCGGTTGCGCACGCTGCCAATGTTGCGGATAATGCTGCCGTAGCCGCTCGACTGCGGTATCGGGGCATTGAGCAGCAGGTCGGTGGTGGTGCGCTGGTACACGTCGGCCTCAAAGGCGACGCGGTTTTGCCACAAGCCCACGTTCAGGCCCAGGTCAAACTGGCCAGCCCGCTCCCACTCCAGGCCGGGGTTGCCCAGCGAGCCGGTGGTGATGCCCGAGGTGCGCGTGCCGTTAAACACGTACTGGTTGCTGCCCAGCTGGTCGAGCGAACTGTAGTTGCCGAAGTTGCTGTTGCCGGTGCGGCCGTAGCCGAAGCGCAGTTTCAGGTCGGTGAGGGTGGGGTTTTCGCGCAGGAAGTCTTCCTGCGAGATGCGCCAGGCCACGGCGCCCGACGGGAAGTTAGCGTACTTGGAGTTGACCCCGAAGCGCGACGCGCCGTCCACGCGGTCGGTCACGGTCAGGATGTAGCGGTCCCGGAAGGTATAGTTGGCCCTAGCAAAGTACGAGAGCAGCTGGTAGGCCTCGTAGTCAGAGTTGGGCGTGTTGGGCGTCGCGCCCACCCCTAGGTTATAGTAGCCGTAGGCGTTGTCGAGCAGGCCATTGGTGCTGGCGCCCAGGCTCTGGCTCCAGTACTTCGAGGCGTCGATGCCCACCACCACGTTCAGCGCGTTGTCGGTATTAAGCTGCTTGTTGTAGGTCAGGTAGTTCTGCCACTGCACGCTCTTGCCATCAAAGGCATCGATGCCGGCCAGGTTGCGCTGGCCCCGCAGCTGAATGAGGTTGCTGGCGAAGTAGGGGTTGAGCTGCGAGCTGACGTTGGCCCCGAACACGGTGCGGAAGGTGAGGCTGGGCGTGATGGTGCCTAGGGCATAAAAGTTGCCCGAGAACGTCTGGTTGCGGGTTATTTCCGTGTCCTCGCGCTCAATGGCCACCGGGTTGTCGCCGCTTTCCATGTCGGGGTAGTCCTGGCGCTTGCCATACGTGCCGTCGGCGTACTGAATGGGCACGATGGGAATCATCTCAATCATCATGCGCGGAATATTGTTGCCCCCCGTAAAGCGGTTGCCCAGGCGGTCTTCAATATTGGCGTAGTTGATGGTGCCGCCCACTTTCAGCCACTTCTTCACCTGGTTGTCTATCGTCAGGCGGGCCTGGTAGCGCTTCTGGTAGGTGTTGCGAATGATGCCGTTGGCGTTGGTGTAGTTCAGAAACAGCCCGTAGGTGAGCTGGTCGCTGCCGCCCGAAAACGCGAGGTTGTGGCTCTGGGCCACCCCGGTTTGCGTGGCTTCCTTCTGCCAGTCCACGTCGTAAAGCGGGTTCAGGGCATCGTCGAACAGCGGGTGGGTACTATTAGCCGCCGTCAGGGCCCGGCGCTTGATGGTGGGGTCCTTGCTAGCGTACACGCCGGCCGCCCAGCCCGTGGGGTCATACTTCTGGATGTTCTGGTAGGCCAAGTCCTCGGTGGCCATAAACTCGCGCGCATTGAGCACGCTTTGCTTGCGGGCCAGGGTGCTGATACTCGCGTAGTTGTCGTACGACACCGTGCTGCCCTTGCGTCCGCGCTTGGTCGTTACCAGAATTACGCCGCTGCTGCCCTGCGCCCCGTAGATGGCCGTGGCCGAGGCATCCTTAAGCACCTCAATGCTCTCGATATCATTGGGGTTGAGCGTGGTGATGCCCTGCCGCCAGTATACGCCGTCTACCACATAGAGCGGGTCGTTGCCGGCCGAGATGGAGCTGTAGCCCCGCACCCGAATCTGCGGGGCGCCGCCCGGCTGCCCCGAGTTGAGCGACACGTCTACGCCCGCCACGCGGCCCTGCAGGCCCTGCGCCACGTTTACCACCGGGCGCTCCGTTAGCTCAGCAGCTTTCACGCTGCCCACGGCGCCGGTCAGGTCCGAGCGCTTTTGGGTGCCGTAGCCCACTACCACCACTTCGTCGAGCGCCTTGTTGTCCGTCACTAGCTGCACCGTAACGTTGGTGCGTCCGGCCAGCGCAATGTCCTGCGCTATGTAGCCCACCGACGAAATTACCAGCGTCGCGTTGCCGTCGGGCACCGAGAGCGAGAACTTGCCGTCGGCATCCGAGCTAACGCCCACGCTGGAGTTGCCCTTGAGCACTACCGTGGCGCCGGGCAGGGGGTTGCCTTTTTCATCGGTCACGATGCCCTGCACCGTAACAGCTGCCACCGCTAGGCGCGGGGTGCGGTAGTAGGCGCCAGCTGCGGCACCCCGGGCAGACGCCTGCGAGAGGGGCAGCCCTATCGCCGGTAGCAGCAGTAGGGGCAGGCCCCGCAAGCTTTTTCGAGATAAAGAATTGAACATACGGAAAAGGGAATTGGGTGGGACTTAAAAAACAACTGGGCAAACGGTTGCTTAACAAGCAACTAGCATTTGCTAAAATGATTTAGCAAATCAAAAAAAACAGAACCCTTGACTAACCCAATAGGCAGTAGGCTAGGAAGCGAAGCAAAACCAGCTAAGCTGGCACCAAAAAAGAGTGAGGAGCTAATTGGCGGCCGAAAAAATGGGGCCGTTAAATTAAAGTATCAACTTTTGCTAGAAAAGTATTAGAAAATCAGCTTAAGTAGTCGAAACACCACTAGTAAGCCTTTCTGGTTGGCAATAGCCTAGGGCCACAATTCTAACTAGTTAACCAAATTAAATGGAGGAGTTAGCCATGAATTTCTGGGGAAATATCTAAATTTTTTTCAATGCCACCAAATTTTGCTTAAACATTTTAGCATATTTGCTTACCCATTCGAACTAGTTGGTGGTCTGCCCTTAATTGCGAAGACTGCGCAACGCACACGTTTGGGGGGCCGGTTACCCGCGCGGGTAGGCTTCAGTCCTATGTTTCCCACCCTTTTGACTCTTTAGTATGGCAACTGTCTTTACTGGTTCCCGGCGTTCTTTTCTGGTCCGCCCGCCGCTGGCGTGGGGGCTGGCTGCCGGCCTGGCGCTGGCCGGCATTGCGCCTGCCTCCGCGCAGCGGCTGACCTCGTTCGTCGACCCGCTCATCGGCACTGGCGGGCACGGCCACGTTTTCATCGGGGCTAACGTGCCGTTTGGGGCGGTGCAGCTCGGGCCCCAAAACATCTTTAAGGGCTGGGACTGGTGCTCGGGCTACCACTACTCTGATAGCCTGCTCACGGGCTTTTCGCACACCCACCTTAGCGGCACCGGCGCCTCCGACCTCGGCGACGTGCTCATTATGCCCTACACCGGCGCGCTCAAAACCGATAAGGGCCAGCAGAAAGCCCCGCACCAGGGCTACCTCTCGCGCTACTCGCACCAGCGCGAAGTGGCCCGGCCCGGCTACTACGCCGTCACCCTGGACGACTACGGCATCCGGGCCGAGCTGACGAGTACCGCGCGGGTGGGCATGCACCGCTACACCTTCCCGCAGGCGGGCGGCCAGCCGGCGCGCATCATTATCGACCTCAAGGAGGGCGTAGACGACAAGGCCACCGATACGCAGCTGGAGCAGGTGGATGCCCAAACGTTTATCGGCCACCGCTTCTCGCACGGCTGGGCCAACCACCAGCAGCTATTCTTCGCCGTCAAGGTGTCGGCGCCGGTGCCCGCGTTCGCCCTCTTCAACGAGGCGCAGGCCCTAGGGGGCAAAACCGGCCAGGGCCCCGCCGTGAAGGGCGTGCTCACTTGGGCCAAGGCGCCTACCGCGCCGCTGCTGCTAAAAGTAGGCATTTCGCCGGTGAGCACCGCCAACGCGCTGGCCAATATTCAGGCTGAAATTCCGGGCTGGGACTTTGCCGCCGTGCAAAAGGCGGCCGACGGCCAGTGGGAGCAGGAGCTGGGCAAAATCGCCATCGAAAGCCCCGACCCGGTAGTGCGGCGCATCTTCTACACCGCGCTCTACCACGCTTGGTTTGCGCCCGCCCTCTTCAACGATGCCAACCGCGACTACCGCGGCACCGACGGCCGCATATACCCTAAGGCCTCGTTCAACAACTACACTACGTATTCGCTCTGGGATACCTATCGCACGGAGCACTCGCTCTTTACGCTAGCCCAGCCCGAGCGCGTGCCCGACATGATGCAAGCCATGCTGGCCATCGGCCGGCAGCAGGGTAAGCTGCCCATCTGGCACCTGATGGGCAACGAAACCAACACCATGGTGGGCTACAGCGCCGTGCCGGTGCTGGCCGAGGCCTACCTCAAAGGCACGCCCGGCCTCGATGGCCAGCAGGTGCTGGCCGCCCTGAAAGTATCGAGCACCCGCGACGACCAAGGTACGCAGTACGTGAAGACCCTAGGGTTCATTCCGGCCGATAAGGAAAACGAGTCGGTGGCCAAGGCCATGGAGTACGCCATCGACGACTGGAGCATTGCGCAGGTGGCCAAGAAGCTGGGCGACCAGCAAGCCTACGCCACCTACAGCCAGCGTGCCAAGTACTACCAAAAGTACTTCGACCCCAAAACCCGCTTCATGCGCGGCCTCACCGCCGACGGTCAGTACCAGCTGCCCTTCAACCCGTTCCAGAGCATCCACCGCATGAACCCCTACACCGAGGGCAACGCCTGGCAGTACACCTGGCTGGTGCCCCACGACGTGCCGGGGCTCATCAAGCTGTTTGGCTCGGATGCCGCGTTCACCCAAAAGCTCGATAGCCTCTTCATCGTGCAGGGCAGCCTGGGCGAGAGCGCCTCGCCCGACATCTCGGGCCTCATCGGCATGTACGCGCACGGCAACGAGCCCGGCCACGCCACCACCTACCTCTACGCCTACGCCGGCCAGCAGTGGAAAACCGCCGAAAAAGTGCGCCAGGTGCTGCACGAGATGTACCTGGATAAGCCCGACGGCATCAGTGGCAACGAGGACTGCGGGCAGATGAGCGCCTGGTACATCATGTCGGCCATGGGCTTTTACCCCGTCAGCCCCAGCAGCCTGGCCTACGTGCTGGGCAGCCCCGTGGTAAACAAGGCCACCATCCGGCTGCCCAAGGGCAAAACCTTCGTGATGGAAGCGCTCAACAACAGCCCGCAAAATATTTACATTCAATCGGCTACGCTCAACGGCAAGCCGTATGCCAATAGCTATTTGCTGCACCGCGACGTAGTAGCCGGCGGCACCCTTCAGCTCATTATGGGCTCACAACCGAACAAGATATTTGGCGCGGCCGCCGCTAACCGGCCCAAGGAGGTGTATTAGCGATAAGCAAACTTGCAAGCTTAGTTGTTTTGGCAGCCGGCTCCTAGCCCCTTCCCGCCCGGAAGGGGCTAGGGGCATACCTGCACTTCGGAATTTATTTGCCCAGCGCTCAGATTTGAAAAAGAAAATACTCATTCATGACATTGCCCAGCACCTCGATGTGTCGATTGCCACGGTATCGCTGGTGCTCAACGGCAAGGCCAAGGAAAAGCGCATCAGCGACGAACTGGCCCAGCGGGTGCTGGCCTACGTAGACGAAGTAGGCTACAAGCCCAACCAGCTGGCCAAGAGCCTGCGCACCGGCAAAACCCACGTCATCGGGCTGATGGTGGAGGACATTGCCAACCCCTTCTTCGCCACCGTGGCGGCCCTCATCGAGAAAAAGGCCCTGGCCCGCGGCTACCGCATCATTTACTGCAGCACCAACAACAGCACCGCCAAGACCCTGGACCTGCTCACCATGTTTGAGGAGCGGCACGTGGATGGCTACATCCTAGCGCTGCCCAACGGGGTAGAGTCCGAGGTGGGCGCCCTGGTGCGGCGCGGCAAGCCCCTGGTGCTCTTCGACCGCCTGCTGCCCGGCGTGCTCACCAACGCCGTGGTGGTAGACGGGGCCACCGGCATGTACCAGGCCGCCCAGCACCTGCTGGCCCAGGGCTTCCGGCGGGTGGCGCTGGTGATTACCCAGCTGGGCCAAACCCAGATGGCGGCCCGCCGGCAGGGCTACGCCCAGGCCCTGCGCGAGCACCGCCTACCCGAGCTGGTGCACGAAATCGCGTATCCGCAGGAGCCCGAGCCGCTGGTGCAGGAGCTGCAGGCCTTCTTCGCGGCGCACCCCGCCTGCGACGCGGTGCTCTTCGCCACCAACTACCTGGGCGTGTACGGCCTGGAGGCGCTGCGCAACCTGGGCCGGCGCATTCCCGAGCAGCTGGCCGTGGTTTCCTTCGACGACAATGACTTATTCCGCCTCTACTCGCCCCCCATCACGGTGGTAGCCCAGCCCATGGAGGCGATGGCCGAAGACCTCATCAGCACCTTGCTCGCCGCCCTCGACGGGCCCGCCGACCCCGGCCGCATCGTGCAGCTGCAGCTGGTGCCCCAGCTGGTGGTGCGGGCCTCTTCGGTGCGGGTGGCGGCGGGGGCCTAGGGGGCGGCAGTGGGGCAGGCTACCCGCGCGTGTTTGGCAATGCCGGGCTGGTGCTGGCGTGTTTCCGGCTGGCCGGACTAGCCTTCGTTGCCCTCGACCACTTTTTGAAAACAAAGGGCCTAGGGCCGCGAAGCCAGTGAGGCTGACGCACCTGACCCGGCGGCTACTTTGGCCGCCAGGTCAGGTATTAATTCACCGCGGGCCCTAGAAGTTGGGCGAGAGCGAGTACTTGTGGTAGAAGTCGTCGATGATTTTGACGGCCTCACTGGCGTCGTCCACCAGGTGCACCAGGTCCAGGTCTTCGGGCGAGATGTTGTGCTCCTCGTTGAGCATCACGTTCTTAATCCACTCGAAGAGGCCGCCCCAGTAGGCCGAGCCCACTAGCACCAGCGGGAAGCGCCCGATTTTTTTGGTTTGAATCAGCGTCAGGGCCTCAAACAGCTCGTCGATGGTGCCGAAGCCGCCAGGCATGCCCACGAAGGCCTGCGCGTACTTCACAAACATTACCTTGCGCACGAAAAAGTAGTCGAAGTCGATGCACTTGTCCGAGTCGATGTAGGGGTTGTGGGTTTGCTCGAAGGGCAGTTCAATGTTGAGGCCCACCGACTTGCCGCCCTCGGCGCGGGCGCCCTTATTGCCGGCTTCCATAATTCCGGGGCCGCCGCCCGTAATCACGCCGTAGCCGTGGCGCACCAGCTTGGAGGCAATTTCCTCGGCCAGCTTATAATAGGGATTGTCGGGCTTGGTGCGGGCCGAGCCGAAGATGCTCACGCAGGGGCCAATCTTGGACATCTTCTCGAAGCCCTCCACAAACTCGGCCATCACCTTGAAAATCTGCCAGCTATCGGCAATCTTAATCTCGTTCCAGTCCTTGTCCACAAACGCCTGGCGGATGCGCTGCTCGTCGGGGTCAGGCGTGGATTTGGGCTGGGCACCGGTTTTGTCGCGCAGCTCCGTGATGCTGGTCAGCTTGTTGTCGTTGACGTTGGGCTGCACGATGGTCTTGCCCGAGCCCCCGTTCAGGGCTTCGTCGGCAAGCTTGGTTTTACTGGTTTTTTTTAGCTTAGACATAACCTACAACTTCCAGGGCAGGAAAAATAAAAAACCCCGGCTCCTGGAAGCGGGGCGGAAAAAAACAAGGCCGCAAAGATAAGGCGAGAACGTGGAAAGTTAGAACGCCATTCCGAGCTTGCCGACGAACCTCGGCCGCGTCGTTGTACCATTCGCAAAGGGCGCGTGAGATTCCTCGGCAAGCTCGGAATGGCGTTCTTTTGTCGGTGGTAGCCTAAGCACTAGTGACTAATGTAGAGCCCTTATATTAGCCACAGTTCAGTAATTAAAATTATTATCGATACTACAACCGCGTATTATTTTAGCCCATCGTCAACTAATAAACATGCAAATAGAAGCGTTAACTTCTGACAATGCCCGGTGGCAGTCGGTGGCAGAGTATGCGCAACAGTGTTCTTGGAAGGCCGGACTTAGTTTAGCTAACCTGATGCGAGAGCATAGATTTTCTGAGTGGGAACGCGTTTTTGTCGCGCATCAGGGAGACGCCATAGCGGGTTATTGCACCCTAGCTAAAACCGATGGTCTACCTGCCGTTGACTATACCCCTTTTATTGGGTTTGTTTTTGTGGGCGAGGCCTACCGGGGACATAGAATTAGCGAGATGCTGATTCGATTTGCTTTAGACTATGCCAGAACGTTGAACTTTCAAACGGTTTATGTAGCCAGCCGAGAAGAAGGACTCTACGAAAAGTATGGCTTTGAACTGCTGGCTAAACAGAAGAATGAGTCAGGGCAGGAAGACCAAATTTTTAAGATTAGTACCAAATAGCCAAATCCTACTTCGGTAAGAAGCCTGAAATGCCCACTGTTCGCCTCAAAATTGTTATTAGTAAGTACAACATTACCCTACCTTAGACCATCTACCCTTTTGTCACCCCTACTTGGCCCGAATGGCAATGACCGGGTCGAGGTTGGCGGCCAGCACCGCCGGAATGATGCCCGCCAGCACCCCAATCAGCACCGATACCATCAGGCCCAGCGAGATGTTGCCCGCGCTTAGAAACAGCGCGAGGCTGTCTTGCGGCACTAGCGTAATGAGCCAGACCAGGAAAATGCCCGCGGCCCCGCCCAGCACGCACAGGAAAATGGCCTCGAACAAAAACTGAAACAAGATAAAGTAGTTCTTGGCCCCTAGGGACTTCTGGATGCCGATGAGGTTGGTACGCTCGCGCACTGACACGAACATGATGTTGGCAATGCCGAAGCCACCCACCAGCATGGCAAACGAGCCAATAATGGCCCCCGCCACCCCAATAATGCTGAAGAGCTTGCCGATGGCGTCGGCCACCATCTCGGGCCGGTTAAGGGCAAAGTTGTCTTCCTCGCGGGGCTTGAGGCCGCGGATGCTACGCACGTCGCCGCGCATTTCGGCTTCTAGGTTCAGCAGGCCGGGGTCGTCGTCGCGGCCCTTCACGGCAATTTGGGGCGAGGGGCCGCCCATGCCGGTGCTGCTCAGGGCATAAATGGTGGCGAAGGCACTGTAAGGAATCAGGCAGTTGGCGTCGTTGCTAGGGGTGCCGAGCAGGTTTTTGCCTTCCTCCTTCATCACGCCGATAACGGTGAGGTAGCGCCCGTGCGTTTTGAACTGTTGGCCCACCGGCTCGCCCTGCGGAAACAGGTTTTTGGCAATGGTAGCGCCAATGATGGCCACCGGCCGGCCGGCCTCTACCTCCTGCGGCGTGAAGTAGCGGCCCAGTTCGATGGGCACGCTCGACACGGCGCGGTAGTCGTAGCTTACGCCCTGCAAAGCGCAGTCGCTCACCGAGTTGGTGCCGGCCTTGAGGGTGTTGCCGCCCTTGGCCACGAAAATGGCCACCCCTTTTTGGCTGCCGGCAGGCAGCATCCGCTGCAGCTGCCGAAACTCGCGCACCGTGGGCACCGGCCGGTTGAAGAACTTCCACCAGGGCGTGCTGGAGTCGAATATCCAGGGCCACTTGTTGACGTAGATAACCTTGTCGCCCAAAAAGTTCATGCTGCTGCGCACGTTGGCTTCCAGCGAATCGACCACCATAAAGACGGCAATGATGGAAAAAATACCCACCGTGACGCCCAGCAGCGACAAGATGGTGCGCAGCAAGTTGGTGCGCAGCGCCTGCCAGGCAAAGGCAAAGCTTTCGAGTACGAGGCGGAAGGTGAGGAGCATAGCCGAAAAGATAGAACAGAAGCGATACGGGCGCTACTAACGCTAACAAAGAACGTCACGCCCCTCATAATCGTCAACCACAACATTTCGTTACGAGCCCAACTCTCACCTCGTCAACAATCTACCCGAGAAGCCGTACCTTTGCCCCCCGAATTTTCGGTAACTTCCCCCTAGTACTGCCCCTCATGGCGATGAAACTGCATGAGTTCAAGTTCGAACTCCCCGAAGAGCTGATTGCCACGCATCCGGCTCGCCACCGCGACGAGTCGCGCCTGATGGTGGTGAACCGCGCCACCGGCCAGATTGAGCACAAGCAATTTAAAGACATCCTCGACTACTTTGTGGAGGGCGATGTCTTTGTTTTCAACGATACCAAGGTATTTCCGGCCCGCATGTATGGGCAAAAGGAGCGTACGGGCGCCCAAATTGAGGTTTTTTTGCTGCGCGAGTTAAATAAGGAAGGCCGCCTGTGGGACGTGCTGGTGGACCCGGCCCGCAAAATCCGGGTGGGCAACAAGCTCTACTTCGGCGAGTCCGACATCGTGGCCGAGGTAATTGACAACACCACCTCGCGGGGCCGCACCATCAAGTTTTTGTTTGATGGCACCGACGAGGAATTCCGCAAGGCCCTGCACGAGCTGGGCGAAACCCCGGTACCTAAGGACGTGCTGAAGCGCGAAACCGAGCCCGCCGACAAGGAGCGCTACCAAACCATTTTTGCCGAGCACATTGGCGCTGTGGCTGCCCCGAGCGCCGGCCTGCACTTCTCGCGCGAGGTAATGAAGCGCATGGAAATAAAGGGCGTCGAGCGCGCCTTTGTGACGCTGCACGTGGGCCTGGGCACCTACCGCAACGTGGATGTGGAGGACCTGACCAAGCACCGCATGGACTCGGAGCAGTTTTTTGTGGGTCCCGAGGCCGTGAAAGTGGTTAATAAGTCGATTGACGCCAAAAAGCAGGTGTGCGCCATCGGCAGCACCTCGCTACGCGCCCTCGACGCATCACTGTCGGCCAGCAGCCGCATCAAGGTGACTTCGGGCTGGAACGACAAGTTCATCTACCCTCCCTACGAGTTCAAAATCGCTAACTCGTTGCTCACCAACTTCCACCTGCCCGAAAGCACGCTGGTGATGATGGCCTCGGCCTTCGCCGGCTACAAGCTGCTTATGGAAGCCTACCAGGAAGCCATTAAGGAGAAATACCGCTTCTTCGCCTTCGGCGATGCCATGCTCATTCTGTAGTAAAAACTGCGTCTGTCATTGCGAGCGTAACAAAGTAGAGCGCGGCAATCGCATCAGAACGACCCACCTGGCTAGCGCTGGTATCGTTCCGGTGCGATTGCCGCGCTCTACTTTGTTACGCTCGCAATGACAGATATAGTGAGTATGCCCGTGGCCCTGCCCCGCTACGCCGTGCTGGTGGCCGGCGGCAGCGGTCTGCGCATGGGCGCCGACCGGCCCAAGCAGTTTTTATTGCTGCGGGGCGAGCCGGTATTGCTGCACACGCTGCGGCGCTTTGCGGCGCCCGCGCTGGCCGTAGCCGAAATCGTAGTGGTGCTGCCCTTCGACCAGGTGGCGTACTGGCAGGAGCTGGTGGCCAGTTACCCCGCCGTGCCGCCCCACCGCGTGGTGGTGGGCGGCGCCACGCGCTGGGCCTCGGTGAAGGCGGGGCTGGCCGCGCTGCCCGCCGCCCCGCCCAGCGGCGCGCTGGTAGCCGTACACGACGGGGTGCGCCCACTGGTGCCCCTAGGGGTGGTGGAGGCCGCCTACCAAGCGGCGGCCGTGCACCGGGCCGTAGCCGTGGCCGTGCCGCCCAAAGACTCGGTGCGCCTGCTGGGCGCGGCCGGCTCGTCGCCGCTCGACCGCCGCCGCCTGCGCCTGATGCAAACGCCCCAAACATTCGACCTGGACTTGCTGCGCCGCGCCTACCACCTGCCCGAGCTGACCACCTTCACCGACGACGCCAGCGTGGTGGACGACCTGTGCCCAGTGCACCTGGTGGAAGGCGATTACCGCAACCTGAAAATTACCACCCCCGAGGACCTGCTGCTGGCCGAGGCCCTGCTGGCTACGGCTGCCCCCTAGGCCCCCGGCAACTAAAAAGCCCGGCGGCAATGCCAGTCCCGGCAGCTCGCTTTGCCCCAGGGCTAGCACGGTGGCAAGCAAAATAGCAGCAGGCAATTACCAGGCGGTAGCGTTGAGGCTAGTGCGTGAGGCCGACTTGCCGGCCGCCAGGCTAGCGGGCCGGCCCTGGGGGATAACTAACTCACTTACATCAAACTCTGTGAAGCGCAGGTACGTAAGAACAGGTATAATCCAACTTATTCCTTCTCCCGATGAAAACGATTCTGCTGCCGCTGGCCAGTGCCAGCCTCCTGCTGTTCACCGCCTGCGGCTCTTCTAACAATGCCGACACCGGCAGCGCTGCAAGTACTACTCCAGCTTCGAATACCGCAAGCACCGCAGCCATGGGCGACTCGGCGGCGGGCAAAATGGCTAGCCCGATGGCTACCGACTCGAGCAAATCTATGAGCGGCACCGCCAGCGCCGACCCCAACGGCCCCACCGCTCCCCACGCCAACGACGCCGAGTTTATGCAGTCGGCCGCGCACTCCGACCAAAACGAGATTCAGCTTAGCCAGCTGGCTTTGTCGAAGGGCGTGTCGGGACAGGTGAAAGCCTATGCCAACCAGATGATTGCCGACCACACCAAGAGCACGGCCAACCTGAAGCCGATAGCGGCCAAAGCCAACGTGACGCTACCCACCGACATGGACGCCGCCCACAAAGCTATGCTGCCCACCATGCAAAAGCTGTCGGGCAAAGAGTTTGAAACCAAGTACGTGCAGCAGATGGTGGCCGACCACCAAAAAACGGCTAACACCCTGAAAGCCCACGAGACAATGGCCAAAGATGCGGGCCTGAAAAATTGGATTGCCACCACGCTGCCCGTGGTCGAAGGCCACCTGTCGATGGCTAAGCAAGATAGCAAGATGGCTATGTAAACTAAAGCTGCGTCCATTGCGCATCTTTAATAGATACTGCCCTAACCTTACCTCACGATGAAGACGTTGTTTTTAAATGGTTTATGGGCTGCTATGCTGCTGGCCGGTACCGCCGCCTGCAACTCAAGCCCTGACTCGGTGAAAGACGCCCAGGCCGTGAACGAGAAGAAAATTGAGGCCGGTACGCCCGATTCTACCGCCGCCGGTAGCAACCTCAAAGACGCCCGCGAATATGACACTAAGTTTATGACCAAGGCCGCCAGCGGCGGCATGCTGGAGGTGCAGCTAGGCCAGGCGGTGGCCAAAAGCGCGGTGTCGCCCCAGGCCAAAGCCATTGCCAGCCAGATGGTAACCGACCACACCAAGGCCAACGACGAGCTAAAGGCCCTAGCCACCAAGCTGAATGTAACGCTGCCCACCACGCTCGGCAACGACGCGCAAAGCGTTTACAAGGATGTGACCGCGCAGAAGGGTACCGCACTGGATAAGGAGTACGTGAGCAAGATGGAGAGCGACCATAAGGAAGACATCAAGGACTACGAGGAAGCCTCGACTAAGGCCGCCTCGCCCGAACTGCGCGCTTTCGCGGCCAAAACGCTGCCCACCTTACGCGGCCACCTGTCCATGATTGAGCAGGACAAGCCCACTATCGCAGCACTCAAATAAGCAGCTAGGGCTGTGCTCCCTATAGCAAAAAGCCGCCCCAGTGCTACTGGGGCGGCTTTTTGCTATAGGGAGCACTAGTTATTTGGCGGCTAGGGCCTCGCTGGCTTCGCTAAGGCGAATGCTCATGTGCGAGGCGTTGTAAGTGCAGGTGCCATCTTGGATGAGCAGCAGTTGGGGCGACTCGTGGCGCACGCCAAACGCCTCGGCTACCTGGCCCGAAAGAGGGCGGTAGTGCAGCAAATCGAGGTAGTAAAGCTGCGTGTTGGCGGGCAGCGAGTTTTCGGGCCACTGGCGCTCGAGCTTGGCCTTGGCCGCCGCGCTTATCGAGCAGGTGGTGCTGTGCTTAAAAATGAGAACCGGGTGTTCGTGCGAAGCCTGCACGATGTCTGGCAATTGGTCGGGTTGCGTGAGGGGAAGCCAGGGGGTAGCCATAAGTTGGAAAAGGATTGGCACATGAGAGCCGCTAAGGAAAGCGGCCGATTAATTAACTACGAAATTAGGGGGTGGGTTCGGTTTTAGTACGTCGGCGCAAGCTGGGCAGTTTCAAGCCAGCGTGGCGCTTACTTTCGCCGGGGCGGGCGCTAGCTACGCCAGGTGGGCCTTCGGCGTTGCCGCGCTTTAGCTGCTGGCGCGTCACGGTGAGGTGCGATTCCTTATAGGGCACGTTGGCTTGCTGGGCTTCGCGCAGGGCCTGGCGGTTGGCGGCGCGCTGCTGGGTGGGGCTGCTGGGCGCTATCTGGGCCGCGGCGGGGCCGGCCAGCAGCAGCGCTAGGGCGCAGAGAAAGAGCTTGTGCATGACGAAGGCGCAGGTATTAATTGCCGCTGCCGGGCGGCTGAGTGGGGTCGGGCTTCGGCGCCTTGGACGCTTTCTTGTCTTTTTGTTCTTTTTTAGCTTTCACCGGCGCTGTAGTTGAAGCGGGCGTCGGCCCGTCGGCCGGGGCGGCGGTGGGCACGGTAGCTTTGGGCGCCGCCGTATGGGGCTTAGGGGCGGCTTTAGCGGGGCGGGGCGCTAGCGCCTTGGTAACTGGCCGGGCCGCTGGGACCTTGCTAGCTTTGGCTGCCTTAGCCGCTTTGGCTGCTGGCGCGGCGGCCGGCTGCGTGGGGTCGGGGGTAGGCGCGGGCTCAGCAGATTGCGTGGGCTCGGCGGCGGCTTTGGGCTCGGCGCCGCGCTTGCCGGGGTTTTTCGAGTGCTTGCGCAGGTGGCGCTCGTCGCGGGTGGCGGCGGTGTGCCTGGGGGCCCGCAGGTCGTAGTGGTGCAGCTGGTTGCGGTTTTGCTGCAGGCGCACCAAGGGGCTTTTCTTCAGCAAACCCGCCTTGTCGTAGGTGGCGCGCGTGCCAGCCGGCAGCTCGCTGTACGACTTGCTTTTATCAGCTGCGTTGGGGGTGGCATCGGCGCCGGGGGCCGCGCCGTCGCCGCTGGGGGCTGCGTCGGCGTCTGGGTTGGTAAGGGTTAGGCCCTTGTGGCGGGCTTTTTCGGCGGCGCGCAGCTTGGCCTTCGCCTCGGGCGTCATGGAGGGCGTGCCCAGGCGGTGCGGGTGAAAGACGGAGTCGTAAACCGAGCAGCCGCTTAGACTTAGCAGGCTCCCTAGGGCCAGCCACCCAACTATAACTCGATAAAATCCAATAGAACACATAATTAATAGCTCATTACACTACGAAAGTACAAGCCAGCCACTAGTAGTACGACAACGACCACCCGCCCGGCAGCGTTGCCCGGCGGCGAACTGGCGCCGCACCTTGTTCGGCCGGGCAAGCCTAGGGGCTGGGGCAGGCCCAAAGTGGCGCCTCGTAGCTGGCCGAGCAGCTTGGCCGCGGTAGCCCGCACTGCTACCCAGCTGCCCGAGTGGTTCAGCGGCTGTCGAAGCTGAAGTAAGGCATCCGCAAAAGCTCGCAATGATAGCCGCTAGCGGACGATGGAGAGCAGCTTCTAGTACGCACGCAACGCCTGCAGGGCCTCGCGCAGGCGCCGGGTAGGCAAGAAATCGGCCTCTAGCTGGGGCGCAAACGGCACGGCGGTATCTAGGGCGCCCACGCGGCACACGGGCGCATCAAGGCTGCTGAAACAGTGCTCGGCCACCCAGGCGGCAATTTCGCCCCCTAGGCCGCCCGTGAGCGTGTCTTCGTGCAGCACCAGCAGGCGGCCGGTTTTGCGCACGGTGCGCGCCACGGCGGCGGTGTCCCAAGGCAGCAAGGTGCGCAAATCTAGGATGTCGGCCTGCACGCCCAGCTCCTGGCAGGCGGCCAGCGCCCAGTGCACTCCTAGGCCGTAAGTTACGATGCTCAGCTCGTCGCCCTCTTGGGCTAGCGCGGCCTGGCCGATGGGCGTGGTGTAGGGCGCTTCCGGCACCGGCCCGCTTAGCGAGCGGTACAGCAGCTTGTGCTCGAAATACAGCACCGGGTTGGGGTCCTGCAGGGCGGCCAGCAGCAGGCCCTTGGCATCGTGCGGGTTGCTGGGGTACACCACTTTCAGGCCCGGCACGTGCGTAAACCAGGCTTCGGTGCTTTGCGAGTGGAAGGGGCCAGCGGCCGAGCCCGCGCCGGTGGGCAGGCGCACCACCACGTCGGCGGGCTGGCCCCAGCGGTAGTAGCTCTTGGCTAAGTTGTTCACAATCTGGTTAAAACCGCAGCTCACAAAGTCGGCAAACTGCATCTCGACCATGCTTTTCTTGCCGCGCACGGCCAGCCCTAGGCCCGCCCCCAGGATGGCCGACTCGCACAGGGGCGTGTTGCGCACCCGCGCCTTGCCAAACTTGGCCACGAAGCCTTCCGTCACCTTAAACACGCCGCCGTACTCGGCAATGTCCTGGCCCATCAGCACCAGGTTGGGGTGCTGCTCCATGCCCTGCCACAGCCCCTCCCGAATGGCATCGACGTAGCGCCGCTCGGGGGCGTCAGTTAAAAGTGAAGGGTTAAAAGGTAAAGGTTTGGCGTCAGCGGCTTCACCTGAATCCTTAACTTTTAACTCAATTGGTAACTCCTCCATCGGCGCATACATTTCAGCTAGCTCGCGGCTGGCGTTGGGGGTTGGCGCGGGGGCGGCTTCGGTTTCCTGCCAGGCTTTATCTACTTCTTGCTTAATACTTTCGCGCAGTTGTGCGCGGGCCGTTTCGCTCAGCAGGCCCTCGGCTAGCAGCCACTGCTCGTAGGTAGCCACCGGGTCTTTGCGGCCCCACTCTTCCAGCAGCTCGCCGGGCACGTACTTGGTGCCGCTGGCTTCCTCGTGGCCGCGCATCCGGAAGGTGAGGGCCTCCACCAGCACCGGGCGCGGGCGCTGGCGCAGGTCGGCGGCCAGGCCCGCCAGGCAGGCGTACACCGCCAGCACGTTGTTGCCATCTACCTGCACGGCCTCCATGCCGTAGGCCGGGCCCTTATCCACAAACGACTGGCAGCGAAACTGTTCGCTGCTGGGCGTGCTCAGGCCGTAGCCGTTGTTTTCGACCAAAAAAATAACCGGCAGCTGCCACACCGCCGCCACGTTCAGCGCCTCGTGAAAGTCGCCTTCACTCGCCCCGCCGTCGCCCGAGTAGGCCAGCGTGACCCTAGGGGCCTGGTCGAGCACATCGGCCAGGGCAATGCCGCCGGCCACGGCCAGCTGCGGCCCCAGGTGCGAAATCATGCCCACAATATGGTGCTCGCGGCTGCCGAAGTGAAACGAGCGGTCGCGCCCCTGGGTGAAGCCCGTGGCCTTGCCCTGCCATTGCGCAAACAGCCGCCCTAGGGGCACCCCGCGCCCCGTAAACACCCCTAGGTTGCGGTGCAGCGGCAAAATGTACTCGTCGGGCGCCAGCGCCAAGGTGCTGCCCACCGCCACGGCCTCCTGCCCAATGCCCGAAAACCACTTCGTGACCTTGCCCTGGCGCAGCAAAATCAGCATCTTCTCCTCAATGAGCCGAGGCCGCAGCAGCTCGCGGTAGAGGCGCAGCAGCAGGTCGGTGGGGTAGTCGCGGCGGTCAAAAGTCATGGCGGAAATACGAGCGAATAAGGGGCGGCAAAGGTAGCGGCGGGGCGGGCGGGGCCCGCGGCCACTCGCCCCGCCCAGGCCCCTAGGGCCGCGGGCCGCGCCACTTGCCCCGCTTAAAGCCCGGCGCCGGCCTTAGGGCCATTTAAACCTTTAAGAGCAGGTAGCTGTTAGCGCGAACCCAGGGCCTGCGAAGCCAGTAGTTGCGCAGGCTTTGGGCTGCCAATCGGAGCGCGCTGGATACGCGGCAAGCCGCGTATTTCTACGTGTAATACTCTCGGAGGCGGTACCTAAGTTTACTGCCTTGCCAGCCCCACCGCTTGCTCTATGATAACCTTTCAAGAATTTACCCTGGATAACGGTCTGCGCTGCATTGTGCACGAAGACTTCAGTACCCAACTGGCGGTGCTCAATATTCTGTACGACGTGGGCTCGCGCGATGAGGCCCCTGACCGTACTGGTTTTGCGCACTTATTTGAGCACCTGATGTTTAGCGGCTCGGTAAACGTGCCTAGCTACGACGAGCCGCTGCAAAAAGTGGGCGGCGAAAACAACGCCTTCACCTCGCAAGACCTCACCAACTACTACCTCTCGCTACCGGCCGCTAACCTTGAAACCGGCTTCTGGCTGGAAAGCGACCGAATGCTGGCCCTCGCGTTTTCGGAAAACGGCCTCGATGTGCAGCGCAAAGTAGTGGTGGAGGAATTCAAGCAGAACTACCTCAACCAGCCCTACGGCGACGTGTGGCTGAAGCTCAAGCCCTTGGCCTACCAAACGCACCCCTACCAGTGGAATACCATTGGCAAGGAAATCAGCCACATCGAAGAGGCGCAGATGAGCGACGTGCGCGCCTTCTTTCAGCAGCACTACGCCCCCCAGAATGCGGTGTTGGTAGTGGCCGGCGCCGTGCCCCTGGCCGAGGTAAAGCGCCTGGCCGAGAAGTGGTTTGCACCCATTGCGGGCGGCTTGCGCGCGCCGCGTCAGCTGCCCCAGGAGCCCGCCCAAACCCAGCCGCGCCAAACTACCGTCACGGCCTCGGTGCCGCTCTCGGCCCTTTATAAGGCCTACCACATGCCCGCCCGCCTCGACCCGCGCTACCACGCCGTAGACCTGCTGGGCGACTTGCTGGGCCGGGGCAAAAGTTCGCGCCTGCACCAGCGCTTGGTGAAGGAGCTGCAACTCTTCAACAACATCTCGGCGTCCGTCACGGGCTCGCTCGACCCCGGCCTGCTGGTGGTAAGCGGCAAGCTCAATGCGGGCGTGGCCCTGGCCGAGGCCAACCGCGCCGTGGAGGAGGTAGTAGCCGAGCTGCTAGGCCAGGAAGTGCCCGTCACCGAGCTGCAAAAAGTGAAAAACCAGGCCGAAGTAGGTCTGGTTTTTGGTGAGATTGAGCTACTTAACCGCGCCCTGGCGCTGGCCATCGGTAAGCTGCTCGGCAATGCCAACTTGGTGAATGAGGAGCCCGCCCAGCTGCAAGCCGTGACGCCCGCCGACGTGCGCGCCGCCGCCGAGCTAGTGCTGCGCCCCGAAAATTGCAGTACGCTTTTTTACCAGGCGCAGGAAGAGGCCGCCTAGAACTACCCAGCCAGGCAACTAAACCAAAAGCCCCAGGGCCGGCCCGCGCAGTAAGTACCCCGCGGGCCGGCCCTGGGGCTTTTAATAGGTTAAACCAATGCTTTACTTATTGCTTGCGAGGCAGGGCCATGCCTTTGGCGGGGGTGCCGTGGCCAGCGGCGGGGCCGTCGTAGGGTGGCGTATTTTTGCCATTGTCCTGCACGTTGACGGGCTCGCCGGGGGCGGCGTACCCGCTCTGGCCCTTGCCAGAACTGGCGCCGCGCAGTGGGTCGGCGGCGCGGGCCGCGGGCGTGCTGTTGGGCACCATGCGCGGCTTGGGCTTGCGCCCCATTTTGTCGGGCATGGTTTGGGCGCTGGCGGAGGTGGCCAGCAGGGCCAGGCTCAGCAGAGGCAAGGCTAGGGCACGGAAAGAGAACATAAGCTTGTGCAAGAAAAGGAAAAGATAGCGCCAGCCCGGCCGCTGGCCGGCCGGGGCGCCTAGCCCCCTCCTACGCAAAAACGGCCGCGAAAGGCTAGTTCGCGGCCGCAAAGGCAGAAGGCAGGTGAAGGAGGCTAGGCGCTTGGCGTACGGGCTAGCGCACGTTGGGCAAGGTGGTGCTGGCCACGGTGGGGGCTATAGGCCGGCCGTGGTAATCGGTCGACACGCCGTGGCCCAACTGGTTGATGGGCATGCCGGGCGCTACCGACAGGTTGGCGTCGGTGGCGCGGTGGGTGGCGGTGGTGGGCGTGAAGGGCAGCGGCTCGTTGCTCCAACCGCTCCAGCTAGTGGGGTTGGCGGCGGCCGTAGGCTGGCTGGCGGCGGTAGCGGCGGCCTGGACCCGGGCCGCGGCTACTGCGGTGGCTTTCTGCTCTCGCTTCGACGGCATGCGCGCTGCTTTACGCGCCTTCACGTAGCCAGTCGAGCTGGTGAGGTCCGGAGCGGTTTGGGCGTGGGCGGCTTCGGCGGCCAGTAGGGTTAAAGCCAGCAAGGGAAGGAGAAAACGGCGTGCCATGGGAGAGAAGGAAAAGGGTGGAAAGTAAAATGCTTGAACTGAACTAGCATTTGCAAAGCCGATGCCAGAGTACACATAAACAAGCAGGATAGCAGAAACGCGATTTTTGTAAAAATCTGATTATCAAAGAGAAATTTTTACGCGAATGCGTAAAAAAAGTTGAAAACGGGGTGGCCTAAGCTCCGTCGTACCTTTGCCCTACCATGCAGGAATCTATTTCGGCCCTCGCCGCCGAGGTGGCCGCCGCCGACGTAAGCAGCCCCGCCGCCCTCGACCAGTTTCGCCTTCTCTACCTGGGCCGCAAAGGCCGCCTGGCCGATTTGTTCGACCAGCTCAAGGCCATGCCCACCGACGAGCGCCGCGCCATCGGCCAGCAGCTCAACGGCCTCAAGCAGCAGGCGCAGGCCCGCTTCGATGCGGCCCAGGAGGCCCTAGGGGCCGCCAGCGCCAACCAGCCCGCCGCTGCCAGCTTCGACTACACGCTGCCTACCGTGCCGCAGGCCCTGGGTACTCGCCACCCCCTGAGCTTGGTGCGCGAGCAGATGCTGCGCATCTTCGCCCGCATTGGCTTCGCGGTGGCCGAGGGGCCGGAGATTGAGGATGACTGGCACAACTTCACGGCCCTCAACTTCCCCGAAAACCACCCGGCCCGCGACATGCAGGACACGTTTTTCGTGGAGCCGGCCCTAGGGGCTACCGACCCGCAGCCCTTCCTGCTGCGCACCCACACCAGCACGGTGCAGGTGCGCATCATGGAAAATGAGCCGCTGCCCATCCGCCGCGTGATGCCGGGGCGCGTGTACCGCAACGAGGCCATTTCGGCGCGAGCCCACATGCTCTTTCACCAGATTGAGGGGCTGTACATCGACGAAAACGTGAGCTTTGCCGACCTCAAGCAGACGCTCTATTACTTTGTGCACGAGCTGTTTGGCGAGGATATCAACATCCGGTTCCGGCCCAGCTACTTCCCTTTCACCGAGCCCAGCGCCGAAATCGACATTACCTGCCTTATTTGCAAAGGTGCGGGCTGCAACATCTGCAAAGGCACCGGCTGGGTCGAGATTGGTGGCAGCGGCATGGTTGACCCCAACGTGCTGGAAAACTGCGGCATCGACTCGCAGAAGTACTCGGGCTACGCCTGGGGCATGGGCATCGAGCGCATCACCATGCTCAAGTACCAGATTAAGGACCTGCGCCTGTTTACTGAAAACGACGTGCGCTTTTTGCGCCAGTTTGAGGCGCTGTAGGTCGCGGCCCTAGGGGCTGCTACTTCCAAAAGCCCCGAACTAACTGCCGGCATTAGTTGGTTCGGGGCTTTACCTATTTGGAAGTCGTAATTTTGCAGGCTGTCTAAACGCTTGTCTATTCTGAGTTAGCCCAATCTGCGCTAGCAGTTAAATCCGTTAAATCTGCGGTCGTGAAAGTTAGAACTCTTAAGCAGAATAAAGTCAACGTTATCACCCTCGGGTGCTCCAAGAACCTAGTAGATTCGGAGGTGCTCATGGGCCAGCTGCGGGCCAACGACTTTGCCGTGACGCACGAGGCGAAGAAGTCGGACGCCAATATCGTGATTATCAATACCTGCGGCTTTATCGACGGGGCCAAGCAGGAGAGCATCGACACCATCTTGCGCTACGCCGACGAGAAGGAAGCGGGCAAGCTCGAAAAGCTGTACGTCACGGGCTGCCTCTCGCAGCGCTACAAGCAGGAGCTGGAGCAGGAGATTCCGCAGGTAGATGCCTACTTCGGCACCCTCGAGCTGCCCCAGATGCTGAAGGTGCTGGAGGCCGACTACAAAAAGGAGTTGGTAGGCGAGCGCCTGCTCACAACCCCGCGGCACTACGCTTACTTCAAAATTGCCGAGGGCTGCAACCGGCCCTGCTCGTTTTGCGCCATCCCGCTGATGCGCGGCAAGCACGTAGACCGGCCTATAGATGACCTCGTGACCGAGGCCAAGCGCCTGGTGGCGCAGGGCACCAAGGAGCTGATTCTCATTGCCCAAGACCTAACCTACTACGGCCTGCAAGCCTACGGCGAGCGCAAGCTGCCCGAGCTGCTAGCGCGCCTGAGCGATGTGCCGGGCGTGGAGTGGCTGCGCCTGCAGTACGCCTACCCCTCACAGTTCCCCCTAGGGGCGCTGGATGTGATGCGCGAGCGGCCCAACGTGTGCCGCTACCTCGACATGCCCTTGCAGCACATTTCGGACAACATGCTGAAAACCATGCGCCGGGGCATTAGCAGCCGCCGCACCAAGGAGCTGGTGCAGGAAATGCGGGACCGGGTGCCGGGCATTGCGCTGCGCACCACGCTCATTGCCGGCCACCCCGGCGAAACCGAGCGCGACTTCGAGGAGCTGTGCGAGTTCGTGCAGGAAACCAAGTTTGAGCGCCTGGGCATCTTCACGTACTCGCACGAGGAAAACACGCATTCGCACACGCTGCCCGACGACGTGCCGGCCGAAGTGAAGCAGGAGCGGGCCGACCGCATTATGGAAATTCAGCAGCACATCTCGCTGGAAGCTAACGAGGCGCGCATCGGTCAGACGCACCGCGTGCTGTTCGACCGGCTGGAAAGCGGCTACTACGTGGGCCGCACCGAGTTCGACTCGCCCGAGGTGGATAACGAGGTGCTGGTGCCGGCCACCGATAGCGTGCACATTCCGCCGGGCAGCTTCGCCGAAGTGCGCATCACCGGCGCGTCGGACTTCGACTTGTACGCCGAGCTGGTGCGCTAGCCGGCCGCCTGGTAAGCCCAGTCGTACCGTGTGCAGGCAGATCTAACCTTTCCAGCCCGGTTGGGTTTTGCCCTGAATTCCGCGCTCACTTTTCCTCGCGCTCATGGCTGCTGCCAATTGTATTACCCTGCCCTACGCCGCCACCGGCGCCTTCGCGGGCCTGCTGACCGACTACCTTGCCCAGGCCCCGGCCCTAGCCCCCTTTTACCACCGCTGGCCCGCGCTGCCAAACTTTGCCGCCCAAATCGAGGAAAAGCAAGCGGCGTACTCGGCCGAAGCCCGGCAGCGGCTGGTGGCCGACTTGCGGGCGCAGTATGCCGAGCTGGGAGGCGCGGACGCTACCACGCCGTCCGCCGTGGCGGCTAACCTCGACCTGCTGGCCCGCCCCACAACGTTTACCATCACCACCGGCCACCAACTCAACCTGCTCACCGGACCGCTCTACTTCGTGTATAAAATCGTGTCGGCTATTAAATTGAGCCGCCAGTTGAAGGAAAGCTACCCGCAGCACGACTTCGTGCCAGTATTCTGGCTGGCCACCGAGGACCACGACTTTGCCGAAATCAACAGCTTCCCGCTATTTGGCAAAACCTACAGCTGGAGCGGGCCCGGCGGCGCGGCCGGCCTAGGGGGCCCGGTGGGCCGCCTGGGGCTGCAAGGCCTGGCCGAGGAGCTACTGAGCCAGCTGCCGCCCGAGGTGCCGGCCGCCTTCCGCGCGGCCTATACCGGCAGCCGCACCCTAGGCGAGGCCACGCGCCGCCTGGTCACCAGCCTCTTTGGCGAGTACGGCCTGGTGTGCCTCGACGCCGACCGCCCCACCCTGAAGCAGGCCCTGCGCCCGGTGCTGAAGACTGAAATCGAAGGCCAGGTATCGAACCAGGCCGTGCAGGCCACCAACGACCGCCTGAGCGCCGCCGGCTACAAGCCGCAGGTGTACTCGCGGCCGCTCAACCTGTTTTTCCTCACCGACGACGGCAAGCGCGAGCGCCTGGAGCCCGACGCCACTCCCGGCGCCGACTGCACCCAACTAACAGTGCGCGGCACCGCCCGCTGCCACTCTAAGGCCGAGCTGCTGGCCCTGGCCGACCAGGCGCCCGAGCGCTTCAGTCCCAACGTGGTGCTGCGGCCCGTGTACCAGGAGCTGCTGCTGCCCGACCTGGCCTACATCGGTGGCGGGGCCGAGGTGGCATATTGGTTCCAGCTCAAGGAGGTGTTTGCGGCCTTCGGGGTGCCCTATCCCATCGTGCTGCCCCGCAACTCGGCCTTGTACCTGAGCCGCGCCAACGCCGGCAAGCTGGCCAAGCTGGGCCTTTCGGCCGCCGACAGCTTTAAGCCCCTGACCGAGCTAAAAAAGCAAGTGGGTGCCTCCCTCGGGCAGGAGGAAGTGAGCTTAGCCGCGCAGCAGCAGGCACTAGCTGCCACCTACGAGCAGGTGCAGGCCCTGGCCCAGCGCCTCGACGCCTCGCTGGTGAAAGCCGTAGCGGCCGAAGCCCAGAAGGCCGCCGCCGGCCTCGCCAGCCTCGAAAAGCGCCTGGCCAAAGCCGCCGAAACCAAGCACGAAACCGCCTACGCCCAGCTTACGGCCCTCAAAGACAAGCTCTTCCCTGGTGGCGGCCTGCAAGAGCGCACCGATAATATACTGAGCATTTTGGTGAATAACCCTGGTTTCATCCAGCAGCTGGTAGCGGCATTTGAGCCCCTAGGGCTGGAGTTTGCGGTGGTGCAGGAGGAGTAGGTAGCTTGCGGCTACGGCCTTTGCAGCCCGCGCGGTGGGAGGCAGCAAGTTGCCAGCTTCTCTTAATTTATGCTTCTCAAACCTGCCCTGCGCCGCGCGGCCCTGGCCCGCCGCCAGGTCCTAGGCCCCGCCGAAGTAGCCCTGCGCAGCGAGGCGCTGAGCCGGCAGCTGCTGGCGCATTTTCCGGTGGCCGAGTGGCGGTGGCTGCACGTGTTTCTGCCGCTGCTGGCGCGCCACGAGCCCGATACCTGGCTGATTACTCGGCATATATGGCAAGGGCCGCGCGGGCCGCGCCTGGCCGCGCCGGTGGTGCAGCCCGATGGCGTATCGCTTCGGCACTACGAACTGCTGCCTGGCACGCCGCTGCTCCCGAATCGCTGGGGTATTGAGGAGCCCGTACCTGGCCTTGCGGTTGAAGTAACCCCTAGGCAGCTCGATGCGGTGCTGGTGCCGCTGCTGTATTGCGACCGGCAGGGCCAGCGCGTGGGCTACGGCGGCGGCTTCTACGACCGCTTCCTGGCCCAGTGCCGGCCCGGCACCGCCCTCATCGGCCTCAACGTGCTGAACGAGTCGCCCGGCGCGTCTCTGGTCGACGTGCTGCCCACCGACGTACCCCTGACGGCCTGCATCACGCCCGAGCGGGTATGGAATTTTTGCTAGGGCAGCATCGGGCTAGTAGCCGCTGCTGATGGTAGCGCCGCCGGGTGGTGGCGCGGGCAGTGGTCTCACTACTAACCCGTTGTTGCTATGGCTGCCCTCGAATCCGCCGCCCCCCGAAAGCCCAGTAAAAAGCCCCGCGCTGCCAAGCGCAATTTCCACCTCGACATGACGCCGATGGTGGATTTAGCGTTTCTACTGCTCACGTTTTTTATGCTCACCACCACCTTCGCCAAGCCGCGGGTGCAGCCGCTGCAAATGCCCGTGCCCGATGCCATGCACCCCGCCCCCGTACCCGCCTCGCAGGCCATGACCATCTTGCTGGGCCAGGGTCGGCAGGTGGCATACTACTTCGGGCTGAATGACCCCAGGGGCCCGCTGCCGGCGCTGCACCGCACCAACTTTAGCGCGCGCGGCTTGCGGCAGGCGCTGCTGGCACGCCAGCGGCAGGGGCCGCTAGTGGTGCTCATCAAGGCCGATAAACTGGCCCACTACCAAAGCCTGGTGGATGTGCTCGACGAGATGAATATCACCAGCCAGCCCAAATACGCCCTTACGGCCCTCACGCCGGCCGACCAGCTGCTGCTGGCAGCCCGCCGCTAGCGCGTGGCCGTGCGCGGCCTAGGGCCCCAGCTCGCGCACGGTTTGGATACGGGCCTGGCCCCAGGGCGCAATGCTGACGCGCACGCGCAGCGCCGAACCGGTTTTGCGCTGGCGCAGGGGGCTGTCGCCGGGCACGTAGTAGCGCTCCAGGTTGTAGCGCAGCTCCAAACTGCTGCTATACACATCGGTCACGAAGCCGCGCAGCACGGCCTGGCCGGCGGCGGGGCGCGGGGCGGCGGCGTACACGCCCGCCACGGTGGCCAGGCTGTCGGCGCCGGGACCGAAGAGCACGAACACCGCCTGGCGGCGCTGCGGGGCGGCCCCGGCGTGCCAAGCCGCGAGGGGCACGGTGGCGGCCACGTAGCGCAGCCGCACAAAGTCGCCGTACTGCAACTGGTGCAAATCAACGGCCTTGGTAGCTAGCCAAACGTGCTGCCCGTAGGCCGTGGTGGCGTAGCCCGCCGCCGCCACGCCCAGTACGTAGAGCGCCTGCGCAGCCACGAGCAGTTGCAGCAGCAAGCGGCGCGACGGGGTAGGGCGGGTTATCATGGCGAAGGGGGCTAGGGCCGGGGTGCCGGCGGGCCGGGGCGTAGTAATTGAGCTTACGTAGGAGCTACCTCAGGGCTTTTCTCCCCGAGGGCGGCGGCCAGCCGCTGGGCGTTGCGCCGGCGCAAATACCAGCTTAAGCTCAGCAGCAGCATGCCGCCAATCAGGAAAAACAAGGACTTATCCAGAAAAGCCCAGGTTAGCTTAAAATAGGCCACCATCGTAGCTACCACGAACAGCACGGTGCCCAGCGTTAGCTGCTCGGCATCGCCGGCGCGGTGGGCGCGGGCCAGCACCGAGCCGGCGTGGGCATACAGTACCATCAGCGTGGCCACGGCCAGCGCCAGCCCGCCGGGCAGGTAAAAGCCGGGCAGCAGCAGCAGCCAGTCGGGCAGCGACGCCAGGCGGCCCCGCGCCCGCTTGCCCGCCACCGACGCGGCCAGTACCGCCCCTAGGGCTCCCAGATAAGCCAGCAGGGGCGGGCGCAGCAAGCCGGCGTACTGGTCGGTTTCGCCAAACAAAGCCAGGCCTAGCGCAAACAAGTAGGCCGCTACCAAAGATGGTCCTTGCAGGGCGCGGCCCGCGCGCGGGTCGGGGTGCCAGTCGCCGGCCGCGTACACGAGCATGGCGGGCACGAAGAACCAGGTGATTTTGCTGTGGCTCACCAGCACCCACAGGCCCGCTTGCCACAGCAGCCCTAGGGCTAGCACGGTGCCCACCAGCGCATCGGGCCGCCGCCACCAGCGCCCGCCGCAGCCCAGCACCACCAGCCCCGCCGTGGCGTAGCTGAAGCTGCCCAGCGCCTGGGTGCAGTAGGTTTGCACGGCCGCCCCAATTACCACCGGCAGTAAGGTCAGCGTGGGACTATCGTATAAAAAGCTCAGCATCACCCCCGCCACTACCCAAGCCAGCAGGCCGCTCACGTCGTAGCCCACCAGCTGGTAGAGCTGGCTAGTGAGGATGATGCTGGCCCCGAAAAAAACCAGCCCTAGGGCCAGTAGGCCGTGGCCCACGCTGCGGTTGCCGCGCCGCACAAAGTACTCGCCGCCCGCGTAGGTGGCCACTAGGCTGCCCAGCAACAGCCCCAGCCGCAGCGGTGCGGGCAGGCTTTGCCAATGGGCAGCCAGCACGCTCAGGGCGCTCAGGCCCACCAAGATGCTGCCCAGCAGCGGTAGCAGCCCCACGGCCTGCACGGCCTCGGGCGGGTAGCGGGCCAGCAGCGCCGCGCGCTGGGCCTCGGTGATGAGGCCTTCGGCCACCCAGGCAGGGCTGTCGGTTTCGAGAAATTTGCGGCTCATTGCGGGTGCAACTTACGGCCGCGGCTGCGCGGCAGGCAGCGCGGCCTCGACCAGTTGGGCCACTAGGCCGCCGTGGTCGTGGTACCAGTCTACGTGCGGCGACCAGGCGGCGCAGCTCAGGCACTGGGTGTCGGGCCAGCGGTGCTGGCAGCGCGGGCAAATGCCCCCAGTGTCAAACGTGTGCCACGCGTGGCCGCAGGTGCAGTACCAGCGGGCGGCGGCATCGGGCTCCCAATCGCAGTGTGGGCAGTAGATAGCGAGGTCCATGCGAGAAAAATAGGGGAATTAAGAGGATTGGCTGCTCACGCGGCCGGCTTGCGGGCCCGCGTCATCTCGCGCTTGCCGGGCGGGCCGGGCAGCTTCTCGGTAAGCCAGCCGGCGGCCCGCAGGTTTCGCCGAAACTGCCCCTGCGCGCAGTAGCTCACCAGCACTGCCCCCGGCGCGGCGGCCGCGTAGAGCTGCGCAAAAACGGTCTCTGTCCACAGTTCAGGCTGCTTTTCGGGGGCGAAGGCGTCGAAGTAAATTAGGTCGTAAGCGGCGCCGGGCAGGGCAGCTACCTGAATGGGCTGGCGCACTTTGCGCAGCAAGAAATCGGCGGTGAGCAGCAGGGCTCGGTCCCATGGCTGCTGGTGCAGCTGCGCAAACACCCGGCTAAGTACTTGGCTAGCGGCCCACTGGGGGGCTAGGGCCGCCACGGCCGCGGCGGGCAGGGGCTGGGTTTCGTAGCCCTCATAGGCTACCGTAGCGCCCGTTTCCCGGGCAGCCTCTAGGGTCAGCAGGGCGTTGAGGCCGGTGCCGAGGCCTACTTCCAGCACCCGCAGCGGCTCGCTTTGGCCCAGGCCGGCCGCCAGCAGGGGCCGCAACCCGGCCTCGATAAATACGTGAGTTGACTCCTGGCGCGCGCCATGGCGCGAGTGATAGTGCTCGTCCAGCGCCGGCACGTAGAGCGTGGGCGAGCCGTCGGCGGTAGTGCGCACTTCTACTTTTGGCCCGCTACCCAATTGCTCCTCACTCATTGTTTACTGCTGCTTGACTGTCATGCCCCGCGTAAAAGTAAGTTTGCCCGCCGCCTTCGGGTTTGCCGCCACGCTGCCCGTGCGCATCACCGACCTCAACTACGGCGCCCACCTCGGCAACGATGCGCTGCTGGGCCTGCTACACGAGGCGCGGGTGCAGTTTCTGGCCCATATCGGCCAAGTGGAGTTTGACCCCGCCACCCGCCTAGGGCTCATTATGGTCGACGTAGCCATTGAGTACAAAGCCGAGGCTTTCCATGGCGACGTGCTTGCCATCGCGGTCGCCGCCACCGACTCCGGCAAGTACGGCTTCGACCTCGCCTACCACGTCAAAAATCAACACGGCAAAGAAGTCGCCCGCGCCAAAACCGGCATGCTCTGCTTCGACTATAACACGCGCAAGCTGCGGACTTTGCCGGCGGAGCTGGCGGCGCGGATAGGCTGAATGTGGAATAAAGCGCTGCCTGGCATCAGAGAGGAGCATCTTTAATTCACTACCATGAAATCGGCCTTTTTCTTATTCGTTGCCCTCGCCAGCGTGCTACGCGGCGCTAGTGCTGCCGAGGCTCAGGCAGTTGTCCGGCCCCCACATAGGGTTGCACCGGTTGACTCCAGTAAAGTATATACCTACGTGACAAAAATGCCAGTGTATCCTGGTGGTATGCAGGCACTTGCTACGGACCTGCGCCGGGAGTTTCAGGCGGCTAGCGTGGCGGCTGGCTGTGCCACGCCTACCTTTTCGGTGTTTGTGCGCTTGTTGGTAGGGCCCAGCGGCTACGTGTACGCGGCGCGCAGCCTCAATGCGGAAGCGGTAGAAAAGCGCCCACCGCTGCCGGCTACCGCCGCTAGCAGCCTGCCCGAACTACCCGCCGCCTGTGAGGCAGCTATTGCAACGGCCGGTCGCCGATTGCCGCGCTTGCAGCCAGGCCGCCAGAATAATAAGCCCGTTACGGTGGAGCTGATGGTAAAGCTACTGGATGGCAATAAGTAAGGCGCACTTGCCCCCGCTTCGGAACCTAACCGCCTGGCGGGTTGTATTTTTGTGCTATGCTGCTCGAACTACCCCTAGCCCCCGCGCCGGCTGCCAAGCGCGATATTCGCAAAATTTCGGCCGATGACCTGAAGGCCTTTATGGTTGAGCACGGCGAAAAACCGTTCCGCGCCAAGCAGGTGCTGGAGTGGCTCTGGAAAAATACGGCTGGCTCGTTTGAGGAGATGAATAACATCTCCCTGAGCACCCGCGAGCTGCTAGCTAAGCACTTCGTTATCAACGGGGTGGCGGTGCACAGCTCGCAGCTTAGCAACGATGGCACCGTGAAGTCGGCTTTCCGGCTGCACGACGGCAACCTAGTGGAGGGCGTGCTCATTCCGCACGACACGCGCATGACGGCCTGCATCAGCAGCCAGGTGGGCTGCTCGCTCACCTGCAAGTTTTGCGCTACCGGCTACATGGACCGCAAGCGCAATCTCGACGCGGCCGAGATTTACGACCAGGTAGTGCGCATTCGCGAGCAGGCCGAGGCCCAGTACGGCACGCCGCTCACCAACATCGTGTACATGGGCATGGGCGAGCCGCTGCTCAACTATGCCAACGTGGTGGAAAGCGTGCGCCGCATCACCGCGCCCGATGGCCTCAACATGGCCCCTAGGCGCATCACCATCAGCACGGCCGGCATTGCCAAGATGATAAAGAAGCTGGCCGACGATGAGGTGAAGGCCAATTTGGCCCTGAGCCTGCACGCGCCCAACGACGCGAAGCGCAACGAGATTATGCCCATCAACGAAGCTAACTCGCTGGCGGCCCTGAAGGAAGCGCTGCAGTACTATCACGAAAAAACGGGCCGTAAAGTCACCTACGAATACATTGTATTTGAGAACTTTAACGACTCTTTGCAGGATGCCGCCGAGCTGCACGCCATCAGCAAATGGCTGCCCTGCAAGGTGAATCTCATTGAGTACAACCCCATCGAAAACGCTAGCTACCGCAACGCCGAAGACGATAAGATTGTGGCCTTCCACAAATACTTGGCCGACCGCGGCGTGCAAACCAACATCCGCCGCAGTCGGGGCAAGGACATCGACGCCGCCTGCGGCCAGCTAGCCAACAAAGAAAAGGCGGAAGCCGCCTAGGGCCTTGGGGTGCGGCAAGGCCTAGGCAGGCGCTCAAGTACTTGCCGCGCACAAAACGTCAGCTTTTCCAGCTGCCCTCATTGGGCGGGCGGCCGCTGGCTTTGTCTTCATCCGACTCGCCAGGGGCTACTTCTATCGTTTTGATGCGCACGGCGTAGGCCTTGGGCTGCACGCGCTGGCCGTAGGCATCGGCAAACTCCTGCGTGAATTCGGCCCCAAAAAACAGGATGAGCGAGGAGTAGTAAATCCACACCAGCAGCACAATGGCCGAGCCCGCCGCCCCAAATGCCGACCCGGGGCTGGCTTTAGAGATGTAAAATGATATTAAGTACTTACCTAGCAAAAATAGCAACGACGTGATGAGCGCCCCAATGCCTACGTCGCGCCAGCGAATAATGGCATCGGGCAGGAAGCGGTATATCATGCCAAAGAGTAGTGTGGTAACTATAAGCGACAGCGTAATATCAACTAGCCGAATGGCGATGAGACCAATGCCTGGCAAGTGGCGCTCGAGGTAGCCAGTGAAGATGCCTAGCAGCGCGGTGATAACGAAGGAAGTAAGTAGCAGCAGCGCCACGCTCAGAATGAGCCCGAACGAAAGCAACCGCTGGCGCAGGTAGGCGCCAATGCCAATGCCCTGGGTTTTGACCCGCAGGTTCCAAATATCGTTGAGGCTGTCTTGCAGGGTCGCGAAGAAAGTGGTAGCCGCAAAAATTAGGGTACCCACCCCAATCACCGTAGCCACCGGCCCTTGGTCCTTACGGGTGAAGCTGGCGATGCTGCTTTGCAGAAATTCAGCCGCCTCGGAGCCCACCAGCCCTTTGAGTTGGCCATAAATCTGGCCCGTAAGCGCTTCGCCGCCATATATGCGGCTCGCCACCGTGATGACGATGAGCATCAGCGGGGGCAACGAAAAAATAGTGTAGTACGACAGCGCCGCCGCGTGGCGCAGCGCGTTGTTATCAATAAACTCGTTGGCGGTGGATTTCACCAGCCCCACAATATCCGAGAATTTATAGGCCATAGTAAAGGACTGGCCGGTGCACGCTCGGCCAGGGAGTTTAGTTATGATACGGGCAAGTAGGATATTTGCCCGAAAAATACCCATTATATTCGCCTAGAATGGCTTGTAATCAGGAGGTAAAGCCAGGTTAAGATACTGATGTATAACTTGATAAGGTAAATTTAAAAAAGTGCAATAAGACTAAACCCAGCAGGCCTATTGCAGCCAGCTAGCCACACCGCGCCAGCAGCCAAAATCGAATGGTGCGGGCTCTAGGGGTAACAAACGCCCATAGGCACCTGGGCCTTAATTCTTGCCAGCCGCGGGCCATTAGCAAGGCGTTACTTTTTATTTAGTTTGACTTTTCGATTTGCCCTCATGGCCACTTCTTCCCTCACTAGCCAGCTCGGTGCTACCCTTGCCACCCTGCAAGGCGGGCTCAATAAGATAGCCGATGCGGCTGGCGCCTGCCTAGCTGGCTGGCTGAAAACCCTGCACGGCAATGCCACCTTGGCCGACGTGGTTGAGGAACTGCAGCGCCTGCACGATGCCACCCAAAAACTACTACGGCACCATTGCCGACAGCCTAAGCGCCTTCAGCGAGCAAATCAAACACGCCGCCGTCAAAGCCACGCCCGACTCGCAAAGCCAGCTCTCCCAGCTTAGCGACGTGCTCAAGCAAGGAGCCGGCCAGGTAGGGGCCAGGCCCCCACGGCAGTACTAAGCTATAGAGCCAGCTGAGGCAGCAGAAAGATATGTTTACAACGTCTTTCTGCTGCCTCGACTGGCTCTTAAAAAATTAAGGCCTAGGCCACTACCGCCTCGCGCAGGTGGGTGAGCATGTCACGGGTCATGCGGTGCAGGTCGTAGTGGGGCTGCCAGTGCCAGTCGCGGCGGGCGGCCGCATCGTCGATGCTGGCGGGCCACGAATCGGCAATGGCCTGGCGCTGGTCGGGAGCGTAGCGGATGCGGAAGTCAGGAATTTCACGTTGAATGCTGCTGGCCACGTCGCGCGGGGCAAAGCTCATAGCGCCCAGGTTGTAGCTAGTACGCACCTTAATAATGGCGGCAGGCGCGTGCATCAAATCAAGGGTGGCTCGCAGCGCGTCGGGCATGTACATCATAGGCAAGTAGGTATCAGGCTTGAGAAAGCACTCGAAGAGCTCGCCGGCCATGGCCTTGTGGTAGATATCGACGGCGTAGTCGGTGGTGCCGCCGCCGGGCAGGCTTTTGTATCCAATGAGGCCAGGGTAGCGCAGGCTGCGCACGTCGAGGCCGTGGTGGCGGTGGTACCACTCGCACCACTGCTCGCCGGCCAGCTTGCTAATGCCATACACTGTGTTGGGATTCATCACCGTCACTTGGGGCGTATGCTGGCGGGGCGTATCGGGCCCAAACACGGCAATGGAGCTGGGCCAGTACACCTGCGGTACGCCCTCGGCCACGGCCACGTTCAACACGTTCAGTAGGCCGTCCATGTTCAGCTTCCACGCAAAGCCAGGGTCTTTTTCGGCCGTGGCCGACAGCAGCGCCGCCAAGTGGTACACCTGTACCGGGCGGTAGTGCCGCACCAGCGCTTCGAGCCGGGGCTTGTCTAGCACGTCGAGCAGCTCGAAGGGGCCGCCGGCTAAGGCATCCGGGTTTTGGGGCGGGCGCACATCGGCGGCTACTACGGCCGTGGGGGCATAGCGCTGGCGCAGGGCGGCCGTCAGCTCCAAGCCAAGCTGCCCGCAGGCTCCAATGACGAGCACATTGCCGGGCAGCGGAGCGGCAGTGTCGGGGTCGCTGCTGCCGGGGTGGTTTTCCATGAACTAAGAGCGGGTGAGAGAAGGTGCGAGGGCACTGCAAAGATACGTGAGGGGCTAAGGTGGGGGTATGATGCCGGCCCAGGCGCTAATTGGTATGCTACTCACTACCGCCCTGCCGCAGGCTTGCGGGTAGCTTAAGGCCTGGCCCCTAAAGCTGGTTATCCAGCGACTAGCATTGGCTAACGAAAAGGTGGCTAGTGGCTATAAGCCAAACGAGTAGATTGTTAGACGTAAGCAGTATGCTACTATGCAATACACAAGAATTGCCGTTGGCAGTGGTGTAGCCAATCAGTAGACGTAGCCGCGTTGCTGGTCTAGGCCCAGACTCGCTACTAAAGCCCGCTAATAAGTATAGTTATTGCCCTACACCTAGGTAAAAGAGTTGCGCGGGCTGCACTCAGCACGGAGAGTTGCGTTGCTGCCATTCTGCAGCTAGGCCAAGCCGCTATGCCAGTCAGCGCATAACGAACCATAGATATGAGGAAAATTATCTAACGGTAAGGCAGGTAAAAAAACGTGTTTTTGCTGCTTAATGCGCGGCTGGTTAGCCAATTTGACCGCTATTGAGGGGGGGGGGACAGAATTATTGCTCTATGTTAAGGATGCGCATTCATTCTTCACAAATATGCTTTTAACCTAGCTTCATTAGCTAGACCAACCTTAGCAATTGAACCACTGGTCAATCGTACTACAGACACCTTATCAACGCATTAAGGCAGATTAATTATCCTAATCAGGTGCTTGCTTTAATAAATTATAGGTATGGACAAACTAAAATAGGTTAGTAATCGAAAATGCTGTATTGACAATATAATAACCACATATAGTGAAACAAGCAAACTAGAAAAGAACATTTCGATTTTAGTGCAGTACTGAATATGCTTTTTTTAAGAAAAAACGACTTTTTGTTGTATATAAACAACAATTTTACATAAATTTTTGATATAAAAAAACCCTTCTATAATAGATATACTATCTACTGAAAGTTGGCAACTTGTTTCATTATTTCAATTTCATAGCTTAGCCATGCCTTCCAGCATTTATCACAACGCTCGCACCGAGTCAATACAAAGCAGCAATTGGGCTGTCACCTGCGGAGTTCAAGGCACTTTATACTATATTCCAACATTTTTATACGCCTAAGCAACCCGCACCCTATTCGTCTTTTTACCGGTTCTGACTGACAAAAAAGAAGCAATGTTTTTCATTTTACATTATTATAAAGCCTATCCTACTTTGCAAAAATTAGGCATGTATTTTGGTTTGTCGGATTCAGCGGCTAGCCACTATCTGGAATTACTTAAGCCTTGTTTAAGTAGTGCGTCAAAAGTAAGCAGGTAGTAGATTAGGGATATGAAACTCGCGCCTATTACCTTGACCGTCCCGCAGGTTCAGCAGTTGGAGCGCAC
>JBPBPH010000015.1:0-36698 GCA_050954355.1 Janthinobacterium lividum
CCGTTCGACTTGCATGTATTAGGCCTGCCGCTAGCGTTCATCCTGAGCCAGGATCAAACTCTCCATTGTAAAATAAACCCTACACCCTAGCGAACCAGAGCTGATGTTGAGTGCTAATCTTGCTCACGTATTTGACGTTAGTTAATTCGTGTCGTTTGGTATGTCATTTTTATTAGCCGAAGCTTCTTAAGTGACACCTCACTATTCGTTTGTTTCCATCATTCAAAGAACGTTTGTTGCTTCCATTTGAAGCAACATGGTGAGCTATACTTTATGCTCTATTCGCTGTTTGTAACACCCTGTTTTAATTAGGAGTGCAAAGATAAGCAAATTTTTTTGCTTTTCAAGTTTTCAGCAAGAAAAACTTTTAAATTTTTTCGACGACCTGCTTGCTGTGACTTCTATTTAAAGCGTGGTGCAAAAGCAAGAAGGTTTTTCGACTTTTTAGACTAAAGGAGATATTTTTTATACTTCTTAGCCGGTAGTCAGTATCCCTTTGAGTAAGTAGCTTTCGCTGGCTAAACAATTGGTAAACAAGGGTTTTTGCTAAGTCTTTCTAAACCCCTTATTCTATGTGGGAGTGCAAAAGTAATACTTTTCTTTGACTTTCCAAATCTGAAGCTAAAAAATTTGTATTTTTTAGCTTCTTGTTCCATATCAAATCTACTTCCTTTCGGAGTAGGGGTGCAAAAGTAATGTTAAACTGTTTAGTTTTGCAAACACTTTTATCGTTCTCAATTTGAAACCTGTAGTGCCAATATGGTGAATAAAACATTCACTTTTGCTCATTGGTTCCGCCTCTGATCAGCTACTGTTCTCCTAGGAAGTCAGCGCTCATTTTTCAAATGGCCGACTGCCGTTTGGGATTGCAAAAGTACGGAGCTTGTTCCTGCAGATAAGTGTTAGGATACAAAAAAGCGTTATTCAGCCTTGTAAGTAATTGATTATGGCGGACAAAATTTTGCAAACTTCGCAATGAACCTTGACCGTTTAGATACCAAAATATGTCCCCAGGGTCCATATTTCGGCGGCTAGCCTAGCTAGCGCTCAACCTGCCAGCCCAATGGCTGAGCTAGATAGAACGCTAAGCGTGGCTAGCCGCGGAGTTATTTAGAGAGCTGAATTAACGAAATAGCGTACTGACTCTGTCTGGGCCGACGCTGACGATACGGATAGGCACTTGCAATTCCCTTTCTAGAAAAGCTAGGTAATCTTGAAGGGGCTGAGGAAGCTGGACGGCTTCGGTGAGTTGCGTAAGGTCAGTTTGCCAGCCCGCAATAGTTTGGTACTCGGGGATGACGGTTTCGAGCTGGCCGGGGTCGGGCAGGTTTGGCGTGTTCTCACCGTTAGAGGTGCGGTAATGCGTGCAGGCCTGAATTTCGGCGAAGCCATCGAGCACATCAGCTTTCATGAGGTGCAGTTCGGTGACGCCATTGAGCATAATGGCGTAGCGCAAGGCGGGCAGGTCTATCCAACCAGTGCGGCGCGGGCGGCCAGTAGTGGAGCCAAATTCGCGACCGGCCTGGCGGATTTGCTCGCCTACTTCGTCAGTTAGCTCTGTAGGGAAGGGGCCACTGCCCACGCGGGTGCAATAAGCTTTAGTAATGCCGTATACCTTATCAATATGGCAGGGAGCTACCCCTAGGCCCGTACAGGCGCCCGCCGCAATGGTGCTGGATGAGGTAACGTAGGGATAAGTACCAAAGTCGATATCGAGTAGCGAGCCTTGCGCACCCTCGGCAAGAATACGCTTACCCTGGGCTAGGAGGTCGTTGAGCAAGTACTCAGTATCGGTAAGCTGGAGCGTGCGTAAGAAATCAACTGCCGAAAAAAAGTCCGCTTCGAATTCCTCTATTTCCAACTCCTTCTGGTAATGAGAAGCAATGCTGGCGTGGTGGGCCACAGCTTCCTGGTAGCGCTCTTTAAAATCGGGTAGTAGAATGTGTCCGACACGCAGGCCCACGCGACCAATTTTGTCGGAATAGGTAGGGCCGATACCCTTAAGAGTACTGCCAATTTTGGTATTGCCGCGGGCCTCCTCACTGATACGGTCGAGGGCGCGGTGGCTGGGCAAAATAAGTTGGGCTTTTTTGGAGATATATAGGTTCTCGTCCCAAGCCACTCCCCTATCGGTTAGCTTTTGCAGCTCTTGGCGAAATACCACGGGGTCAAGGACGACGCCATTGCCTACCACGTTGAGGATATGGGAGTGGAAAATGCCGCTGGGCACTTGGTGCAGCACGTGCTTCTGGCCACCAAAGGTGAGAGTGTGACCCGCGTTGGGGCCGCCCTGAAAGCGGGCTACGGCATCATAAGTGGGCGCAAGCACGTCCACAATTTTACCTTTTCCTTCGTCGCCCCACTGGAGGCCTACTAATACGTCGATGGGCATCTTTTCAGTTATCAAGTAACAATGAGCAATTAGCAGGGAACACAAACCAGTTGATAATGACAACGGTCGGTTATGCAGGTAGTAAACCAGCGAGCCAGGATGTCTAATGACAAGCTGCTGGGCAAAAAAATAGCCGCTTACGAAGCGGCTAGGGTTAGTTACTGGAGTGCGGCAGCTTGGTCGGCGGCAATGGTGAAAACGTTGTTGAGCTTGCTAAGAGCCAGCAGCTTGCGCGGGTGGTCGGCGGGATTAATGAGCACCAGTTCGCCGCCACAACTGCAAAACTTGGTAAGCAGCGACGCCAGCACGCCAATGCCCGTGCTATTGACGTAGCGAATAGCGGAGAGGTAGGCCGCGCAGTTGGTAGTAGCCTCGTCAAGGTATTCAACTACCGATTGCAACAGCTGCTGGGTATCGAGGGTACCAGTAAAGTCGCCGGAGGGAGTTAGGTAGAGAATGCCGTTGGCGAGCGTGCTCGTAGAATTCATGAGAAAAGAGCTAACTCGGGTTCCTAGGCCCTACCTACTAAATTACTTGGTTGCCTCGGGGGCAGGACTGGTGGCAGCTCTGGCACGGCAGTCGCCGCAAGTGCCATACAAATTTAGGGAGTGATGCAGAATGTGGAAATTGAGCAGGTCGCCCACCATAGTTTGAATACCATGGATGCGCGGGTCGCAAAACTCTACCACCTTGTGGCACTCGGTACAAATAACGTGGTCGTGCTGGCGGTAGCCATAGCTTTTTTCGTACTGCGCGAGGTTACGGCCAAACTGATGCTTGCTTACTAGGCCCTGCTCAACCAGCAAATCAAGCGTATTATACACGGTGGCGCGGCTTACCTGCAGATTGCGCTCCTTCATGCCGGCATATAGTTCTTCCACGTCGAAGTGGCCCGAGCGGGCGTAAATCTCTTCAAGGATAGCGTAGCGCTCAGCCGTTTTACGCAGGCCTTTGTTTTCGAGGTGCGCGGTAAAAATCTTTTTTACCTCTTCGAGCCGGTTAGTGTTGAGCGTGGCTTGGCTGGCGGCACTGGGCGTGTGGCGGGCGGCGTAGCCAATTTCGGTAGAGCCCCCAAGGCTGGCACCGGGGCCAGAGGTAGGCACCGCCGCAGCGGGATGATGAAGGTCAGTTTTCACGGGCGTGTCTAACAAACGGTTGTCGGGTAGCGGTAGCCGGGCGGCTAGGGGTATTTTTCGGCCGAAGGGTCAGCACTAGATTATCGGCGAGTACTTAACAACCGCCAGCGAATTAGGTGCAAAGCTAGCTAGCGCCGCCAGGGTTTCAGCGGCCGGCGGCGGGGCGAGCCAGCGCCGCCACGGCCAGGCCCATAACAGCAATAATGGCGAACGAAACCCGCAAGCTGCTCAGGCCCGCCACCAAGCCAATTACCGGCGGGCCCAACAAGAAGCCCGCGAAGCCTACCGTCGATACGGCTGCCAGCGCCACCCCGGCCGGCATGGTGCGCGAGCGGCCCGCCGCGCTGTATACCAGCGGCACCACCGACGATACCCCTAGGCCCACCAGCATAAACCCGAGGGCGGCCGTAGCCAATGAAGGCAGCGCCACGGCCAGCGTGAGGCCGCTGGTAGTCAGCAAGCCGCTCAGCTGCAGGGTGCGCACGCGGCCGAACCGGTTGGTAAACCAGTCGGCCACGAAGCGGCCGGTGGCCATCATGCTCATGAAGGCCGCGAACCCTAGGCCCACCCAGGCGGGCGGGGCCTGCACTATCTTCTTGAAATACACCCCGCTCCAGTCAAACATGGTACCCTCGGCCAGCAGCGAGCAAAAGGCCAGCACCCCCAGCAGCAGCAGTTCCTTATCGGGCAGCACAAAGAGCGGCTGGTCGGCCGGGCGGGGTGGGTCGGCGGGTACTAGGTAGGGGCGCATTAGAACTACGCCAAAAAAAACAGTGGCGGCCATCCCCATAAAATGCGTTAGTGGGTCGATATGCCAGCGTATCATCAGGGTACCCAGGCTAGCCCCTATGAAGCCTGCGAGGCTCCAGACGCCGTGAAAACTGGCCAGAATGGAGCGCCCGTACAGCGCCTCTACCCCTACCCCTTGGGTGTTCACGCTGATATTGGCCAGGTTACTGGCCAGCCCAAACAGTACCAAGCCCGCCATCAGCTGCACGGTGGTAGCGGCCAGCCCCAATAGCGGTAGCACGGCAGCGTACAGCAGCACGCCCACTACTACTACATTGCGACTGCCGTAGCGCGCCACCAGCCAGCCGCTTAGCGGCAAGGAAGCCAGCAGCCCCACCGGCACGGCCAACAGCACGCCGCCCAACTCGGTTTCGGAAAGGTGCAGCCGCTGCTGAATAGTGGGTATGCGCGAGGCCCAGGTAGAAAAGCACAGGCCTTGTAGCAAAAACGAAGTACTGACGGCAATGCGGTGCACATGGCGGGGCCGGGTTATAGCACTGATTAATTCGGCCATAGAAATAAAGAAGGCAACTCACCCAGCAATAAGCCAGGGGCTACGCCGTAAAAACTGCGCCCGCTCACAGCTCGAAGTAAAGATGATAGTGGTTGGCGCAGTTGGGGTTGAAGGCCGCCTGGCACCTAGGGCACGCATTGCCGCACGCTAGGTACTCACCGATGGTCAGCTCGACGTGGCAGTTGCCGCACAGCACGGCTTGGGCGGCGTGCTCGGCCCTAGGCCACACCTGGGGCACGTGGCCGGCCAGGGCCTCGTGGCAGGCAATGCAGGCGTAGTACTCGCCGCAGCACTTATGCCGAATGGCAATGATGTCGCGCTCGGAGTGGTAGTGGGCGCACTGGGTGCGCGCCGTGACGGCGAGGCCGTGAACCGGCGGTGCACTGCTGGCAGTGAGGTCGAACATGGGATGATTCTGGCTTATCTACGAATCAAACCGCTCTACTTGTAGCACGCCGTTCACCTTACTCAAGCGCTGAATAAGCTTGTTTAAGTGGTCGGTATCATTGACGAACACCAAAATTTTACCCTCGAAAAAGCCGTCGTCAGCATCAATAATAATGGAGCGCATATTCACCTTCAGGGCCGTGGAGATGATGCGCGTTACGTCGTTCACCAGACCTACCCGGTCCGAGCCCTTGAGGCGGACACCGGCCAAAAAGGCCAGTTCCAACTGGTCGGTCCACTTGGCGCGCACGATGCGGTTGCCGTAGTTCGACATCAAATCCACGGCCCGATGGCAGCTGGTTCGGTGAATAATGAGGCCGGTTTCGGTTTCGAAGCCAAACACGTCGTCGCCCGGAATGGGGTTGCAGCAGCGGGCCAGGCTGTGGTTAAACTTGTCGGTGCGCTCGCCCACCACCAGCATGTTGGGGTGCAGGCCCCTGATTTTCTGTATTTCATCGTCAAACTTGCGCGGCTGGATGGCGGACTCGGTCTGGGTAACCGGCCGGAATAGCGGCTCGCGCAGCTCGCGCCCGTCCAGCTGCCCCACGGCCAGGCGGTAGTAAAAATCAGGCGTGCTGGTTACGTTGAAATAGGTTAGCGCCCGCTGAAAGTTCTCGGGCGTATTTTCCACGCCAATTAACTCCAAGCGCTTCTCGTACAGATGTTTGCCGTCCTCGGCCTTGGCCCGTTTGTCATCGCGCAAGAAATCCTTGATGCGCGTCTTGGCCTTGCTGGTAATTACCATATTCAGCCAATCGGCGGTGGGCCGCTGCTTGTGCGAAGTCAGAATTTCGACTTGGTCGCCGTTGCGCAGGCGGTAGCTAAAGGGCTCAAGCTTTTGGTTGACCTTAGCCCCTAGGCAGTGCAGGCCGATGTGCGAATGAATATCAAAGGCAAAATCCAGCGCCGTAGCCTTGTCGGGCAAAATGACGAGCTTGCCCTTGGGCGTGAAGGTGTAAACTTCCTTCACAAACAGGTTCTGCCGAAACTCATCCATGAACTCCAAAGCGCTGGAGTTGTTGGTTTCCAGCATCTCACGCACGCGGTTTACCCAGGCTTCGAGGGTGCTTTCGGGCTGGGGCGCGCCGCTGTCCTTGTACTTCCAGTGGGCGGCATAGCCCTTCTCGGCAATCTCGTCCATGCGCCGAGTGCGGATTTGCACCTCCACCCACTGCCCGGCGTGCGACATAACGGTGGTGTGCAGGCTTTCGTAGCCGTTGGCCTTGGGCGTGCTCACCCAGTCGCGCAGGCGGTCGGGGTTGGGCTGGTAAAAATCCGTCACAATGCTGTATACCTGCCAGCAGGCCGCTTTCTCCTGCTCGTGCGGCACATCCAAGATAATGCGGATGGCGAACAAGTCGTATACTTCCTCAAAGGTGACGTTCTGCTTGCGCATCTTCTTGAGAATCGAGTAGATGCTCTTCGGCCGGCCCTTAATCTCGTAGCTAAAACCCTGACTTTTCAGTTCCTCGTCGATGGGCTGCACAAACTCCTTAATAAAGCGATTGCGAGCACTTTGGCTCTGCTTCACCTTGCCCTTCAACTCGGCATAAATCTCGGTGTCCGTATACTTAAGGTGCAGGTCCTCCAGCTCGGTTTTGATGGCGTAGAGGCCTAGGCGGTGCGCCAGCGGGGCGTAGAGGTAAATGGTTTCCGAGGCGATTTTGAGCTGCTTGTGGCGCGGCATCGAGTCGAGAGTGCGCATGTTGTGCAGGCGGTCAGCCAGCTTAATGAGGCTCACCCGCACGTCATCGCTCAGCGTGAGCAGCATCTTGCGGAAGTTCTCGGCCTGCTCACTGGTGCCCTGCTCAAATACGCCCGAAATCTTGGTCAGCCCATCCACGATGCGCGCTACCTTGGGGCCAAAGTCGCGCTCCACGTCCGAAATTTCGGTGGGCGTGTCTTCCACCACGTCGTGCAGCAGTGCCGCCACAATGCTGGTCGTCCCTAGGCCAATTTCCTCCACCGCAATCTGGGCCACGGCCAGCGGGTGCAAAATGTAGGGCTCGCCCGACTTGCGGCGCATGTCCTTGTGAGCCTCCCGGCTTTGGTTGAAGGCCTTTTTTATGAGCTTGGCATCGTTGCCGTGCAGATAGGGCTTGGCCGTGCGCAGCAGGCGGCGGTACTGGCGCAGGATTTCCTGGCGCTCGGCTTCAAGGTCAATAACGGGCGACATAAGGTACAAATAACAACCCTAGGGGCGAAAAGTATAGAAAGCCCCCAGTGCTTCGAAAGTAATAGTTGGCAGTTTTGTAAACCTGCCGGTCGCTACGTACCTTTGCGGCCCCCTAACGACCGGTTGTGGGCTTAAAATGCGGATGTGGCGAAATTGGTAGACGTGCCAGACTTAGGATCTGGTGCCGCAAGGCGTGTGGGTTCGAGTCCCTCCATCCGCACATAGTAAATGTGGCAAATGTATTGAGTATGGGAGATGTGAAAATGACTGTGTAACATCTTCATATTTACACATTTACCACATTTTTTGTTTAACCCTTTCTGACTGGCAGGCGCGGGCCTGCTCCCACCGTTTTGAATATTACGCTTGACCGCAATGAGGAGCAGCTGACCGGGCTGCTAAACGTGCACCTGGACGAGGCTGATTACAGCGACGCCGTCGAAAAACAACTCAAGGAAACCACCAAGCGGGCGCAGTTCAAAGGTTTCCGGCCTGGCAAAGTACCCGCCAGCTTGGTGCGCAAAATGTACGGCAAGGGCATTTTGGCCGACGAAGTGAACCGCCTGCTGGGCAAAAACGTGGACGGCTACCTGAAGGATAACAACGTCAAGATTTTGGGTGAGCCGTTGCCCGTGCCGAGCAATGTGGACTTCGACACCGCCACCGCCTTTGACTTCCAATTTGAGCTAGGGCTGCTGCCCGACTTTGAACTGCCCACCGACCAGCAGGTGCAGCTGAAGCGCCCCACCGTGGCTCTCGACGCCGCCACCCTGGCCGAAACCCACGAGCAGATTACCCGTCAGTTTGGCGAAACCACCAACCCCGACGCTTCGGAAGCCGACGACTACCTCTTTGGCAAGCTGAAGAAAGCCGGCGCCGAGGGCGAAGGCCAAACGGTGCTGCTACCTATCAATAAGGTAAAGAATGGCCAGGAGCGTTTCATCGGCGTGAAGCCGGGCGACACGCTAACCTTTGACTTGAACGATGCTTTCGACGGCGACGCGGGCGCCATCCGCAGCTTCTCGGGCCTGAGCCAGGAGGAAGCGGCCGGCGCCACCGGCGACTACGAGCTGGAAGTAGAAAAAATTAACCGCACGGCCGCCCCGGAAGAAAACCAGGAGCTGTTCGACAAGGTATTTGGCCCCGAAGCAGTTAGCTCGAAAGAGGAGTTTGACAACAAGGTGCGCGAAACGGTGCAAAGCAACTACGACCGCGAGTCGGACAACGTACTGAACCGCCGGCTCATCGACGCCATGATTGATGCTACGCCCATCCGCATTCCCACCGAGTTCTTCAAGAATTGGCTGGTGCGCGCCAACGAGGGCAAGCTCGACGCCGCTACCGTAGACGCCCACTATAGCGACTACGAACGCGAGCTAAAGTGGAGCCTCATCCGCAATAAAGTGGTGGAGGATATGGGGTTGAAAGTGGAAAACGACGAGATTCGTGACCGCGTGCTCGACAAAATTCTGGGCCAGTTTGGCGGCGGCATGCAGCTCACCGACGAAATGCGCCAAGGTATGGTAGGCTTTGCTGACAATTACCTCAAGCAGGAAAACGGCAAGAACTACGTGCAGGAGTACGAGGCCATTCTGGCAGAAAAAGTAGTAGAAGCCTTGCGTGGCAAAGTTGTTGTTACGGATGAACCCGTAACGGCCGAAGAATTCCGCAGCCAAAACGAGGGCTAATACCTCCGTTGGCTTATGAATAAAAAAGCCTTTACGCACCGCGTAAGGGCTTTTTTGTTTGCGCTGCACGCCGCCGCCCTGGCTACTGAGTGTTCCCCAGGCCAAGCGGACAGCGTACTACAACATTCGGCCCGCGCATCCGTCATTTGCCTTTGAACAGGGGTTGGCCCTAGGCCCTCCCTCCTACTTTACCTCCCATGCTGAATAAACAAGAATTCCGCAAATTCGCCGTTAAGCATCAAGGCCTCAATGGCTTGGGTGTTGACCAATACATCCAGTCGGTGGAGGGCCAGACCCGCAACGGCCTGATACTGCCCACCGGCATGACCCGCTCGGTAATTGAGGAGCGCCCCACACGCTTCGCCGAAATTGACGTGTTTTCGCGCCTCATTATGGACCGCATCGTGTTTTTGGGCACGGCCGTGGACGACTATATCGCGAACATCCTGACGGCGCAGATGCTGTTTCTGGAGTCGGTAGATGCCAAGAAAGATATCTTGCTGTATATCAACTCGCCGGGCGGCTCGGTGTACGCCGGCTTGGGCATTTACGATACTATGCAGTACGTAAATCCCGACGTGGCTACCATCTGCACTGGCCTAGCGGCTTCGATGGGCGCCGTGCTGCTGGCTGGCGGGGCTAAGGACAAGCGCTCGGCGCTGCCCCACGCCCGCGTCATGATTCACCAGCCCTCGGGCGGGGCGCAGGGTCAGTCGACTGACATCGAGATTACGGCCCGCGAGATTCTGAAGCTCAAGAAAGAGTTGTATGACATTCTGGCGCAGCACACCGGCAAAACCTATCAGGAAATCTACGACAACTCGGAGCGTGACTATTGGATGCGTGCCGACGAGGCTAAAGAATACGGCCTGATTGACGAGGTGCTGGAAAAGAAGAGCGCCGCGTAAGCGCCGCTGGCTTCAGCTAGTTGCGAGCAGTTGGAAAGCCCTAGTCGCTTGGCGCCTAGGGCTTTTTTATGACCTTTAGAGCTCCAAGCCCACCTTTTTGGGCGCAGGCGCAACGTGGGTCCACGGTTGGTCTTCTCTGTGGTGCGCAACTTGAAAACGGCCTTTGGGCGCAACATCGGCCCTAGGCTTGGGGTTGATACCTAAGCTAAGCCGTACCTTTGAACCCGTTTTGCCCTAGGCGGTTATTGCTACTGCGTTTATCCCTATTTGCCCGATGCCGGAAATTGCCTGCTCCTTTTGTAATAAGCCTAAGCGCGATGTCGCGGTCATGATTTCGGGCATCAACGCGCACATCTGCGAGAAGTGCGTGGCCCAGGCCGAGCACATTTTGCAGGAAGAGACCAAGCTGCAGGCCGAGGCGCGGCGCCCCAAGTTCAACCTCATCAAGCCCCGCGAAATCAAGACCCACCTCGACCAGTACGTGGTGGGCCAGGACGAGGCCAAGCGTGTGATGAGCGTGGCAGTGTACAACCACTACAAGCGCCTGATGCAGAAGCCCAGTGCTGGCCTTGATGAGGTGCAAATTGAGAAGTCCAACATCATTATGGTGGGCGAAACGGGCACTGGTAAAACCTTTTTGGCCCGCATGCTGGCCAAGATTCTGCAAGTGCCCTTCTGCATTGCCGATGCCACGGTGCTGACCGAGGCTGGCTACGTGGGCGAAGACGTGGAAAGCATCTTGACGCGCTTGCTGCAAGCCGCCGACTACAACGTGGAGGCCGCCGAGCGCGGCATTGTCTACATCGATGAGATTGACAAGATTGCCCGCAAGAGCGACAACCCCAGCATCACGCGCGACGTGAGCGGCGAGGGCGTGCAGCAGGCGTTGCTGAAGCTGCTGGAGGGCACCCACATCAACGTGCCGCCGCAGGGCGGCCGCAAGCACCCCGACCAAAAGATGATTTCGGTGAATACCGAGAACATTCTGTTTATTTGCGGCGGGGCATTTTCGGGCATCGACCGCATTATCAAGGGCCGGCTGAATACTAAGCCGATGGGCTTCTCCAAGACCAACTTGGATGTACAGGCCGATACCCAGAACTTCCTGCGCTATATATCGGCGCAAGACATTAAGAGCTTCGGGCTGATACCGGAATTGATTGGCCGCTTGCCAGTACTCACGCACCTCAATCCGTTGGATAAAAGCACGTTGCGCCTTATTCTTACCGAGCCTAAAAACTCATTAGTGCGCCAGTACCAGCGCTTGTTCGGCATGGAAAATATCCAGCTCGGCTTTACGGAAGAAGCCCTGGAGTACATCGTAGAACGCGCCGACGAATACCGCCTAGGGGCCCGTGGGCTGCGTTCCATCTGCGAGAGCATCATGACCGACGCTATGTTTGAGATGCCGTCGGAAGCGGGCGTCGAGCAGTTTACTATCACCGAGAGCTACGCGCGCAGCAAATTTGAGAAGTCGCCGCTGCAGCTGATGCGGGCGGCGTAAGTTGCTGCTGGTAAGTCAGAACGTCATTCCGAGCTTGCCGAGGAATCTCTACCGCGCCGCCTAAAGCACCCTAGGCGGTGCGGTAGAGATTCCTCGGCAAGCTCGGAATGACGTTCTTTTTTGCCCAGCCCCCGCCCTAACTTGCGGGCATGACTGTAACCGAACGCGGGCAGCGGCTACTGGGCGTGCGGCCCGAGGAAGGGCGCACGGTGTGGCTGTTTTTTCTGCATAATTTCCTGCTCGGCATTGGCACCATTCAGGTGTATGTGGCGGCCAACGTGCTGCTGCTGGAAAACAACCCCGAGCGCAACCTGCCGCTGGCCTACGGCGTGGCGGCACTGGCCATGGTAGGCGCCAGCCGCCTCTACGCCTACTTCGAGCACCACTGGGCCCTGCAGAAGCTGGCCGGGCGGGTGCTGCTGGCGGCGGTGGTGCTGGCCGGCGTGGTGGCGGTGCTGGTGCTCACGGGCCACTCGGTGGCCTCGGCCGTGGCCGTCATGACGGGCTATCGGGTCATTTACTTGCTCACCAGCCTAGAGTTTTGGGGCGTGTCGGCGGTGGTATTTGATGTGCGGCAGGGGCGGCGGCTGTTCAGCGTCATCAGCGCCGGCGACATGCCGGCCAAGGCCCTCGGGGCGCTGCTGGGTTTGCTGGTGCACAACAACGCCGAGCTGCCGGGGCTGCTGCTAATGGCGTTCGGGGCTTTTTTGGGGGCGCTGTGGGCGCTACGGGCCACCCTGCGGGCGCACCCGGTAGAGGCCGCGCCCGCCCGGCGCGGCGTGCGGGCCGCGGCCGTAGCGCCAGGGCTGCAGCGCTGGTTTGGCGAAAGCAGCCTGGTGCTCAACTTGTGCCTGGCCCTGGCCGCGCTGGCCGCCATTACCACGGGCATCGAGTACCTGTTTTTTGTCAATGTGAAGCATCGCTTCCACGACGAGGCGGCGGTGATGCACTTCGTGGGCTCGGTGTTGATAGTCACGTATTTGCTGGCGATGCTGTTTAAGCTGCTGCTCTCGCAGCACACCCTCGACCGGCTAGGGGTGCGGCGGGTGCTGCTGGTGCTGCCAGTGGCCCTGCTGGCGGGGTTGGCCTTGTACGCGGGCCTAGGGCGGGTGAGGCTCGAAACACGGCTGCTGTACTTCTGCGGGCTGTTTTTGGGGCAAGAGGTGCTGCGGCGCGCGGTGTTCGACCCCGTGTTTCTGCTGCTGTTTCAGCCCCTGGCGGCGCCCGAGCGCCTGCACGCCCACACGCTGGTGAAGGGGCTGTACGAGCCGCTGGGCATGGGCCTGGCGGGGATATTGCTGTTTGCGCTGCCCACCGGGCCGGGCGGCTATACCTGGGTGCCCTTTGTGTGGATGGGAGCCCTAGGGCTGGCCGCGGTAGTCTGGTTGCTAACTACTTATCGCGGATACCTGGCCGAGCTGCAGCACGCCCTGAGCCACCGCTTTACGAACGGCGCGGCGGAACCCGCCGACCCCGCCGCCGAAGCCACCAGCCACGCCGCGCCGCCCACCGCCGGCGAGGTGCGGCAGCTCATTCGGGCCCTCGGGCACAAAAGCGAGCGCGCAACCGCCACCCAGCGCCTGCTGCGCTTGAGCGCAGCGGCCCTGCCGGCCCTGAACGATTTTTTGAGCGCCGACCCCAACCAGCAACTGGTGCGCCGGGTGGCGCTGGTGTGCGGGCGGCTGCAACTGCCGGCGGCTAGGCAGCTGCTGGTGGCGCTGGCCCGGCAGCCCAACCTGTTTCGGCGCGAGGCGGCACTGCGGGCCCTGCGCCACTTCGACGTGGTACCCCAGGAAGTACCACTGTTTCAGGCGCTGATTCACGACGAGCAACTGCTGGCCCAGCTGCTGCTGCATGGCCAAGCCAGTGCGGCCAACGAGCTGGCCCGCTGCCTCGACTACGAGCTGGGCCGGGTGCAGCAGCGCATCTTTGCCTTGCTAGGCCGCATTTATCCGCCCCAGCTCATTGCCGATGCCCAGCGCGGCGTGGCCAACGCGGCCCGTGAGCGCCAGGCCAACGCCCTCGAAATGCTGGACAACAGCATCGACCGCCCCACCTACCAAGGTCTACAAACGTTACTGACCCTAGCCCCGCCCGCCGAGAAAGAGCGCGTCTTCGACCGCCTGCTGGGCCCGCTGCTGGCCCCGCCGCCGGTAATAGAGACTATTGTGGAGCGCGGTGAAAATGCATTTTCGGACTGGACGGTAAGTGTAGCCCTCGACCAATGGCAGCCCGCGGCCGGCACCGTGGCGGCGCTGTCGCCTCACTTGCGCAGCCTAAGCCCGCTGGTGCGCGACAGCGCCTTTCGGGTACTGGCCCAGCTGCGCCACACCCAGGCCGCGCTCTACCAGCAGGTGCAGGCTGCCCATCACACCTTAGATTCGCTGCTTATGAGCCACGCCGCCACCGCTTCGCACATCTCCGCCGCCGAGCGGGTAGAGGTGTTGCAGCAAACCGCCCTCTTCGCCCAAACGCCCGAAAACGTGCTCAGCAGCATCGTGCCCATTATGCAGGAAGTGAGCTTCGCCGCCGGCCAGCCCATTTTTGCCAAGGGCGACCTAGGTGCCTCGCTCTACATCGTATACGCCGGCGCGGTAGGTATTTTTAACGGGGCGCAACTGCTCACCACCTTCCACAAGGGCGATTTCTTCGGCGAGTTGGCGCTGCTCGATGCCGAGCCGCGCTCGGCCACCGCCGTGGCCGAAGGCGCCGTGACGGCCTTTCGGCTCGACCAGGAAGACTTTTACGACGTGATGGAGGAGCGGCCCGAGGTGCTGCGCAACATTTTGCGGGTGCTGTGCCAGCGCCTGCGCCGCCAAAATGAGGCGCTGCAAGCAGGCTAGACCCAGGCACTACTCCGCGGGCGTTTGTCATGGCGAGCGCAACGCGGCAATCGCACTAGAATGAGTCGTGCGAATGTTGTTCTGGTGCGATTGCCGCGCTGCGCTCGCCATGACAGATGGGCCCTAGGCCACTACCTCGTACGTCATCATGGGCAACTCCTTGTTTTTGAGCTTGAGTTCGCCGATGGGGGCGCACTGGAAGCTCTCCTTGATGCGCTGGTAGATGGCGTCGGTGATAACAATCTGGTTTTGCTTGGCGGCCGACTGCAGGCGCTGGCTCACGTTTACGGTATCACCTATCACGGTGTAGTCCAGGCGCTTGAGGGTGGCCGAGCCGATATTGCCCGACACCATCTCGCCGGTGTTGATGCCGATGCTGATGGCGGGGTGATACTCGTGGCCGCCCGGCAGGGCCTGGGAGCTGCCCTGCAGCTGGGTGCGCACGGCCAGGGCCGCATCGAGGGCGCGGTCGAGGTGGTACTCGCCCCGGAACACGGCCATCACGGCATCGCCCATAAACTTGTCGATGTAGCCGCCGTGGGCAATAATCTCCTGCACCACCTGGTCGAAATAGGTATTAAGCAAGCCCACCACGGTGGCTGCCGGCTGGGTTTCGGACAGCGCCGTGAAGCCGCAAATATCCACGAACATCACCGTAGCTTCTATCGTCTCGGAGGCCAGCAACTTGTTCTCGAAGCCGGGCCGGGCCATGAAGTTGATAACCGTTTCGTCGACGTACATCTTCAAGATATTATTTTCCTGAATGGCGCGCATCGTGTCGCGCAGCTGCTGCACGTGGCTGGCCGTCTTCTCGATAGTCACCTCTAGGTCTGTAAAATCGACGGGCTTGCACACGAAGTCGAAAGCCCCGCCGTTCATGGCCGCCCGAATGTTCTGCATGTCGCCGTAGGCCGATACCATCACGGTCTTGGTGACGGGGCTGGCTTCGGGCAGGCGGCCGAGCAGCGTCAGGCCATCCATGACGGGCATGTTGATGTCGCTGAGCACGATGTCTACGTCGGCGTGCTCGCGCAGGCGGTCGAGCGCCTCCTGGCCATTGCCGGCAAACACGAACTCGTAGGCCTGCTCACGGATTTTGCGCCGAAACTTTTGCTTGATGAGCAGCTCTAAGTCTGCTTCATCATCCACCACTAATATCTTGGTTGTCATTGGGTTTCGATAGCGTGTAGTTTGTTGCGCAGGGCCGCAAAGTCAACGGGCTTAGTCAGAAAGTCGTCGGCCCCGAGCTGCTCGGCCTGCTGCTGGGTGGCGGCGTCGCCGTAGGCCGTGAGCATCATCACCATGGGCGGCGGCGGCGGCAGCGGGTCGTTCTTGACGTGGCGCAGCAGCTCGAGCCCGCTCATGCCGGGCATGTTGATGTCGGAGAGAATGAGGACTACTTCCGACGGGTGGTCGCGCAGAAAGCCTAGGGCCTCCTCGCCCGAGTAGGCGAAGGAAAACTGAAACTCGCCGCTGCGGATTTCGCGCCGGAAGCGCTGCTCGAACAGCACCCGCACATCGGGCTCGTCGTCGACAACCAGAATTTTCATTATTGCTAGTAAAAGTAAAACTATGTGGCCCGCTACCGAGGCAGCCGGATGGTAAAAGTAGTCCCCTGGCCCACCTGCGAAGCTACATCAAACGTGCCGCCGTGGCCCTGGGTAATAATGTCATAGCTCAGGGACAGCCCTAGGCCCGTGCCCTCGCCCGAAGGCTTAGTGGTAAAAAAGGGCTGGAAGATTTTGGCCCGTACCTCGGGGCTTATGCCCGTACCATTATCGCTCACCTGCACTTCTACTTGGTCGCCCACCTGCTTGGTAGATACGCGCACGGTGGGCGCGTAGCCCGGCTCACCCGCTCGCTGGCGCTGCTGCACGGCGTAGAAGGCATTGCTGAACAGGTTGAGCAACACCCGGCCCAGGTCCTGGCTCACGGCTGCTACTAGGGGCAGGCGGGGCGCAAAATCAGTTGCTAGGGTCGCGTTGAAGGTTTTATCCTTGGCCCGCAGGCCGTGGTAGGCCAGGCGCAAGTACTCGTCGGCGAGGGCGTTGAGGTCGGTGGGCTGGCGCTCGCCGGTACTGGCGCGGCTGTGCTCGAGCATGCCGCGCACGATGCCCGCCGCCCGCTGCCCGTGCTGGTGAATCTTGCCCAGGTTCTGGGTTAGGTCGTCGGCCAGGGTCACTACTTCGGTGGTATCGCCGGCGGCCTGGGCCTCTTTCAATTCCTGCACCAGCTCGGCGCTCACGTCGGCAAAGTTGTTAACGAAGTTGAGCGGGTTCTGGATTTCGTGGGCGATGCCCGCCGTCAGTTCCCCGAGGCTCGCCATCTTCTCCTTCTGGATGAGTTGGGCCTGGGTGGCGCGCAGGTCGGTGAGCGAGCGTTGCAGCTCGCCGGTGCGCTCGGCCACCTGGGTTTCGAGCGTCTCGTTTTGCCGGGCTAGCAGGGTTTGCTTTTCCTGCTCCTGCGCAATGGTTTGGGCCGAGAGCCGCTCGACCTCGCCCAGCTTCACCTGCAAGAGTTGGCTATCCAAGGCGAACTCGCGGGCCAGATACAGCGAGATGCCTAGCGCCGGCGGCAGGAACAGCAGCGTGAAACTGAGGCAGTTCAGCAAGAATTTTCCCTCAACATTCGCTGCAATTGTTCCTATTAATAATAGTACGCTAAGCAGGGCGATGGCAAAGCCGGTGGCAATGATGCGGGCCCCGCGCTGGTGCTGCCGCAACGCTCGTCCCGTCAGGCGCAGCTGTTCGGCGGTAGCCGCGAGCATAAATATCAGAAAGGCGAAAAAACTTAGCGAACCCGTGTAGCGCCACACTACTTCTACCACCAGCACGCCGCCGGCGCTTAGCCACAAGCCGGCGTAGAGCCGACCGGGCCGGAAGTCAAACAACGCGTAGAGTGCCCGCACGGCGTACAAGCCACTCAGCACCACCAATAAACAAAACGTGGGGCGACTCCACTGTGCCCATCCGCCCATCGCTGGCGATATGAGCGTTTCCAGATAATAAAGCGCCAACGAAGCCAGCGCCAACGCTAGGGTATAACGGGCAAAGTAGCGATTGGCGCGCTGAACTGGGTTGTAGCGAAAAAAGGCTAGGTGCAGCAGCGCCAGCAGCAGAAACACACCGCCCGTCACATAATACGCCACCAGACCGGGCAGCTTTTCTCCCTGCTGCTGCCGCAACTGACGCTCCATTTGCAGGGTTAGGGCAAAGAAAGGCATGTCCTCCTCCCCGCGCTGCAGCCGGGGTTGGTAGGGCGCAAAGCGCACGGCCAGCACGCCCTCGGCAGCTACGTCGGTTGGCAGCTCCAGCGGTTCTAACAGCAGGCTCGTGGACTGCACTTCAATAGACCGGGGGCTGAGTACGCCGTCGCGCCGCACTAACTTACCGTTGATATAAATCTCGGCAGCACCTAGGTAGTTGGCCAACAGCACCGGTGCGCGCTGGCGCAGGCTGTCGCCAAGTTGAAAGCGCAGCCGCAGCCAGCTAATGCCGGCACTCAGGCGCGGGGGTAGCGCGCGCCGGGGCCGGGCGGGATTGAGCGTGTCCCAACCACTGTCGTCAAAATTGGGCCTAGCCCAGGCCGGGTTGTCGCCGGCTTGGTAGCGCCAGCCTTTTTGCAGCAGCAGGCCCGTTGGAGGTAGGCGGTTGATACGCAGCGCGGCCGTAACGGGCGTTTGGGCCAGGCAGCGGGTGGTACCCCACAGGACTAGTAGCACCAGTAAAAAGTGTTTCATGCGCACTAAGGCAAGGGAGTAGGAGCAGCGTTAGCCTGGAAGGGTGATAGTAAATACTGTGCCTACCCCCGGCTGGCTCTCGACGGTAAGTGTGCCGCCGTGGCCCTGGGTAATAATGTCGTGGCTCAGGGACAGCCCTAGGCCCGTGCCCTCGCCCACGGGCTTGGTAGTGAAGAAGGGCTGGAAAATGCGGGCCTGCACCGCCGCCGGAATGCCCGTCCCGTTGTCGCGCACTTGAATCTCGACTTGCCCCTCGGTTAGGGCCCGCGTGCGCACGCCCACGGTGGGCGCGTAGCCTGCCTGGCCCGCTAGCTGGCGCTGCTGCACAGCATAAAAGGCGTTGGTCAGCAGGTTGAGCAACACCCGGCCCAGCTCGCCCGCCACGGCCGGCACCAGCGGCAGGCCGGGGGCAAAATCGGGTTCCAGCGTGGCATTAAAGCTCTTGTCTTTGGCACGCAGGCCGTGGTAGGCCAGGCGCAGGTATTCGTCGGCCAAGGCGTTGAGGTCGGTGGGCTGGCGCTCGCCGCCGCTTTGGCGCGAGTGGGCCAGCATACCCCGCACGATGCTGGAGGCCCGGCCGCCGTGCTGCGCAATGCGCCCCAGGTTGAGGCGCAAGTCGGCCAGCAGCTCGGTTTCCAGGGTGGCGTCGCGGGCGGGGCGGGCGCGCTCCTCCACCAGCTCGGCCACCAGCTCGGCGCTCACGTCGGCAAAGTTGTTGACGAAGTTGAGCGGGTTCTGAATCTCGTGGGCGATGCCCGCCGTCAGCTCGCCCAGGCTCGCCATCTTCTCGCGCTGAATGAGTTGGTCCTGCGTTGCCTGCAGCTCTTGCAGGGTGGTGCGCAGCTGGTTAGTTTGGCGGGCCAGGGCCGCCGTGCGCTGGCCCACCTCATATTCCAGGGTCTGGTTCTGGCTTTCCACGGCCCGCTGCTCGCGCTCGGCCGCAAGGCGTTGCTCCTGCGTGGCGGCCAGGCTTTTCTGCTGGCTACGGGCCAGCAGAAAAAAAATGCCCATCCAAGCAAAGCTCAGGCCTTCGGCATTATCGAAGCCGCTCAGGTGCTTGAACCAGGCCGGCGCCACGGCGCGCAGCAGCAGTTCGGTTAGCTGCACCGCCGTGTAGGGCAGCAGCCCCGCGCCCACCAGCAGCGCGGGCCGGTAGGCGCGCAGCTGCCAGCACACGGCCACCCCCAGGGCCAGCATGGCCGCCAAAAAGAAGTCGTCGAGCCAATCGAGCACCGGCCCGCCCACCAGCAGCCCCAGGCCCACGATGGCCGCGGCCGGCTGCCACAACCGCCGCAGCCAGCGGTCCCAGGTGGGCAGGCGCGCGGGCACTTGCAGGGCCCGTCGGCCCCAGTACAGCAGCCCGATAGCGCAGGGCGCCGCTAGTAGTAAGTCCCCGTCGGCCATGGCGTTAGGTTGGTAAGTTTAAGTGGTCAGGTGGCGCTGGCGGGCACCGGCGGGGCGGGGTGCAGCGGCAGCCGGATGGTAAATTCGGTGCCGCAACCTTCCTCGCTGGCTACTGCCAGCGTGCCGCCGTGCCCGGCCACTACTATCTCGTGGCTGAGCGAGAGGCCTAGGCCGGTACCTTCGCCCGTAGGCTTGGTGGTGAAGAAAGGCTGGAATATCTTGGCTTGCACCGCCGCCGGAATGCCGGCCCCGTTGTCGGCCACCACCACTTCTACCTCGCTGCCGCACTGGCGCGTGCGCACGCCCACGGTGGGCGCGTAGCCTGCCTGGCCCGCTAGCTGGCGCTGCTGCACAGCATAAAAGGCGTTGGTCAGCAGGTTGAGCAGCACCCGGCCCAGCTCGCCCGCCACGGCCTCTACCAGCGGCAGGCCGGGGGCAAAATCGGGTTCCAGCGTGGCATTAAAGCTCTTGTCCTTGGCCCGCAGGCCGTGGTAGGCCAGGCGCAGGTATTCGTCGGCCAAGGCGTTGAGGTCGGTGGGCTGGCGCTCGCCGCCGCTTTGGCGCGAGTGGGCCAGCATGCCCCGCACAATGCTGGCCGCCCGCTGCCCGTGCAGGTTAATTTTGTGCAGGTTGAGGCGCAAGTCGGCCAGCAGCTCGTCTTCCAGGGTGGCATCGCGGGTGGGGTGGGTTTGCTCGGCTTCCAGCTCGGCCACCAGCTCGGCGCTCACGTCGGCAAAGTTGTTGACGAAGTTGAGCGGGTTCTGAATCTCGTGGGCGATGCCCGCCGTCAGCTCGCCCAGGCTCGCCATCTTCTCGCGCTGAATGAGCTGCTGCTGGGTGGCGCGCAGCTCGCCCAAGGCCGTTTGCAGCGCGTCGGCCTGCTGGGTGAGGGTAGTGGTGCGCTCGGCCACCAGGCGCTCCAGCTCGGCATTGCGAGCGGCTACCTGGGCGCGCACCTGGGCTTCGGCTTCGCGCTGCTTGGTTTCCTTGGCCAGCACTTTCTTCTGGTAAAAAGCCAGAAACACGAAGCCAAAAAACCACAGCACATCAAGCGGTCTCCACCTTTTATAATACGTGCTGAACGGTTCGCGAAAGGCCTGGCCGGCTACCTGCATCCCTAGCCCCACCAGCCGGTACAACGTAGGTACCACGAAGCTTCCGAGCATAACGGCCGCCGGGCGGTAGGCCCGCACCCGCCACAATACGGCGGCAGTTACGCCGTACGCAAAAAGAACGTACCACTGGGCCAACGTTTTATCGACGTAGTGCAGGCTGAGCGTGACGCCAAAGCCGACCACCGCCGGCACCCACAGCCCCAGCAGCCACCTGCGGGCCGTGGGCAAATAGCGGGGCCGGTCAAGCAGGCTGCGCACCAGCAGCGCCAGCCCCAACCCCAGCGTGGCCACGGCCAGCAGGTCCCAGTTGGCGTGGGTTTTCCAATAGAGGGCCTGTTCCTTCCAGTAGCGGGCTTCGTCGTTCATGGCCGGGCGCCAGCACGGGTTAGGCCGGTCGGCCGCTTGTGGCGGCCCGCAAGTTAGAGTCCACCGGCCTACCAACCTACCTCGACACTCGGCGCCGGCCTCAGCCTAGGCTCAGCCCAAGGCTTGTTCGGCGGCGGCGCGCTCGGCGGGGGTGTTTACGTTGCGCAGGGCGTCGGCGCCGGGCGTGGGCAGCATGTGCACGTCGCTGTTGATGAGCATCTTGCGCGGGCACGAATACCCTAGGCCCAAAAAGCGCAGCAGCTCGGGGTAGGCCCGCGGCTCGAAGATGGTGATGAGCGGCTCGGGAAAGTCGCTGCCGGGGCTCTGAAACGCCGTGGCCAGCCGCGCCGGCTGCCGGCCCGCCACCAGCGCCCGCAGCGTACTAGCGGTGAGGAAGGGCAGGTCGCAGGCCAGCACCAGCCAGGCAGCGTTGGGGTCGTGCCGAAACGCCGACAAAATGCCCCCTAGGGGCCCCAGGCCCAAGAAGGTATCGGGCAGCGGCACCAAGCCGGCGGGCAGCTCGGCCGCCTGCTCGGCCCGGCACGACACGAATACGTCTTGGCATACTTCGGCCAGCAGCCCGGCTGCCACCTCGCGCTGCTCGCGCCCGGCGGGGCCGTAGCGCAGGCGGCCTTTATCATTTTGCATGCGCTCGCTGCGGCCGCCGGCCAGCACCAACCCGCGCAGCGGAGCCTGGCGCGCGGCCAGCCACTGCCGCACCCAGGCCCCTAGGCCCGCCATATCGGCCAAGGCAAAGCGCGGCAGCGCGGCGTGCTGCGGCAGGTGGGCCCGCAGGTAGTCGGGCAGCTCGGTCACGCCCTCGGCCAGCACCAGCGCCTGCACGTCGGTGAGCTTATCGAGCTTGTGGGCCAGCGACTTGCGCGGGTCGATGAGCACTACCTGCTGGCGGGCCCGGAAGTGGTTGCCGTTCACCAGCGCCAAGTCGGCGCCGGCCAGCAGCTCGGGCTGCGAGAAGCGGTCGAGGGCGCGGCGCTCGTCGCGGCGGCGGAAGCGAATTTTATCGGTTACCTCCACCCAGGCGCCGGCTTGCAGCAGTGGGCTCTCGGCCTGGGTGGCGTCGGCGTCGCCGCTGGCGTGGTCGGCATCGACGTAGCCCACGCGGTGCCCGGCCGGGGCCAGCGCCGCTACCAGGCCGGCCGCTAGGCGCTGAATATCGCCGCAGGGCGCGCCCAGCAAGGCGAGCTCGTGGCGGGCAAAGTCGCCCAAATCGGGGCGGGTCAGGTCGGCGTGCTTGGCGCGGGGCGGGGTCGAGGGGCTCATGACTGGTATAACAATGCCGCGGAAAATTAGCTTTGGGGTCAACAGTTCATTAAAAATGAACGTCATGCTGAGCGCAGTCGAAGTATCTCTACCGAACGATACGGCGGGGTAGAGATGCTTCGACTGCGCTCAGCATGACGTTCTTTTTATCTCAATAATAGTTACCATACGCTCACCCATGTTTTCCGTTGACGAAGCCTACCAGCGCATCCTGGCCACCGCCCGGCCGCTGCCCACCGAAACCGTGCCGCTGGCCGCCGCTGCGGGCCGCGTGCTGCGCCAGTCGGTAGTGGCCGACCGCGATTTTCCGCCCTACCCGCGCGTGACGATGGACGGGGTGGCCCTGCGCTTCGAGGCGCTCGCGGCCGGCCAGACAACCTTTCGCATCGAGCGCACCCAGCTGGCCGGCGACGTGCCCCAGTTGCTGGCCGACCCTAGGGCCGCCATCGAGATAATGACCGGCGCTGCGCTGCCGCCCGGCGCCGACACCGTGGTGCGCTACGAAGACCTGACGCTGGCCGACGGCCCGCCGCGGAGCGCTATCCTGCGCGTGCCGCCGCCCCGCGCCGGCCACAACGTGCACCAGCAGGGCAGCGACCAACTGGCCGGCAACCTGCTGCTGGCCAGCGGCCGGCGCCTCACGCCCGCCGATGTGGCGGTGGCCGCCACCGTGGGCGCCACTGCCCTAGCCGTGGCGCGCCGCCCGCGCCTGGCCGTGGTGAGCACCGGCGACGAAATCGTGCCCATCGAGGCCACGCCCCTCCCCCACCAGATTCGCAGCTCGAACGCGGCCATGCTGCGCGCCGCTCTGCTGCTGGACGGAGCCGAGGCCGAGGTCTTTCACCTACCCGATGACTTGGCTTCGCTCAAAGCCCGCTTGCCGGCGCTGCTGGCCGGCTTCGACGCGCTGCTGCTGAGCGGGGGCGTGAGCAAGGGCAAGGCCGATTTTCTGCCCCAGGCGCTGCGCGAGTCAGGCGTGGCCGAGCTGTTTCACCGGGTGGCGCAACGGCCGGGCCAGCCGCTGTGGTTTGGGCAGCCGCCGGGCGGGGCCGTGGTTTTTGCGCTGCCCGGCAACCCGGTGGCCACCTTCGCGGCCTACTACCGCTACGTGCGCGGCTGGCTGGCGCTGGCGCAGGGCACCGCGCCCGCGCCGCTGCAGTACGCCGCCCTCACCGAGCCAGTCGAGTTCAAGCCCGCGCTCACCTACTTCCTGGCCGTGCGCCTCGAACCCGCGCCCGACGGCCGCCTGCTGGCGCACCCCGCCCCTACCGCCGGCTCGGGCGACCTGGCCGGCCTGCTCGCCGCCGATGCTCTGCTGGAGCTAGCGCCCGCGCCGACGCACTTTGCCGCTGGCTCGGCCTGGCCCGTGTGGCGCTACCGCGCGTAGCAGCTTTGCCGGCTGGCTGGCCAGCGCCTAGGGTACTGAAACCAGCCAAGCCTTGCGACGCAAAAAAGCCGCCTGCCTCGCAACGGAGGCAAGCGGCTTTTTGTGTTAGACGCCCAGCTTACTTGAACAGCGCCAGCGCTTTAATAAAGGTTTGCGACACGCCCCAGGCCAGGGGAATGCCCACTACCAGCCAGGCTAATACTACCGAGCCGGTCGAGGAGCTTTGCTCGGTAGCGGGAACGGTGCGATTGGAATTAGGAGCCATAGTTTTTCTGTGATTTAGCAAGTTAAAAAACAACTACTTAATGCCCACCCGCTTCTGCTACTACGGGGCCCTTTTCGTAATATTTCTCGTTCACGGCCGTCACGGCCAAGTCGGCCAGCAGGCCCAGCACTAGCAAGCCGGCCATGGTGTAAAACACGTTTTGGTAGGAGGCCGCCCCGGTCAGGCCCTTCTCCTTGGCACCGTCGTGCAGCACATGCACAATGAGCGGCCCCAGCACGCCAGCCGTGCTCCAGGCCGTAAGCAGGCGCCCGTGGATGGCCCCCACCTGATACTTACCAAAGAGGTCGGACAAATAGGCCGGCGCCGTGGCAAAGCCGCCACCGTACATGCTGATAATCACGCATAGTACTATCACGTACAGCGACAGCTGCGCATTTTGGCCTAGGGTAGGCGCAAGAGCGTATAAAAGCGCGCCCAGTCCAAAATAGACCCCGTAGGTGGGTTTGCGGCCTAATTTATCTGAGGCGGAAGACCAGAAGAAACGCCCCAGCAAATTGAAGAGGCTGAGCAAACCGACAAAGCCGGCCCCCGCCGCAATAAGGGCAGCTTCCGTCATGCCCTTGCCTTTCTCGGTACCAGAAATAACTGCCTGAATGAGGGGCGAAGCGGTTTCGAGCACCCCGATGCCGGCCGTCACGTTGCAAAGCAGCACTACCCACAGCAGCCAGAACTGCGGCGTTTTGATGGCGTTGTCGGCCGATACGTTGCCGGTGGTAATGAGCGCGCTGTGCTCCTGGCTGGGTACGTAGCCGGCGGGCGCCCAGCTGTCGGCGGGCACCCGGATGGCCCACACCCCAAACTGCATAAACAGGAAGTAAATGATACCCATGCAAATGAGCGTGGGAGCCACGCCCTGCGGCGCCGAGGTTTTGAAGTGGTTCATGAGGGCCACGGCCAGCGGCGAGCCAATCATGGCGCCGCCGCCGAAGCCCATAATGGCCATGCCCGTAGCTACGCCCTTGCGGTCGGGAAACCACTTGATGAGCGTGCTCACTGGCGAGATGTAGCCGATGCCCAGCCCGATGCCACCCACGAAGCCGTAGCCAAAATACACCAGCCAGATATTGTGCAGGCTCACCCCTAGCGAGGCAATGAGAAAGCCGCCCCCAAAGCAGAGCGCTGCCGCCAGCATGGCTTTGCGCGGCCCTACCCGCTCGAGCCACTTGCCAAACAGCGCCGCCGACAAGCCCAGCAGCACAATGGCAATGGAAAACGTGAAGCCAATTTGGGTCGGCGTCCAGTCGGTGGGGGCGGGCGCGGCCGGGTCGCCGCTAATGAGCGACCCTAGGGGCTTATTGAATACACTAAAGGCGTAGGCCTGGCCAATGGCCAGGTGAATGGCCAGGGCCGCCGGCGGCACCAGCCAGCGGTTGTAGCCCGGCGGCGCAATGGTACGGCTCCGGTCGAGCAAAGAAGAATCAGCCATGCTGAAGGGTGGGATTAGGTGAAGGAAAACAAGCGCTTAGCTAGCATATATCTCTTAAACCGCCACAAGGTAGAAGTGTCCTTACCAGCAGCAAGCAAGCAGGGATATTATTTTGCTAAACTGCTATAGCTTTATAAAAACACTGCTAATTCCTATCTAGTTGTGCACTAGTTATCAGTATTTTACGAGCATATTAGCTATAGCTAGCCCGTACGCTTCAGCCAGCTATTGCCACGAGGCCAGCCGCTGCGGTGGCAAAAGAACTTTACAAATGCGCAAAAAAAGCTCCCAGCCAAGTGGCCAGGAGCTTTTTTTGCAAAGCCGGGCGAAACCAGCCTAGGCGGGCACGGCCTCAGCTACCGGCCGCTGCGGAGCTTTGGTGGCGGCTACCTTCGACTTCACTACCGTCACTACCACGTATTTCGAGGTGGGCGTGTTGCTCACCTTGGCTACGCTCGAAAGCGGTACCAGCGGGTTGGCCTCGGGGAAGTAGGCGCAGACGTTGCCCTTCGGAATGTCATAGGGCACCACCAGAAACTGCTCGACCGTGCGCTGCTGCCCCTCGAAGTGGCTGGTGATGTCAATCCGGTCTTTGGCTTGCAGGCCGCGGGCCGCAATGTCGTCGGCGTGCATAAATAGCACGCGGCGCTCGCCCTTTACGCCGCGGTAGCGGTCGTTGTAGTCGTACACGGTGGTGTTGAACTGGTCGTGGCTACGCACGGTCATCAGCACCAGTTGGTCGGGCTCGAGCGGGTACTTTTCCAGCTCGGTGGCGGTGAAGTTGGCCTTGCCGTTCTCAGTTGTGAACTTGCGCTCCCTAGGGCCATTGGGCAGGTAAAAGCCGCCGGGGTGGCGCAGCTTCTCGTTGAAGTCCTCGAAGCCCGGAATCACGCGGCTGATGTGGTCGCGAATCACGTCGTAGTTCTGGGTCATGGCCACCCAGTCGCCCTTCAAGCGGTCGCCGAGTGTGGCAATGGCGATACCACTCAAAATGGCTACCTCGCTCAGCATCTCACCCGGCAGGGGCTGCAAAATGCCCTTGTTCTGGCTTACCACGCCCATCGAGTTCTCGCACGAGGTCATCTGGTGGCCCGACTTCTGCATATCCACATCGACGTGCGCGAAGGTGGGCAGCAGCAGGCTGGTGTCGCCGGTAGTCAGGTGGCCGCGGTTGAGCTTGGTGGCTACAAACACGGTCAGCTTCTGCTGGCGCATGCCATCGGCAATGGCTTCGGTGTCGGGGCCGGCGGCCAGCAGGTTGCCGCCTAGGCTCATAAACACCTTGGTTTTGCCCTCCAGCATCGCCTTGATGCTGTCTACCACGTCGCGGCCGTGCTCGCGGGGCGGGTCGAAGCCAAACTCCTTCTGCAGGCCATCGATGAACGAGTCAGGCATTTTTTCCCAAATGCCCATCGTGCGGTCGCCCTGCACGTTGGAGTGGCCGCGCACCGGGCAGGTGCCCGCGCCGGGCTTGCCCATGGCGCCCTTCATGAGCTGCAGGTTCACAATCTCCTTGATGGTTTGCACGCCCTGGCGCTGCTGCGTCACGCCCATGGCCCAGCAGGTGATAATCTTCTGCTTGGTAGTCAGCAGGTTGGCGGCTTCCAGCAGCTGCGCCCGGCTTAGGCCGCTTAGCTCCTCAATATCTTCCCAGCTGGTATTGCGAATGTTTTGCTCGAACTCCCCGAAGCCGGTGGTGAACTCCTGCACGAAGGCGTGGTCAACCACCTGGCCGGGGTTTAGGTCCTCGGCCTCGAAGAGGTGCTTCATAATGCCGCGCAGCGCGGCCATGTCGCCGTCTACCCGCACCTGCAGGAACACGTCGGTTATCTGCGTGCCATCGCCCAGCAGCGCCCCTAGGGCCCGCAGCGGGTTCATGAAGTCCTGCGGGTTGCGGAAGTGGTTGAGGCCCGCTTCCAGCAGCGGGTTGATGGCAATAATCTTGGCCCCGTTGCGCTTGGCAATTTGCAGCGCCGATAGCATGCGGGGGTGGTTGGTGCCGGGATTTTGGCCGATGATGAGGATAACTTCGGCCTCGTGAATATCATTGAGCGTGACCGAGCCTTTGCCTAGACCCAACGTAGGGCTCAGGGCCGAGCCGCTGCTCTCGTGGCACATATTGGAGCAGTCGGGCAGGTTATTGGTGCCATACTGCCGCACAAAAAGCTGGAACAGAAACGCCGGCTCATTCGGAATTTTGCCCGAGGTGTAGAACGTGGCCTCGTCGGGCGAGTCTAGGGCATTTAGCTCATCGGCAATGAGGTAGAAGGCGTCGCGCCACTCGATGGGCTCGTAGTGAGTGCCGCCGGGGCGCTTCACCATGGGGTGCGTGAGGCGGCCCAGGTTGTTCTGGTCGCGGTCGGTGAGGCGCGAGAGGTCGGCCAGGCTGTTGGCCGCAAATACCTCGGGGCCGCAGGCGCGGTCGTCGGCATCGGAAGCGGTGGCTTTGGCGCCGTTTTCGCAAAACTCGGCTACCGAGCGGTGGTCGTCGGGGTCGGGCCAGGCGCAGGACGAGCAGTCGAAGCCGTTTTTCTGGTTCAGGGCCAGCAGCGCGCGGGTGCCGCGCCCTACGCCGGCCTCGCCCCAGTTAAACTCCATCGACTTGAGCACGGCCGTGACGCCGGCCGCAATATGCTGCCGGGGGCTGAGCTTGAGGCCAGTAAACTCTTCGGTGGGCTGGGCCAGCACCGGGTAGTGGTGCTTGTTGCCGAGGGTGTCGGGGGCAGGTAGCAAGGCAGCTTCGTGCTTATTGGTGTTTTCGGCCGAGTAGTGGTCGGGCGCGGGGGCGGCGCCTTGGTCGCTGCGCTCGCCGCTCACGGGCTTGTTGCTAGCGAGCTGCTGGTCGGTTTTACCAGCGTGCTCGGGCTGGGTCTGGGGAGATTCTTCCATACTACTGTGGAGCTAAGGCTAAGGGTGGGCAAATGATAAAGCAGCTTCGGCCGCCGAAACCGAACCGCCAGCTAGTGGCTGGGGCCCAGGTCCTTCTCGACTAAGATACGTAGCTCTTGGTTTTCAGCCATCAAAACCACGCCTTTCAAGGCAATGTTTGCGGTGGTGGCCCAGCTATGGGCCAGGGCAGCGGGCACCTCCACCACCAGCGCGCCACTGGCGTAGTGCGCCCGCAGGGCCGAGGCAGGGTCGGTGGCCGGCAGGCGCCGCAGCGCGTAGCGCAGGGCCTGGCCAGGGCCAGGACCAAAGGCCAGCGTATGAGTTAGTTGGCCCGCCTGGGCAAACTCCTGCACTTCGGCTTCAGATAGGCGCAGGCGCAGGGCGTCGGGGGTGAGTTGCAGCTTCATGAGTTGGCATTAGGGCGCTACAGGCTGATGCGAGCGGCGTGGGTATAAATATTAAACCGTTCGTCGCGCACGAAGCCTAGCAGCGTGACACCCAACTCGTCGGCGGCTTCCACGGCCAGGCTGCTGGGGGCGCCCACCGCCGCCAGGATGGGCACACCCGCCACGGCCGCTTTCTGCACCAGCTCAAAGCTGGCCCGGCCGCTTAGTAGCACGATGTGCTGGCCTAGGGGCACCTGGCCGGCCAGCAGCGCCGCGCCCATCACTTTATCGAAGGCGTTGTGGCGGCCCACGTCTTCGCGCAAGCTAAGCAGCTCGCCCTCGGCCGAGAATAGCGCCGTAGCGTGCAAGCCGCCCGTTTGCTCAAATAAGCGCTGGGCTTCTCGCTGCCGGGCGGGCAAGGCGTGAATGACAGCCGCGGGCACCTGCGGCAGGCCCGGCGCGGGCGGCACCGGGCAGCTAGCGGCCTGCACCGCCTCAATGCTGGTTTTGCCGCACACCCCGCAGCTAGACGATGTGTAGAAGTGGCGCTCCAGCCGGCCCAGCTCGAAGCTGACGCCGGGGGCCAACTCCACCCGCAGCACGTTGCCGCGCTCCTTGGGCCGGCGCGGGTCGGCCTGGTGGGCAATGTCTTCGATGTCGGCCGCCTGGCGCACTAGGCCCTCGCTCAGCAAAAAGCCCGCCGCCAGCTCGGCATCGTGGCCGGGGGTGCGCATGGTCACGGCCAGGGTGTGGGCCTGGCGCTGGCCAGCGGCCCCGTAGCCCAAGCTGATTTCGAGCGGCGCCTCCACGGCTAGCAGGTCGGTGGCCGGGGCGGCGCCCTCGCCCACTACCCGCAGCACGGTGGTGCGCTCAGCGCTAGGGGGGGCGGGGGGCTGCAGGGTGGGCATGGGCGGGCGCGTTTTAGTACTTGACCACCGCGCCGGTAAAAATGTTCGCCTTTTCGCCGCTTAGGGGCCTAGGCGGGTGTGGCCGGCTGCGCCTCGCGCAGGTATTTCAGCATGAGGGCGGCCGTGTGGCGGGCCGTGCCGGGCTGGCCCATCTTCTGGCGCAGTTCGGCGTAGCCGGCGCGCTGGCGGGCTACGTAGGCTTCATCGGTAAGCAGGCGCTTGAGCTCGTCGAGCAGGTAGCGGGCCGTAAACTTGCTTTGGATGAACTCGGGCACCACTTCGCGGCCCACTATCAGGTTTACCAGCGAGATGTAGGGCACTTTTATCAGCGCCTTACTTACGGTGTAGGTAAGGGCGCTGGTGCGGTAGCACACCACCTGCGGCACGTCGAAGAGGGCGGTTTCGAGGGTGGCCGTGCCGCTGGTCACGAGCGCCGCGCTAGCTCGGCTCAGCAGGTCGAAGGCCTGGTCGAACACCAGCTTAATGCCGTTGCGCTCAAAGTGCTGGTAATATAGGCGGTCGAGGTTGGTGACGCCGGCTACCACGAACTGGTACTCCTGAAACGCCGGCAGCACGGCCAGCATTTCGTGCAGCATTTCCTCAATTTCCTGCTTGCGCGAGCCCGGCAACACCGCAATTATTTTGCGTTCGGGGTCGAGGCCGTGCTGGGCCATAAAATTGGGGTTGGGCACAAAGTCAGCCACCTCGTCGGCCGTAGGGTTGCCCACGTAGTCTACCCGATAGTCAAAGCGCTGGTAAAATTCCTCCTCGAAGGGCAGAATTACGAACATCTTGTCAACCAGCACCTTAATCTTCTCGCCGCGGCGCTGGTTCCAGGCCCATATCTTGGGCGAGATGTAGTAGAACACCCGGATACCGTGCGCCTTAGCCCAAGCCGCCATGCGCATATTAAACCCGCCGTAGTCCACCAGCACCAGCACGTCGGGTTGGTAAGCCAGGATATCGCGCTGGCACTCTTTCAGGTAGCCCCGAAATTTGAGTACGCTGGTGGCCGTTTCCCAAAAGCCCATTACGGCCAGGTCGCGGTAGTGGCGCATCAGCTCGCCGCCCGCGGCCTGCATTTGGTCGCCGCCCCAGTAGCGGAAATCGGCGGCCGGGTCCTGCTGCTTCAACTCGCGCAGCAAGCGGGCCGCGTGGGTGTCGCCCGAGCGCTCGCCGGCAATGAAGTAGTATTTCATGGGAGTTATAAGTTATGAGTTAAAAATTATGAGTTGGCATAGAGCGGCGAAACCAACTCGCAACTTTTAGCTCATAACTTATAACTCGACGCTAGCCGTAATATTCCACGGCATTGCGCGGGGTTTCGTAAATCTTGATGCAGTGCAGCCGGGCGCTGGTGGTGATGGTAGGCAGTTCGCGCTCCAGGATTTGCCAGAAAGCCAGGGCCAGCGTTTCGGTGCTCGCCAGCTTGCCCGCCAGCCAGGGCACGTCGAGGTTCAGGTTCTTGTGGTCCACCTGGTTGGTAATGTGGGCGCGAATAAGGTCCGAGAGGGCCTTGAGGTCCACCACGAAGCCAGTGTCGGGGTCTTGCTCACCCTTCACCGTCACTATCATCTCGTAGTTGTGGCCGTGCCAGTTTTCGTTGGCGCAGGGCCCAAATACTTCCTCGTTGCGCTCCTTGGTCCAGGCCGGGTTATAAAGCTTGTGAGCAGCATTGAAGTGCTCGAGGCGGCTGACATACAGCATAGTTATGGTTATTCAATTAGTTGTTGTCAGCTGTCGGTAGTGTTGGCTAGCAACCTAGCGCGGCGCGCGCACAGCCTGGCAACTGACAACGAGCAACTGCCAACTAAAAACTCTTTTTCCGCAGCAAATATACAAAAAAGGGTACCCCCAGCAGGGCCGTTACCAGCCCGATGGGCAGGCCGGCGGGCGGGTGCAGCAGCCGGGCCAGCAGGTCGGCGGCCAGCAAAAACGCGCCGCCTAGGGTAGTGCACACCACCAGGTTAGCCCGGCCGGCCGTGCCCAGCAGCCCGCGCGTGAGGTGCGGCACCACCAGCCCCACGAAGCCAATGGGCCCGCACAGCGCCACCACCCCGCTGGTAAGGGCCACGGCCACCGCCAGCAGCACCCAGCGCAGTTGTGCCACGGCCAGCCCTAGGGCCTGCGCCCGCTCCTCGCCCAGCAGCAGCAGGTTCAGGTCTTTTTGCAAAAAAAACAGCAGGCCTAGGCTGCCTCCCAGCACCGCCGCTGGCCAGCCCAGCCCAGCCCAGCTAGCCCGCTCAAACGAGCCAAATGCCCAAAACACCACCGTGCGCAGGCTATCCTGGTCGGCTTTTAGAAACGTGATGAGCGAGCCCGCCGCCGCCGCCAGCGCCCCCACCGCCACGCCGCCCAGCAGTAGCACCGCCGGCAGCACCTGCCCCCGCCGCGTGCCCAAGGCCACCACCAGCGCCGTGGTCCCTAGGCCCCCCGCCAGCGCCGCCAGTGGCGGCAAGTACAGCCCCGCCACCACGAGGCCCGGCACTAGCAAATACGCCATGATGGCCCCTAGCGAGGCGCCCGAAGCGGTGCCCAGCAGGTAGGGGTCGGCCAGCGGGTTATTTACCAGGGTTTGCAGCAGGTAGCCGCTCAGGGCCAGGCTGGCGCCGGCCAGCCACGCCAGCAGCAGCCTAGGCAGGCGCAGCTCTATAAGCGCCAGTTGGGCGGGGTCGGCGGGTTGGTAGTGGCCTAGGGTCTTAAAAATGAAGGCGTAGCTCACCTCGTAGGAACCCACTCGCAGCCCTAGCCCCAGCAGCAGCAGCGAGAGCAGCAGCAGGGCCAGCAGCCAGCGCAAGGGGTGGAGCGTGGGCATGGGTAGGTCTTGGGTGGGCCTAGGGGGTTAGCGCGCCAGCAGGGCCTGCAGTTCCTGCACGGCTTCTACCACGCGGGGGCTGGGGCGCTGCAGCAGGTTGGGCGTGGTGCGGTACACGCGCCGCGTTTGGTAGGCTCGCAGGCGCCGCAGCTCGGGGTTTTGCCTGAAAAGGGTGCTGTCCAGCTGCCCAAAACGGCCGCCGATTACTACTTCTGGATTCAGCTTCAGCACGTATTCGCGCGTCAGGGCCGGGTAGGGCTGCGGCAGCGAGTCGCGCAGCGCATTCTGGCCGCCCGCCAGGCGTATTTCGTCCGTAAAAAGCGTGTTCTGCCCATACGCGTACACGGGGTCGGCCGAGGCCAGGGCCAGCACCGTGGGCCGGGCGGCGCGGCCGGCCGGCCGCGTCGCCAGCCCGCGCAGCTGCCGCTGCAGCGAATCGGTGAGACGGCGAGCCTGCGCTTGGCGGCCCAGCAGGCGGCCCAGGTCGGTGAGGCCGCGCAGCACGTCGGCCACCCGGCGGTACCGCTGGTAATACACCGGAATGCCCAGTTGGCGCAGGCGCTCGGCCGCATCGGGCGGCGTGAGGCCCTCCACCGTAAACACGGCATCGGGCCGCAGCACCACCAGGCGCTCTATATCAAGCGGATACGAATTTACCACCGGCTTGCGCCGCACGGCGGCGGGGTAGTCGTCGGCCTGGGTGCGGGCAATAATGGTGCTGGTATCGGCTACGGCGTAGAGCATTTCGGTCATACTGGGGGCCAGGGCCACCAAGCGGCGCGGGTGGGCGGGCAGCGTCACGAGGCGGCCCAGGTCGTCGCGCACCTGCACGGTGGCGGGCGCGGCGGCCGGCTTATCGTTGGCCTGGCAGGCCGCCAGCAGCACGCAACCAGCCAATAAAAAAGGCGAGATACGCATAGCTGCAAAGGTAGCCCAACCCGCCGGGTCGGCTGGCAGTACCTTTAGGGCAGCATTGGCCCTAGGGTGGGTGCTGGTTATTCTCCGTCTTTATCCAGCGGCTGGCCCGGCGCCCCCGGCCCCGCTCACCAACCTATGATAGTCGTCACCGGCGCCGCCGGCTTCATCGCCAGCTGCCTTGTCACCCGCCTCAACGCCGCCAATTTCAACGACATCGTGGTGGTCGATAGCTTCGCCGTGGAGAAGAAGCTGCCCAATATTCGCGGCAAGCAGCTGCGCGAGTACGTGGACCGCGAGGAGTTTTTCACTTGGCTCGATGCCCACCACGAACAGGTAGAGTTCGTCTTCCACCTAGGGGCCCGCACCGACACCACCGAGCAGGACCCGGCCGTGTTCGACTTGCTTAATCTCAACTACAGCAAGCAGATGTGGCAGGCTTGCGTGCGCTACCAGCTGCCGCTGGTATACGCGAGCAGCGGCGCCACCTACGGCGACGGCCGCCTGGGCTACTCCGACCAGGAAGACGCTTTGGTGCCCCTGCTGCGCCCACTCAACCCCTACGGCGACTCGAAAAACGACTTCGACAAATGGGCCCTAGTGCAGGAAGAGAAACCTTATTTCTGGGCCGGCCTCAAGTTTTTCAACGTCTACGGCCCTAACGAGTACCACAAGGGCCGCATGGCCTCGGTTATCCTGCACGCCTTCCGCCAGATTCAAGAGAACGGCAGCATGCAGCTTTTCCGCTCGCACAACCCCGACTACGTGGACGGCGGCCAGATGCGCGACTTCGTGTACGTGAAGGACGTGGTAGAGGTGTGCTATTTCTTCCTGCACCACCGCACCCACAGCGGCCTCTACAACCTGGGCACCGGCCAGGCCCGTACTTTTATGGACTTGGCCTTGACCACGTTCGCGGCCCTAGGGTGCCCCGCCGATATCCAGTTCCGCGACACGCCCGAGGACATCCGCGCCAACTACCAATATTTCACCGAGGCAGATATGCGCAAGCTCCGCGCCGCCGGCTACGACCTGCACTTCGCCACGCTCGAAGAAGGCATCCGGGATTATGTGCAGGGGTATTTGGTGGGGGGAAGGTATTATTAAGGTTAGAATGTCACTCTAAATATTCCGTTTGACAACGTATAGGGGATAATTGCTTTAGCTAGCTCTACTTTTAGCCAAGAGGTTTTGTTTATTTTCTTCGGGGCTACCAGCCGCCCGACATGTTCTGTTTTAATAGGATTTAGCTCTAGCCATTCTACCTCGCTAGAAGGCCAAGGACCGCCACCCGACTCGATATAATTAGGAACCGGCTCTATCACCCAAGACCATTGTTGAGGCTCTGAATATTCTTTCGGCTTTAGTCTTGCTGCGCATTTCGATTCTTGCACCAGAGAAATTAATGCAGATATATTCATCTTTAATTGGTGCACTAGGTCTAATTGAGCGTAAAAAGAACGTCATGCTTCGGCAAGCTCAGCATGACGTTCTTTTTACGCTCAAATTATTCTCGAAACCTGCTTTTATTTCGGCACGCCCGCCCCTTTCTTAGCGCTAGCGGCCTGCCCGCCGGGCTTGAGCAGCGCGGCGTAACGGTTGGGGTCGTTGAGGACGGCGATGGCGGCCTGCACGTTGGGGTCGTCGTCGAAGCTGGCTTCGGTGCGGCCCTTCTCATAGTAGTAGCGCGAGGCTATTTCGGTTTCCAACAGGTCGCGAATTTCGGGCTTGAAGCGCTGCAGGTCGTTGGTTTTGTTGGCGGCTACTTTGCGCTGAATAGCGGCTAGCTCCAGCTTCACGTCGTCGTAGTGCTTGTCTTCCTTCACCTTCTTGGTGAGGTCGGTGAGGGCGCGCTCGGCGTCGGTATTGTAGCTGATGTTCTTACCCTGCAGATAAGTTACAAACTTTTGATAATCAACTTCAGAGAGATGAAACTCGCGAGCCGGCACAATGGTGGTGTGCTCGGAGCGGTAGCGCGTGGCGTAGTCGAAGAGGTAGCTCTTCTGGATAAGCACGCGGGTAATGTCGGCAATTTCACGGTCCCGAATGTCAATGTCGGGCGCCACGCCGCCGCCGTCAAATACGATGCGGCCAGCCTGCGTCTTAAAGGCCGTGCGCAACGAATCGGGAAACTTAGTGAGGCTACCGTCTTCGCCGCGGTGCGAGTAGTCGATTTCCTGAATGCAGCGGCCGCTCGGGATGTAGTACTTAGCCGTCGTCACCTTCAGCTGCGAGTTGTAGCTGAGCGGGCGCGTGGCCTGCACCAGGCCCTTACCAAAGGTGCGCTCACCCACCAGCACGGCACGGTCATAGTCTTGCAGCACACCCGACACGATTTCCGAGGCCGACGCCGAGCGGTTGCTCGTGATGATGGCAATCGGAATCTGGGTGTCGAGGGGCACGTCGAGCGCCTTGTAGGTTTTATTCCACTCCGTCACTTTACCCTTGGTGCTCACCACATCCAGGCCTTTGTCCACAAAGAGATTAGAGATATTCACTGCTTCGTTGAGCAGGCCGCCGGGGTTATCGCGAATGTCAAACACTAATTTCTTAGCGCCTTTTTCCTTAAGCCGCACCACGGCGTTGCGCACCTCACGGCCGGCATCCATGGTGAAGCCTGACAGTTGGAAATAGCCAATATCGCCGGTCAGCATGCCGTAGTAGCGCACATTTTCCACTTGAATGCGGTCGCGGGTAACGGCAATTTCGACCGGTTTATCTTGGCCGTAGCGCGTTACAATGAGCTTAGCTACTGAGTTAGCCTGCCCGCGCAGCAACTTATTAATGTCGGCGTTAGTCTTTTTATCGAGGTTTATACCATTGATAGTCAATATTTCATCGCCGGGCAACAGGCCAGCTTTTTGGGCCGGGTACCCTTCGTAGGCACTTTGCACCACAAATTTGCCATTGCGCTTGGCTACCTCTATGCCAATGCCGCCGTACTGCCCGGTCGTGAGGGTGCGAAAGTCCTCAATATCATCCTCGGGGATGTAGTTGGTATAGGGGTCGAGCGATTTTAGCATCCCGTCGATGCCAGTTTTCACCAACTTGCCGGGCGTAATCTCGTCCACGTAATACGTGTTGACCTCCTTGAAAAGCGTCGCGAAAATATCGAGGTTTTTGGCAATCTCGAAGTAGCGTTCGTTGTCGGACGCTACGCGGAAGCTGGCCAAGCCTAGGGTGCTCAGGGCAAAAACGGCGAGTACTTTCTTACGGCTAATCATCGGGCGAAAAGATACTGACTAATTAACGAGGCGATAAACTTGGTTGCTAGGGCTACTTAGCGCGGCAAGGCTGCTGGCAGCTCTTCACTGCCAGCCCAGCACGCAGCTTGGTGGTGCGGCCCAGTCTGGGGCCGCTATTCTTCCTTGAAGATAAGCACGC
>JBPBPH010000002.1:0-34127 GCA_050954355.1 Janthinobacterium lividum
GTATGGAATGGGGCATTTTCGCCTCAAAGCACAACTTTATGCGGTCGGCTTAAAGGCCATGTACCAGCAACTCGCTTTATTCACTGCGTAACATCAGTTAAAAATCATTTGCTCAGGACATCGGGGCTGTGGCAAAACCACTGAGTTGGAACGCTTGCAACGGGAGCTTAATCACCCTGACCGCTATTTTTCCATCTTCCTGAGCATTGAAGAGGAGATGGAGTTCGGAGCCTTCCATCCCGAAGATATTTTCGTCTGGATTATTTTGAAGCTCGTAGGAGCCATTCAGGAATGCGACATTCCGACAAGTAAGAGTGATTTTAATGATTTGGCCCGGCAACTGTTATCGGACAAAGCTATTGAGCAGGAGCTAAAAAATTCGTTTGAAACCGAGTTAGGAAGTGAAGGCGAAACAGGCATTGATTTCTTTGGCTGGCTTAAATTAAAGGCGGTAGCTAAAGCTGTTTTTGCCAGTCACAACGAAACCTCCACTAAAATTCGGGAAGAGGTGCGACGGAATACGCTGGCCATTATTCTGAAGATTAACGCGGCTCTAGCTACTATGCGGCCGGCAGTGCAAGAGGCTGGACTGGGCCAAGATATCCTCTTTATTATCGATGGCTCGGAGAAGCTAAAGTTTGAAGTATATGAGTATCTATTCATTCAGAATGCCAACCTGCTGCGCACATTAGCGGTGAATATGATTATTGCGGTTCCTATCGACTCTTACTATAAAATTGAGTCGGCATCGAGCCTCAATTTTCCTAATCGGTTTATCGTGCCGATGATTAAGTTGGCTGAGCCGGATAGTGAAGCCAATAAGTGCTTTAAAGAAGTTATTGAGCGCCGTATCAACGTTAATACCTTCCTAGCGGAAGGAGTACTAGATGAGTGCGTTCGGTGTTCGGGTGGCTGTATGCGGCAATTGCTTATTATCGTAAATGCTGTTATTCGGAAGGCACTGGGCCAACGAGCTTCTTTGGAAACGGCTAAAAAAGCTATTTATAGCTTGGGTAGCGAAATGAACCAACTGTTGACGAGCCAGCACGTGGAGGCGTTAGGCAAGGGACTGAACACTTTAAAGTTAGGTGATGCCGAAGTACGGGCTATGTTGTTTCAACTGGTACTACTGAAGTACAATGGTCATGTAGAACTAAACCCTTTATTAGAGGAATTCCTGCCGAATTGATGGCTGCCGACCAGACCCCTGCCGACGAACAGACGGATAAAGACGAGCTGCTTTTTGCTCTGCACCACCGTGACAAGTCGACCCTAGCCTTCTTGGAGTATAAAACCAATGCCAAGCGCGATGAGCTAGAGGGGTTTATACAGCAGGAGCTTCCGGAGTACACGTTTTTCACCATCGACGTAACGCCGCTGGCAGTAACCTCCCTGCTGCGGACGCTGGCTGACAACCTGCCTGCCCACATCAAAAATTCGCCGCCCGTAACCTACGTGGTGAACGTGCATGGGCTGGAAAACCGACTAGATGAGCAGCTAGCGGCCCAACTCAACCTGGAGCGGGAGTTGCTGTTTCGCAACGTACCCTACATCACCCTCATTTGGGCCGATGCCTATTTCTTCCGCAAGCTGCAACGGCTAGCCCCCGATTTATGGCACTGGGTGACGTATAAATTTCGTTTCGATGACCCCACTGCTCTGGCAATTGAACTGCTATCCCCACTACCCCCAGAACGGCTCCCGCAGCCTGGGAATATTGCTGAGCGGCAGACCCGTATTCAGGAGTTGAAAGGCCGGTATGAACACCTGCTTTTAGATGACAGTGACAAAAAACGGCTTCTTAAAGATAAAATAACTATCCTAAGTTTACTGGGGGCGGAATACACGGAATCGTTTCAATACAGCGAGGCCGAAAAGGCCTACGAAACAGCGGCCGCTTTGCAGGAGACTGTACACGAAGACGACCACTTAAAAGGTACACTACTTCTGAGCTTAAGTAGTGTGTATATCCTGCGCCGAAAATTTCCAGAGGCATTAGCAACCCTTACACGCAGCCAAGTATTATCAGCCGAGGAAAATCAGGGTTTTATTCTATGGCAAATTGGAGTAGTATATGCTAAGCAGCGGCAATGGAAACTTGCCATAAACAGCTACCAAATGGCTCTAACTTATGCACAGCATTTCGGTCCTATTAATTACGTAGGAGCTGTTTATCATCAACTCGGCCGGGTCTATGAAGAACAACAGCAATGGGCTCTTGCCATAGATACTTACCATTTGGCTTTAAAGTGGATGCAGCGCGTTGGCGATAATTCTCAGGGCGCTACTTATCAACATATTGGATGGATTTATGCCAAACAGCAGCAATGGGGTGAGGCTCTTAAAAATTATCAATTAGCTCTGAAATGGGAACAACGTAAAGACAATGGATTTCACGTAGGAAGTATTTATCACCAACTTGGAATCATGTATGCTGACCAGGAGCAATGGGAAACAGCTATGGAGAATTACCGATTGGCGGTAGAGTGGAAACAACGCACCGGCGATGATTTTACCTTAGGTAATACCTACATCCAGATTGGGGTAGTGTACAATACTCAGCAACAGTGGAACAAGGCCATCGAAAATTATCAGTTGGGTTTAGAGTGGTATTTGAAATCTAATAATTACGCCAACGTAGGAAGTGCTTATTATAGCATTGGGTTAGCGTATGCTGAACAGAGCAAGTGGGCGGCTGCCATTGAAAACTGTCAATTGTCTTTAGAGTGGGACCAGCGTACTAGTAATGACCTTAGAATAGGTTGGACCTACTACACGCTTGGACGTGTGTGTGAAGAACAGAAAAAACTAACGGACGCATTGGGTTGGTTCGAAAAGGCAGTCATTAATATAGTTGAAGCCGACTCAGAGCATTTAGTTGATGCAAAAGAAAGCGTTGTTCGCGTGCAGGAAAAACTAAACCGCCTACCTACCGAATCTGTGCAAAATGACCCGGCTACTTAATTGTAGACTCAATACAGTCGTTGTAAAGTGATTTCTTAGAATGAAATAGGATTAAGTTCTAACTGCCTGCTTCAACTGGCTGTATATGCATAAAGAAAATGTGCTAGTTGCAATTTTGCTTGCTCAAGCCCCTACCTCACCACCAAGCGCGACAAGCTGGGCCACGATATTTTGGGCGGTATGAGCCCGGCCGGCTCGGCCGCCGCCTAGGGCACCCAAACCGGCGCTAACCCGTAAAGGCAGGAGCGCTATGTTGTTGCTTCGCTCTTATGCTCGCTCCCCAGCCGCTCTACCAGATTATTTACCATAGCCTGGCCAGCGGTGTGGGGATGACCCCCGAGGCCCTGGCCGAGTTGCTGCGCCAGGCCCGCGCCTACAACCAGAGCCACCGCCTCACGGGCCTGCTGCTGTACACCCACCAAACCAAGGAGTTTACGCAGGTGCTGGAAGGCCCTAAGGACGAGGTGCAGCAGGTTTACCAAAAAATTGCTGCCGACCCGCGCCACAAGCACGCCTTCGTGCTGCACGAAGGCGAAGCCACTGGCCGCATGTTTCCCGACTGGCGCATGGGCTTTGCCCTGGCCGAAACTCAGGACTTGCGGGCTGCCACCGGCTACTTCCCGCTGGTGGCAGCCCCCGGCCACGCCCGCCCGCCGGGCCTGGCCGTGCACGCGCCGCCCCAGCTGCGCCGCTTTTTGAGCGACTTCGCCGGCCCAGTCGCGGTGGATGAGTGAAGAAAGAGGGACTAAAATAAAAAAAGGACGTCATGCTCATCTGGCGTCCGCCTGGCGAAGCATCTCTACCGCGCAGTATTGTTCGGTAGAGATGCTTCGACAGGCGGACGCCAGATGAGCATGACGCCTTTTTTTATTTTAGTCCCATTACTTATCACCCAGCCACCTGATGACTGGGTAGCGGCGGTAGCTGGGCTCGCGCCAGGGCGAGTGCTGGTACACCCACTCGAGCTGGGCGGCGCCGCTGGCGGCCAGGGCGGGGTCGGCTTGCTTGGCGGCGGCCAGCTGCTGGCGCACGGCCGGGTTTTGGGTTAGGAAGTCGGCCGCCAGGTCCTCAAATACATAGTCGGAGTAGTGCTCCTTTTGCTGGAGGATGCTGTCGAAATAATTCCAGGCAAAAAAGGAGTCGGTGGCCTGGGGCTCCAGGGCCTCCACCACGTAACGCTTGGCGGGGCCCTGCTCGGCCAGCACGGCCAGGTAAGTGCCGGCGGGCAGCGTAAGCGACTGGCGGGCAGCGGTTAGCTTGACTTGGCTGTGCGGGTAGTGGCCCTCGTAGGCCCTAGGGCTGGTTTGGTAGTCTTCTAGTGCGTACACCTCGGCCGGGCCGGTGCGGGGCGCGGCCAGCGGGCGCAGCACGGCCCCGTTGCGGCGCAGGTTGTCGAGCACCTCCGCGCAGGCGGCCGGAATAGCGTAGGCCACTGGCGCCGCCGCCTGGGTAGTGGCGTGGGCATCGTTGTAAAAAGGCACCGGGCGAGTGTAGGGCCGGGTGCGGTCGTAGTAGAGGCGCGGCTGCCCGCTCACGGCGCTGGCCTTGTGCCCGGCCTCGTAGCCGCGAAAATCCACCGTGCCGCTGGGCTGCTCGTTGAGCACCCAGGCGAGCGGAAAAACCGCCTGGGTGGCCAGCGCCCGGTCGGCGGTGGCGCGGGCAGCCAGCAGGGCCGGGGCCTGGGCCGCCGCGGTTTCCAGAAAGGTAACGAGCAGGTCGTAGGTGGCCTGCACCCGCGGGCCGAAAGCCTTGAGCATGTGCGTTTCGGGCATGAAGCCCAGGCTGTTGAACAGCGCCGCGTAGCCGGTCGAGTAGCGTGGGCTTTCCAAAAACGCGCGCAGGCCGCTCTCGGGCGTTTCGCCCTCAAAGTCCACGTAGGGCGTCATCGGCCACTTTTTGCGGGCCATACCGGCATACAGCGCGGGCAGCAGGCTTTGCTGCAAATACGCCCCTAGGGCCGGCGCCAGCTTGTCGTGCTGGCTCGGAATGAGCGTCATCGTGTACTGGTAATCGGCGCCGTTGCTGGTGTGCGTATCCACGAACAGCTCGGGCCGCCACTTCTGAAAAAGCGCCGCAAACGAGCGCGCATTGCGCGAGTCTTGCTTCACGAAGTCGCGGTTGAGGTCGTAGTTGCGCGCGTTGCCCCGGAAGCCGTATTCAGTTGGCCCGTTCTGGTTGGCGCGGGTGGTGGCGTTGCGGTTCAGCATGCCACCGATGTTGTACACGGGAATAATCACCACCGTCACCTGCCGTAGCAATTGACCTAAGTAATTGTCTTGCAGTAGATTGCGCGCAAACGCCATGCTGGCGTCGATGCCCTCGGGCTCGCCGGGGTGAATGCCATTCTGGATAAAGAGCACTGGCCGGCCTAGGGCCCGCGCGGCGGCCGGCTCGAAGGTGCCGTCGGCCGAGAGCACCACCTCGTGCAGGGGCTGGCCGCTGTCGGTGGGGCCGGCTTCGCGCAGCTGCAGGGTAGCCGGGTAGGCGGCGGCCAGCTCTTTATAAAAAGCGATGCTCTCGGCGTAGGTGGCCGTGGTGTTGTGGGTGGGGTCGCGCTCGAAGGGTGTGCGCAGGGGCGGGGCCGGCGGGGTGGCCAGCGCCAGCAGGGGCAGGGCGAGCAAAAACAGGGCAAAGCGAAGCATGGCCGCGAAAGTACCTTTGCGCGTAGAATGAACCGCATAGCGCGTCAGGCTGCGCCCCTCGCTGCCGCACCGCCTAGGGCCTGTTTAAGTGGCGCAGTAGAGAGGCCCTGGCGGGCGGGCGCCCGCTGAGCCTGCCGTGCTTCTTTTGCTCACTATTCCTCAACATGTCCGCTTCCTCCCGTCCACTCATCCTGGTTTCCAACGACGACAGCATTTACGCCCCCGGCATCCGCTACTTGGTGGAGTTGCTGCGCGAGCTAAACGCCGAAATAGTAGTGGTGGCGCCCGCCGACCCGCAGTCGGGCAAGGGCCACGCCATCACCATCGGCCACCCACTGCGGCTCGATGCATCGGACCGCTTCGGGCCCGAGGTGGCGGCCTACGCCTGCACCGGCACCCCGGCCGACTGCGTGAAGATTGCCAAGCACTACGTGCTGGCCGGCCGCCGGCCCGACTTGGTGGTGTCGGGCATCAACCACGGCTCCAACTCGTCGGTGAACGTGCTGTACTCGGGCACCATGTCGGCGGCCATTGAGGCGGCCATCGAGGGGCTGCCGGCGGTGGGCTTCTCGCTGTGCGACTATGGCGAGGGCGCCGACTTCTCGCACGTAGGGCCCTGGGTGCTGCAAGTGTGCCGGCTGGCCCTAGGGCAGGGGCTGCCCGCCTACACGGCCCTCAACGTCAACATCCCCAAGAAGTCGGCGGCGCCCATCCAGGGCCTACGCCTGGGGCGCCAGGCCCGCGCCAAGTGGGACGAGAAGTTTGAGCAGCGCCTCGACCCCTACCAGCGCCCCTACTACTGGCTGCTGGGCGACTTTGTGAACCACGACCGCGGCCGCGACACCGACGAGGCCGCCCTGGCCGATAACTACGTGTCGGTGGTGCCCTGCCGCTTCGACCTCACCAACTACGAGGGCCTCACGGAGCTGGCCCAGGCCTGGCAGCTGCCCCTGCCGCCCGCCACGCCCGCCGCCGCCCCGCCCCAGCCCGTGGCCAGCGAAGACTACGGCCCCGCCGCCGAGCAGTAAGCCCTAGGGCAGTTATGAGCTAGAACTAGGGCAGTTATGAGCTAGAAGATGGTCCTGCTTCGGCAAGCGGACGCTAGCTAAGCAGGACCAGCTTCTAGCTCCTAACTTTTAACTGCCAGCTACCCCTAGGGGCCGCACTACCTTGGGGCCCTGGGGGGTGCGCAGTACCCGAATGGGGTGCAGGTGGCGGCGGGGCACCAGCGAGCCGTAGCCGGGGGCTCGGCGGTGGGCGCTGCGGCTGGTGGGCGGCGCCAGCGAGGCAGCCAGCAACACCAGTATAAGCAGCACAACTCTCATGGGGCAGGCATGGAAAAGGAAGCGGCAAAGCTAGCTTTTCGGGCATGAAAGCTCTATGAATCAGGCCGCTTAGTCGCGGCTGAGCCAGCCCTTGCGCCAGAAATAAAAGAGCTGCCCGGCCACGATGAGCGCCAGCACCGCCAGCAGCACCGGGTAGCCCCAGTACGAATACAGCTCGGGCATATTGAGCGGCAGCACGTGGCCGTGCGCGTCTTCGTGCTGGAAGTTCATGCCGTAGAGGCCCACCACAAAGCTGAGCGGAATGAAGATGGAGCTGATGATGGTGAGCACCTTCATCACCTCGTTCATGCGGTTGCTTTGGTCGGAGAGAAACAGGTCGGCCAGCGAGGAGATGTTGTCGCGGTAGCTCTCGGCCAGGTCTAGGGCCTGAATGGCGTGGTCGTAGGCATCGCGGTAAAAGACCTTCAGCTCCTCGGCCACCACTTCGTCGGGCTGCCGCAGCAGCTCGGCTATTTTATCGCGCTCGGGGTACACCAGCCGCCGAAAGCGCACCACGTCCTTCTTCACCCGCAGGATGCGGTTGAGCAGGCGGCGCTGGCGGCGGGCGTCGAAGATATGCTCTTCCAGCTCCTCGATATAGTCGCCCAGCGAGGCCATGGTGGGGTAGTAGTGGTCGATAACGACATCGGTGAGGGCGTAGGCCAGGTAGCCCATCGGCTTTTGCCGCAGCTGGCTGAAATTGGACCGGATGCGGTTGCGCAGCACGTCCAGGCAGTCCTCGTAGTCGTCCTGAAACGTGAGCACGTAGTTGGGCCCGGTGAAGATGGAGAGCTGGTCGTCGTGAATGGCCAGGTCGCTGGTAAACTCCGTCATGCGCGACACCAGAAACAGGCGGTTATCGTCAAACACTTCCACCTTGGCCCGCTGATAATCGCCCAGCACGTCCTCCATTTGCAGTGGGTGCAAGCCAAAATCCTGCATCAAGCGCTCCATCAGCGGCAGGTCGCCGTAGCCGCGCACGTCCAGCCAGTGCTTCTCGTCGGGGTGGCTGCGCAGGTAGGTTAGCAGCTCGTCGTAGCGGTCGGTGTATTCGGTTTCGGCGTGGGTGCGGGTGGTGTAAGAAAGCAGAAACAGGCGCGGCTTGAGCGCATCGGGACGCACCTGGAGCGTGCCAGGGCGCTGGCCCACCTCCTGGTACAGCACCTGGCGCCGCGCCTCGCGGTCGGCCCGGACGCTGCTGGCTGGGCGGCTGGCGGCCTCGGCGTTCGGGGCCTCAGGGGCGAGCAAATGGGGAGGTAGCGTGTCGGTGGGAGTCATGCGAGCGAAGCGGGCAACGCGGCGGCAAGCGCCGGGCGCTGCCCAAGTTACTACCGTACTTTGCCCAAATATGATGAAGTTGCCTAGCCTCCCGGCGTTGCCGGCCCCCGCGCCGCCCGGCTGGGTCGTTTATACCGCCGCGGCTGCGCCCGGCCAGGTGCCCGCCGGCCCGCGCCGCCCGCTGGCTTTTGCGAGCTGGCTGTTTCTGGAGCCCGCCCACCAGGCCCTGCAAACCGTGCCGGGCCCGGTGCTCAGCTTTTTTTTGGAAGATGAGGCGGCCGGCCACACCGTGGCGCAGCTGTTCGTGGCCCTAGGCTACCCCGCGCCCGGCCAGGCTAGCTCGCCGGCGCAGGCCCCGTTTGGGGCGGTGCAGTTGGCGCCCGGCGTGCCCGCCGCCGCCCTGCACGCCCTGCTGGCCACCGCCGAAGCCACCCTGCGCCAGCAGGGCCAGCAGCGCCTGCACCTGCGCAGCCCCGCCCCCTGCTACGACCCCCTAGGGCTGCCCCAGCTGGCCGCGGTGCTAGCCGAGCGCGGCTACCAAGTGATGCTGGCCGAGGAAAACTACCACCTCGACCCCGCCCGCGACTACGAGGCGCACCTGCACCCTAGCGAGCGCCGCCGCCTGCGCCGCTGCCGCCGCCTGGGTTTGGTGCCCGAGCAAGAGCCGCCCCTGATTTTGCCCTGGGCCTACGAGTTTATTGCCCGCTGCCGCCACGAGCGGGGCCAGCAGCTCTCGCTGCCGCTCGAGCGGCTGCAGGCGCTGTTTCGGGCGTTTCCGGGGCAGCACCTGCTGTTTTCGGTGCGCAAGCCCGGCGGCGAGTGGGCGGCGCTTACCGTGGCCATCCAGGCCAGCGCGGGCGTGCTGTATAGCTTTTACCCCGCTAGCCCGCTGGCCGACAATCCCCGCAGCCCCGCGGTGCTGCTCTGCGAAAGCCTGCACGCCTACGCCCGCGCCTCGGGCCTGGCGGCCGTCGACTTGGGCACCTCCACACTGCCCGCCGGGCCGGGCGCCGGGAGCAGCGTCCCCAACGAGTCGCTGCTGCGCTTTAAGCGCCACCTAGGGGGCGTGGCGAGCACCAAGCTGAGTTGGGCGCGGGAGTTATAGCAGCAGCAGGCCGCCTGACTGCCGACCTTTACTGCATGGCCGAATCTTCCGTGCGCTCCATGTGGCAGGGTTTTGTGCGCGGGTTGCTGGGCACGGGCGTGGCGGTGGGCGCGCGGGCGGCGGGGGTGTTGCTGCTCAATAAGCTAATGGCGGTGCTGGGCGGGCCGGGCGGCCTCACGGCGCTGGCGCAGTTCCAGAGCCTGATGAGCTTGTTCCTTTCGCTGCCAGTCGATGGCATTTAGGCGGGCGCCCTGGCCCGGCTGGCGCCGCTGCAGCCCGGCTCGGGGCGCTACCGGGCGTGGCTGGGCGCCGCGCTGGTGCTCGCGGCGGGGCTGGTGCTGCTGGCCGCGGGTGGCCCCGCGTGGCCCCTGGGCCGCGCGGCGCTCTTTACGCTGGCCCTGCTGCTGCTAAGCTGGCAAGCCCTGCTCACCACCGCCCTGCTGGCGGCTGGCCGCCGGGCGGCCTACGTGCGGCAGTCGGTGGCGCTGAGCGTGCTGGGCACCGGCGCGGCGGCCGGGGCCTTGGCGCTGGGCCGGCCCCTAGGGCAGGTGCTGCTGGCCTACAGGCTGGGCCAGGCCCTGGCGCTGCCCGTAACCGGCTGGGCGGCGGGGCTGCCGGGCCTGCTGCGGGGCTTACCCCGGCGCCGGCCCCACAGCCCCGCCGCCCGCGCCGGCCTGCTGCGGTTCGTGCTGATGGCGGTGGGCGTGCTGCTCTTCGGCCGGGCCGTCGACTACGCCGTGCGGGCCTGGCTGCTGGCGCACTACGGGGCCCGCACCGATTGGTGGCAGGCCGTGGCCAAGCTTTCCGACAGCTATACCTCGGTGGTAACGGCGGTGCTGAGCACTGTGCGGTACCCGCAGCTGGCGGCGCTGGCGGGGCAGCCCGCCCAGGCGCGGCGCTACCTGGGGGCCGTGCTGGGGCTGCTGGCCCTGAGCCTGGCCCTGGCCCTAGGGCTGGTGTACGCATTGCGCGACTGGCTGCTGCCGCTCTTATTTGCCCGGCGCCTGCTGGCGGCGCGGGCGCTGCTAGGGCCGCAGCTGCTGGGCGACTGGGCCAAGTTTCTGGGTTGGGTGCTGCTGTATCCGCTGCTGGTGCGGGCCCGGCCGCTGCCCTACCTGGCGGTGCAGGCAGCTTCGGCGGCGGTGTACGTGGGCCTGCTGGCGGTGCTGCTGCCCCGGCTGGGCCTGCGGGGTATGGTGCTGGCGCACGCGGGCCGCTACGGGCTGGTGCTGGCCGGCTGCCTGGTGTGGGAGCTGCTTGCGCGCCGGCACCGGGCGGGCTACCCACCAGGGGTAGCTTTGCCGCCGCTGGGCAATGCTAGGCAGCCCTAGCACGCCGGCACTGCCAGCGCCCGGTGCCTGGGTTTGCGCCGCCTGGCGCGCTTTTTTCTGCCTCATGCCGCTCCCACTCGTCACCATCGTTGCGCTCTGCCACAACCACGCGCCTTTTTTGCGCGCGGCGCTCGACTCCATCCGGCAGCAAGACTACCCGGCGCTGGAGGTGTGGCTGGTAGACAATGGCAGCACCGACGGTAGCCCCGCCCTGCTGCGCGCCTATGCCCAGGCCAACCCCGGCTGGCACCTGCTGCTGCTGCCCGAAAACCTGGGCAACTGCCGCGCCTTCAACCAGGCCTTTTGGCAAAGCCGGGGCGAATTTGTGGTCGATTTCGCCACCGACGACGTGCTGCTGCCCCAGCGCCTGCGCCAGCAGGTGGCGCTGTTTCAGGCCCTGCCCACCGATTATGGCATGGTGTATTCCAACTGCGAGCTGCTAAGCGAAAGCGGCCAGTCCCTAGGCCCCTATTACCGCCTGAGCAGCGCTGGCGGCCGGCTGCCCCAGCCAGCCAGCGGCTGGGTGTTTGCCGACGTGCTGGCGCGGTTTTTTATCAGCACGCCCACCATGCTGCTGCGCCGGGCCTGCCTGGCGGCTCTGGGCGGCTACGACGAGCGCCTGAGTTACGAGGACTTCGACTTCTGGGTGCGGGCCAGCCGCGACTGGCGCTTTCAGTACCAGGACGTTGTGACGACCCGCAAGCGCCTGCACCCGCGCAGCCTCTCGGCCCAAACCACCCGGTACTATAACCCCCACCTGGCCAGCACCTTGGCCGTGTGCGCCAAGGCCTTGGACCTGTGCCGCACCCCGGCCGAGTACCGGGCCCTGGCCCGCCGCCTGCGCTACGAGCTGCTGCACGCCCTGCGCCGCCGCCAGTGGGCTGAGGCGCGCACCGCCGCCCGGCTACTCGTGCAGGTAGTCGGTGGCATCGTAGGGGGCCGAGGCCAGGCATAGCAGCACCGCGCCCAACTCAAACTGAATTTCGGGCCAGCAGTGGGGCGGCAAATACAGCGCCTGGGTGGGGCTGCTCAGGCTAAAAGCCTGCGCCTCGGCTTGGCCCGGCACCCGAATGCGCAGGTGCACCGTGCCGTGGGCGGCCACTAGCAGCTGCTCAAGGGTATGGTGGGCGTGGCGGCCGCGCACCTGGGCGGGCGGCACCTGGGTTATCCAGTAGGTGCGCCGCACCTCGAAGGGCAGGCCGGGCGCCTCGGCTACCGTCAGCCAGCCGTGGGCGGCCGAGCCGTGGGTAGGCAGCGAAAGTAAATAGGGGAGGGTCATGCCAGCGGGAGGGCTGCAAACCGCAAAGGTAGCCTAGGGCCTGGCGTGGGCTACTACCCTGGCGCGCTGGCGGCGCCCCGGCCCGCGCTGCCTACCTAGCCCACGCGTTAATTTAGCTAGTAAACGCCGCCTTCTTATTGTTCAGCTTGCTTTTATTCAGCAGGTTAACCTTATTTGTGCCTGATTGGTGAGTAGCCGCCGCTTAGCCACCTGGGTTTTTGCTGGTGGTCGGGGCTTGCCCGTCTTAGCAGGCTGCGGCGGGCCTAGTGGCGCCGTAGTAGTTGTCGTTTTTGCCCTTCTGAGCTATGGAACTACGTTTGCAGAACCTCTCCAAAACCTACCCCAACGGCGTGCGCGCCCTGCGCAACGTGAGTCTGACTATTCCCAACGGCATGTTTGGGCTGCTAGGGCCCAATGGCGCGGGCAAAAGCACGCTCATGCGCACCATTGCCACGCTGCAAGAGCCCGATAGCGGCAGCATCACCCTGGGCGAGCTGGACGTGCTGCGCGACAAAGACCAGGTGCGCCGGGTGCTGGGCTACCTGCCCCAGGAGTTCGGCCTCTACCCCGGCATCTCGGCCGAGGTGCTGCTCGACTACTTTGCCGGCCTCAAGGGCCTGCGCGACGGCGCCGAGCGGCGGGCGGCCGTGGAAGGCCTGCTGCACCAAACCAACCTCTGGCAGGCCCGCAAAAAAGCCGTGGGCGGCTACTCGGGCGGCATGAAGCAGCGCTTTGGCATTGCCGTGGCGCTGCTGGGCGCCCCGCAGCTCATCATCGTCGACGAGCCCACCGCCGGCCTCGACCCCACCGAGCGCAATCGCTTCCTGGACTTGCTGAGCGAGATTGGCGAGAACGTGGTGGTCATTCTCAGCACCCACATTGTGGAGGACGTGACCGAGCTGTGCCCCCAGATGGCCATTATTGCCGGGGGCGAGGTGGTGGCCACCGGCAGCCCGGGCGACGTGATTGGCGAAATCCGCGGCAAGGTGTACCGCACCAAAACCGAAAAGGCGGCCCTGGCCCAGCTGCGCCAGCAGTACGAAGTTATCTCCTCGAAGCTGGTGGCCGGGCAGCCGGTGGTGCGCGTGTTTAGCGAGGCGCCAATTAACCAAGTCTTCAAGCCCGTGGAAGCCACCCTGGAGGACGTGTACTTCTACCGACTGGCGCAGCGCGAGCGGGTGGTAGTGGCCTAGGGCAGCTTCCCTAGGGAGCGCCGGGCTGAAAAAAGGTGGTCCTGCTCAGCTGGCGTCCGCCTGCCGAACCGAAGGAAGGCGAAGCCAAGCAGCTCTCCCGCGCAAATAATCCTGGCGATTGCAGCGTAGTGGCGCGGTAGAGATGCTTGGCTTTGCTCAGCATGACCGCCTTGTTAATTCTCGGGCTCAACTAAAACGCTATGTTCTGGATTATCCTCAAGTTTGAGCTGCGCTACCGCTTTTCGCAGCCCACTACCTACCTCTACTTCGGGGTGTTTGCGCTGTTCGCGTTCTTGTCGCAAACGGTGGATGACTTTGGCTTCAATAGCAGCCCCAAAATCCACGTCAACTCGCCCGATGCCCTGGCCGAGCTGTATCTGATTTCGTCCATCCTGGGCATGTTTGTGACGGCGGCGGTGCTGGGCACGCCCATTTACCGCGACGACAAGGATGGCATGACGGGGCTGCTCTATACCACGCCCTTGCCCAAGGGCGCCTACTTGGGCGGGCGCTTTCTGGGGTCGCTGCTGGCCATGTGGTTTATCATGGCGGGCACGGCGGCGGGGGTGCTGCTGGGCATGCTGGCGCCCTGGGTTGAGGCCAGCAAGCTGGGTTCCATCGGGCCCGTGGCGCTGCTGGCGCCGCTGCTGTGGGCCGGCTGGGTGAACGCGCTGTTTGCGGGCGGGGTGTTTTTCGCGGCCTACCTGCTGTTTCGCTCGCCGCTGGTGGTGTACCTAGGGGGCATCGTGCTGTTTGTGGGCTACCAGCTGTCGCTGAATTTTAGCAGCCGCGTGGGCAGCGACCGCCTATTTGCCCTGCTCGACCCGTTTGGGCTGATTGCCAAGCGCCTCGACGCCAAGTACTGGACCATTGCCGAGCGCAACGGCCAGGTGCTAAACGCCCTAGGGGGCTACCTAGTGCAAAACCGCCTGCTGTGGGGCGGCGTAGGCCTGGCGGCGCTGCTGCTGGCGGCGGCCCTGTTTCGGCTGGGGCAGCCGCGCACCCGCTTGCGCCGCGTGCCGGCCGAGGCGCCCCCCGTGGCGGCGCTGGCGGCGGGCCTGCGCCGCACGGTGCCCCAGTTTGGGGCGGGCCTCAACTGGTGGCAGGTGCGGCAACTGGTGCGGGTGCAGGTGCTGAACGTGGTGCGCGCCTGGCCATTTCGGGTGCTGGCGCTGCTGGGGGTGGCCTTCGTGCTATTTGGCGCCTACTACACCTACCAGGACGTGCGCGGCGTGCAGCTGCCGGTTACGTACCAGATAATCAGCTTGCTGAACGAGAATTTTACGCTCTTTCTGCTGCTCATCATCACCATTTACGCCGGCGAACTGGTGTGGCGCGAGCGCGACACGCGCCTGCAATTGGTGTTTGATGCGCTGCCGCTGCCCACCTGGGTGCCCTTCGTGAGCAAGCTGCTGGCGCTGGTAGCGGCGGCGGCCCTGCTTTCGCTGGCCCTCACGCTGGTGGGCGTGGGCCTGCAGCTTTACCTCGACGCGGCACTGGTCGAGCCGCTGCTGTACTTGAAGAACCTCGCGCTGCAGCTAGCCAACCTGCTTGTGCTCAGCACCCTGGCCCTGGCCGTGCAAACGGTGGTCAACAACAAGTACGTGGGCCACGCCCTGATGATGGTGTACTACGGGGTGGTGTTTTTGCTGGCCGATGCCCTAGGGCTGCACCACGCCCTGCTCAAGTTTGGGGCCCCGGTGCCCTACACGTATTCCGACATGAACGGCTACGGGCACCTGGTGGCGCCGCTGCTGGCCATCAACGCCTACTACCTGGCCGGGGCGGCGCTACTGGGGCTGCTGGCCAGCCTGCTGTGGGTGCGCGGCACCGACACCGGCTGGCGGGTGCGCGGGCGCCTGCTGGCCGAGCGCCTGCGTGCGCCGGGCGTGCGCCCGGCCCTGCTGCTAACCGGGCTGGCGATGCTCACGGCCGGCGGCTGGGTGTTTTACAACACCAACATCCTCAACGAGTACGTGACGCCCAAAGGCCTCGAAGCCCGCGGTGCCCGCACCGAGCGGCTCTATAAAAAGTATGAAAACCTGGCCCAACCCAAAATCGTGGCTCTCAGCTTGGCGGCCGACCTTTTTCCCACCGCACACCCTAGGGGCTACCACCTGCGCCTGGCCACCACCCTGCGCAACGAAACCACCCGCCCGCTCGATTCGCTGCTCGTCAACTACGACCCCAGCCGCGCCCTGAGCCAGCGCCTGACGCTGGGCCGCCCGGCCCAGGTGCTGCTCGACGACCCCGTGGCCGGCGTGCGCCTCTACCGCCTGGCCCGGCCCCTGGCCCCTGCCGACTCGCTGCCCCTGACCCTGGAGCAGGACTACCGCGCCCGCGGCTTCACCTCGCGCCTGCGCGGCACGGGCGTGTTCGACTGGGCCACTATCTCGCCCGAAGACCGCCTCACGGCCAACGGCACCTTCCTCGATATTGGCAGCTTGCGCATTGGCTACCAGCCCGGCAACGAGCTGGAGGACGACGAGGTGCGCCTGCGCAACGGCCTCAAGCCCAAGGAGCGGGCCCTGCGCCTGGGCGACCCTAGGGGCCGCCTGCGCGCCCAGTTTGCCCGCGATGCCGACCGGGTGCGCTACCAGGCCACCCTCAGCACCGACCCCGACCAGGTGGCCGTGACGGCCGGCGCGCTCGAGCAAGAGTGGCGGGCCGGCGGCCGGCGCTACTTCCGCTACCGCATGGCGGCGCCCATGCAGCCGCTGGTCAGCGTGCTGTCGGCCCGGTTCAAGGAGTACCGCACCAGCTGGCAGCCGCCGGGCGGGGGGCCGCCGGTGGCCATCGAAATCTACTACGACCCGCACCACCCCACCAACGTGCGCCGCATGGCCCAGGCCCTGCAAGACGGCCTAGGGTACTTTGGCCGCGCCTTCGGGCCCTACCAGTACGGCCAGATTCGGCTGCTGGAGTTTCCGCGCTACAAGTCCTTCGCCCAGAGCTACGCCGGCACCATCCAGACTTCGGAAAGCGCGGGCTTTATTGACGATGCGCGCGCTAAAACCAACCCCGACCTGGTGTATTTTATCACCAGCCACGAGCTGGGGCACCAGTGGTGGGGCCACCAGGTGGTGGGCGCCGACGTGCAGGGCGCCAGCCTGCTGGTAGAGTCGCTGGCCGAGTACTCGGCCATTATGGCGGCCAAGCACGCCTTCAGCCCCGGCCAGATGCAGCAGTTTATGCGCCGCGAGCTAAACAACTACCTGACTGGCCGCCGCGCTGAGCGCAAGAAAGAAGTGCCGCTGCTGCTGGTCGAAAACCAGCCCTACATCCACTACTACAAGGGCGGCATGGTGTTTTATGCCCTGCAAGACTACCTGGGCGAGGACAAGCTGAACGGGGCGCTGAAGCGCTTTTTGGCGGCCAACCACCAGGACCGGCCACCCTACCCCACGGCGGCCGACTTGCTGAGCTACCTGCGCCCGGCCACGCCCGACAGCCTGCAATACCTGCTGCACGATATGCTGGAAACCATTACGCTGTATAAGAATGAGTTGAAAACTGCCACCTACACCCGCCGCCCCGACGGCCGCTACAACGTGGCCCTGACCGTGAAGGCCGCCAAGGTGCACGCCGACAGCCTAGGCAATGAAACGCCCGCACCCCTGGCCGATTACGTAGAAGTCGGCATTTTCGGCCCCGACCAAACGCCCGGCGAAGTGTGGGATGTGCACGGCAAAGCCTTGCTGCTAAAAAAGATAAAGCTAACCAAGCCCGAAGAAACCCTGCACTTCATAGTGCGCGGCCAGCCTGCCAAGGCCGGCATCGACCCCTACCAGAAGCTTATCGACCGCTTTTACTACGATAACGTGAAGCCGCTGGAAGAAGAAAAGCCGGTGCGCGCCGTGGCGAACAGGTAAAGAGCTGATTAATAAGTAGAGTGACGTTCTTTTTCGCCTTATTTCGCTCCTTGGCCCTAGGGCAGGCGCTCGACCTCCACGCGGCGGTTGCGGGCGTCGGGCGAGGGGTAGAGCGGGCGGGCATCGCCGTAGCCGGCGGTTTCGAGGCGGGCGGGCGCTACGCCGGCTTTTACTAGGTAGGCCCGCACGGCGGCGGCGCGCTGCTCGCTCAGCACCTGGTTTTTATCAGTTTCGCCCAGGCGGTCGGTGTGGCCCGCAATGCGCAGGCGCACCTGGGGCTGGGCCTGCAGCGCGGCGGCCAGCTTGTCGAGCGCCGCGTGGCTGGTAGGCAGCAGCGTGGCCGTGGCTTGCTTAAATAGCACCGTGGGTAGCACCAGCGGCGCGGGCCCGGCGGGTAGCGTAGGGGCGGGGGCCGGGCTGGCTGCCACCGGCGGGCGCGGGCGGGCGGTGTCGGGCGCGGGTAGTGAGGCGGGCCTAGGCGCCGGCGCTGGGGTAGGCGCGGCCGGGCGCGCCGCCAGGGGCGGCGCCTTGGCCGCGCCGGTGGTTTGGATGGTGATGGGCACGGCCTGGCTCTGGGCCGACGGGAAAAAGCCCTGAGTGAGGTAGAAGGTGGTGGTTTTAGCAAGCCGCGTGGCGAAGGTATTGCCCGTGGCTGCCAGCTGCTTGTGCGCCGGGTCGAGGTACCAGCGCACCTGGCGTCCCGATACGCGCAGCGTGCTCAGCGCCCCGGCCTTCACCCTAGGGGCCGACTTGAGCTGCACGCGGTAAAAGACGAACTCGCCCGTATCGCACTCGCCCACCGGGTCGTAGGTGGCGCGGCCGGTCAGCTTCTCCTGGCTGGGGTCGTAGGTAAACGTGATGGAGCCCTCGCACCAGTGGCTGCTGAACGACGCCCCGGTTTCGTCGAGCTTGCGTACGTGATTGAGCTTGAGGCCCGTGGCGGTGCGCGGGCCTTCCATCTCAAACGTGACCGTAACGCCGGGTTGGTCGCCCACTTCCTGGTAGAGGATGCCAAACAGGCGCTCGCCCTGCCCGCGCTGCACCCGCAGCACGGCCGGGTAGTAGCGGGTGGCCTCGGCGTCTTCTACGCCCTGCCAGGTGCCGGCCAGGCTTTGGGCGCGGGCGCCGAAGCTGCCGAGCAGCAGTAGGAGCAGGGCCGCCAGCCGGCAGCAGCTACGAGGGGTTTTCATGGGGCCAAAATAGCCCCGCGCTGCCATACGGCGCAGCACCCGGGCCCTAGGGCAGCTTGCGGAAGAAAGCGTGCGCGTACTGATTGCCGTACAGCTCCACCAACTGCTCGGGCTTGCCGGCCAGAAACTCCTCGCCCGCCAGCAGCACGCCCGGATTCACTCCCCCGTAGCTTTCGGGCAGGAAGGGCGGCCGCTGGTAGTCCATGAGCACGCACACGGCGCCACAACTCAAGCGCGGGTACAGTGCCCGCAGGCAGTGCAGCACCACCGCCTTATGGGCTAGCGCATCGCCGCCAAAGCCGCAATCAATGTGCGCAAAGGCTATCTGGGCGGGCAGCTCGGCGGGCACGGTTTGCTCGAAGTAGCCCTTGTGCAGCACCGGCTGCGGCAGGCTGGCTTGCGCAAACTGGCGGTGCAGCACCTGCTCCACGGGCTCTTGCAGGGTGAAGCTCACTTCGAAGCTATCGTAGAGGTGCAGCTGCTTGGCACTGCCGCGCTGCGCAAGCACCTGCTGAAAAAGCAGGGCGCACTGCCCCGTGAAGCAACCCAGCTCGACCACCTCGCCGGGCACCTGGTAGGCCAGCACCGCGTCGAGCAGGTGGAAGTAGTTGATGCGCTGCTCCAGTGTGCTCATGTCTACCATTGGGTTGGGCAGCGGCTGCGCGTAGTGCCCCATGTGCAGCCGCCGCAAGCCGGCATTGAGTAGCTGCAGAAGCTTGCGGCCGCGCCGCAGGTGGTAAGTGGGGCTTGCCACGTAAAAGTTATTCATAAGGCCAGGAGCTAATGGCCAAAGGTAAAGGTTCATTGCCCAGCTTACTCTACCCCAGGGCCCTAGGGCATCGGCCCCGCGCCAACCCGGCCCGCCGCCGTAGCTTCGCTGCATGACACGCTTTTTCTTGCGCTGCGGGGTAGCAATGGCGGTGGCTGGGCTAGGCGCCTGCCACCGCGCCGCCGAAACGCCCGCCCCCGCCCCGTTTAGCCTGCGGGCCAGCCGCCTCAATGGCAGCGCGGGCACCAGCTTCGCCCTGGTGCCGCGCACGCCGCAGCTCACCTTCACCTTCAGCGCGCCCCTGCTGCGCGGGCAGGATTTGAGCCGCGCCATCAGCCTGCAGGCCGGGGCGGGCGGGGCCGTGGCCTACGCAGCCAGCCTGACCAGCGACTCTACCCTGCTGGTGCGCCCCGCCGCGGCGCTGCCCGGCCTCAGCCGCTACACGCTCACCGTCAGCAACTCGCTGCAAAGCGCGGCTGGCCAGCCCCTTAGCCAGTCGGCCATCGTGAGCTTCTCCACTGGCATCGACAGCACGGCCAAGTTTGCGCGCCTCAGCACCCCGGCGCTGCTCGACCTGGTGCAGCGCCAAACGTTTCGGTACTTCTGGGAGTTTGGCCACCCCGTGAGCGGCCTGGCCCGCGAGCGCAATACCTCGGGCGACGTGGTGACAACGGGCGGCACCGGCTTTGGGGTGATGGCCATGTTGGCCGCCGCCAACCGCGGCTTCATCACCCGCGACCAGGCCAGGGCCCGCGTGGCGCTCATCGTCGATTTTTACCAAAACCGCGCCACCGCCTACCACGGCGCCTACGCCCACTGGCTGAACGGCGCCACCGGCGCCACCATCCCCTTCAGTGCCAAAGACGATGGCGCCGACCTGGTCGAAACCGCCCTGCTGCTGCAAGGCCTGCTCTGCGCCCGGCAGTACTTCGGCGGCGCCGATGCCAGCGAAACCGCCCTGCGCACGGCCATCAACCAGCTCTGGGACGGCGTGGACTGGGCCTGGTTTCGGCAGCCGGGCCAAAACGTGCTCACCTGGCACTGGAGCCCCACCTACCAGTTTGCCATCAACCAGCCCATCCAGGGCTGGAACGAGGCGCTGGTGGTGTACGCGCTGGCTGCCGCGGCGCGCGTGCCGGCCCGCGCCATTCCCAAGGTGGTGTACGACCAAGGCTGGGCCCGCGCCGGCGCCATCGTTAATGGCCAAACCTACTATGGCGTGCCGCTGCCCCTAGGCGAGCCCGGGGGCGGGCCGCTCTTTTTCGCCCACTACTCGTTTTTAGGCATCGACCCGCGCGGCCTCACCGATGCCTACGCCAACTACCAAACCCAGGTAACGGCCCACGTGCGCCTCAACCAAGCCTACTGCGTGGCCAATCCCGGCCGCTACGCCGGCTACAGCGCCGCCTGCTGGGGCCTTACCGCCAGCGACGACCCTAGCGGCTACGCCGCCCACTCGCCCACCGCCGACAATGGCACCATTGCGCCCACCGCCGCCGTGGCCTCGGTGCCCTACGATACTACCCGCTGCCTGCCCGCGCTCCGGTTTTTTTACTACACCCTCGGCGACAAAATGTGGGGCGATTATGGCTTCAAGGACGCCTTTAATTTGCAGCGCCTCTGGTTTGCCGACTCGTACCTGGCCATCGACCAGGGCCCGCAGCTGGTGATGCTCGAAAACGCGCGCAGCGGCCTGCTCTGGCAGTTATTTATGAGCTGCCCCGAAGTAAAAACCGGGCTGCGCAACTTGGGTTTTCAGGGCCCGAACCTGTGATAAATAACGCAAGCTACCGCCGCCTAACCCAAACATTAGTAAGCTGCAAAAGTCAGGTAGCCAGATGAAAATTATTAGTTAGTGAGCCTGTAAGTTTACTAAATGCATTATTGAATACTGGTAAAAGCTAGCGTGCTAGTATCATCCAATAAATACCAGCTTAGTAACTAGCTCTTCTCAAGGTAAAAGGTATATTTAACGGGCTTGCTAGCTGCATTCCAGTATTTATAAAGCAGCACTTCCTCTCGCTAAGCACCTAGGGTAACTAAACGTATATGCCCCGGCTGAGGTGCGTGAAAGTAGATAAGAACAAGCCAACTATTATTTGCTAACGGAACTAAAGTGCTTGCCTTATTTATTGGTAAATAAACTAAAAAGTAGCTGAAACGCTTAAAATAAATAGCGAAACAGTAGTAAACGATTAAGTAAGCGCCGCTACCTTTGTGCCTACCTACAATCACCCAGCATTAGCCTAATTGAACAATGGCCCTAAATTTCGATGAATTCCAAAAAGTAGTGGAAACTGCTCAGCAAGCCGACGCGGTAAAGGGCGACTTAAAGCGTGCACTTAAGAAAGTAACTGGTGCGCTAGAAAACCTCCAAGGCGCGTTGAGCGAAATGGAAAAAGTAATGGCCGACGACTACGTAGCTGCCTCCAAAGAGCGCAAGGCCCGTACGCCCCGCGCCCCCAAGGAGGCTGCCGACGGAGATGGCACGGCCACCAAAAAGCCCGGCCGCCCTCGTAAATCGGCCGAATAAGCAAAATTAAAAAAGGTCCCAACTATACTAGGCGGGACCTTTTTTTGGTTGCTGCCCTAGGGGCGCCAATACAGGGCTCAATACTTGGGCAAGCGGCGCAGCATCGCTTATGACGCGCGAGCGTAAGTTAGGCGGCCCATACTCAGGTTATAAAGGGTTTACGAAAAAGACATTTGTCTTTTTCGTAAACCCTTTATAAATTAAAATTGCTGCTGAAAATTTGTTGCTGCTATTTATAATAAGCAGCATTTATTATTTTTCCGGAAGATAGTCAGCTAGTAAGAGCTATGTATATTACCTAGTTGACTTTCCAAAAGCGGTACTGATGCAGCAGTGCGTACCGACAGCTGAATCATAAAAATCACCAGGTAAAAAATAGTGCTAAGTGGCCAGCTAAACAATGCGCTCACTACTAAATTGTCGATTAGTACCTGCGCCACCTTTGCAAGTTGCCAGTGCGGCTTAGCGGCGTTTTTAAATGGCGCTACCCTAGGAAGGCCATTTCTTCAGCGCTTAATTCAATAGTGGCGGCGGCTAGGTTTTCGCGCAGGTGCGCCAGCGACGACGTGCCCGGAATGGGCAGCAGCAGGGGCGACTTGTGCAGCAGCCAGGTTAGGTTGAGCTGCGCCTCGGTGATGCCGCGCTGCTTGGCTAGTTCGGCTAGCTTGTCGCCGGCCTTGGACAAGCCGTGCACCAGCGAGAAAAACGGCACCAGCGGAATGCCGTGCTGCTCGCACAGCGGTAGTACCTCGCCGCCGCGGGTTTCATCGTGGCCGTCGCGCAGGGTGGTGCGCTGGGCGTAGCCGTACATATTTTCAACGGTAGCAATTTCGCCCAGCTGCAGGCCGGTAGCCAGGTCTTCGGGGCTGGCATTGCTGAGGCCGATGTGCTGAATTTTGCCTTCTTGCTGCATCTCAAACATGGCTCCTAGCTGCTCGTCGAGCGGCACGCTGCTGTAGCTAATTAGCCGCAGGTGCACGAGCTGCACCTGCTCTTGCCTAAGCGTGCGCAGGTTGTTGTCGATGCTGGTGCGCAGGTTTGCGGGCGTATTGAATGGCACCCAGCTAGCATCGGGCCGGCGGGTGGCGCCCACTTTGGTGCAGATAACCAAATCCTTGGGGTAGGGATACAAGGCCTCCACAAGCAAGCGGTTCGTCACGTCGTCGCCGTAGTAATCGGCCGTGTCGAGAAAATTAACCCCGTTGGCCACGGCGGTTTTCAAGATTTCGAGCGCCTGCGGGCGGTCAGCGGGCTCGCCCCAAATTTGGGGGCCAGTGAGGCGCATGGTGCCGTAGCCCAGGCGGTTGACAGTAAGCGGATGAGGGGAATTGGGAGCGATAGTGAGGGTCATGGGGACTGTTGCGTAGAAGTGTCACCCATTAAACAGCGCGAGCCCGCAAACGTCTTAGCCGGGGGCAGCAAGCCGGCAGCCGGCGTACCTAGCTCGAACCGGCCTGCCTGCTACGAGCTCGGCAAGCACGCTAAGCGAGCGCCGCTCCTGCTTACGGCCAAAGGAGGGCCTAGGATTAGGCATTTGTAAACAATTGATTTATAAGCGACTGATGCCGCTAATTAGCGTAAACGTTTGTGATAGTTAGTGAGGGCGCGAAGCCGGCGGCAACTGCGCCCGCCGCCCTAACTTGCCGGCCTAGACGCCGCTACTTGCCATTTTTTTAGTTGCCTTGCTTGCCTTATGGTTACTGCTTATTTCTGCCGCCGCTGGGGCGGGCGGGTCAGTCGGTTGGGTGCGGCCTGGCTCGCTGGCCTGGTATGGCTGGCGGCCGCAGCCCGTGCCCAGCCGGTGCCGCCGGTCACGATACCTCATTCCGAGCACCACGTCATCCAGTCGAAGGTGGCGGGGCATGCCTACGACCTCTACGTGCACCTGCCCGCCGGCTACGCGGCCGCTACCGCTACCACCAAGTACCCCGTGCTGTACGTGGTAGATGGCGATAATGACTTTGCGCCCACCCTTGAATACCTGGGGCTGCTCATGGCCGAGTACCACATTCCCGAGCCGTTGGTAGTGGCCATCGGCGACGGCGGCCCCATCGGCTCGCCCGGCAACAAGCGCACCCGCGATTTTACACCCACGCCTACCGCCGCCCAGCCCGAGAGTGGCGGCGCGCCGGCCTTTTTAGAGTTTATCGAGCAGGAATTGCTGCCCTTCGTCGAAAGTACCTACCGGGCCGACCCCGCCCAGCGCAGCTACTACGGCTACTCGCTGGGCGGCTTGCTGGGTACTTACATCCTGTTTAAGAAGCCGGCGTTATTTCAGAATATGCTGCTCGGCAGCCCGGCCCTAGGCTACGACAACGAGTATATCTTCGCCGTGGAGCAGGCCTACCAGGCCGCGCACCGCGAGCTGCCGGTGCACGTATTTCTGGAAGTGGGCGCGCTGGAGCCGCCTAGCCAGCAGGCACCCTACCAGCGGCTGGTGCAGCTGCTGCAAGCCCGCCACTACGCGCGCCTCGACCTGCACAGCGTAGTTGTCGAGCACGCTACGCACCTCACGGGCAAGCCCGATACCATGCTCAAGGCACTGGGCTGGGCCTACACCAAGCCGCACATCACCTTCTGACGCGCCCCACTTATTCGCCATGCTAGTCCTGAAATGGGCCCTGGTGCTGCTGGTAGCCGGGAGCGCCCACGCCCAGCGGCTGGCCACGCTCGCGGTACGGCTGCCGCAGCCCACCGGCGGGCTGGCCGTGCCGGTAAGCACCAGCCTCGACGCCCTCACGCTGCAACCCGATTTGGTGCTGCACTTAGTAGAGGTGCGCGGCCAGCGGCGCACCGCGGTGCCCCTGCAAATTGAGCACGGCTCCGCGCGGGTGCTGCACTGGCTGGCCGCTGGCAGCCCCGTGCCCACCACCCGCGACTACGAGCTGCGCCTAGGGCCGGCCGCGCCCCCAACGCCCGCCGCTATGCAAGTGGCCGACGAGCAGGGCGGCCTGCTGGTGCGGGCCGGCGCCCGCCCGCTGCTGCGCTACAACTACCGCACGGTGTACCCGCCGGCCGGCGTCGATACGGCGTACAAGCGCAGCGGCTTTATCCACCCGCTGTGGTCGCCGCACGGGCAGGAGCTAACGCGCATTCAGGCCCCCGACCACTACCACCACTACGGCCTCTGGAACCCCTGGACGCACGTGCTCTTTGAGGGCGACACCGTAGATTTCTGGAACCTGGCCGACCGCAAGGGCACCGTGCGCTCTGCGGGCGTGCTGGCCACCAGCGGCGGGCCCGTGTACGGTGAGTACAGCGTGCTGCAAGCGCACGTGGCGTTCAAAAAGAATGGCCCCGAAAAAACGGCCCTGCGCGAGGTGCAGACCGTGCGCGTGTACCAGCCCACCGGCCCCGACGCCTACCTGGCCGACCTCAGCATCCAGCTCAATTGCGCTGCCGCCAGCCCGGTAACGCTGCTGACTTACCGCTACGGCGGCCTGGGCTGGCGCGCCACCGCGCAGTGGACCAAGGCCAACAGCGAGGTGCTCACCTCGGCCGGCAAAACCCGCCCCACGGCCGATGGCTCCACGGCCCGCTGGTGCCTGGTGCAGGGCCAGCTCGGCCCGGCCGACTACGGCGGGGTAGTGCTGCTGGCGGCCCCCACCAATTATAATTACCCCGAGCCGCTGCGCATCTGGCCCGAGGACCAGAATGGCCGCGGCGACGTTTTTGCCAGCTTCTCACCCACCAAAACCAAAGCTTGGCCGCTCGTGCCTGGCCGCCTCTACGCCCTGCACTACCGCCTGCTCGTCTTCAACGGCCACTGCACCAAGGAGCAGGCCGAAAGTGCCTGGCAGTACTTCGCTCACCCACCGCAGGTAAAAGTCAAGTAACTTTTCGTGCCTTTTTCCCCATCGCCCACCCTCATGCAACTCTCTCTACTCGCGCTACTTACGCTGGCGGCCCCCAGTCTGGCCCTACCTTCCGACGCGCTGCCCTCGGCCGTGTACCACGCGCCGCCCGCGGCCCGGCCCGGCGCTGGGCGCACCTCCCTGCCCCTGCTCAAAGGCCGCCCCCTGGACCTCAAGGAGCTGGAAATAACCACCAGCACGCTGCCGGCCGGGCAAGCCAGCCGCGCCCAGCCCGGCGGCTCCGAAGAGCTGCTCATTGTGCAGGCCGGCCAGCTGGCCGCCACCGTGCACGACTCGACCACGGCCCTGGGCCCCGGCGGCGTGCTGCTGACGATGGCCGGCGAGCAGCCCGTACTGCGCACTACCGGCGCCGCCCCAGTGCAGTATTGGGTCTTGAAATTCAAGGCCGTAGACGCGCCCGATGCGGCGCGGGGCCAGGCCGCGGGCGGCCCGTTTGGGCGCGACTGGCCCGCCTTGCAGCTCATCAAAACCGACAAGGGCGAAACCCGGCCGGTGTTCGACCGGCCCTCGTCCATGTTTCCGCGCTTCGACGTGCACGCTACCGTGCTCAACCCCGGCCGGGCCAGCCACCCGCCCCACACCCACCGCACCGAAGAAATTATCCTCATGACCCAGGGCCGCGGCCAGATTCAGATTGGCGACCAGTCGTACCCCGCTGCGGCCGGCGATGCTATTCTGCTGCGCGCCAACGTGCCCCACGCCTTCACCAACAACAGCCCAGCTCCCGTGGGTTACTTCGCCATGCAGTGGCACACGAAGGCCGAGCAGTCAGAACCTGCCGCCAAATAAAACGAGTGTGGCAGAAGGTGCCGCTTCGCCGCCAGGCGAGGGGCTAGGGCCCTGCCGGCGGGCCGCCTGGCCCTGCCGCGCGGTTCGTATTTTCTCGGCCACTTCTACCATCGGCGCTATATAAATGTCGCGCTCGTGCGCCTTCAAGTAGCGCAGCAGCTGGCGGTGCGCGGCCAGGTCCACGTTCAGGCTGAGGCCGCCGCCCACGCCGTGAAACAGAAACACCAGCAGCGTATGCGACTGCTGGGCCTGCTTCACCAAGTCAATCATATACTTGCCATCTTGGCCGTTAATCAGGTAGCAGTCAATGTCGTCCAGCTTTACTTGGGCGGGCGTCTGCAAGCCGGCCGTGACGCCGCGGGCGGCCACAAAATCGGTTTTTAGCTGGTCGTAGAAGTAGATACTCCTAATCTGGCGGTCGCCGCAGGGGCAGGCGAAGGTGCGGGCCATTTTGCTATTAATGGCGGTGAGCAGCGTATTGGTGGCGCGAATTTCGGCCACGGCGCGGCTCACGGTGTAGGTGCTCAGGTCGTTGTCGAGCGTCACGAACCCGTGGCCCGGCCGGCGGCCGTCGCAGGGGTGAAACAGGGCGTGGTTGCTCAGCTTATGCCCGCGCTGGGCGGCTTGCCGCCACTCGGGCAGCCGCCGCGCTACCGCTGGCGCCGAGCCGATGAAGTAAAACGTGCCGCGCAGCCCCAGCGAGTCGAGCGCCGGTAGGGCATTATCCAGGTCGGCGTCGAGGGCGTCGTCGTAGGTCAGCACTACGGCGCACTGCTGGTTATTCCAGATGCTGCTAGGGGGCGGAGCTGGGCTAAGGCCTCCCGGCCGGCGAGCAGGCAGGCTAGTAGGAAAGCAACGCGGGGCAAGAGGCGCCTAAGGCAGAAGGGGTGAGCACGCAGTGGGCAAGGTAGGTGCGCGGCCTGCACGGCGCGGCCCTAGGCCCCCAAGCTACCCTAAGCGCCGCTGAAACTCGGCTAGAAACTGCCCCACGTGGAAGCCATCGGCCAGGCCGTGGTGCACGTTTACGGCCACGGGCATGCGCGTGGCCGCGTCCTGCTGGTAGGTTTGGCCCACCGAAATCTTGGGGGCGCTGTCGGGGTGCGCAAAGCTGCGGGCGTGGGTGAGGCCCGTGAAGCGCACCCACGGCAGGGCCGAAAAGTGAATGACGTCGGGCCGGGCCGTGGCTGGGCTCAGGCGCAGCCCCTCACTGGCCTGCACCGCCGCTATCGCGGCCTGCGCCCCGCGCACAAAGGCCCCTAGGTCGTCGTGCTGCTCGATAAAGGAAAAGGCAAACGTGTGGTCGGCCCGCCCGATGGTGGCCGAGGCGTGAATGCGGTCGTAGCAATACACCTGGCCGTCCTCGATGCGGTAGCGCAGGTTTTCGACCGCGTTCACGGCTTGCAACGCCTGGTAGAGGTAGTACAGGAAAAAGGGCACCCCTAGGCGCTTGGCTTCGGTTAGCGCGGGCGTGCAGTCCACATCGGTCACCAACCCAAAAAACGGCTCCTCGAAGCCCCCGAAAAAGGCAAAATGCTCGCGCCGGTTCCAACTGGCCAGGTCTACTACTTGCTTCATGGTGGCAAAGGTCGGGGAGGGGTAGCTTCGCGGCCAATACTGCCCGTTATCGTAGGCCGTCAACTGGTATGGCGCGCATAGCGAAGCAAGCGCACCAGAACGTAATTGTTTGGCTGCCGTGCCGGTGCGATGGCTGCGTTACGCGCGCCATGCACAGCTAACAAGCTATAGTAAAAAATTATGCTAATTGCCTTCGACGCCGACGACACCCTCTGGCCCAATCAGCCTCATTTTGACCAGGTAGAAGCCGCGTTTTTTAACATTCTGGCCCATTGCGGCGACTCTGCCACGCTGCACCCCCAGCTGTATGCCGTGCAGCGGCGCAACATGGAGCTGTACGGCTACGGCGCCAAAGCCCTGACGCTCTCGCTGATAGAAACCGCCCTTCAGCTCACCAACGGGGCCGTGACGAGCGCCGACATTCAGCAGCTGCTCGACCTGGGCAAGGACTTGCTGCGCTTCCGCATTGAGCTGCTGCCGGGCGTGGCCCAGGTGCTGCCCGAGCTGCGCCGCCGCGGCCACCACCTGCTGCTGCTCACCAAGGGCGACCTGCTCGACCAGGAAAGTAAGCTGGCCCGCTCGGGCCTGGGCGAGCTGTTTGAGCACGTGGAAGTGGTGAGCGAGAAAAACGAGGCCACCTACCAGCGCCTGTTTCGGCGCTACCAGGCCACGCCCGAAAACTTTGTGATGATTGGCAACTCGCTCAAATCCGACATTCTGCCCGTAGCCCGCCTAGGCTACCGCGCCATTCACGTGCCCTACCACGCCACCTGGATTCATGAGCAAGTGCCTGAAGCTGAGCTAGTTGGCGTGACCTTTGCGCAGGTGGCGAGCCTAGGCGAAGTGCTGGCGCTGCTGCCCTAGGAAAGATGGGCTGCTGTAGAGCGCCGGCGCGGTGCTGCTGGGGTGCCTGCCGCCGCCAGCAGCAGTAGCGAGGTACCCTCACCCAACACGACATCGCGGCGCCAGCTGCTTGCCAAATGCGCACCACGCTGGATATTTGCCAGCCCCGCTGCAACTCCGCGCGGGGTTGCGGCCTATCCTAGGCTGCATTTTCTGCACTTACTCATGGTTCAGCCCCCGTTCGCCTACCCCGTATTTGAGCAGCTTTACACGCGCGACTTCTTCCTCGCCGATGCGGTGCTGCGCGAGATAATAGCCCTGGGGCCGGCCGCGGCCGTGCCCGAGCTGCTGAAAATTACTGACACCACGCTGGCCAGCTACCAGGCCAGCGAGCTGGCTGACGCCAACTGGCTGGCTACTTACTACTTCCACCACGCCCTCTACCTGCTGCACGAGTTGCAAGCCCCCGAGGCGCTGGATGTGTACCGCCGCCTACTGCGCCTTGACGCGGCAGGCACCGACTTCTGGTTTGGCGACAACCTGTTTGAGGAAGTGCCCGAACTGCTGGCCCAGGCCGGCCAAACGCGCCTGCCCGAATTGCTGGCCCTGCTCGAAGACCGGGAAATACTGCTCATGCACCGGCTGGTGGCGTCGGAGGCCATTTCACGGCTGGCCAGGCAGCAGCCCGCACTGCGGCCGGCCATCAGCGCGTTTTTGCAGCAGCACCTGCGCCACCTCATCGCCCACGCCGACCAGGCCACCCAGCTTTTTCCAACCGACCCCGGCGCCTACGGTTACGAGCTGGACGGCTACCTAGGCGGCCTGCTGGCCGACGTGCAAGACGCGGGCCTGCGCGAGTTGGAGCCCGAAATACGCGAACTGCATCGCCTAGGCCTGGTAGATGAGAGCATCGGCGGCGGAGCCGCCGACATTGACTTTGTAGCAGCGCAGCCGTTGCGGCCCTCGCTCGACATCTTTGCCCGCTACCAAGAGCTGCGCGACGACCCCGACAGCTACTCGCCCTTCCACCCCAACGCGGCGGCTATTGCCCAGCACCGGGCTGAGGAGCAGGCCCGCCACGCCCAACTCCGGCGCGAGCACGCCGCCCGCCCGCAGCCCCGGCAGGTGGCGCCCAAAATCGGCCGCAACGACCCCTGCTTCTGCGGCAGCGGCAAAAAATACAAAAAGTGCCACGGGGCGTAGCGGCCGGCAGCGTAGTCATTATTCTACCGCAAACACTCCCCGCGATACGGATACGATAGTGCTACGATTGGCAACCGTTGCCGCTGCATCCATTGAAACGCAAGAAGCCCATAGCACGGCGGCCACAGGCTTTAGAGTAAGCTGACTTCGGATTATGCGAGCACCCAAAATTTAATTTTAAATCCCAAATACCCACCCAGCCCCCCGGCAGTAATGCGTTGCACTAGCCTCGTCTACCGCCGCGTGTCGCTAGCGCGCCAGCGGCGGTACAACCTCTACATTATAGTGGGCACGGGTTACGGCTGCGCCTAAACTCGCGCCAGTTTGTGATTTGTATAATTATACTTTGAGCCTTTTGTTTGTGATTTTGACCCCATTAGATATTTTTTATTAGGCACAGCATTGTAGTTTTTCCTAACAGCAATATCAGTTACTAATAATGAAAGAGCCTTAAGAATCATAATAGTTTCCTTAAGATATTTATAACTGATAACTGCTTTATTTCCGAGCTCAAAAGCAGGATTTTTAACTTCGCATAGATATTTTCTGTCTACTTTTCCATTGTTATGAATAAATATATTTCTCCTAGCAATTATTTCGGTAAACTTTTCCAGTGTCTTGTGATGATTATCCGCAAAGAATTTTGCTAATCCAATCTTAGCAGTATCTTTTATGAAAAAATCGGTTGGACTTCCATAAAAAATTCCTCTAATCTTCTCTTCAGTCAATTTCGCCAACATTTCGTCCTTATCGAAGCTGTTGATAATGATTGACAATAGTTTGGATTCACGCTTATCACTCTCCTGCTCAGTTATTCCTATTGTTAGCTTATTAGGAAAATCTTTATAGATAACAAGTGAAACATCTTTTAAGAAATTTTCAGTAGTTATTATGGATTCTATAAAGACTTTCTCATAATTGCCGACTTTCTGCTGCTGCTCGATTACTGCAAATAAATCATCTCTAGTTACTAGAAGAGTATTTCCAGCATTAGCGTCAGGGTATTCAATTTGATACTTATGTTCAAATGCCTTGATATCCTTTCGCAAAATATCATAAAAAAAGTTGTTGCAGTTAAACACGCGCCAGATGTCATTCATTGTCACTCTATAAGAAGAGTACAATGTGCATATGCGTTTGAAGCCTGTTTTGCTGCCCGCTGTGTTTCCCGTACTTGGTTGCATGTTCTTTTTTATATTTAAGATTACATATTCCTTCTATACTACCCGCCGACCTCAAACAGCGCATTAGTAATCTGCCCGAGCGAACAGGTTTTCACGGTTTCCATTAGCTCCGCAAACAGATTCCCATTCTGCACGGCGATTTGCTGCAAGCGCTTCAGGGCGGCGGCGGCGTGGCGGGTGGGCAGGGTTATGCAGCGGCTGAATAAGAGCGGGTGGCGTCCACAATAGCCTGCAAAGCCCCGAGTAATGCTGGGAGTTGCACTAGGTAGTAGCGTTGCTCATCCAGGATGAACTCATTACCATCATATTTCAGGAAGCGCCATTCTATACCAGTCGTGGAGCAGCCGTAGAGGGGCTGGTCCGGATTACCTTCAAACTCATTGAGGCGACGAGCGGCGATAAGCTGGGCAGCGCATTGTAAGGTGCCAAGCTCTAAATCCTGCTTTTTGGCCTCTGCAATGCAGAAAACAGGAGCCGAAATGAAGTCCTGAATTCGGCTGTAGGAAAAAATAAAGTCGCACTCACCGCGCAGTCCCTGAGCTGGGTCTACGTCGAGATTCATGCCCGAATAAATGGAGAAAGAGCGGTTATTACGCTCGCACAGTTCCAATAGTACCGGTGTCACCAGCCGTTCGGAGCGCGATTTTTCACTGTTGAATCCTGCGCCTTGCCCCATCTTGAGCGCCTGCGTGAGCCAGTCGCTAGGCTCGATAGGTGCTGCATTTGGAAAAAGCGCCTCCGCCCGAAAGTGCGCGCCAAATTGCTGGCGCAGGTCGTAGAGCGTGAAATCAGTGTAAGCCATAGCCGCAAGTTACATATTCCGTCTATACTGCCCGCCGACCTCAAATAGCGCGTTCGTAATTTGACCTAGGGAACAGGTTTTGACGGTTTCCATCAGTTCGGCGAAGAGGTTGCCATTCTGTACGGCCACGCGCTGCAACTGCTTCAAAGCGGCAGGGGAAGCATCCGAATTGCGGGCGTGCAGGGCTTCGAGCATCGTAATCTGGTACTGCTTTTCCTCCTCCGTGGCGCGGATGACTTCGGCCGGGATGACCGTGGGCGAGCCCTTGGACGAGAGGAAGGTATTGACGCCGATAATCGGGTATTCGCCGGTGTGTTTCAGCATCTCGTAGTGCAGGCTTTCTTCCTGGATTTTGCCGCGCTGGTACATGGTTTCCATCGCGCCGAGCACGCCGCCGCGCTCCGTGATGCGGTCAAATTCGAGCAACACCGCTTCCTCGACCAGGTCGGTCAGCTCCTCGATGATGAAGGAGCCTTGCAGCGGGTTTTCGTTTTTGGCCAGGCCCAACTCGCGGTTGATGATGAGCTGAATGGCCATGGCGCGGCGCACACTTTCCTCGGTGGGGGTAGTGATAGCCTCATCGTAAGCATTGGTATGCAGGGAGTTACAGTTGTCGTAGATGGCGTAGAGCGCCTGCAACGTGGTACGGATGTCGTTGAAGTCGATTTCCTGCGCGTGCAGCGAGCGGCCCGAGGTCTGGATGTGATACTTCAGCATCTGGCTGCGGGCGTTGGCACCGTACTTCAGCTTCATGGCCTTGGCCCAGATGCGGCGCGCCACCCGCCCAATGACGGCGTACTCGGGGTCGATGCCGTTGGAGAAAAAGAACGACAGGTTGGGCGCGAAGTCGTTGACGTTCATGCCCCGGCTCACGTAGTACTCCACGAACGTAAAGCCGTTGGAGAGCGTGAGCGCCAGCTGGGTAATGGGGTTGGCCCCGGCCTCGGCAATGTGGTAGCCTGAGATGCTGACCGAGTAGAAGTTACGCACCTTCTCGGTGATGAAATACTCCTGCACGTCGCCCATCAGGCGCAGGGCGAACTCGGTGCTGAAAATACAGGTGTTCTGGGCTTGGTCTTCCTTCAGAATGTCGGCCTGCACGGTGCCGCGCACCTGGGTCAGCGTCGTGGCCTTGATTTGCTGGTACTCGTCGGCGGGCAGCACGGCTTCGCCGGTCACGCCGAGCAGTAGCAAACCCAGGCCGTTGTTGCCCTCAGGCAGCTCGCCCTGGTAGCGGGGGCGGGGCTGGTTTTTGGCGGCAAAAATGGCGTCGATTTTAGCATCAACCTCGGCTTCGAGGCCGTTTTGGTGGATGTACTTCTCGCAGTTCTGGTCGATGGCCGCGTTCATAAAAAACGCCGCCAGCGTGGCCGCCGGGCCATTGATGGTCATGCTCACCGAGGTGGCGGGGTGCGAGAGGTCGAAGCCCGAGTAGAGCTTTTTGGCATCGTCGAGGCAGGCGATGCTGACGCCCGCGTTGCCGATTTTGCCGTAGATGTCGGGCCGGTGGTCGGGGTCTTCGCCATAGAGCGTCACCGAGTCGAAGGCCGTGCTCAAGCGCTTGGCCGGCAAGCCTTTGCTCACGTAGTGGAAGCGCCGGTTGGTGCGCTCCGGCCCGCCCTCGCCGGCAAACATGCGGGTCGGGTCTTCGCCCTCGCGCTTGAACGGAAACACGCCCGCCGTGTAGGGAAACTCGCCGGGGAAATTCTCCTGCATGGCCCAGCGCAGGCGGTCGCCCCAGCCTAGGTAGCGCGGCACGGCCACTTTCGGTATGTCATTGCCCGACAACGACTTAGTATGCGTCTGCACCCGAATTTCCTTGTCGCGCACCTTATACACGTACTCGGGGTTGCGGTAGTTTTGAAGGGTAGCGTCCCAGTTTTCGAGCAGCGCCTGGGCGTCGGCGTCGAGGCGGCGCAGCTGGGTTTGCACGTTTTTGGCGAAGTCCTGGGCCGTAGCATCGGCGCTATCGGCGGCGCCGTAGTGTTTGGCTAGGGTCGCAAACGAGCCCGCCACCTCGGCAATGGCCACCTGCTCGGCCACGCGCTTGTCATAAGCGCGGTTGGTTTCGGCGATTTCGGAGAGGTAGCGCGTGCGGCTCGGCGGAATGATGTAGACCTTTTCCGACTGCTCGGCGCTGGTTTCGAGCTGCGAGGCAAACTTGCTGCCCGTCTTTTCCTCCAGCGTGGTGAGGATGGCCCGATAGAGCCGGTTCATGCCGGGGTCGTTGAACTGCGAGGCGATGGTGCCGAACACGGGCATTTCCTCCAGCGGCGAATCCCAGCGCTGGTGGTTGCGCTGGTACTGCTTGCGCACGTCGCGCAGGGCGTCGAGGCCGCCGCGCTTGTCGAATTTATTGAGCGCAATGACATCGG
>JBPBPH010000098.1:0-33319 GCA_050954355.1 Janthinobacterium lividum
TTACGGCTAATCATCGGGCGAAAAGATACTGACTAATTAACGAGGCGATAAACTTGGTTGCTAGGGCTGCTTAGCGCGGCAAGGCTGCTGGCAGCTTTTCGCCGCCAGCCCAGCACGCGGCTTGGCGGTGCGGCCCAGTCTGGGGCCGCTATTCTTCCTTGAAGATAAGCACGCTACGGCACAGGTTGCACCGCTGGCTCGGCCAGCAAACGAGTAAACCCCGAAATTAATTTTTTTTCGATGAGCAGCAGCTCGCTTTTTTCTTTACCCGTGTACAAAATACCAAGCACGGCCACTGGATGGCCGCCCGCCGCCTCTAGCAGGCGGTGCTTATTAAGGCGGTAGGCCTCACGGATGAGGCGCTTGAGGCGGTTGCGGTCGACGGCCCGCTTGAAGGTGCGCTTGCTGACGCTAATGAGCACCTGAGGCGGGGCGCTGCTGCGCCCTAGGGCCGGCAGCCAGGTGAGGCGCAGGGGGTAAACACCAAAAGAAGAACTATACTTGCTAAAAAGCTGCTCAATCAGCTTTTTGCTGCATAAGTGTTCCTTTTTCGGAAAAGTATGACGCCTAGTAGCTGGTAGCTGCTGGCTGGTGGCGATTGGCTCGTCCATTTTTAGATAACATAGCGAAGCCGCATTGCAACGGCAGCTATTTTCGATAAAATCAAAAATACCCTACCTGCGCAATGCGGCATCTGCTAGCCGAGGGCCGCATCAAGGCCCCTACTAGTAACTGTAAGCTAACAGCTTAGTAGACTAGCGCTTGTGGCGGCCTTCGTCAGATACGGTGAGGCGCTTGCGGCCTTTGGCGCGGCGGCGAGCCAGCACGTTGCGGCCGTTGGCCGAAGCCATGCGCTCGCGAAAGCCGTGCTTGTTGCGACGCTTGCGCTGCGAGGGTTGGTAGGTACGTTTCATGTCCGGTCAAATTGCGGGTTTGGGCCGGCAAAGGTACGGGTTTTAACTTGGAATAGCAAGTTAACCGGTGACACCTGCCGAAGCGGGGCGGCCCTGGGGCAAGGCGGCCCATCTTTGCCTTTCAGCCCTGCTGCCCCCTAGGCCCCTTACCGACAACAACGAAGCGCCAAGCTGCGTCTCTACGGCAACTTGCTTTCTCCCGCCGCTCCGCCCATGACTTATTACCACGTTTCGTTTGAGAATCCGCTCACGTTCTACTTGCAAATTCAGCTGCTAGTGGAGGTGCCGGCCGAGGCCACCGGCCCGCTGGCCCTGCAGCTGCCCGCCTGGCGGCCGGGGCGCTACGAGCTGCAAAACTTCGCGCAAAAGATTCAGCGCATGGAGTTTAGCGATGCCGAAACCGACGAACCCCTGCCCTACCGCAAAATTACTAAAGACTGCTGGGAGGTACCGAGCGCCGCGGGCCGCAGCGTGCGAGCGCGCTACAACTTCTACGCTCACCAGATGGACGCCGGCGGCTCGTGGCTCGACGAAAGCCAGCTGTACCTGAACCCGGTGCAGGCACTGCTGTATGCCGTAGGCTTCGAAAACCAGCCCTGCCAGCTCACGCTGGCGCTGCCGCCCGACTGGCGCCTAGCCTGCGGCCTGCTCCAAACGGCGCCCAACGTACTACAAGCCAGCAATTTCGACCAGCTGGCCGATGCACCGCTCATTGCCAGCCCCACCATTCGGCACGAGCAGTACACGGCGGGCGGTGTGCCCTTCCACGTGTGGGTACAGGGCGAGGAGGTAGCCGTGGATTGGCCGCGCCTACTAGCTGATTTTCAAGCTTTTTCAAAAGTGCAAATCGAATTATTCGGGGGCTTTCCGATGGCCGATTACCATTTCCTGAACGAGTTTTTGCCCTACAAGCACTATCATGGCGTGGAGCACCACAACTCGACGGTGATTGTGCTGGGGCCAGCCGAGGCGCTGATGCGGGAGGAATACTATAAGGAATTGCTGGGCGTGAGCTGCCACGAGCTGTTCCACGCTTGGAACATTAAAGCCATTCGGCCGGCCGAGTTGCAGCCCTATGACTACGCCCGCGAAAACTATTTCCGCACGTGCTACGTGGCCGAGGGCGTAACTACCTACTACGGCGAGTACCTGCTGGTCCGCAGCCGCGTGCGCACGCCCGCACAGTATTTTGAGGAATTGAATAGCGTACTGCGCAAGCACTACGACGACGCAGGCGGCCACAACCTGAGCTTGACCGACGCTAGCATGGACCTTTGGCTCGACGGCTACCGCCCCGGCGTGCCCGACCGCAAAGTATCAGTGTACCACAAGGGTGCGCTGGTGGCACTGCTGCTCGACCTCACCATCCGGCAGTTGCATGGCCACCAGCGCAGCCTCGACGACGTGCTACGCCGCCTGTACGAGGATTTTGGCAAAACCGGCCTAGGATATACCGATGAGGACTACGCCCGCGTGGTGACCGAGGTGGCCGGCCGCAAAATGCAGGTGTACTTTGATAAGTTCATCAACGGCACGGCGCTCTTGCAAGACCCGCTTGACCGCGCCCTGCGCACCGTGGGCTGCCAACTGGTGGCTTACGAAAACTCAATTATTTCCGAAGGCACGTTTGGTTTTCGCACCGCCCTGCGGGACAACCGGGTGGAAATAACTTACCTCTGGCCCGACTCGCCCGCCGCTGCCGTGCTCACCGTCGACGACGAACTAGTGGCCATCAACGGCCGCCGCGCCGGGGCCAACCTACAAACCCTGCTGGCCCCCGGCGCGGGGCACTACGAGCTAGCCATATTTCGCCAAAACCGGCTGGTACTGTTAGAGCTAGCAGCCCAGCCAAACAGCCTGTTCGGCCCGCGCTACGCAATAGAAAAGCTGGCTGAAGCCGACGAAAACCAACAGGCCGGGTTTGAGAAATGGCTAAGCTGGTCTTTCCAAACCGCAGATTTAGCAGACTAAACGGAATGCGCAGATACGCAGGCGTACCAAGCGTATCTGCGCATTCCGTTTAGTCTGCTAAATCTGTGGTCTAGTGCTTAGCGTCGCCGCCTTTGCCTACTTTGCCTTTGTTCACCGACATGGGCTTGTTGCCTTGCGGGTTGTTGCGGATGTTGTCGACGCCGTGGCCAGCACCGTTGCCGTCGGTCGTGTTGCCGTGGCCCGATACCTGGTTGCCGTTCGGGTTTTGCAGTCGGGTGCTTCTCTTCTTGGTATTCTCGGCAGGGTTGACGGACGATTTTTCGTCGGCCGGGTCGGTATTCTTATGGGCGAGTGACATGGCGGGAAAAGGTTAAGTAAGCGTACGCCTCTTTGTACCCACTCGCGGCCTAGGAGGTTGCGGGCGGCGCCTACTTTGTGGCCTGCCCGGCCGCTGCTACTCCGCTAGTCGTTCCAAGGCCTGCCGAAACTCGGGCGTGTCGTAGTCGGCCATGCCGGCGTGGCTGGCCGCTACCTGGCCCTCTGGCGTGAGAATGACCGTGTAAGGAATGGACGACGAGGCGAACGGCGCGGGCAGCGGCGCGGCCGGAAAAAACACCGGCAGCGAGTAGCCCTTGCGCTTGAGCAAGGCCCGCGCCCGGTTGGGGTTGGCATCCAGCGACACGCATACGAACGCAATTTTGGCAGTATCTACTTGCTGGTAAAGACGTTGCAAACCGGGCATTTCGGCCAGGCAGGGCGGGCACCAGCTGGCCCATATGTTCACCAGCACCACCTTGCCCTGAAACCGGCGCAAGCTAACCGGCTGGCCCCCTAGGGTATACAACGACGCATCGTGCGGGTAAGCGGCCGCCGGCCCGCTACCCGGCGCAGTGGGCCTAGGGCTGGCCGGCCGCCTAGGCAGCGCAGGCCGCCAAAAGCCGGTAGCCAGCAGCCCGCGCTGCAAGGTGCTCACTACCGGCAAGCGCAAATCGGTGCCGAAGACGACGGCTAGCCCGGCCATGAAAGCGGCGTCGCGCCAGTTTTTACGAAGCCAGGAGTCCGTCATAACGATAGATTTAGGAGCAATAAAAACGTCCTGCCAACCTAGGGGAAGCAGGACGTGTACTTTACTAACAGCACCCGTAGCTTAGGCCGCTACCACCGCGACGGGCTGCACGCGCACTAGCTCTTCAAACCGCGCCTCGCGGGCCTCAATTTCTTCCTGGGTGAGGTGGAGCAGGCGCTCGGTGCCAAACTTCTCGACGCAGAACGAGGCCATAGCCGAGCCGTGGATAACGGCGCGCTTCACGTTCTCGAACGAGAAGTCTTCGGTGGCGGAGAGGTAGCCGATGAAGCCGCCCGCGAAGCTATCGCCCGCGCCGGTGGGGTCAAACACTTCCTCTAGCGGCAAGGCCGGGGCGTAGAATACCTTATTTTTATGAAAGAGCATGGCCCCGTGCTCGCCCTTCTTGATAATCAAGAACTTGGGGCCAAACATCAGGATTTTGCGGGCCGCTTTCACCAGCGAGTATTCGCCCGAGAGCTGGCGGGCTTCCTCGTCATTGATGCTCAGCACGTCCACCATTTCGATGGTGGCCAGCAGCTCATCGGGCGCCGAATCCATCCAGAAGTTCATGGTGTCGAGCACGATGAGCTTGGGGCGGTTGATGAGGCGCTGAATGACCAGGCGCTGCACCTGGGGCGCCAAGTTGCCGAGCATCAGCCACTTACAGTTCTGGTAAGCATCGGGAATAACGGGGTCGAACGAGCCGAGCACGTTCAGCTCGGTGGTAATGGTTTCGCGCGAGTTAAGGTCTTTGTTGTACTTGCCCGACCAGAAAAACGATTTTTCGTCGGGCTTAATTTGCAGGCCTTCGGTGTTAACGCCGTGCTCCTCTAGGGTTTGGATGTCGCTTTGCGGGAAATCGCCGCCCACTACGGCCACCAGGTTCACGGGCTTTACCGAGTACGAAGCAGCCAGGCTGATGTAGGTGGCCGCGCCGCCAATGATTTTATCGGTCTTGCCGAAAGGGGTTTCCAGGGCATCAAACGCCACGGAGCCGATAACGAGAAGGCTCATGCTAGGGGTGGTTGGGGGAAAAAAGGAGAACGGTTGCGCTAGCAACTACACAAATAACAAAAAAGTCCCCGGATTGACATCCGGGGACTTGCAAGTGGGTAAATAATGGGGCTCGAACCCACGACCTTCGGAATCACAATCCGACGCTCTAACCGGCTGAGCTATATCTACCATGTAGTAGTTTGGGAGCGCAAAGATACAACGCGAGGGCCTTTTTGCAAAGGTGTGGCCTAGAAAAAATGCCGCCGCGCCAAGCTGCCGCCGCACCTAACGAGCTAACTAGGTAGCGTCGCCAGCGCGAGTAGCGCGCCGCCCGAAGCCTGATGCCAGGCGGCTCCTGCTGCTTGCCACTCGCCTCGCTCACTACGCAAAGCAGCAGCTTCGCGCTACCGGCCCGACCTTTGCCCCATGGATACCCCCCTAGCCACCTTCGCCGATTTCAAACTCAACAAGCAGCTCCTCACCGCCGTGGCCGAGGCCGGCTTCACCGAGCCCACGCCCGTGCAACTGCAGACGATACCGCTGCTGCTGGCTGGCCACGACGTGCTGGGCATTGCCCAAACCGGCACTGGTAAAACCGCCGCCTTTGGCCTGCCGCTGCTCATGAAAGTGAAGTATGCGCAGGGCGAGCACCCGCGGGCGCTGGTGCTGGCCCCCACCCGCGAGCTGGCTATTCAGCTTGAAAAGCACTTGCAGGCGCTGGCGGCGCACACCGATTTGCGCATCTACGCCATCTATGGGGGCCTAGGGCCGAAAACGCAGATTGAGACGATTCAGCAGGGCCTGGATATTCTGGTGGCCACGCCGGGCCGGCTCATGGAAATTTACGGCAAGGGCGAGCTGGTGCTGAAAAACCTAACCACGCTGGTGCTCGACGAGGCCGACAAGATGATGGACATGGGCTTTATGCCCCAGATTCGGCGCATCCTGGAAGTCATTCCGCGCAAGCGCCAGAACGTGCTGTTTTCGGCCACCATGCCCCCTAGGGTCGAGCAGTTGAGCGAGGAGTTTCTGGAGTTTCCGGTGCGGGTGGAGGTGACGCCGCCTGCCCAGCCGGCCCAAACTGTCACGCAGCGCCTGTACGAGGTGCCTAACCTAGCTACCAAGATTAACCTGCTGCACTACTTGCTGCACAGCGAGGCTGATACTATGAACCGGGTGCTGGTATTTGCCCGCACCAAGGAAAACGCCGACCAAGTGGCGGCCTTTCTGGCGCGCAAAGCGCCCCTGGGGGAGGTGCGCGTGATACACGGCAATAAGGGCCAGAATGCCCGCCTCAACAGCATGGACGCCTTCAAGGCCGGCGAGGTGCGCTACCTAGTGGCCACCGACGTAGCCGCCCGCGGCATCGACGTGCCTCAAGTCAGCCACGTCATCAATTTTGACGTGCCGCTCATCTACGACGACTACGTGCACCGCATCGGGCGCACGGGCCGCGCCCGCCACACCGGCGAGGCCATCACCTTTGCCAACCCCGCCGAGCGCCAGCATATTGAGCGCATCGAAGAGCTTATTCGCCAGCCCATTCCGCTGCTGCCGCTACCGCCCGAAGTGGAAGTGACCGAAACGCCCTTCATCGAAGGCCAGGAGCACGCCCGCACCCTCGATGAGCAGAAAAAGCGCGCCGACCCCGACTACCAGGGCGCCTTCCACGAACGCAAGGAGTGGATAAAGCCCGGCGAAACTGTTGACAAGCGCACCGGCCAGGTTTTCGAGAAAGGCAAGCACCACAAAAAGAGCCAGAAAGGCAGCAAGAAAAACCCCGGCAAGAAAGGTGCCTCGGCCCCCGGCGCCAAGGCGCTGAAGCGGCGCGGGCAGGGACGGTAGGAAGTCATTTCCTTTTTAACCTGATTATCTGAACGGTAGGCCGGCAGTTGTTTGGCACAATGGCATAGTCCACCTTTACATACAGAGGAAAGTTGTCGGCATTGCTAATGCCTACCTCGGCGTTGTTCGCAATGGCACTAGCGCTACTGGTAAAGGGGCTAGTGTTACCATCAAATTTTATTACAAATCCGCCGCAACAAGGACACAGCCGTGGGTCATAGACGATTATAGCATCTGACACAGGCTCAACTTCCTTTTTACAAGCTCCTATAGCCAGCGCAAGGGCGGTTATTATACCTATCAGGAGCAGTTGAATCGGTCTCATAGGCGTTTTCTATGCATGACCATTCACCGCTTGCTGTGGTTGCGTTAGCACCTATTTTGTAGTCACTGCTAGTGGTGCAGCAGGTGGCCTAGGCGGGCGCTAGCCAGCGTGAGGATGCCGCCCCAGAGCACGGCGCTCCAGAGCATGTGCAGCATAATGCGGCGGCGCGGCACGCCCAGCAGCGTGGCGATGACGGTGCCCCCGATGGGCGAGAGCAGCACCGGCGTGAGGAAGGCAATGCCGCCCATACCGAATTTCTTGAAGACCTTGATAATGTTGCGCGAGCGCTTCGAGAACATGGGCACCCGGCGCAGGCGGCGCTGCTGCTGGCGGTGGCGCACCCAGCGCCGGCCCACGCCCGAAATCAGAAACACGCTCGTCATCATGCCCGCGACGGTGAGCAGCAGGGTGGGCCAGAAGCCAATGCCCATACTGCTGCCGGCCAGCGGTCCGCCCAAAAACTTAACCGTACTTAATAGAAATACCGAAGCGAGCTTCATAGCAAATTGCAACACGAATACAGGAAAAACAACAAAACGATAAGTGCTACTGTATAGCCAGGTGGGTGCAGCAGCAAAAATAGACAATTTCCTGTAGTAGTTTATTCGCTAGGCTATGATTCTTAGATTATTACTTTCTATTACTACTTCCGTGCCGAATTCGTAGCGCGGGCACCTAACACTTATTTTGTGCGGCGCTCGCTAAGCAGTAGGCTCGCACTGGCCGATGGGCGCAACGGCTTGAAGATACAACGAGCGGCGGCTAGAAACGCAAACTACAGTCCTAAATTTTACTGCCAAAGGCCAAATCGCCGGCGTCGCCCAAGCCAGGGATGATGTAGGCTAGCTCGTTGAGGTGGCTATCGACGGCCGCTACCCAAAGCGTGGCCTCGGGAATCTCGCTCATCACGTGGGCCACGCCCTCGGGCGAGGCGATGACGGCCGCGATATGCACCTGCCGAGGGGTGCCGAAGCGCAGCATGGCGCGGTAGGTTTGCACCAAGCTGCGGCCGGTGGCCAGCATGGGGTCGGCCAGGATGAGCACCCGCTCGTCGAGGCGGGGCGCGGAGAGGTAGTCGAGCTGCACCCGCACCTGGGCCGTACCCTCGATGCGGTAGGCGGCGGCAAAGGCGCTCGGCGACTGGTCGAAGTAGTTGAGGAAGCCCTGGTGAAATGGCAAGCCGGCCCGCAGCACGGTAGCCAGCACCGGAAAATCGCGCAGCAACTGGCTGGGCGCCTCGCCCAGGGGCGTTTGCACCACCTGGGGCGTGTAGCTCAGGTATTCGCTGATGCGCACGGCCATTATCTCGCCCAGGCGCTGCAGGTTGCGGCGGAAGCGCAGGCCATCCTGCTGCACGTTCACGTCGCGCAGCTCAGCCAGAAAATGGTTGGCAATGCTCGGCTCGGCGCACACAACGTGCAGGCGCTCAGGCTGGGGCGAGGTAGGGGCGAGAGTAGCTAGGGGCGCTTCCATGCAAAAAACCAGGGTTGGCTAAAATACGATATGGCCGGATACAGTACGGGCCGCGCCCCAAAATTGGCGAAAAACCGCCCAATCTCAGGCTGACTGCCCCCTTCAAAATCGAATATATGGCCCGGCTGTCCCGCGTGGCGGCGCAGAGCATCATCCAGCAGCAGCAGGGGCGCGCCCGCCGCCCGCCCCGCCGCCGAAGCCGCCGCGAATAGGTAAATAACGCCACCCACGTGCTTGATAAATAGCGCGCCGGCCAGTAGTTCATCGGTAGCCGGGTGGCGCACCTGGCGCAGCTCGGCCAGGCCGCGTTGCCGAGCCGCCGCCCACAGCCGCCGCAGCGGCGCGTAGTGGCGCGGGTGCAGGCCAGTGGCGGCGGGGCCTTTATAAGTTAGAAACAACTGGATAATCTCTTCTAAATCAATGCCCTCAATTACGACTAGCGGCGCGACAGCTTCGCCTAGGCGGCGCAGGCGGCGGCGGTAGTCGGGGGCGTAGCCGGCCTGCAGCTGGGTGGCCCCTAGGCCCAGGTCGAGGCAATACGTCAGGCGCCCGGTGGCGCGGAAGCCGGCCGGCAGCGCCGGCCAGGGCCCGGCAGCCGGCGCCAGCTGCTGGTAAAACGCGCCGCAAGACTGAGCGGCCAGCTCCAGGTAGTCGGCCAGCGTGCGGTGCTGGCTGGCGGGCGTGAGCACCAAACCCAGCTGCTGGGTAAACAGCGGCTGGTAGCCCACGCGGCCCCTAGGGCGCCATTTATAAGGCAAGGGCAGCAGCGAGCAGTACTCGCCGGCGGGGCCCAACTCGACCACGGCCGCCCAGCGGCCGGCGGTGGCCGCCAGCCACCACGCCTGGGCGTAGGGCGGCGCGCCGGGGCTAGCGACCAGGCAGGCGTCCCAGCGGGCGAGGTCGAGGGCGGAAAAAGATAGGAGGCGCAACACGGCAGGAGGAGCGGCAGGCAAAGTGGCCCTGGGCGCGGCGGGCCGGGCAGCAAAGGTGGCCCTAAAACCGGGGCGGCGGCCTCGGGCGTAATTTTGTGCGCCTCGCCTCGTTCGGGCACTTTATACTACTTGATGAAACAGTACTTATTCTTCGTACCGCTATTTGCCCTGGCTGGCCGGCTGGCGGCGCAAACTACCTCCGCGCCCACCCAGCCGTCGCCCAACACTACTAATTGGTACATCTTCGACCAGCCGCTGCCCGAAGACCCCAAAACGAAAGCCGACCGCGGCAACCACCCCGTGAAGGCTGATGCGCCGGCCCCCGCACCCACGCCCGTACCCCCCGCGCCGGCGGCTGAGCCCGCGCCGACCGCGGTGGTGCCCGCGGCCCCTGCACCGGCGGCCGTGGTGCCCGCGCCAGACCCTAGGGGCATCCGGCGCGGGCGCGAGTACCAGGGCGCACTTTACGTACCGCTCGACGTGAATACTTACCGGCTGCTCGACCGCTACGCTATCAAGTACGGGCCCGATAGCCTGCAAGACCCCCACACCAGCGCGCGGCCCTACACCCGCGGCGCCGCGGCCAGCCTGGGCGAACGTGTGCTCGCAGGCACCGACCTGCTCTCGGCCGCCGACCGCTTCAACGCGGCGTATTTGCTGAAAGACAATTGGATGTACTCGCCCCAGGGTGATAGCCTCAACGTGAGCAAGCAGCCCATCCTCAAGTATTTCTACCGCGACCAGACCGACCTTTACCACGTGCAGACGCACGACTTTACGTTTCGGCTGAACCCGGTGCTACTGCTGCAGGGTGGTGCCGATAGCGGCGAGGGCAGCCTCAGCGGCCTGCGCTACGTGAATACGCGCGGTGTGGCCTTTGAGGGGCTAATTGACCGGCGCCTAGGGTTTTATGGCTTCTTTACCGACAACCAGGAGGCCGTGCCGGGTTGGGTGCAGCAGCGCATTCAGCGCGATATAGTGCCTGGGGCGCCGGTGGCCCCGCACGAGGGCTACACCAAGTATTTCAAGAACGAGGGCGGCAGCGCCTACGACTTCTTTACGGCGCGCGGCGGCATTACCTACGCCGCTACGCGCCACATCAACGTGCAGCTGGCCCACGACCGCAACTTTATTGGCAACGGCTACCGCTCGCTGATACTCAGCGACTACAGCGCGCCGTATTTCTTCTTGAAGCTCAACACCCGCGTGTGGCGCTTCAACTACCAGAACCTGTTTGCCGAACTGACGGCCCAGCGCGAAAACGCCGACCAGGTGTACCCCAAGAAGTACCTGGCCCTGCACCACCTCAGCTTCGACGTGACCAATAACTTCAACATCGGCGTGTTTGAGTCGGAAGTAGCGGGCGGGCCGGGCCGCGGGCTGGAACTCCAGTATTTAAACCCAGTCATCTTTTACCGCGCCATCGAGCAGCAGGTGGGCTCGGCTGATAACGCCCTGCTCGGCCTCGACTTTAAGTGGAACATCGCCCACCGCGGGCAGCTCTACGGGCAGCTGGTGCTCGACGAATTTAAGCTGAAGGAGGTACTGGCCGGCAACGGCTGGTGGGCTAATAAGCAGGCCGTCCAACTGGGCGGCAAGCTGCTCGACGTGGCCGGCGTGCGCAACCTCGACTTGCAACTGGAATTCAACTACATCCGCCCCTATACTTACCAGCACGAAAACGAGTACACCAACTACCAGCACTACCAGCAGCCCCTAGCCCACCCCATGGGCGCCAACCTCACCGAAATCCTGGGCGTATTGAGCTACCAGCCTTTTGCGCGCCTGAGCATAGTAGGCAAGGCCTTCTACACCATGCAGGGGCTTGATACGCAGGCTACTACCGCCACAGCCCTTAATAATAACGGGGGTAATGTGCTGCTCTCCTACAAACTACGGGCCCCAGCCACTACGCCCGGCACCGACGCCGACCACGGCTACCGGGTGGGTAATGGCGATAAAAACCGCCTGCTGCACCTCGATTTCACGGCTAGCTATCAGCCCAAGCTAAATTTATTCGTAGATGCGACCCTTATCGTGCGCAACCAAACATTGCCCCAGCCTACCTACTACGGCACCGTGGCTGGCACCGAGGTATATCCTTCGCTGGCTTTGCGCTGGAACATCGCCCAGCGTTTGCACGAATTTTAGACCGCAGATTTAACGGATTTCGCAGATACATCGGCTACGCCGGCTGGCTGACTGCAATTTGCGCTAAGTGGCGAAGTACTGGCGACTTTTTGGCGTCTTTAAGAGGCTAGGCTAGCTTCCGAAATTACTATGAGAGTCTATTTGCGCCTGCTGAGCTTTGCCAAGCCATACAACTTCGTGCCGTTGTATGCTTTATATGCGACGCTGGGCATCGTGTTTGGCACAGTCAACTTCACGCTGCTTATCCCGCTGTTCAACGTTCTTTTCGATACTACGGCTACGCACACGACGCAGGCGCCGGCCAGCCTGCCGCACTTCGCAGTTTCGCTCGACTACGTAAGGGCCGTATTCAACTATTATTTCACCCAGGTGCTAGTCAGCTACGGCAAGCAGGGCACGCTGGCTTTCGTGTGCGGCTTAATAATTGCGTCGGTGTTTTTGAGCAACGTGTTTAAGTATCTGGGCGGGCGGCTGCTGGCGGGCGTGCGGGCGCGGGTGGTGCGCAATGTGCGCGGCACGCTGTTCGAGCGCATCACCGAGCTGGAGCTGGGCTACTTCTCGGGCGAGCGTAAGGGCGACTTGATTTCGCGCCTCACCAACGATGTGCAGGAGGTAGAAATATCGGTGGTAAACACGCTCACGGCCGTGTTCAAGGAGCCGCTCAACATTGTGGGCATTTTTCTGCTGCTGTTTTCGATGTCGGCGCGGCTCACCATCTTCACCCTGGTGCTGCTGCCCATTTCGGGCGGCATCATCGCCAGCGTGTCCAAGCGGCTGCGGCACCAGGCCGAAATCAGCCAGCAAACCCTAGGCACCATGCTTTCGGTGTTTGATGAGGTCCTAGGGGGCATCCGGGTCATCAAGGGCTTCAACGCGCGGGCCTACATCCTGGGCAAGTTTCGGGCGCAGAACGAGCTGTACGCGCGCACCACGCAGGCCATCGACAACACCCGCGACCTGGCCTCGCCCTTCTCCGAGTTTGCGGGCGTGGCGGTGGTGGCGGGGCTGCTCTACTACGGCGGCACGCTGGTACTGAGCGGGCAGGCGGGCGGGCTCTCGGCCTCGGCCTTCATCACCTATATCATCTTGTTTTCGCAGATTCTGACGCCCGCCAAGTCGCTGTCGGGCGCGTTCAGCAACATTCAGCGCGGGCTGGTAGCCGGCGAGCGGGTGCTGCGCGTCATCGACACCGAGCCCGCCATTCGCGACCGGCCGGGTGCTGCGGTGCTGCCCGCCTTCGAGCACCAGATTGAGCTGCGCAACGTGAGCTTTCACTACGGCGATGTGCCCGTGCTCTTCGACCTGAACCTGACCGTGCAGAAGGGCCACACCGTGGCGCTGGTAGGCCCCAGCGGCGGCGGCAAGAGCACCCTGGCCGACCTACTACCGCGCTTTTACGACCCCAGCAGCGGCCAGGTGCTCATCGACGGCCACGACGTGCGCGCCTGCACTCTGCACTCGGTGCGGGCCCAAATGGGCATCGTCACGCAGGAAAGCATCCTGTTTAACGACACGATTTACAACAATATCAAGTTCAACACCGAAGCCACGGAGGCTGAAGTGATGGAAGCCGCCAAAACGGCCAATGCCCACGAGTTTATCATGGCCAGCCCCGAGGGCTACCAAACCGTGATTGGCGACCGGGGCGGGCGCCTGAGCGGCGGGCAGCGCCAGCGCCTGAGCATTGCCCGCGCGGTATTGCGCAACCCGCCCATCCTCATCCTCGACGAGGCCACCTCCGCCCTCGACACCGAGAGCGAAAAGCTGGTGCAGGAAGCCCTCACGCGCCTCATGTCGGCGCGCACCTCGCTGGTTATCGCCCACCGGCTCAGCACCATCCGCCACGCCGACGAGATTGTGGTACTACAGCACGGCCGCATCGTGGAGCGCGGCACCCACGACGACTTGGTGGCCCGCGAGGGCGGCCTCTACCAGCGCCTGAGCCAAATGCAAACCAATGCCGTACTGCTGTAGCACGCTGCTAGCTGCTACTTGGGGTAGTATCTTGCGGCACTCCCCACCTCCACTTGCTTTCCATGTTGTTTCTCAAACGTATCGTCACCGTGCTGGCGCTGGTGTACCTGCTGCTTACGCTACTGATTCTGTTCTTTCCGTTCGTGCGCAGCTCTACGGTGGGCATCTTCAGCGTCTACAGCTTGCCCATGGAAATTAATATGCTGCTGGGCTTTGCCTGGGCTAGCGTGGGCATCGTAGGCTTGCTACTTGTCTTTGAGAACCTTGATAGCGGCTTATTGCGACGCAAAGTGGCGCAGCAAGACACGAAAATCAATGAGTTGAAAGCCCAGCTCTTCGACCAGCGCGCTCCTACTACCTCGCCGCTGGCCCCCGCTACGGGTTCGGCCGTTAGTTACCCCACGGCCACCCAGTACCCGCGTCCCGATGCCAGTGCGCCTGATTCTGCTTCGTCCGTTAACTAAGTTTTTGTGGCTGCCCTTTCCCTGCCCGCCCGCGTGCGCGCCGAGCTTACCGAAGCTCGCACCGTGCTGGATACCTTCCTGGCTGACGAGGCCAATCTTGCCCGCATCAGTCAGGCCGCCGAACTGGTGGCTGCCAGCCTGCAAGCCGGCGGCAAAGTCCTCACCTGCGGCAACGGCGGCAGCCTCTGCGACGCCCAGCATTTTGCTGAGGAGCTGAGCGGCCGTTACCGCGCCGACCGCCCCGCGCTGGCCGCCATCGCCCTCACCGAGGCCTCGCACATGACCTGCGTGGCCAACGACTACGGCTTTGAGTTCGTGTTTTCGCGCTTCGTGCAGGCCCTCGGGCGCCCCGGCGACGTGCTGCTGGCTATCAGTACCAGCGGCAACTCGCCCAACGTGCTCAACGCCGTCGAGGCTGCAAGGGGCCTAGGGATGAAAGTCGTCAGCCTCACGGGCAAGGACGGCGGCCAGCTGGCCGCCCTAAGCGACGTGGAAATCCGAGTGCCGCACTTTGGCTTCGCCGACCGCATTCAGGAGGTGCACATCAAGGCCATCCACATCATGATTATGCTGATTGAGGAGCTAATGTTTTCGCAGGCCCAATAGAACCAATAGGGAACAACAAACCAGAACGTCCTGCTCATCTAGCGTCTGCTTGCCGAAGCAGCTCTACCGCGCCTCTAGAGTATTGTTCGGTAGAGCTGCTTCGGCAAGCTCAGCATGACGTTCTTTGTTAGTAAGACAAGCAAAAATAGACAAAATGCTCACCAAGGTATTCGGCTCGGCCGTGCAGGGCGTTAATGCGTATACTATTACTATTGAAGTAGTTGTTACGGCCGGAACGAATTTCTTTGTGGTGGGTTTGCCCGACTCGGCCATTAAGGAAAGCCAGCAGCGGGTAGAGTCGGCGCTGAAGCTGCGCGGCTACCGTATGCCGCGCACCAAGGTGGTGGTGAACATGGCCCCCGCTGACATCCGTAAGGAAGGTGCGGCCTATGACCTGCCTATTGCCCTAGGCATCCTGCACGCCTCGCAGCAGCTCACGACCGAGCGGCTAGCTGACTACGTGGTAATGGGCGAGCTGGCCCTCGACGGCGCGGTGCGGCCCATCAAGGGCGTGCTGCCCATCGCCATCCAGGCCCGCAAAGAGAAATTTAAGGGCATCATCCTGCCCCTGGAAAATGCGCAGGAGGCCGCCATCGTCAACAACCTAGATGTGATTCCGGTGGCCACCATGCAGCAGGCCATTGACTTTCTGGAGGGGCGCGAAGTCATTGAGCCCGTGCGTCTTGATACGCGCGACATCTTCCAGTACGAGGCCAACCAGTACGCCGCCGACTTTGCCGACGTGCAGGGCCAGGAGAACATCAAGCGGGCGCTGGAAATAGCGGCGGCCGGCGGCCATAACGTGATTATGATAGGGCCACCCGGCGCCGGCAAGACCATGCTGGCCAAGCGCTTGCCCACCATCTTGCCGCCCCTCACGATGCAGGAGGCGCTGGAAACCACCAAAATCCACTCGGTGGCCGGCAAGCTGGGCGCCAACGCGGGCCTGCTGAGCCAGCGGCCGTTTCGGGCGCCGCACCACACCATTTCGGACGTGGCGCTGGTGGGCGGGGGCAGCAACCCGCAGCCGGGCGAAATCTCGCTGGCCCACCACGGCGTGCTGTTTCTGGACGAACTGCCCGAGTTTAAGCGCACCGTGCTGGAGGTGATGCGCCAGCCGCTAGAGGAGCGCCGCGTCACCATCTCGCGGGCCAAGCTCAGCATCGACTTTCCAGCTAGCTTCATGCTGATTGCCAGCATGAACCCCTGCCCCTGCGGCTACTACAACCACCCCGACAAGGACTGCGTGTGCGGCCCCGGTGTGGTGCAGAAGTACCTCAACAAGGTATCGGGCCCGCTGCTCGACCGCATTGACCTGCACGTGGAGGTGACGCCCGTGACGTTCGACCAAATGACGGAAACGCGCAAGGCCGAAACCAGCCAAGCCATTCAGCAGCGCGTCGAAACTGCCCGCCAGCGCCAGGCCGCGCGGTTTCAGGAGTTTCCCGAAATTCATTCCAACGCGCTCATGCCCAGCCAGATGGTAAAGGATATTTGCCAGATAAGCACGGCGGGCCGCACGCTGCTCAAAACCGCTATGGAGCGCCTAGGCCTCTCGGCCCGCGCCTACGACCGCATACTGAAAGTAGCTCGCACCATTGCCGACCTAGCGGGCAAGGACGAGATTGAGATTCAGCACTTGGCCGAGGCCATCCAGTACCGCAGCCTCGACCGCGAAGGCTGGGCGGGATAGACCGGCGTATTTTAGTGCTATGCCGCAGCCTCCACATTCCCTAGACTACCTCCGCCAGGTGCTGGCCGAGTACTTTGCCGATAAGCCCGTGCGGCGCGTGCAGGTATTTGGCTCGTATGCGCGGGGCGAGGCCACGGCCGAGTCGGATTTGGACCTGTTGATTGAAATGGAGCGGCCAGTGGGCTGGTATTTTATCGATTACGCCCACGACTTAGGAACGCAACTGGGCCTTAAAGTCGATGCTGGCACGGTGGTATCGGACTACATGATGCGCTATATCCGCAAAGATTTGCTGACGCTGTATGAATCCCAACAAAAACAAGCCGCGTGACCCCGACCGGGCGCGGCATATGCTAGAGGCAGCGCGCTGGATAAATGAAAAAGCAGCCGGCACTACGCTAATCGATTTGTTGGCCGATAAAACCCTGCAGCTAGCGCTGGAACGGCAATTTGAGATTTTAGGTGAGGCAGCCTTTCACGTATCGGATACCACTCAGCAACAGCGGCAGGATATCGATTGGCGGCGCATCAAGGCTTTTCGCAATCTTACTGCCCACGAATACTTCCGGGTTGACTACGCGCAGATACTGTATACCGCCCAGCAGATTATTCCGCAGCTACTGCCCCTGTTAGAAGATTTGGTGCTGAAGCTCGACCAGCAATTTGGCCCCGACGCTAGTGTATAAATCCGTTGTTAAGCCGCTGCTGTTCAAGCTCGATGCCGAGCGGGCGCACCATTTAGTGTTCGACAACCTGAAGCGGGCCGGCCGGGTACCGGGAGCCCTGGCGGCCCTGCGCGGCCTCTACGACTACCAGCACCCTAGCCTGGCGCGCACGGTGTTCGGGCTGCGCTTTGCCAACCCGGTGGGCCTAGCGGCGGGCCTCGATAAGAACGCGGTGCTGACCGACGAGCTGGCGGCCCTAGGGTTCGGGTTCGTGGAAATTGGCACTGTGACGCCCCGGCCCCAGCCTGGCAACCCGGCGCCGCGCCTGTTTCGGCTGCCGCTGGACGCGGCGCTGGTCAACCGCATGGGCTTCAATAACGACGGGGCGGTGGCGGTGGCAGCGCGGCTGGCGCGGCGTCGCAACCGGCAGCTCATCATCGGGGGCAACCTGGGTAAGAATAAGGATACGCCCAACGAGCACGCCGCCACCGACTACGTGGCGGGCTTCGAGGCGCTGGCCGAGGTGGTCGATTATTTCGTGGTCAACGTGAGCTCGCCCAACACGCCGGGCCTGCGCGAGCTGCAGGATAAGAAGCCGCTCATCAATCTCTTGCAGCAGGTGCAGGCCCGCAACCTATCCCGCGCCGCGCCTAGGCCCCTGCTGCTTAAAATAGCCCCCGACCTGAGCAACGCGCAGCTCGACGACATTTTGGAAATAGCCCGCGAAACCCAACTGAGCGGGCTGGTAGCTACCAACACCACCATTGATAGGCCTGCCAGCCTGCGCACCCCCGCCGCCGCCGTGCAGGCCCTAGGGGCGGGCGGCCTGAGCGGGCAGCCGCTGCGCGCGCGCGCCACCGAGGTAATCCGCTACCTGCACCGGCGCAGCGAGGGCGCGCTGCCCATTATTGGGGCCGGCGGTATCCACTCGGCCCAGGATGCGCTAGAAAAGCTGGCGGCCGGGGCCAGTTTGGTGCAGCTCTACACCGGCTTTGTGTATGAAGGGCCAGCGCTGGTGCGGCAAATCAACGAGGCGCTGGTGCGGCAAGCGACCAGCTAGGGCGAGTGGGCCACCAGCGCGGGCTGGAGTCGCTGCCGGCCCTAGGCCGCGCTGGTTTCGGGCAGCAGCACCCGCGCTGGCTGCGGGCCTTGCGCGCCCACGTAGCGGCGCTGGGCCCACAGCATATAGGGCACCCCGAGCAGCGTGGGCCACAAGAAGTTCCAGGGCCAGGGAATGAAGTGCAGGCTGGTGGCCGAAAACGCCGAAACGGCCGCGATGTAGGTGCCCATAAACCCGGAAATGTGGTTGCGCAGCCACTGCCCCGGCCGGGGCGGGGCGCTGCGCAAGTAGCTCCACAGCTGCGTGCCGGCGCGCACCACCCCCAACCCGCCAAACACCACGGCCGGCACAATGCCCTGGCGCAGCCCGTAGTAAATAAAGAAGCCGAACACCGGCAGCCCCACGCCCGCCATCAGCCAGTCTACCAGCGCCGGGCGCTGGCCGTAGCCCAGCTTTTTGAGGGCCAGCGCCCGGTAGCCAAACGCCGCCAGGTACAGGCTGAACAAGCCCGTGATGAGCAGAAATACCAGCCCCACGGCGCGGCCGGCCGGCAGGGCTACCCACAGCAGCTGCCCGCCCGCCAGCAGCAGCGAGGTAGTGCCGGCCACCAGCATAGCCCAAAAAAACACCAGCCCCCAGCGGCGGTGGGCTACGCCACCCTTGCGCACGGCCAGCGCCACCGGCGCCACAAAAAACCCTAGAAAGCCCGCCGCTATGTGCAGATAGCGCGTGTAAACCAACCAAGTAGCCATGTGCCAGCGCACGGCCGAAAGTTCCCGACTCATGCGCTACCCAAAAGTGCGGGCTGGCAGCTGGCTAGGCAAGCCCTAGGCCCCCAACCAGCCCCAAAGCCCGCCCAAGCCGCGCGGTTAGCGCCCCAGGCGCAGGCCGGCCTTCAGCTCCAGGGCGTCGGCGGTGGCGCGGTGCACCTTCAGGTCCACGGCCCCGAACAGCCAGGGAGTAAACTGGTATTTGAGCCCCACCCGCTCGTAGTAAAAGGGGTTCGACTTATACGGATTGTAGAAATATACGCCCAGGTGCGTAACCAGCGCCAGCCGGCCCAGCAGCAACTCGTGGCCCACCAAGGCGCCGGCCTTGCGGGTATCGGGCAGGTGGCGCGTGTCGCGGGCGGTATCGAGCTGCGCGGCCCGCAGCGAGCGGTCGTAGAAGCCTTCCAGGCCCACCACCAGGTTGCTCTTGCGATTGAGGCGGCGGCCGGCGGCCAGCGTCACCGAGTTTACCAAATACGTGGTGGGGTCGAAGGCACTGCGCCGCTTGAATGCCACGCTGGTGCTGATGGTCAAGAAATTATGCCCCACGTCGGGCGGCGCGGGAGCGTAGCCGGGGCGCACCGTGGCCGGCCGCTGCTGGTGGTAGTTGACACCCACGGCCACGGTGGGCAGGTTGATGCCGTAGTTGGGCTTGTCGGTGGCGCCGTTGGAATAGTGGTGCAGGCCTAGGGCCAGCAGCAGCCCTAGGTGCTCGCTCAACGCCACGTCGTACTCAAAGCGCAACTGGATGGTAGCGTTGAGTGGCGAGCTAATAAAGGTGTTCTTGCGGTTAGTGTAGAGGTCGTAGTGCAGCGGGAAGTACCCTAGGCCCGTGCCCAGCCGGAAGCTGAAGTCGTGGCGGGCCGTGCGCGAAATCGACTTGCTGAGGTACGCCGTGGCGGCGTAGCTCGCGCCCAGCAGCGGGTTGCGGTAGTCGTAGTACACCAGCGCCAGGCCCACTTTGGGGTATTTGTACCAGGCGTGCCAGGGCGCGGCCCCGGTGGTTTGGCGCTGCACATTCAGCTCGGCGCCTAGCGGGTGCGAGCTGACCAGGTGGGCCACGGGCTGCGTGTGGCTGATAATGATGCTGCCCTGCCCATACGCTCCCCAAATAAATGGGGCCCGCGGCACCGTCCCCGAGTCTGCCGCCGGGGCGTACTGCTGAGCTTGCGCCCTCACGATACACGCCAAAATCAGCCAGCCAGCAACTAGTTGAATTTTAATAAGCTGTGGGAAACTGGCCGAAAAACGCATGGCAACTAGCTGGGCAAGCGGTGCCAAAACTACGGCGCGGCCCTAGTAGCCTAGGCCGAACCGGCAAAAAGATTTTTCCAAAAAAACGCAACCCCCCCTACTTTTCAGTCGGTATAAACCCCGTTTTCGGTCGGATAAGCCGCTTTACTATTCTTTTTTTCGGGGTTCCGGCCATTTTTATCTTATTCATTGTTAAATCATGAAAAAAACCATCCTCTCCCTAGCTCTTCTCGTTGGCGCGGCTGGCGCAGCTCACGCCCAGACTGGCATCAAATACGGTATCAAAGGTGGCTTCAACCTGAGCTCCTACACCGGCGGCGGCGACATTGGCAGCAGCACGGGCTTCAAGCCGGGCTTCGCCGCTGGCGTGCTGGTCAACTTTGGCTTCACCGATTTGCTGTCGCTGCAGCTGGAAGGCCTGTACTCGCAGAAAGGCGTGTTTATCGACCAAGCTAACTACACGGGCACGCCTCTCAACCAGTACAACGGCCAGCAGTACCGCTCGACGCTCGGCTACATCGACGTGCCCGTGTTGCTGAAGTTTACGACCGGCCAAGACGGCAAAGGCTTGTTTTTCAACTTTGGCCCGCAGGCTAGCTTCGCGCTGAGCGACCGGGAGTTTTTCCGCCCGCAGGGCGAGAAAGCTGGCAGCCCCAAAGAAGTTACCGTGTTTAACAGCCGCGACCGCCTGGTGCCCGTGGGCGTTGGCTACGTGGGTGGCATCGGCTATCAACTCACGAGCGGCCTCGGCCTGGAAGCCCGCTACACCGGCGATTTCACGAACGTATATAAGGACGGCTTCGGCGCGGGCAGCGCGCCCTTGCGTGGCGACAATAACTTCCACAACGGGGTGTTCCAGTTCCAGGTGCACTACCTATTCGGTGGCAAAGGCTAGGCACACTGCCCAGGCACAAAGAAGCCGGTTCCTACTGCGGGGGCCGGCTTTTTGCGTGGTGGCCGGCGCGGGCCGGTGTAGCTTTGCAGCGTTCACCTGTTCTTCAACTAATGCAAAAACTACTTCTTTGGGCTGGGGCCGGGCTGCTGCTAGGGGCTAGCCAGCCGGCCCAGGCGCAGTACCGGGGGCGCGGCGGCAACGTATCGCTGGGCCTCAAAGTGGGCGGCACTCTCACTAGCTTCGTGGGGGCCGACACCAAGAATGCGGCCGGCAACACTATCTATGACTACCGTTTTGGCTTTTTAGCAGGTGGCTTTGTTAATATTGGTTTTGCTCGATTATTTGCGTTCCAGCCCGAAATTCTTTACTCACAAAAAGGTGCTAAAGATGATAAGGACCAAGGGGCCCGATTGCAATACATAGATGTGCCGTTGGCCTTCCACCTCAATACCGACGGCTTTTTCTTCGAAGCGGGTCCACAAGTCGGTTTCCTAACGTCAGCGCGGTATCAGAGCGGCAGTGCCTCCGTAAGCGTTATAGATGGCTACAAAACGGTAGATTTCGGCTATCTAGCGGGCCTAGGCTACCAGCTCAAGCACGGGCCGGGCGTGGGGCTGCGCTACAACGGAGCCTTCACCAATTTTCCCAATTCTACTACCTCAGGCAGCACTACCTTTCAGCCGCGCGCCCGCAACAGCGCGTTTCAGCTGTACGCCACCTACTCGTTTAACTAGCCCCTAGGGCCACTACTGCTGCAAAAGGGGCCGCCAATTGTTAGTGGCGGCCCCTTTTGCGGCAGTAGTGGCCCTAGGAAGCGGCGTATTCCTTATAAAACTCGGGAATCGTTTCGATGCCCTTCAGGAAGTTGAACACGCCGAAGTGCTCGTTGGGCGAGTGAATGGCGTCAGAGTCGAGGCCGAAGCCGAGCAGCACCGTGTCGAGGCCGAGCTCGCTTTTGAACATAGCCACGATGGGGATAGAGCCGCCGCCGCGGGTGGGCACCGGCTTCTTGCCGAAGGTAGTTTCGAGGGCGCGGGCGGCGGCGCGGTACGCCACTGAGTCGGTGGGCGTGAGCACGGGCTCGCCGCCATGGTGGGGCCGCACCTGCACCGTGACGCCGGCCGGCGCAATGCTGGTAAAATGCCTCTGAAACAGGGCCGTGATTTCGGCGCTGGTTTGGTTAGGCACCAGGCGCATCGAGATTTTGGCGAACGCCTTGCCCGGAATCACCGTTTTGGCGCCCTCGCCGGTGTAGCCGCCCCAAATGCCGTTCACATCGAGCGTGGGCCGGATGCTGGTGCGCTCGGGCGTGGTGTAGCCGGCTTCGCCCACGGCGGCAGGCAGGCCAATGCTCTGCTCAAAGTCGCTTGCGGAGAAGGGCGCCTGGGCCAGCTCGGCGCGCTCGGCCTCGCCGAGGGCCGCCACCTGGTCGTAAAAGCCGGGGATGGTAACGTGGTAATTCTCATCGTGCAGGCTGGCAATCATACTGCACAGCGCGTTGATGGGGTTAAGCACCGCCCCGCCGTAGAGGCCCGAGTGCAGGTCGCGGTTGGGGCCCGTCACTTCTACCTCGTGGTAGCTCAGGCCGCGCAGCCCCACCTCAATGCTGGGCACGTCGTTGGCCAAGATGCCGGTATCGGAGATGAGGATGACGTCGGCTTGCAGCTTGGCCTTGTTTTCGCGCACGAAGATGGCGAGGTTGTTGGAGCCGATTTCCTCCTCGCCCTCAATCATAAATTTGAGGTTGCAGGGCACCTCGCCCTGGGCGCGCATCACCTCCAGGGCCTTCACGTGCATGTACACCTGGCCCTTGTCGTCGCAGGCGCCGCGGGCGTAAATCTTGCCGTCCTTAATCACCGGCTCGAAGGGCGGTGAAGTCCACAGCTCGTAGGGGTCGGCCGGCTGCACATCGTAGTGCCCATACACGAGCACGGTGGGCTTGCCTGCGCCCACAAAATACTCGCCGTACACGATGGGGTTGCCAGCGGTGGTGCACAGCTCCACGTTGGTGGCCCCGGCGGCCTCCAGCTTCGCCTTCAAGAAATCGGCGGCCCGCAGCACCTCGCCGTGAAAAGCTGGGTCGGCCGACACGCTCGGAATGCGGAGCCAGTCCATCAGCTCTTCCAAAAAGCGGTTTTGGTGCTGGGTGAGGTAAGCGGGAGCGAGCATACGGGGGAATAAATTGGTTGGTGGCGCAAACATAGCCTTTTTGGCGCGCCCTGCCCTAGGGCCGGTAATCGCGGCGCAGCAGCCCATACTGCCACAGGTCGAGGTACTGCCCGTCGCGCTGGGCGTGCTGGGGCAGCCGGCCCTCTAGCGTCATCCCATTCTTGGCCATTACCCGGCCCGAGGCCAAATTCTCGGCGCGGTGCGTGGCGTATATTTTATTCAGCCCCACTTGCTCGAAGCCAAAGCGCAGCACCGCCCCTAGGGCCTCGGTGGCCAGCCCCCGGCCCCAGTAAGGCTCGCCCAGCCAGTAGCCCACCTCGGCCCGGTTGTGGCGCAGCTCCAGCCCTAGGCCAATGCCGCCAATAAACTCGCCCGTGGCGCGCAGCTCCAGCGCAAACTGGTGGGCCGTACCCTGCTCGTGGTGTTGCCGCGTTAGGCGCAGCCAGGCTTGCGCGTCCTCGTCGGTATAGGGGTGCGGAATGTTGAGCGAATTCTTGGCCACCTCATAGTTGCCAGCCAGCGCTACTAGCGCGGGCGCATCGGGCGCGGCAAAGGGACGCAGGAGCAAGCGCAGGGCAATGTGTTGCATAACTAACGGCAAATAAATTCGTTACCGCTTGCCCCACAGCGGCACGCGGCTCTCGGTGCCGGCGCGCAGGCGGCCGATATTGGCGCGGTGGGTGTAGATGAGTAGGACTGCCAGCGCGAAGCCGAACCAGATTTGCCACGGATTGGCGGGCCGGAACCAGGGCGTGAGCTGCAACAGGGCGAAGACCACGCCAGCCGTCATGCTGCCCAGCGACACGTAACGCGTGGTGCCCAGCACTGCTAGAAATCCCAGGATGGCCACGCCCACTGTGGCCGGCGCAATGGCCAGCATCATGCCCAGGATGGTGGCTACACCCTTGCCGCCCCGAAACTGCGCGAATAGTGGGTACACGTGCCCCACCACCGCCAGCACCCCGCAGGCCAGCCGGTAGTAAAAGAGCTGGTCGGCCTCGATGGCCCCTAGGCCCAGCAGCCAGTTGGGCAGCAGCCAAGCCGCCCCGAAGCCCTTGAGCGCATCGATGAGCAGCACCGCCGAGCCGGGGCGCTTGCCCAGCACCCGGAAGGTGTTGGTGGCGCCCGCGTTGCCCGAGCCGTGCTCCCGAATGTCGCGCAAGCCGAAAAACCAGCGCCCCACCCACAAGGCAGTCGGGATGGAGCCCAGCAGGTAGGCGGCCCCTAGGGCCAGAACGATATACAGCATGAGGCAAAAATAGACCGCCCCGCCGGGGTTGGGCGGGGCGGCTAGGGCTAGGAATCGCCGAAGGGGTCTTCGGGGTCGGCCTTCTTCTTTTTCTTCTTGCTCTTTTTTGAGTCGTCGGTCGCGGGCTCGGCAGTCGGGTCGGGCGCGGGCTCGGCGGCTTTGGCTTTGTCCTTCTTCGCCTTTTTCGAGTCGTCTACCGCGGGCTCGGCGCTGGGGTCAGCGGGTTCAACTTCTTTCGCCTTTTCCTTTTTAGACTTCTTATCGAGCTCGGCGGCCGGTTCGGGGCTAGGGTCGGTGGCAGGGTCGGCAGCCTTGGCCTTTTCTTTTTTGGGCTCCGGCTTGGGCGCCGGGGCTTGGGCCGGCTCGATAGTGCCGTCGCTGAAGGGGTCGTTGTCCTTGGCTTTCTTCTTTTTCTTGCTGGGTTCGGCGGCGGGCTCGGCGCTGGGCTCAGCGGTCGGGTCGGCTTCCTTGGCTTTGCCTTTCTTGGCCTTCTTATCCGTATCAACGCCGGGCTCGTTAGCGGCCGGCTCTAAGGTGCCATCGCCGAAGGGGTCGTTGGCCTTGGCTTTCTTCTTTTTCTTGCCCTTGCCCGCGTCGGTGTCCACGTCGTCGGCCTTACTAGCCGCGGCGGCGCGGGTGGCCAGCTTGCCCGATTTGCCTAGGTAGTCGCGCTCGAAGTGAGCCCGGAAGCGGTCCACGTCTTCCATCTCCCCCAGGAAAACGCCGTAGTCGGGCGTGGTTTCGATGCTGCCTTTTTGCTTGGCAGATACCTCAGCGTCGTAGCCCTGCTCGTCGCTCGACTTGGTGAGCAGCGTGTTGTTAGCGTAGCGCAGGTAGTACCAGGTTTGGGGCTCGGCTTCCAGGTATACTTCCACCACGTCCTGGGCATCCTGGCGCTTTATCTCCACGTAGCCATCCACCAACGCATTGACGCTCTGCTTACCCACACCCCCTAGGCCCAGCTTACCCACCGAGTACCAGGCGCGTTGCTTGGCGTTCCAGCGCAGGTTTACCCGGCTCAGCAGCAGCGTGTGCACCAGCTTGGGCGAGATGCTGCCGAGCGCGGGCGGCGCGGCGCCGGGCCGGCGGTTGGCAAAGGCCTCGGCCCCTTTGTCGCCGGCCAGCTGCGCAATGTTCGACAGCTCCTCGTTGGAGCCGTCCAGGGCTTCGGGCGCATTTTTGAGCACCTTGGCCAGGGTACCAGCCATGCTCTCCACAGCTTTGCTGGGCATACTGGCGTCAATGCCCAGCAGGCTGCGCACCTGGTAGTGGGCGCTGTCGGGGTTGGCGGTACCCACGCCGCTGCCCACCACGGCGTAGTTCTTCGAGTTGGCAATAAAGCTCAGCGGGCCTTTGAAGTCGAAGCGATTGGTGGCTTCGTGGTATACTAGGGTGGTGCCGGCGTACTTGTTGGGGTCGCTCAGGTCGTGGTCGGCCACGCTGTATTCGCCGCGCGCCAGGTCGTAGTGCAGGGTGCCGTCGGCCTTAAATAGGGCGATGTCGCTCTCGTTGGTTTTCGGCCCGGCGTAGAGCGGATACAGCGTGTTGTCTTCCCCATTCACGAAGAAGCCCGTGGCCAGCGCCGTGCCATCCTCGCTTTTTAGGTTGTGCAAGCTCAGCACAATGTTCTTGGGGTCGATGGAGTCCTTCACCGCAAACCAGTCGGCGGTGGCGGGCCCGCGCTTCTGCCCAAACTGCAGCTGCACCTGGCCGTCGAAGTTGAGGCCGCGCTTCTGCGAGTTGAGGGTAATGGGGCCGCGGTAGCCAATGCGGGGCGCCAGCTGGAATTTCTGGTTGGCTTCCACGTTGGCCGTGGCCACGGTGCCCACGTGCGGCGGCTCCTGGCCCTGGTCTTCGGAGGCGGGCTTGCGGCGCAGCGCAAAACGCTTGCGGCTAGTGCCCGCGCCCGCCAGCAGCCCCACCGAGTCGGGCTGGAAGTCACTAAATTTCAGCGCTATCGAGTCGCCCGAGGCAGTTTTCGACATGTACTGCGCATCACCCTTAAACTGGTCGCGCGAGAGCACCGTGATGTTGCCGTTCTCCAGCTTATGAAACTTGCCTAGGGAGTCGAGCAGCACCTTAGCCCGGTGCAGCTGCCGCAGCTGGCCGCCGCCGTTCACCACCACGCGGCCCGAGTCGGGGATAATCCAGGCGTCGCCAGTGGCAATATAGGGCACGCCCTTAGTTTGCAGCTGGTACTTGGTAAGGTCGTAGCTAGCCGCGGCGGCCTTAAACTTGAGGCCGTGCTGCTCGGGCTTGGTCGAGGTGAAGTAGGCCCGGGCCGAGTCGGCCCCGGCGGCCCGCAGCGTCACGCGCTTTTTCTTGAAGTCCCAGCGCCCGCCGCTGAGCGAGGTGCGGAAGGCCGAGTACGGCAGGTCGATGTCCGACTTGCCGGTCTGCTCGCCCTTAAATTCGGCGTAGCCCTGCTTCAGGTCATAGGTGAAGTTCACGTTGTTGGCCGTGAGCGCGGGCTTGCCGGCCGTGGCCGATTTCAAGCTCAGTACCCCCTGGCGGCCTGAATACGAGTCGTTCTTAAACGTCATGTTGTCGGAGCGCGCGTAGCTCTGCGGCCCGTCGAGGCGACCCTGGCCCCCCAGCTTCTTAGGCGTCAGCAGCAGCGAGCCCTTGAAGGTATGGTCGGCATACATCTTGACGGGCGCGCCGGCCGGCGGCGTTTGCAGATACAGCGAGTCGGTTTTGGTGCCCCAGCTGATGAGGTAGCCCGGCGGCATCACCACCTTGGGCGTGTTCACGCCCGCTGCAATGCTGCCCGCCTTGCCCTCGCCCGTGAGCGAGTCGGCGTACAGCACGAAGCGGTCGCTTTGTAAGGTGGCCCCTAGGTAATTAACCGTGCCGTTCGACTGCAAGCCCAGGCTGTTGAGCTTTACCGTGGCGCCGCCCGCGAGCTTGCCCTTGCCGCCGTACAGCGGGTAGCCACCCGCGGGCACCGCGTGCACGAAGCCCAGCGAGCCATCGTCCTGCGTGGTGAGGGCCGTTTTGATGGGCGGCAGCGCCTTGCTGTGAAACACTCCCACGAAGCCCGCCCGCGACTTGCCCGTGCTCATTGAGTCGAACTGGAAAGGCGGCACGTCGAAGTAAGTGGTTGAGTCATAAGCGCCCCCTAGCACGTCGGGCTTGTTGAAGTACACGTAGGCGCCCGAAGTAGAATTGAACGACGGGTACTTCACCATCCGCTTGCGGCCCGAGCGGTTCTTGGGGTCGTTCAAGTACAAGCGCCCGCTCTGGGTCTTGCCTTTGTTGGATAGTACGAAGTCGCTGGGGCGGTGCTCCAGGTCGGGCTTGCCAGCCACGCGCTTGGTTTTGCTGCGAATGGTGAGCGAATCAATCCGCGGCATATCAATGTAATAGCCGTCATAGTCGAAGGTGAAGTCGCGCCCCTTAAAGCCGTAAATCGACGTTTTAATGCGCCCGCCGAAGCGCATGTTGCGATTCTTTTGCAGATGCACTACTCCGCTGTCGGGGCGCACCACCACGGGCACTGCCGCCGAGTCGTCGGTGAAGCGGAACGACTCGACCCCGCGCACCAGCAGCTCGTTGGAAGCCAGGTTGAGCGTGGCGCTGCGGCCCGAGCCGCTCAGCGAGTGCAAGCTGATGTTGTCGTAATCTTTCTTGTCGCGGGCGGCGCCCACGTAGGCGCGGCCTTTGGGCAGCAAAATCACCTCGCCGGTCTGCGGCTGAATATCCACGTAGCCATCGCGAGCCAGTCCCGTCACGGCCGAGCGCAGGTTAGTTTCCGAGGTGTGGGTGGCCTCGGCCACGTCGTGCACGTTCAGCACGCTCTGGAAGTCGCGGTCGCGGCTGTAGCCCACCAGCAGTTGCAGCGGGTGCAGGTGGTTGATGCTCTTGAGCTGCTGGTAGCGGGTGTTAGAGAAGAAGCCCCGGCTCTCAAAATCGGCCGCCACCTGCTTAGGCGTCGTGATGACGACGAAATCTATCTTGGGCTCATTCAGGCTCCAGGTCACCATCTGCGCCCGCACGTACACCTGGTGGTACGAGTCGGTATAGGGCGTGGTGCGGTAAATACCTTGCTCGTAGAGCAGCTTCAGCTGCTGCTTGGTTTTCAGGTACTTCAGCTCCACGCCGGGGTGGGTGATGGAGTCGCCGCTGGTTTGATAGAGCGCCACCGCCGCCCGGCCGGCCGTCAGCAGCGAGTCGCCGAGCAGGAAATTGCGCGAGGCGGCCCGGAAGCGCGGCTTGCCCTGCTGGCTCACCGTAAGGTGCGAAAGCGAGCCATCGAGCGCCGCCGAGCGCACTAAGCTGCCCGCCAGGCTAAGCCCGCCGCGGTACGTGATGCCCGGCCCCACGTTCTTCACTTGCACATCGTTGCTGAGTGAGATAAAACGCGGATAGCCCGTATCGGCGGCGCCCGGCTTGCGGCGCCCAGCCTTATAGCTGAGGGCGCCTTTCACCGGTGCTTCCAGCAGGAACGGGTACGTCAGCGTAGCGGGCTGCACTGTGAACTCGGGCTTGCTCAAGTCGAAGTCAAAGGCTTCGAGCACCGCCGAGACGGGGTTGCCCTTGATAGTCCAGCTCAGCTCGGCGCCGGTGGCTAGCACGCGGCTGCTGCCGGGGGCCACCGTGCCGCTTACCTTGTGCAGCACCACCGAGTCGCCGGCCGAGGCCAGTACCAGGTCGGCGTCCTTCAACTCCAGCACCGGGCCGCTCACGGCGGGCGGGTAGTAGGCCGCCAGCGCCGCCAGCGGCGATGGCACGAACGGCTGGTCAAAATCGGTGGTGGAGGGCGCGGCAGCTACGGCCGCAGTAGCCGCCGCCGGCTTGGGGGCAGGCTTGGTTGCGCCCGCTTTGGCTATGGGCTTGGCGGGCGCTTTTTTCTTTGCCGGGGTGCCCCAGCCATCATTGGCCACGGGCGTGCCCCAGCCGTCATCAGCGGCTTTTTTCTTGGGCGCGCTGCTAATGGGCGCCCCCCAGCCGTCGTTGCTACTGGCCTTGCTGCCGCCCGACGACCACAAGTCACCGGTGTCCCAGCCGTCGCTGGCGCGCTTTTTCTTCGCCACCGGCTTAGGCTTGGCAGCGGCCACGGGCTTCGCGGCGGCTTTGGTAGCTACCGGCGCTGGGGTCACTACCGGAGCCGCCGGCGTATCAAACGAGGCGTTGGGGTCGGGCGCGGCGGGCGTTTTGTAGGCAAACGACCACTGCCCGCCCGCCACGCGCAGCGTACTGAAGTTGGTGCGGTAGAGGTAACCGCCGTTGAGGGCGCGTGCCGTGGCCGCCAGATACTTCTCAACCTCGGGCGTGGGGCTTTTGGCCACTGCCTGCCCTAGGGCATCCAAGTACTGGTCAAGCTGCTGGTCGCTTAGCTTGGCCTTGGTTTTGCCCCCCACCACGGCGCCGTAAAAAGCCGTGAGGTGCGGAATGGGCCGAAACTTCTTATCCAGCAGCTGCTGCGAGAGCGTGGCAATGGTGCGCTGCTGGCTACTGGTAAGCTGGTTGCTGCCCCAGAGCTGGCGCAGCTGGTCGCCCAGCAGGCGGGCGCCGGCGTTGTTGCTGGCCGTCATCATGGCGCCTACGTCCACAATAAACTGGGCGGGCTCGGGCGAGAGGTGCCCACTAAAGCGCTGCACGGTAACCTGGGCGGGGCGCAGGGCCCCGGCTACACGCCCATCGGCAGCCGGGGCGGTGGGCGGGGCTGTCGTTTGTGCTCGGCCGGTTAATCCGGCCAGCACAAGGCTGCTAAATAGAGCTATCGAATACTTCATAGAATAGGACAATAACCAGATATTCTAACACGGCTGCCCTAGTCTAACGTAGAGCGGCTACAATTTCGTAAATATTGCCGATATCCAGCTACGCAGCACCAAATGACGCTCGTAACGCAACCCCTGCCGGGTGGCTTCAGCGGCTATTTGAGGCAAATCTTCCTCGTAAAACCCGCTAAATAAAATTGGGTTCCCGCTGGGCAGCAGCCGGGCGTATTCGTGCATATCCTCCAGTAGCACATTGCGGTTAATGTTGGCCAGAATTAGGTCGAACGGCGCCTCACCGGCCAGCAGCTCGGCCCCACCCAGACGGCACTCGATGGTATGGCAATTATTTTCGACGGCGTTATCGCGGGCATTCTCCACGGTCCAGGGTTCTACATCTACGGCCAGCACCTGGCGGGCGCCTAGCTTCTCGGCCACAATGGCCAGGATGCCGGTGCCGCAGCCCATATCCAGCACGCGCTTGCCTTGGTGGTCTAGGCTCAACTGGTTTTCAATCATGAGGGCCGTGGTTTCGTGGTGGCCGGTGCCAAACGACATGCGTGGCATGATAACCGCCTCGTACTCGATGCCCGCGGGTTGGGGGTGGAACGGCGCCCGCACCGACACCCGACCGGCAATGATGAGGGGCTGAAAATTTTTCTCCCACTCGGCATTCCAGTTCTGGCGGGTTATCACGCGGTCCGAGTAGCTCAACTCCCCTAGGCCCTCGTAGCGGCTCATAATCTCCGCCACCGCGTCGCGGTTAAACGCCTCCTCGGTGGTGTAGGCGCAAAAGCCCGCGTCGTTGTCCTCAAACGTGTCGAAGCCCACCTCGCCCAGCTCAGCCACCAATATTTCGGCCAGCTCGGCGGGCGCTTGCACGGTTAGTTCTATATAGTCCATTGTTACTAATAAGCAATTAGCAATGAACAGTGGACAACTGCTGAATAGCCAATTGTCCACTGTCCATTGCTAATTGTTGATTGCTAATTACTGGTGCGGCAGCCCGCGAAGGAGCGCACTTTGATGTAGTGAATGGCAAAATCGGCCCGGCTGCGGTCGGTGGTCACGTAGAGGGTGTAGTCGGCAAACTCGCGGTTGTCGGCCGGGTACCACAGGCCGGTTTTGTCGGCGAAGAGGCGGTTGTTCTCGATAAATACCCGCAGGTCGGCAAAGGCCTCCTCAGGCTCGATGTACACCGTGCCAAAGCAGCTATTGCGTCGGCTGGAATCATACTCCAGGTACACCGAGCCAAAAATCTTGCACGGGTCGATGGAGCCCTTAGGAGCCGCTTTAGCCGGCGGAACCAGCAGCAGCAGGGAAAGCAGAAACGAGAGCATACGCACGAAGAATAAAGCTACCTACTTACCCCGCCACGCCAGAACCAACCCAGCCGCCGCTCAAAACGACCGGATGATGGCCACAAAATCGGTTGCTTTCAGCGAGGCGCCGCCAATGAGGCCGCCATCCACGTCGGGTTGGCTGAAGAGCTCGCGGGCGTTTTGGGCGTTGCACGAGCCGCCATACAAAATAGTGGTAGCGTCGGCCGTAGCCTGGTCGTAGGCGCTGGCCACTTGGCCCCGAATGAAGGCGTGCACCTCCTGGGCCTGAGCGCTGCTGGCCGTTTTGCCGGTGCCAATGGCCCAAATGGGCTCGTAGGCAATCACCGCCTTGCCAAAATCCGCCTGGCTGAGGTGAAAAACGCCGCTGGCTAGCTGCTGGCCAATAAAGTCAAAGGTTTCGTCGGCTTCGCGGGTAGCCAAGCTTTCGCCGACGCAAAAAATCGGTTTCAGACCAGCTTTCAGGGCCGCGTCGAGCTTCTGGGCCAGCAGGGCGTCGTCTTCGCGGAAGTGCTCGCGGCGCTCCGAGTGGCCCAGAATAACGTACTCAACGCCTACCGATTGCAGTTGCTTGGCCGATACCTCGCCGGTGTAGGCACCACTTTCTTTCTGGTGGAAGTTTTGCGCCCCCAGGGCCGGGTTGTGCGCCTCGCCCAGCAACTGGTGCACGCCCAGCAGCAGTGGAAACGGTGGGCAAATAACTACTTGCGGAGCAGCCCCGCCGGCCGGCGCAGGCCCTAGGGCCTGCACGAGTTCCGTAGTCAAGGCCTGCGCTTCGGGCAGGGTGAGGTTCATTTTCCAGTTGCCGGCAACAAAATTCTGACGCATACGCTCGAAGTAAAGAGTGAAGGGAACCGGGCAAAAGTACGGGCGGCGGCCCTACCCTAGGGCCGGCCGCGGCCTAAAGGCGCCCGCTCCTACCGCGCCCGCCAGCGATACTGCGGCAGCTACCAGGGCCGCTAGGGCCACCCCCGGCGCCGCACCGCGCTGCGCCACCCAGGTGCCCACCAGCCCCCAGGCCAGCGGTAGAGGTGGCCAAGCATCGCGCCCGCGCCAGGCCAGCGCCACCCCTAGGGCGGCGGCTACCGCTAGGAGCATGTACGCACCTAGCTCACTGGCCTCGGCCGACCAGTGCCAGCCTAGCGCGTCGCGCAGCCCGAGCACCAGGTTGAGCACTGTGGCCAGCAGTATCCAGCCCAGGTAAAAACCTAGAAACCAAGTGGGCCAAGCGGGCGCGGCACCGGCCAGCACCAGCGGCCGGGCGCGGGCGTAGCTCAGGGCCAACAGCCCCAGCAGGGCCAGCATCACCACCAGGCTCGCGCCAATCAGCTCGTAGCTAAATACTAGCGTCCAGGCGGTGGTGGCCAGCACGGCCAGCGTGAGCGGCGGCGTAAGGCGGGCCGGCAGCGCCGCCGCCCGCTGCCGGGGCAGCAGTTGCCAGACGGCGTAAAAAATCAGCCCAAAAAAAATGACGCCCCAAATACTGAACGCATACCCCGCCGGCGTGAGCAGCGTGGGGTGCCGGGCCGATATCTGCCCATTGCTCAGGGCGCCCGCCGGCGGGTGGGCATTGTAGAGGTAATTGACGTATAAACAGCCGATTACGGCCAGCGGCAGCAGCCAGCGCCAAACGGGCCTAGGGGTAGTGGGGGTTGGCATAGGGCTCCTGAATCTAAAAATGAAAAGCGGTCATGCTGAGCTTGCGAAGCATCTTGCTCGCGCCATTAGAGTACTACTTCTAGCGGCGCAAGCGAGATGCTTCGCAAGCTCAGCATGACCGCCATTTTTTAGTTAGTCAGTCTGCTAAGAAATTTACTTACACA
>JBPBPH010000097.1:0-32508 GCA_050954355.1 Janthinobacterium lividum
CCGGCAGCCCCGCCCGCGGCGTACTTTCAGGGCTCCGTAGCCCTTTCTGCCCCGTATAGTTTGCCCGCGCCCGCCTTTCCTCACGCCGCTACCACCCGCCTGCCGCCCGCCCTAACCCAGGAGCTGGCCCGCCTCAACGAGGCGCAGCGCCGGGCCGTGACGCACCCCGACGGGCCGCTGCTGGTGGTAGCCGGCCCCGGCACCGGCAAAACCCAGCTGCTGGCCGCCCGCGTGGCCTGGCTGCTGCTGCTGCCCGACGCCCGCCCCCAGGAAATCCTGTGCCTGACCTACACCGACGCCGCCGCCCGCAACCTGCGCCAGCGGCTGCTGCGCTTCATCGGGCCCGAGGCGCACCGGGTGGCCATCCATACCTTTCACAGCCTGGGGCAGTTGCTGATTCAGGAAAACGGCGCCGCCCTGGGCCGCCACGACCTGGAGCCGGCCTCCGACCTCGAAACCGAGCAGGTGCTGCGCGAACTGCTCGATGCGCTGCCCGCCGGCCATGTGCTGCGCCGCGACTTCGGCGACGTGTATTACGACCTGCCCTACCTCAAAAACCTGTTTCAGGTGATGAAGCGCGAGGGCTGGCCGCCCGCCCGGCTGCTAGCCGAGCTGGAAGCGTACCGCCAGGGCCTGCCCGACGACCCTACTTATCAGTACAAAAACCCCCCTAGGGAGCTGCGCGCGCAGGGCGTGCAGCCGGGCGACGTAATCGGGCATCGGCTGCGCGAGGAGGAAGCGCACATTGAGCGGGCGGCGGCGGCCGTCGAGCTGTTTGAGGCCTACCAGGCCGGGCTGGCCGCCCGCCGCCGCTTCGACTACGACGACATGCTGGCCTGGGCCACCCGCCTGCTCGAAGGCAACGAGCCCCTGCGCCTGCGCTACCAGGAGCGCTTTCAGCACTTTCTGGTGGATGAGTTTCAGGATACCAACGGCGCCCAGAGCCGCCTGCTGTACCTGCTGGCCAGCTACTGGGACAGCCCCAGTTTGCTGGCCGTGGGCGACGATGACCAGAGTATTTTTCGCTTCCAGGGCGCCAGCGTGGCCAACGTGCGGGCCTTTACCGAGCGGTTTCCTCAGGCCACGGTGGTGGTATTGGCAGAAAACTACCGCTCGTCGGCCCCGGTGCTGGCCACGGCCGGCGGCCTCATTGCCCGCAACCGCGAGCGCCTGACGTTCCAGCTGCCGGGCCTCACCAAGGAGCTGCACGCCCGCCACCCGCGCTTCGCCGCCCTCACCGAGCTGCCCCAGCTGCGGCGCTACGCCACGCCCCTGCACGAAGCCGCCGACGTGGCCGCCCAGCTCGTGGCGCGGCACCAGCAGGGCGCCTGGCCGGCGGGCGGCGTGGGCGTCATCGCCCGCAACCACGGCCAGCTCGATACCCTGGCCTTGCTGCTGCGGGCGGCGGGCGTGCCCTACGTGCGCCGCCGCCCCATCAACGTGCTCGATGAGCCGCTGGCCGTGGCCCTGCACCGGGCGCTGAGCTACCTGGCCCCCGCCCTGCGCCCCGACGAGCTGCCCGCCGCCGACGCGGCCCTGTTTGAGCTGCTGCACCTGCCAGCCCTGGGGGTGCCGCCCGCCGATTTGGTGCGCCTGGCCGCCGGCCACCAGCAGCACCGCCGCGCTGCCCATGCCGCCGGCCGGCCCCCGCAGCCCTGGCGCGCCTGGGCCGGCCGTGCCCTGGCGCAGGTGGAGCAAGCCGCCCAGGCCACCCTAGGCCCCGAACCCGGCCAACTACCCGCTTTGTCCGCCGCTGGCCAACTGGCCCTAGGGCAAGCCCTAGCGTTGGTAGATAATTGGTTACAGACTGCCGCCTCGGTGCCGCTGCCGGGCCTCTTGGAGCGCGTGCTGCTCGAAACGCTGCTGCCGGCCGCGCTGCCCACCGCCCAGCAGCCCGAGCACCTGCTGGCCGTGGCCCGCACCCTGCTGCAGTGGGGCCGCGCCGAAACCCGCCGCGCCCCCCACCTGGGCCCGGCCGAGCTGCTGCGCACCTGGGAAAGCCTGGCCGCCACCCGCGAGGGCCTGCCCGTAGAGCAAACAACCGGCGAGGGCGAGGCCGGCCTGGAGCTGCTTACCGCCCACGGCGCCAAGGGCTTGGAGTGGGAGCACGTGTACCTGCTGGGCTGCCAGCAGCACACCTGGCGCCGCAAAACCCACAACCGGGGCTTCCGCCTGCCGCCCGCCCTGGCCCCGCTGCCCGGCGAAGCCAGCGAGGCCGAAGAAGCCCGCCGCCTGTTTTTCGTGGCCCTCACCCGCGCCCAGGCCCAGCTTACCCTCAGCTGGGCTAACCTCGACGAAACGGGCAAAGAGCTGACGCCCTGCGAGTTTATTGCCGAGCTAGAGCAGGATGGCTTGCGGCCGCACACGGTGGTGGTGCCGGCCGAGGTGCTGGCCGCCGCCCGCCGCGCCGAGCTGGCCCCGCCGCCCCCGCCCGCCCCGGTGCTCGACCCCAAGCTGCTCGACGAGCTGCTGGCTGACTTCACCCTGAGCGCCACCGCCCTGAACGCCTACCTCGCCTGCCCCGTGGCTTGCTACTACGAGCAGCTGCTGCGCGCCCCCGTGCCGCGCCACGAAAAGCAGCTCTTCGGCTCGGCGGCGCACCAGGCGCTCGAGCAGTTTGTGCGGCTGGCCCAGCAGCCGGGCGCCAGCTTCGGCACCCCCGACGAGCTGGCCGAGCTGTTTCGGCGCTACTTCGCCCGCGCCCGCTTCGAGCTGGCGCCCCACTTGTTTCAGCGCCTTAGCCAGGCCGGGCCCCAGCTGCTGCGCTCCTGGTGGGAGCAGGCCCCCATGCCCCCTAGGCCCGCCGCCGTGGTGGTGGAGCACGTGGTGCGGGCTACCCTGCCCGATGGCGTGCGCCTGGTGGGTAAGCTCGACCGCCTCGACCTGGCCGCCGACGGCCGCCGCGCCGAGGTGCTCGACTACAAAACCGGCCGCTACGACCTGGCCAAGGACAAGCTGCGCCCCGCGCCCACCGCTGCCGCCGAGGCGCCCCTAGGGGTGTGGCTAACCGATGCGCGCCAGCGCGGCGGCGACTACTGGCGCCAGGCCGTGTTTTACCGCCTGCTGCTCGCCCACGACCCCGACCGCCGCTACGAGGCCAGCACCGTCAGCTTCGAGTTTTTGCAGCCCCTGCGCGAGCCGGGCAAGGCCCCCCGCTACGAGCGCCGCCGCGTAACGCCTACCCCCGGCGACGAGGCCGTGGTGCTGGCCCAGATTGCCGCCGTCGATGCCGCTATCCGCCGCCACGAGTTTGGCCCCGGCTGCGGCGAGTGCCGCTGGTGCCGGCTGCAGGCGCCCATGGGAAACTGAGCGGCCATAGAGCAACCTAGGGTATTGCGGGCTTTAGCACCAAGCTCGCCAAATAAAGTGGGGCGGTGGGCCGGGCCGCCGCCGGGGGCGCGGGCTGGCTGTGGCGCGCCTAGGGGTATTGCTTAGCTTAAACCTAGTAAGCGGTCGGCGTTGCCGCAGGCTAGCTGCACGATGTCGGCGGGCGGCAGGTCGAGGCCGGCCAGGAATTTTTGGCCGGCCACGTTGGGAGCAAACGGGTAGTCGATGGAAAACAGGATGTTAGCGAGCCCGAACGTGGCCAGGGCCGCCGCCAGCGGTGGGCGCGTAAAAATGCCGCTGGTGGTGATGTATACCTGGTCGCGCAGGGTTTGGGCCACGGTGCGCGGTAGCTTGGTGGCCGCCTGCGGCATGGTGTTGTCAATGCGGGCCATCATCACGGGCAGCATTTCGCCCATGTGGCCGATGAGGAGCTTGAGGCGCGGATAGGTTTCGAGCGTGCCGCTCAGAATGAGGCGCAGCACGTGCACGGCCGTTTCGGCGTGCCAGCCGAAGCCGGCCATGCTCAGGCGCTCGCCCAGCCCGGCGGGCAGGCGCTCGTAGTACACACTGCGCACCGGCGCGGGCGGCACGCCGGGGTGCAGGTACAGCGGCACCCCTAGGGCTTCGGCCTCGGCCAGCAGCGGCGTAAACCGCGCATCATCCAGAAAAAGCCCTTCGGTGGTGCCCATTAGCAGCGCCCCCACAAAGCGGTGCTCGCGCACGGTGCGGGCTAGCTCGGCGGCCGCGGCCGCGGGGTTGGTGAGGGGCAGGTGGGCAAAGCCGCGGAAACGACCGGGGTGCCGGGCGATGGCCGCCGCCAGTTGGTCGTTGTACGCGCGGGCGAAAGCGGGGCCCTCGTCGGGCGGCAGCAGCTGGGCGCCCGGGCCCGAGACGCTAAGCACCTGCACCGTTACGCCGGCCGCATCCATCAGGGCCAGGCGCTCGGGGCCTACTTCGGCCAGCTGGGCGGTGTACGCGCGGGTGGCCGAGTCAGGGTTGTCGTCGGCGGGCCAGCCCGCCTGTTGCCGCACCGCCAGCGGAATGCGGGCCACCATATCGGGGAAGGATACGTGCTCTTCGAGCGCCACCACGCGGGGCGGAAAAAAGGAAGTAGGCATGGCAAAATGGAAAAGGAAGGTCTGGTGCCAACGAGGCGCCGGGCGGGAAGGTTGGCGGTGCCCGGGCCCTAGGGCCGCCGCCGGGCGCCGGCTAGCCCGAGTAAGGCCCAGGCGGAAGCTGGGCGGGCGCGGGGCGTAAGCGTTTGTGCTGGCGCTGCCCCGCAGGGTAGAAAGACAGTATAAGCTGCGCTGGCCGCGCAAATGGCTGCGCAATCGATTTTGCAAGTCGGGCAATTGCCACCCAGCTTTGCACCCGCGAGCAGGCGCCTTGGCCCGCTTCCACCCTTGCCACCACCCTTGCGCTCCCCTATGCTATTACCTCGCCTTGCCCTTGCGGCGGCGCTGCTGGCCGCCGCCGGCGCGCCCGCCCGCGCCCAAACCCCCGACAGCCCCCGCCACGAGTACCTGTTGCAAACTGGCTGGAAGTTCACCAAGGGCGACGTGCCGGGGGCCGAGGCGCCGGGCTTCCGCGATGCCAAGTGGCAGAGCGTCCGCATTCCGCACGACTGGGCCATCAGCGGGCCGTTTGGGGCCGACTTTGACAAGCAGGTGGTGGCCATCGCGCAAAACAACGAGCAGCAGGCCACGGCCAAGTCGGGCCGCACCGGCGGGCTGCCCTTCGTGGGCACCGGCTGGTACCGCCGCGCGCTGCCCGAGGCCAAGCTGGCGCCCGGCGAGCGCGCCACGCTCATCTTCGACGGGGCCATGAGCGACGCGCACGTATTTGTGAACGGCCGCGCGGTGGGCGCCTGGCCCTACGGCTACAACTCGTTTTACTTCGACGTCACCGACTTCCTGGCCCCCCAGGGCGGCCCCAACGTGCTGGCCGTGCGCCTGCGCAACCAGCCCGAGGCCTCGCGCTGGTACCCCGGCGCGGGCCTCTACCGCAACGTGCACCTGCTGGTAACCAGCGACGTGCGCATTCCGGTGTGGGGCACCAGCCTTACCACGCCCAGCATCGGCCCCACGCAGGCGCTGGTGAAGCTGAAAACCGACGTGGCCGGCACGCCGGCCGCCGGCCAGGCTCTGCGCCTCGATACCGAAATCCGCGACGCGGCCGGGCGGGTGGTGGCCACTACCAGCACGCCGCTACCCCTAGGGGCTTCGGCTGGCCAAACGGCCTCCGACCAAACGCTGGCCGTGCCCCAGCCCCAGTTGTGGAGCCCCGAAACGCCTACGCTGTATACCGCCAGCTCGAAGCTCTACGCCGGCAACGTGTTGAAGGACAAGTATGACACGCGCTTCGGCATCCGGTCGGTGGCGTTTGAGGCGGGCCGGGGCTTTTTGCTGAACGGGCAGCCGCGCAAGTTTAAGGGCGTGTGCAACCACCACGACCTGGGGCCCCTGGGGGCGGCCATCAACGTGGCCGCGCTTCGCCGCCAGATTGCCCTGCTCAAGGACATGGGTTGCGACGCCATTCGCACCAGCCACAACATGCCCGCCCCGGAGCTGGTGGCCCTGGCCGACGAAATGGGCATCATGCTGATGGACGAAACGTTTGACGAGTGGAAGACGCCCAAGGTGAAGAACGGCTATAGCCAGTACTTCGATGAGTGGAGCGAGCGCGACCTGACCAACCTCATCCGCCGCGACCGCAACCACCCCTCGGTGGTGCTGTGGAGCATCGGCAACGAGGTGCCCGACCAGGGCGCGCCCGGCGGCAACAAGATTCTCAAGCGCCTGCAGGACATTGCCCACCGCGCGGACCCCACCCGGCCCGTAACGATGGGCATGGACCGCTTCGAGGCCGATATGAACAACTTCGCGGCCCTGCTCGATGTGCCAGGCTTCAACTACAAGCCCCACCGCTACCCCGAGGCCCAGGCCAAGCTGCCCCAGGGCTTCCTCCTAGGGTCAGAAACGGCCTCTACCGTCAGTTCGCGCGGGGTCTACAAGTTTCCGGTGGTGCTAGCTAAAGATAAGAAGTACCCCGATTTGCAGTCGTCGGGCTACGATACGGAAGCCTGCAGCTGGTCGCAGATTCCCGACCTCGAATTCGCGGCCCAGGACGATGACCCTTACGCGGTGGGCGAGTTTGTGTGGACGGGCTTCGACTACCTGGGCGAGCCCACGCCCTACGATGAAAGCTGGCCCGCGCACAGCTCCTACTTCGGCATGTTGGACCTAGCCGGGCTACCCAAGGACCGCTACTACCTCTACCGCGCCCGCTGGAACCCCACGGCTGCCACCCTGCACCTGCTGCCCCACTGGACCTGGCCCGGCCGCGAGGGCCAACCTACGCCCGTGTACTGCTACACCAACTCGCCCTCGGCTGAGCTGTTTGTGAACGGTAAAAGCCAGGGCCGCCAAACCAAAAGCAAGACCGACGACCCGCGCACCCGCTACCGCCTCATGTGGAATGACGTGAAATACGAGCCCGGCACGCTGCGCGTAGTGGCCTACGACGCCGCCGGCAAGGAAGCCGGCACCGAGGAAGTGCGTACCGCCGGCCCCGCCCACCACCTGCGCCTGGTGCCCGACGCCGCCCTAGGCCCCCTGCACGCCGATGGCCAGGACCTAACCTACGTGACGGTGCGCGTGGAAGACAAGGACGGCAACCTCTGCCCCGACGCCGCGCCGGAGCTGAGCTTCAAGGTGAGCGGCCAGGGCAGCTTCCGGGCCGTAGCCAACGGCGACGCCACCAACCTAGAGCCCTTCCAGCAGCCGCGCATGAAGGCCTTTCAGGGGCAGCTGGTGGTGCTGGTGCAGGCCGGCAGCCAGCCCGGCACCGCGCAGCTTACCGTCAGCGGGCTTGGGTTGAAAAGCGCCAGCGTGGCCCTAGGGGTGCAGTAGCGCGCAAAGGCCTTTAGGCTCCAAAAGGCGGTCAGGCTGACCGCCTTTTTGTTGGGTATTAAAAGCATGGTGCGAACGAAAAGGAATATTTTCCGTTTATTTACGGTAAATATTCTTCTTGCTCATGCTTGTCGCTCCTATTCACGCGCCGCTGCCGGCCGCCCTCGCCAGCCTCGAAACGGTGGTGGCCGATGCCTTTGCCCTGGTGATGCAGGCCCGCACCGGCGTGCCCGCCAAAACGGCCTTTGCCGTGGCCAACTTGCTGCAAGTCAGCGCCGAAGACTTGGCCGAGCTGCTGCACCTGACGCCCAAAACGCTGCGCACCTACCGCGAGGCCAACAAGCGCCTGGCCCCCGCCGCCAGCGAGCAGGTGCTCAAGCTGCTGGCCCTGGCCCGGCAGGGCGGCGAGGTATTTGGCGAGGCCGCCGCCTTTCGCCGCTGGCTGGGCAAGCCCGCCTACGGCCTCGACAACCAGCTGCCCCTAGGCCTGCTGCAAACCAGCGGCGGCATCGACCTGGTGGCCGACGAGGTAAGCCGCATTGCCTACGGCGATTTTGCGTAAGTTTTATAAGTTAATAAAAGTTCGTCATGCTCATCTGGCGTCCGCTTGACGAACTTTTAAGAACTGCAAGATGGAAATTTACCGCATTTGCCTAACCCGGTACGCGGGCGAGCTGGTGGCAAGCGGCAACCCCGGCCGCTGGAACGAGCGCGGCCAGCTAGTGGTGTACGCGGCCGGCAGCCGGGCCCTGGCCTGCCTCGAAAACGTGGTGCACCGCAGCGGCGAGGGCCTGCACAGCCTCTTTCAGGTGCTGCGCCTGGAGGTGCCCGCCGCGCTGGCCGTAACCGAGCTGACGGCCGCCGACCTGCCCACTGGCTGGCAGCAGCCCAGCGCCTACGCCCGCTGCCAGCCCCTAGGGGCCGCCTGGTACCGCCAGCAGGCCACGGCCGTGCTGCGGGTGCCCTCGGCCATTATTGCCCACGAGCACAACTACGTGCTCAACACCCGCCACCCCGATTTCGGCCAGATTCGTATCGCCGGGCGTGAAGATTTTGTGTTCGACTCACGCCTGAAAGACCCGGACCCTACCTAGGTTCCGAACCTGCTGCTAGTGAGATAAATACCTCTCTTACGGCTGAGCATTGTCTTTTTGCTTGGCGAATGGACCGCTAACCAAGGAGCCGGGCCAGACCGGACTAGAGCGTACTTTAGAAGGAATTTACCAAGGAGCGAAACTCGCTCGGCGATTAACCCCGACTGCTTATGGCCACTGCGCCCCTCAACTATACGCCGACCGCCGAGCCGATTACCCACCACGTGCGGGCCCGGCAAATCCTGAAGGCCCACCCTGAGGTGAAGCGCCTGATGGGCCGCAACGCCACCACGGCCCTCATCACGGCGGGCTGCGTGGCGGCCCAGGTGCTGGGGGCCTGGCTGCTGCGCGGGCAGGCCTGGTACTGGTCGGTGGTGGCGGGCTACGTGTTTGGTGCGTTCGTGTGCCACACGCTGTTCGTCATCATCCACGAGGCTACTCACAACCTGGTGTTTAAGGGCCAGTGGGCCAACGCCAGCGTGGGCATCGCGGCCAACCTGCCCATGGTCATTCCCTCGGCCATGAGCTTTCGCAAGTTTCACCTCAAGCACCACTCGGCCCTGGGGCACTTCGAGCACGACGCTGACCTGCCCGACCACTACGAGGCCGAGCTGATTCGGCACTACGCCATTGGCAAGATGGTGTGGCTGTTTTTCTTCCCCATTTTTCAGCTCGTGCGCACCTTCCGCTGCCAGAGCGTGGTGCCGTTCGATAAGTATATCGCCGCTAACTGGGCGGCCCAGTTGGCCTTCAACGTGGCCATGTGGGTGTGGCTGGGGCCGGTGGGCTTCTTGTACCTGTTCGCCAGCTTCTGGTTTTCGGTAAGCCTGCACCCGGTGGGCGCCCGCTGGATTCAGGAGCACTACCTGGTGCTGAACGAGGAGCAGGAAACCACCTCGTACTACGGCCGCCTCAACGGCGTGCACCTCAACATCGGCTTCCACAACGAGCACCACGACCTGCCCGGCGTGCCCTGGAACAAGCTGCCCGAGCTGCGCAAGCTGGCCCCCGAGTACTACGACACGTTGGAGCACCACACCAGCTACACCAAGGTGCTGCTAAGCTTTATTTTCGACCAGGAAATCTCGCTGTACTCGCGCCTGGTGCGCGGCGACTTTTCTAAGAAAAAAGGCAAGGTGCGCGAGGAAGCTGTGGTGGCGGGCGAGTAAACTAGGCGACCAGCGCAGCCCGTCAGGCGGGGTTTGTAAAGCAGCAATACCGTTACGATACGGTGCGTAAAGCTGCTTCGCAAACCCCGCCTGACGGGCTGCTTTTCAACCGGCCACCCCCCTAGGCCACCCGCAGCACCCAATCGAGGGCCAGCACCCCCAGCAGCCCCGTTACCGACAGGATGCACTCCATCAGCGACCACGAGCGCAGGGTATCTTTTACCGAAAGGCCGAAGTACTCCTTGAACAGCCAAAAGCCGCCGTCGTTGAGGTGCGAGAGAAACAGGCTGCCCGCCCCAATGCTGAGCACCAGCAGGTTGGGCTCGGTGGGCGTGTGCTGCACGATGGGCAGCATGACGCCCACCGCCGTGAGGCCCGCCACCGTGGCCGACCCCAGCGCCACCCGAATGCCGGCCGCCAGCAGCCAGCCCAGCAGCAGCGGCGGCAGCCCCGTGCTGCCCAGGCTACTGGCAATAACGGCGCTGGCCCCGCTGGCCAGCAGCACCTCCTTGAGGGCGCCCGCCCCGCCAATGATGAGCAGAATCGGGGCTACGTCGCGCACGGCCCCGGCATAGGTGCTGGTGACTTGGGCACGGCTGCGGCCCTGCGCGGTGCCCAGGCTGAAGCCCGCCGCCACCACGGCCAGCAGCAGCACCACCTCGGGGGCCGCCAAAAAAGCGAGCGCCGGCCCTAGGGGCCCGCCGGCCGGCAACGCCGCCCGCAGCCCCAGCACCGCCGCCAGCAGCCCCACCGGCAGCAGCGACGACACGAAGCTGTTGAGCTGGCCCGGCCTAGGGGTGTCGCTGGCGGGCATGGCCACCAGGCCGGGCGGCGGGTGGGCCACCAGCCCGCGCAGGGTACGCGCAAACAGGGGCCCGGCCAGCACTACGGCCGGCACCGCCACCACCAGCCCGTAGGCAAACGTGCGCCCGATATCAGCCCCCAGTTGCACCACCAGGGCCGTGGGCGCCGGGTGGGGCGGCAAAAACCCGTGCAGCGCCGAGAGCGCCGCCAGCGCCGGCAGCCCCACGTAGAGCGCCGGCAGCCGGTATTGGTACACCACCGAAAACACCAGCGGCAGCAGCAGCAGAAACCCCACGTTGTAGAACAGCGGCACGCCCACCACGAAGCCCGTGCCCAGCAGCGTCCACTGCGCGTGCCGGGTGCCGAAGGTGCGCATCATGGTGTCGGCAATTTGGCGGGCTGCCCCGCTCTCGGCCACCAGCTTGCCCAGCATGGCCCCCAGCACTACTACCAGCGCCACCGACCCTAGGGTGTCGCCCAGGCCCTTTTGCACGGCGGCCAGCACCCGCGCCGGCCCCAGCCCTAGGGCCAATCCGGTCGGTAAGGTCACCAGCAGAAATGCCAGAAACGCATCCACCTTGGCCCAGCTGATGAGCACGATAAGCGCCAGCACCGCCAGCAGGATAATGAGGGGAAGCATAGAGGTGGAATAGGTGATGAGTCAGGAGGAAGCCACAAGAACGTCCTGCTCATCTGGCGTCCGCTTGCCGAATCATCTCTACCGAATAGGCCCTAGGTGGCGCGGTAGAGATGCTTCGCGGGGCTCAGCATGACGTTCTATTCACTAGTATGTATGTGACGGCATGCTAGATACCGGATGCTAAACACTTTACCCCGCGCCCAGCCGATTTCGCCGCCAGGCCGACCCTAGGGCCCCGCTTGCCTCAGTAGGCGCCACGGCGGCCGGTTGCTGCTCGTGTAGCAGCATGGCTACCAGCGCGGCGGCTACCTGGGCGGTGCTTTCGTCGGGCGGGGTGGGGGCTAGGGCGGCGGCCGTGAAGTGGTCGCGCACGAAGTTGGTATCGAAGTTGCCGCTCACGAAGGCGGGGTGCCGCAGCACGAAGGCGCCGAAGGGCAGCGTGGTTTCGATGCCCGTAATCTGAAACTCCTGGATGGCGCGCAGCAGCCGCTCGATGGCCTCCGCGCGGGTGGCGCCGGTGGCTACTAGCTTGGCAATCATGGGGTCGTAGTAAATCGGGATATCCATGCCCTGCTCGAAGCCGTCGTCCACGCGCACGCCGGGGCCCTGGGGGCGCACGTAGGTGCTCAGGCGGCCGATGTCGGGCAGGAAATTGTTCTGCGGGTCTTCGGCGTACACGCGCAGCTCGATGGCGTGGCCGCGCATCTGCAAGTCCTGCTGCCGGAAGGGCAGGGGCTGGCCCTCGGCCACCCGAATTTGCTCCTTCACCAAATCCAGCCCCGTAATCTGCTCGGTTACGGGGTGCTCGACTTGCAGGCGGGTATTCATTTCGAGGAAATAGAAGCGGTGCTGGTCGTCGAGCAAAAACTCCACCGTGCCGGCCCCGCTGTAGCGGCAGGCGCGGGCTACCTCCACGGCGGCGCGGCCCATTTCAGCCCGTAGTTCGGGCGTGAGCACCGACGAGGGCGCTTCCTCAATCACCTTCTGGTGGCGGCGCTGAATGCTGCACTCGCGCTCAAATAAATGCACGATGTTCCCATGCTCGTCGCCCAGCACCTGGATTTCGATGTGGCGCGGCCCGCTCACGAACTTCTCAATAAACACGGCCCCGTCGCCGAAGGCCGAAGTAGCTTCGTTCACGGCCAGCTGCATCTGCTCCTCAAATTCCGCGCTGTTTTGCACCAGGCGCATGCCCTTGCCGCCGCCGCCGGCCGAGGCCTTGATGAGCACCGGAAACCCCACCTGCTCGGCAATGCGGGTGGCCGCCGCCACGTCGGTAATGGCCTCGTCGGTGCCCGGCACCAGCGGAATGTTATAGGCCTTTACCGCCTGCTTGGCCGAGAGCTTGTCGCCCATCAGCTCCATCGCTTCGGGGCTGGGGCCCACAAAAAGAAGCCCCGCCGCGCGCACGGCGCGGGCAAAGCCGGCATTCTCGCTCAAAAAGCCGTAGCCGGGGTGAATGGCATCCACGCCCAGTTGGTGGCAGATTGCAATAATTTTGTCGCCGCGCAGGTAGCTCTGGGCCGAGGCCGGCGGGCCCACGCACACGGCCTCGTCGGCGTAGCGTACGTGGGGCGCCAGGCGGTCGGCCTCCGAGTAGATGGCCACCGTGGTAATACCCATTTCCTTGGCCGAGCGCAGCACGCGTAGGGCAATTTCGCCACGGTTGGCAACTAGCAGCTTGTTTATTTTTCGCATCGGGCGGGTGGGAACAAGTTAAAAGTAGGCTGTCATGGCGAGCGCGAGCGAAGCAATCGCACCAGAACGAGTCGTGCGAGTATCATGCTGGTGCGATTACTTCGCTCGCGCTCGCCATGACAGATAAGGACTGATTTTCTGCAAAGAAAACCCTAGGGGGCTGCTCCACGCTAAAAGCCAGGCGGCGCAAGTGGCCCCGATGCCGTAATTCTGCACATCGACCGGGGCGGCTTATCTTTGCTAATTGCCGGTTTTTCCGATAAGCCGCGCTACATTTCGCTGGTACCGCACTTCTACTTCTATTCCCCCTACTTTCAGTGGATATTTTCGACCGCGTTTCCGCCAACCAGGGCCCGCTGGGTTCGCACTCGCACTACGCCCACGGCTACTTCACCTTCCCCAAGCTGGAAGGCGAGATTAAGCCCCGCATGATTTTTCGGGGCAAGGAGGTGCTGACCTGGAGCCTGAACAACTACCTAGGGCTGGCCAACCACCCCGAAGTGCGGGAGGCCGATGCCGGCGGCGCGGCCGAGTACGGCATGGCGTATCCCATGGGTGCGCGCATCATGAGCGGCAACTCGACCCAGCACGAGCGCCTCGAAAGCGAGCTGGCCGACTTCGTGCACAAGCCCGCCGCGCTGCTGCTCAACTTCGGCTACCAGGGCGTGGTGAGCATCATCGACGCGCTGGTGAGTCGCCACGACGCCATCGTGTACGATGCCGAGTCGCACGCCTGCATCATCGACGGCGTGCGCCTGCATCAGGGCAAGCGCTTTGTGTTTAACCACAACGATATGGAGAGCTTCGAGAAGCAGCTCGAGCGCGCCAAGCGTCTCACCGACGAAACCGGCGGCGGCATTTTTGTCATTACCGAGGGCATGTTTGGCATGTCGGGTAACCTGGGCAAGCTGCCCGAAATCGTGGCTCTGAAGCAGAAATATAACTTCCGCATCTTCGTCGACGATGCCCACGGCTTTGGCACCCTAGGGCCCACCGGCGCCGGCACGGCCGAGCATTTGGGCGCTACCGAGGGCGTAGACCTGATTTTTTACACCTTTGCCAAGAGCATGGCCAGCATTGGCGCCTTCGTGGCGGGCCCTGAGGCGGTAATTGAATATTTGCGCTACAACATGCGCAGCCAGATTTTTGCCAAATCGTTGCCCATGGCCTTAGTTACGGGCGCCCTCAAGCGCCTGGAGTTGATTCGCAACCACCCCGAGTACCGCGAAAACCTCTGGACCATCGTGCGCGCCTTGCAAAGCGGCCTGCGCGAGAAAGGCTTCAACATTGGCACCACCAAGTCGCCCGTGACGCCGGTGTTCCTCAACGGCCAGATTTCCGACGCCACAGCCCTCACCTTCGATTTGCGTGAGAATCACGGCGTTTTCTGCTCCATTGTTGTGTACCCGGTGGTGCCCAAGGGCGTTATTATGCTGCGCCTTATTCCCACGGCCGTGCACACGCTTGAAGATGTGCGCCTCACGATTGCGGCTTTCGAGGCCATTTCGGCCAAGCTCGACAAAGGCCTCTACAGTAAGCAGGCCGCTACTGCCTAGTTTTCTGCTAGCTACGCCAGTTCACGGCCTAGTGCCGGCTGCCCCTAGGGCGGCCGGCACTCTTGTTTTTGCACTATTTGAAGGCAATTGCCGGCCGCAAAACTTCATATAAGCCGAAAAACGGCCCTGTGAAGCTGGAAACGGCCATTTGAATTTTGGCGGAAAAAGTTGCCCGCGTAGAAACTGCCTGTATATTAGGGCCGCGTAAGCACAATTTTCTTTTTCTCACCCAACACCCATTTTACTTTCATGGCTAACCCGTTCACCAAAATCAAAGACCTCGTAAGCTCGCTGGAGGATGATTTTGAAAAGTCGTATGACAAAGGCAACGCCGCCGCTGGCACCCGCGTGCGCAAAGGCATGCAGGAGTTGAAAAACCATGCCACCACCATCCGCAAGGAAGTGCAGGACATGAAGAACACCACCAAAACCACCACCACTGCCGCCGCCCCCAAGAAGGCCGCCCCGGCCAAGAAAGCCGCCGCCCCCAAGGCTGCGCCGGCTAAGAAAGCTGCCCCGGCCGCTAAGAAGAAGTAATTGCTCGAGCCCCGGATTCGGCGAATTTATGAATTCGGCGGATGCGGTAAGCTGGCGCTTACCTAAAAAGGCCCCGTTACCTAGCGGGGCCTTTTTGCGTAGGGCGGGGGCTAGGGGCGGGGCGCCGGCCCTAGGCTACCACGTGCAGCAGGGCGTAGTTCTTGCCCTTTTGCACTACCAGGTACTCACCTAGCAGCAGCGGCAGCTCGGCGGCGGGCTGCTGGGCATCGCTGATTTTGAGGCGGTTGATTTTGAGGCCGTTGTTTTGCACCATTTTGCGCGCCTCGCCCTTCGAGGTGAATAACTGGCCCGCCACGGCCTCGCTGAGCAGCGTAGCCACGTCGGTGGTGGCTACCAGGGCCGCCGGCACCTCAAAGCGGGGCGTGCCGGCAAATACGTCGAGTAGCGTAGCCTCGTCGAGCGCGGCCAGGTCGCCGCCGCCGTACAGCACCTGCGAGGCGGCAATGGCGGCCGCCGCCGCCGCCGCCGAGTGCACGCGGGTGGTTACGTCCTGGGCCAACGCCTTTTGCAGGGTGCGCAGATGGGGCGCGGCGGCGTGCGCGGCTTCCAGGCGTTCAATCTCCGGCTGGGGCAGCAGCGTGAACACGCGGATGAGCTTTTTTACGTCGGCATCGGCCGAGTTGAGGAAGAACTGGTAGAACTGAAAGGGCGAAGTCAGGGCCGGGTCGAGCCACACCGCGCCGCTCTCGCTCTTGCCGTACTTGCTGCCGTCGGCCTTGGTAATGAGCTGGCCGGTGAGGGCGTAGGCCTTGGCCTCGGGGCCGCCCATGCGCCGAATCAGCTCGGTGCCGGTCGTGATGTTGCCCCACTGGTCGGAGCCGCCCATTTGCAGGGTGCACCCTAGGGCCCGGTAGAGGTGAAAGAAGTCGTAGCCCTGCAGCAGTTGGTAGCTGAACTCGGTGTAGCTGATGCCCTCGGCGCCGCCGGCCTCGGCACTGCCCTCATGGCCGCCCACCCGGCGCTTCACCGAGTCTTTGGCCATCATGTAGTTTACCGTCAGGTGCTTGCCCACGTCGCGCAGAAACTCCAAATAGCCGAAGTTCTTGAACCAGTCGTAGTTGTTGACCAACACCGCGCCGGTGGGCGAGTCGTTGAAATCCAGAAACTTTTGCAGCTGGCGGCCGATGCCGGCCTGGTTAGTGCGCAGCGTGTCCTCGTCGAGTAGGTTGCGCTCGGCGCTTTTGCCGCTGGGGTCGCCAATCATGCCGGTGGCGCCGCCCACCAGCGCCACCGGGCGGTGGCCGGCGCGCTGCAAATGCACCAGCAGCATAATGCTGGCCAGGTTGCCGATGTGCAGCGAAGCCGCCGTGGGGTCGAAGCCGATGTAGCCCGACACGGGCGCGGCGCCGGCCAGGTGCTCGGCCGTGCCCGGCATGGCATCCTGCAACATGCCGCGCCACTTCAATTCTTCAAGTAACATGTATCAAGTATCAAGTAACAGTTTCCGGAGAAAGCAGCCCCTAGGGCACAACGGGCAAAGGTAGCCGCTAGTACCTTCGTTTGCCAGTAGGGCTAGCAGTACGGTGGCCCAGCCTGCTACTCGTTAACCAGTAAATGCTACTTGATAATTGACTACCGACGTTGATGCCATTTTGAAAGCCGTGGGGCAGCGGCAGTTTCAGCCGGTGTATTTTTTGCAGGGCGAGGAGCCGTATTTTATTGATTTGGTGGCCGATGCGCTCGAAGGTGCAGTGCTGCCCGAGAGCGAGCGCAGCTTCAACCAAACGGTGCTCTATGGCAAAGACACCGACGCGGCCGGCGTGCTGGGCCAGGCCAAGCGCTTCCCCATGATGAGCGCCCACACGGTCGTTATCGTCAAGGAGGCGCAGGCCGTGGCCGACCTCGAAAGTGAGAAAGCCTGGCCGTTTTTGGAGGCCTATCTGAAGAATCCGCCCCCTAGCACCGTGCTGGTATTCTGCTACAAGCACAAAACGCTGGACTCGCGCAAGAAGCTAGGCAAGCTGCTGGCCGCCGCGCCCGGCGTAGCGCTGCTCACCAGCAAAAAGCTCTACGACAACCAGGTGCCGCAGTGGCTGGGCGGCTACGTGCGCCAGCGCAAGCAGCAGATTACGCCCCAGGCCACGGCCCTGCTGGCCGAGTACATCGGCGCTGACCTAGGCCGGCTGGCCAACGAGGTGAACAAGCTGCTGCTCAACGTAAAGCCCGGCCAGCCCATCGACGAAGATTTGGTGCAGCGCCTGGTGGGCATCAGCAAGGAGTACAACATCTTTGAGCTGCAGCGGGCCCTGGTGCAGCGCGACGTGCTCAAGGCCAACCGCATTCTCACTCACTTCGCGGCCAACCCCAAGGCCAACCCGCTCATCCCGAACCTAACGTTGCTCTTCAACTTCTTCACCCGCCTGCTGGCCCTGCACCAGGCTGGCCCCAACCCTTCGGACGGCGACCAGCAGAAGCTGGGCATCAACAAGTTTGCCCAAAAGGAGTATCAGTTGGCGTTGCGCCAGTTCAGCGCCGAGCGCACGGTCGATTTAATTCACCTTATTCGGCGGGCCGATGCGCAAAGCAAGGGCATCGAGAGCGGCAGCCTCGACGAGGGCGAAATCCTGCGCGAGCTGGTGTGGCTGATACTGCACCCCGTGCCGGCCGCCGCAGTGGCCTAGGGCCCCGGCCGGTAACGCGCCCCGCGCCGCGGGCGTAGAAGCTGCACCTCCTGCACCGTAAACCTGCTGTCACCCATGAGCGATACCCAACCGAGCGGCACCCTAGGCGGCCTGATTGCCAGCTTATTCCGGGGCCAAACCAATGATGATGGTAGCACTGGCGGCCTCACTGGCACCCACAAGGCCTTAGGGGGCGCGCTGCTGGCCGCTGGCGCCGCCTACCTGTACCAGCGCGCCAAAAACAAGCAGCCCGCTTTCAGCAATCAGTAAGCAAGCCCCAGCTTGTTGGCCAGCCCGGCCCGGCACGCCCACCCAAGGCGCTGGGCTGGGCCTTTTTTGCCTTCTTTGCGGCGGGCGCCGAGTAGCGGGGCGGGCAGCGCGGGGCAAAATGGATTATTCCGGCGGTAACCTAACACGAAACGGCACCTTGCCGTAAAAGGGGTTCTTTTTCACCATTTTTGAACTCCAGCAATGAGCTTACCCGAACCTCTCTCCGATGCGGCCGATAAGGCTAAAGACCAGTATAACGACGCGGCCAACAAGGCCAAGGATACGTCTAGTGACGTGGCTGACAAGGCCAAAGACCAGTATAGCGAAGTAGCCGACAAAGCCAAAAACCTCTACAACGAAGCGGCCGATAAGGCTAAAGACTTGATGGGTAATGTGCCAAATTCGGTGAAGGAGGCTGGTGACAAGGCCCTAGGGACTTTTAACAAGCTCACTACCACCCAGAAAATCGTGGGTGGGACTCTACTGGCCGCCGGCCTGAGCTACCTGCTCGCCCCCAAGAAAAAAGGCAAAGCCAAGCGCAAAGCCAAGGCGCTCGACACGTTGCTGCTGTATGTAAACGACCGCATTGAGGGCTACAAGCGCGCCGCTGCCGAAAGCAAGGATAGCGAGCTGCGCAGCTACTACCAAGACTTGGTGGGCCAGAGCCAACAGTTTGCCAGCAGCCTCAACAACTACCTGGTTACCAGCGGGGGCAAGCGCGAAACCGGCACCACCCTCAAGGGCAAGCTCTACCGCAAGCTGATGGATGCCCAGGCTGCCGTAACCGACCGCGATGAGAAAGCCATTCTGGCTGCTAACGTGCACGGCGAGCTTTGGGCCATTAAGGCTTATAAGCAAGCGTTGCGCCGCAAAGCCCTCAAGGGCAGCGCCCGCGACGCGGTGAAAAAGCAGTTTGCCCAGTCGAAGCAGACTTACAAAAAGCTGAAATCGCTGGTTGCTCAATCGGCAAACTAGGTTTAGTTTATGCAAAAAAAAGGCCCCGCCAGTACTGGCGGGGCCTTTTTTGTTAGGTCGATACGTAGAACGTTCCTGTTCCGGCGGCTAGCGAAGAAGCTTTTTGAGCTACTGACTCTTGCTGGCGTAAGTACCCTAGGCTACTGCGGCCGGCTGCGCAGGCGCACCGCCCGAAACTCGGAGCCGGGCTTCCACTGCGGGAAGGTGGTTTCGCTGGCCAGCTTCTGGCCGATGCGGAAAAGCAAGCGCGCATCCTGGGCGGCGCCACGCAGGTCCCACTGGGGGTTATACTGGTCGGAGGGCTGGTGGTAGTTGTTGGCTTCGAAGTCTTTGCGCTCTTTTTCAGCAAAGGCCTTGCCGTGCAGGCGGCTCTCGAAAGCGCCGCTGGCGTAGAGCGCCGGCACGCCCACCTTGGCGAAGCTGAAGTGGTCGGAGCGGTAGAACGAGCCGGTTTCGGGGTGCTGGTAGGGGATGACGTAGCGGTTCTGCTCCCGGGCGGCGGTGCGGGCGTAATCGTCCAGCTCCGACTGCCCGTAGCCTACCACAGTCACGTCGCGCATGGGCCCGAAGGCCATCAGCTCGTCCATATTAATATCAGCCACCGTGTTTTTGAGCGGGTACAGCGGGTGCTGGGCGTAGTAGTCCGAGCCGAGCAGGCCCTGCTCCTCACCCGTTACGGCCAGCAACACGATGCTGCGCTGGGGCTGGGGGCTGGCTTGCTTAAACGCGGTGGCAATGGCCAGCAAACCCGCGCAGCCGCTGGCATTGTCGAGCGCGCCGTTATAAATCGAGTCGCCCCGCACGGCTGGGCCGATGCCCAGGTGGTCCCAGTGCGCCGAGTAGATGATATACTCCTGGGGCCGGGTGGAGCCGGGTAGCACGGCTACCACGTTCTTGGAAGTTTTATAAGTGATTTTATTGTGCAGCGCGGTTGTCAAACTCAGGCCTAGGTCCCGGCCCCGGAAGCCCGGCTTGTTGGCGGCGGCGTAGAGGTCGTCGTAGCTCAGGCCAGCGGTGGTAAAAAGGCGCTTGGCCGCCCCTAGGGTCATCCAGCCCTCAAGGGCCACTTTGCCGGCGCCGTGGTCGGGCGTTTGGGGGTGCAGCTTGGCCCCGCCGTTGCTGCTCTGCACCACCGTCCAGGGGTAGGAGGCGGGCTTGGTATCGTGAATGATGACCAGGCCAGTGGCGCCGTGGCGGGCGGCTTCCTCGTACTTGTACATCCAGCGGCCGTAGTAAGTCATTTCGCGGCCCTTAAAAAGGGTGCTGTCGTTGCCCGCGTTGCCGGGGTCGTTGATGAGCACCACCACGGTTTTACCCTTCACGTCGAGGCCCGCGTAGTCGTCCCACTTGTACTCGGGAGCCGTGACGCCGTAGCCGGCAAATACGAGCGGCGAATTCTTGATTTCGACCGTCGGCTTTTCGCGCTCGGTCAAAAACATGTAGTCGGTGCGGTAGTGCAGCGTCAGGCTTTTGCCCTGGCCCGCAATGGTAGCCGTCGAGTCGGGCTTGCCGGCAATCTCCACCAGCGGCACCGGCTGAAAATAGCTGCCGCCAGGCCCCGGCTGCAGGCCCAGCTGCTTAAACTCGGCGGCCAGGTAGGCCGTGGCTTTTTCTTCGCCCTTCGTAAAGGGCCGCCGCCCCTCAAACTCATCCGAGGCCAACACCTTGATGTGCTGCGCGATAAGGGCGGGCGTGATGCCGTCGTGGGGCGTGGGCACGCTGGCCGTATCGGTAGGCGCGGCTTCGGTGGGCGGGCCAGTGGCAGCGGTTTCGGAGGTACTCGGGCTGCTTTGGCAGCTGGCTAGCAGCAGGGCAGCCCCTAGGGCCGGTAGGAGGGGGCGCAAGTGGGGGAGGAGCATGAAAATTAGTGAGTGAAACGTAGCGCAGTTTTATAATCAGTGTACGTGGTAGCCGCAGCCGGCAAACCAGTTTTGCGCATCCTGGGCTGTAATCCAGTCAGCCGCTGTGACCAGGGCCGGCGTCAGCAGTGCACGCGTGCGAGCCTGGGCCGTGCGCAGCCAGGTTTTGGGTTTGCTCCAGCCACGCTCAATAGGCGCAAAGTCTGGCGAGTAAGGTGGTAGATACAGCACCTGGACACCCCAGCTTTCCAGCCGCTCGCGCATGCCGGCTACCTGGTGCACGGGCAAATTATCGAGCCCTACCACGTCGCCCACCTGCAAGCTCGGCCCCGGTACCTGGCCAATATACAAGGTAAAGCTGGCCGCGTCCAAGGCCCCATCCAGTTCCGTGACGGCTTCCAAGCCTCTGACCGTTAAGGCTCCTACTACCGTGACGTTCGGCCCCGTGTGCTTGGCCGCTCCCTGCCGCAGCCGGGCTCCTCCCACCGCCTGGCCATAGCGCCGGGTGTAAGTCAGATTAACGCTTGTCTCGTCCACGAACTTGAAGCGCGTCACGTCGTAGTCCGACAAGCTTTCCAGAAACGCCGCCCGCCGGGCCCTCACCCGGTCGGTGTCACGCTCGGTGGCGTGCACACTCTTCTTTTTCGGCGCAGGTCGTGGCGGGCCAGTACGATGCTGAATAAGCTGGGACTTGCCTTTGGGCCCCCGGTCGCGACCAGTTGCTGCTGCAGTTTGGTCAGCGTCACGTCGGGCTGCTGTGTGACCCAGGTCACGCGCTGGGCTTGATGAGCGGCTGTGAGTAAGGGAGCCGGGCCACCACTGGCCGGCCTGGCCGCCAGCGAGCCACTGGTACGCTAGCAACGTAGCAGCTTCTCGACAAACGACGTACTGACCTGAAACTGCCGGGCTACCTGGCCTATCGTGTGGCCTGGTTCGGCACAGGCGGCGGCCACGCGCTCGCGTAGGTCGGTGGAATAAGCTCACGTGCCCAAATTTACCACCCATATGCCGTACATCGTTCATAAAACCGCTCTAGGTAACGAACCAATAAATAAGAATTAAGCTGGGCTGCTTACCAGCTCGTCGTAGAGGGTCGTGTAGTGGGTAATCATGGTTTCGAGCGAGAAAAGCTGCTGCGCCCGGCGCTGGTTAAATTCGCCTAGGGCTTGGCGCCGGGCCGGGTCGTCGAGCAGCGCAATAATAAGGCTGGCCAGCTCCGGCACGTTGCCCGCCGCGGCCAGCACGTCGGGCTGGGCTAAGATTTCGCCGAGCGCGCCTACTGCGTAGCCCGCCACGGGCAGGCGCAGGTGCATGGCAAAGGGCGTTACCTGCCCAAAGCTCTCCTTGTGCACGGGGGCTACAAACAGCGTCAGGCGCCGGTAGTAGGCCGGCAGCGCCTGGTAGCTCACCATGCCCGTAAACTCGATGGCTGCCCCTAGGCCCGCCGCGGCTACTTTTTGGCGGTACAGCGCATCGTACACCCCTGAGCCCACTATTAGGGCCCTAGTTTGGGGACGGCGCCGAATTACTTCGATAAAAACGTCGATGGACGCCTCGTTGAGCTTATCCGCATCGAGCCGGTACACCATGCCAATGGTGTCGGGCGGCAGGGGCTCGGTGGTGGGGCGGGTGAAGAGTTGAAAATTGGAGCCCGGATAAATCACCACGTTGGGACTGCCGGGCTGACCGAACTGCACTTGCGCGTACTCGCTCACGAACACATAGCGGGCCACCTGCGGGTGCAGGTAGGGCTCGAGCGGGTTATTGCAGTTTTCCACCACCGGCAGGCCCAGGCGAAACGCGGCTTCAAATACGTAGTAGTACCAGCGCCAGTGCTCGGGCGCCGCGGTCCGGTTGCCCCAGTAGTGCACGTGCACTACGGCCGGCGCCGTCGCCGCGATGATGCGTACCATGGCCGCCACGCTGCGCACGTAGGGCACCGGCTGCGTGGAAATGCCCACGTAAGCCGGCCGGCCCCAGTCCTGGCGGGTAATAATGTGGTGCTCATACAGGTGACTGGTGGCCTCGATAATATCGATGAGTAGTTGCTGCGAGCCGCCTACGGCCAGGTTCGGAATGGCGTGCAGGATGCGCGGCCGCGGCATCCCTAGGGCCACCAGCTGTCGAAAGCTAATTTGGTGGGGCTGAAAATCGGGATTTTGAGCCTGCCGCGCCGCCTGCACGCGCCGCGCCACGTGCGGAAAATACTGGTGGTACACCTGCCGGGCGTAGGCTAGCAGGCTCGCCCGCCCCTGGCGCAACAGTTGCCGCCAAGCGTTGCGCAGCCCCACGTGGCGCTCCAGCTCCTCTTCCAGCTGCTGGCGCTGCCAACGCAGCCGGGCTATTTCGGCGGCTTGGGGGTCGGGTTGCATGGGGCTGGTGCCAAGGGGCGGCGTACTATTTACTGGCTTTAAAGCGCGCAAAATACTTGCTTCTTTACCGACGGGCTAGCAGCGGCCAAGCCGCGGGCCGCTCTGCCGCCTAGGGGATAGCCGCTGCGTGGGTAAGCCAGCTCACTCGTGAACCAGAGCCGCGCCCGTTGACAAGCTAGGTTAGCGCCTCCTTTTCAGGAGGTGGCAAAAGCCCGGCGGTTGCCAGTAAGCCCCTCGGCTAGGCTAAGTACCGCAAACTAACTGGCTGGGCGGAGCACGCTTAAAATCAGACAAGCAGGACGAGTATATTGCTGACAATTAGCTTTTAATTTGCCAAAAAGTCGATTGTAAAGCTTGCGTAAAGTCTGATTAGCAAGAAAATTGATTTTTTGGCGCTTCGAAAGGAGCTTTACTTTTGAGTTATTCCTTACCCCTTTCTAACTATGTCACCCGCTGCTGTTACCACCGCCCGCCCCTCCGGCGCTTTCATCGCCGCCTCCTGGCTGGCGCTACTCATGGGCCTGGTTGGTTTCGTAGTCGGCCTTTGGAACGCCACGATGGCGCTCAATGAAAAAGGCTACTACTTCACCGTCCTGATGTTCGGGCTGTTTGCCGCCATCTCCCTCCAAAAAACCGTGCGCGACCAGCTGGAGAAAATTCCCGTCACGGGCCTCTACTACGGCCTGGCGTGGTTTGCTACGCTGCTAGCTATTCTGCTGCTGCTCGTGGGCCTCTGGAACGCCACGCTCACGCTCAGCGAAAAAGGCTTCTACGGCATGTCCTTCCTGCTAGCCCTGTTCGGGGCCATCGCCGTGCAAAAAAACACGCGGGATATGCGCCTGGTGCCGGGCAGCGCAACTCTACCCGTCAATAATGAATAGCCTCTAACTACCTTACTGAGTAGACTTGTTCCTGAATTAGCTAAATCGAAAAATGTCCGTCATGCTGAGTTTGCCGAAGCGTCTCTCCCGCTTTATTGCTTGCGCTAGTAGTCAGCAAACCAGCTAAGATGCTTCGGCAAGCTCAGCATGACGGACATTTTTCGATTTAGCTAATTCAGGAACAAGTCTAGTATATAAAAACTAGAAAAGCCACGGTGCGAACAGTGGCTTTTCTAGTTTTTATATTAGTACTGACTCGGTAGGGTGCGCCTTTACCTATACGCATAGTATCTTGAATGCTGTACAGCCTACTATTCTAAGCGAATTTAGATAGCAGCCAACCGAGAAAAGCTGAGCCATAGGGCAGTCATTCACTGATGCAATTAAAAAACACTTTTTTAATGTTCTAGGGACGTCAAAAAAGAAAAAAGTAAACTAGAAAGACGTTTAGTAGGCTGTCTTTTCAACTTCATTAATTGGCAAATGTTTGTTGAATAATAATACCACTAAAAAAGCCCCAGCCAGCATAATGGCTGAGGCTTTTTTAGTGGTAGTCGCTTATTTTAATGCCGGCTGGCTCCCCATCAAAAACTCTAGCGTGCCGCCGGCCATTACCGCCGCTACTGGCAGAAACGGCCGCGTCAGCAGCTTGCCATTGAGCTTGGCCGACTGCACATAGACGTTCTTATCAGATTGGTTTTTAACCGTTACGGTGAAGGTTTTGCCCTCGCCAACTTGCAGCACTGCGCCGTGCACGGCGGGGCTACCTAGGGCGTACTCGCCCGAGGCAGGGGCGACGGGATAGAAGCCTAGGACCGAGAAGATATACCAGGCCGACATCTGGCCGCAATCGTCGTTGCCGCCGAGGCCGTCGGGGCCCTGGTGGTACATCTTGTTCAGAATCATGCGGATGCGCGGCTGGGTTTTCCAGGGCTGGTTGGTCCAGTTGTAGAGGTAGGCGGCGTGGTGGGCGGGCTCGTTGCCATGCACGTAGTTGCCGATGATGCCATCGCGGGTGATGTCCTCGGTTTCGGCGAAGAATTTGTCGGGCAGGTTCATGGTGAACAGCGAATCGAGGTGCGGCACGAAGCGCTGGTTGCCGCCCATTTTGGCGATGAGCCCGGCCGGGTCCTGGGGCACGTAGAGGCTGTAGTTCCAGGCGTTGCCCTCAATGTAGGCGGGGTCGCTGGTCGTCAGCACGTCAAACTTCTGACGGAACGAGCCGTCGGCGAGGCGTGGGCGCATAAAGCCGATGCGGGCGTCGTACACGTTTTGCCAGTTGGCGGCGCGCTGGCGAAACTCCTGCTCAATGTCGGCGCGGCCCAGCTTTTGGGCGGCCTGCGCAATACAGTAATCGTCGAAGGCGTATTCCAGGGTTTTCGATACCGAGGCACCGCTCTGGTCCTCGGGCACGTAGCCTTTGTCGATGTAGAGCCCTAGGCCGTCGTACCAGCGCTGGCGGGCGGTAGTCACGCAGGCGTCGAGGGCTTTGCTTTGGTCGAAACCTGCGTTGCCGAGCACGATAGCGTCGCACACCACCGGTACCGCGTGGTAGCCTATCATGCACCAGTTTTCGTTGGCGTAGTGCGCCCACACCGGCAGCATATGCTCGGCGCTCTGGTCGAAATGCGCCAGCATGCTCTGCGCCATATCGGCGTTGCGCTGGGGCTGCACGAGGTTGTAGAGCGGGTGCAGCGCCCGGTAGGTATCCCAGAGCGAGAAGGTGGTGTAGTTGGTGTACTTGGCCAGGTGGTTGTTCTGGTCGAGGCCGCGGTATTGGCCGTCCACGTCCTGGTAGGTGGTTACGCCCGTAAAGGCGTGGTACATGGCCGTGTAGAAGTTCTCCTTATCCACCCGGCGCGGCGAGCTGATGGTAATCTTGCTCAGTTCCTGCTGCCACTGCGCCTGGCCCTTTTGCTTGTAGTCGGCAAAGTTCCAGCCGGGCGCTTCGGCGCGCAGGTTGGCAAGCGCGCCGACGGTACTCACGGGCGAAAGGGCCAGTTTCAGCTTCACCTGCTGGCCAGCCTGGGTGGGGCCGAAGTCGAAATGCATTCGCAACTGGTGGGCGGCTAGGTCGGGCCAGTTGTGGTTCTGGTCGAAGCGGCCCCAGAAGCCGCGGTAGGCCTGTTTCGGGTCATAGTTGCGGCTGCCGTAGGTTTTGAAGGGCCGCGAAAAGCTCAGCGCGAAGTACACCGTGCGGGTGCGGCCCCAGCCGTTGGTTTGGCGGTAGCCGGTCACGAGCGAGTCGTTTTCGACCCGCACAAAGGTCCAGGTATTCTTGCCGGGGTAATTATAAATTCCAGCCATCAAATCCAAAATAATGTGCGACTCGTCAGCCTCCGGGAAGGTATACTGATGAATGCCGACCCGCGTCGTGGCCGTGAGCTCGGCCAGAATATCATGGTCGGCCAGCCGCACCTTGTAGTAAGCTGGCTCGGCCACCTCGGTCTGGTGCGAGTAAGCCGAGCGGTAGCCGCCTAGGGGCCGGTCGGCAGTGCCAGGGTTGAGCTGCAAAGGCCCGGTGGTGGGCATCACCAAAAAATCGCCCAAATCCGAATGGCCCGTGCCGCTGAAGTGCGTGTGGCTGAAGCCCACGATGGTGGGGTCTTTGTACTGATAGCCCGCGCAATACGAGTAGATGTCGGGGTTGTACTTGCCGTTTTGCTCGTAGCTGATGGTATCGGTATCGGGCGAGAGCTGCACCGCGCCGAAGGGTACCGTGGCGCCGGGGTAGGTGTGGCCCATCTTGGCCGTGCCCACCAGCGGGTGGGCATATTGCACGAGGTTTTCGGATTGGGCCCAGGCAGCGAGGGGGAGGAGGAGGGCGGCCAGCAGAAGGTGCTTCATGCCGACAAAGTAACGGGGACTAGGGAGAGATTGCTAGGTAGGCACCTAGATGCCGCAGTTCCTAAAAAAAGCCGTGCCTTCCGGTTTAGCGGAAAGCACGGCTCCTAGCTGAAGGAATTCCGAAGAATGCCGTTAAGCAAAGCTCACCTTACGAGCTGCGCTTGGTGGCGTTTATTTGCCGCCTACAAACTATCCAGCCGGCCGCCGTCCACGCGCACCTCGGCGCCCTGCACGAAGGCGGCATCATCGGAGGCCAGGTAGGCGATGGTGGCGGCCACGTCTTCGGGCTTGCCCACGTCGTTGGGGTTGATTTTTTCGACGCCTGACTTCACGTTGGGGTTGTCCCAGAGCATGGGCGTGTCGATGGCGCCCGGCAGCACCGCGTTGATGCGCAGCCCCTTAGGCTTGCCCTCGATGGCCGACGAGCGCGTGAGCGAGAGCACGGCCGCCTTCGCCGCGGCGTAGGGTGCCACTAGCGCCTCGGTTTCCACGGCGTGAATGCTGGACACGTTCACCACGTTGCCGCCCGGCTGCATGTGCAAAAAAGCCTGCTTAGTGAAGTAAAACGCGCCGAGCAAGTCCACGCTCAGAATGCGGTTCCAATCGTCGCCAGTGAGTTGCTCCAGGGCTTTGAACTGCATCAGGCCCGCGTTATTCACTATCACATCGAGGCGGCCGAACTGCGCCAGCGCGCCCTGCACGGTGGCAATCACCTGGTTTTCGTCGGCCACGTTGCACACGCTGGCCCATACGCCCGGCGAGCCCGCCTGCTGCACCTGCGGCACCGCCGCATCAAGCGCCTGCTGGTTGATGTCGGCCAGCACCAGCCGGGCCCCTTCCGAGGCCAGGCGCTTGGCAATGGCTAGGCCGATGCCGTTGGCGCCGCCCGTTATGATGGCTACTTTGTCCTGAAAACGCATTGCTTTGAGTTATGAGTTGAAAAATATAAAGGCAGGACAGCCGTAGAGCCGTCCGGCCTTGCGAGTGCACCACAAACAGGCGGTTTTGCGGCTGTCCTAAGCTACTAGCTCCCTAGTGATTATCGGGCTGCTCGCTGTTAGTTATCTGCGACTTATAGTCGTCCTGCGTTTGGCGGGCCTGGTCCTGAATGGCCTCGGCATAGGGCTGGCCGATATCGCCGATGGGCACCAGCGGCATTTGCAGGCATACGCTTTGGCCAGGCAGCACGGCGCTCCACTGGCTGATGAGATTTTTATAGGCCTCACCCACGGGCCGAATGTTGCGCTGCAAGTCGTAGAGCCCTAGGGGGTTCAGGGTGCCGTTATTTTCGCGCAGGGCGGTGTCCCAGTCTACCTGGTCGGTGAGCGAGTACCAGGTAAAACCCAGGATGGGTACCCCATCGTTGCGCACGCGCATGACGTTGGCCCACTCCTTCCAGAGCCAGTTCACGGCCTCGTCGCCCCTAGGGCCCTGCCAGAGGTTGGTTTCAGTGTGCATCACGGGCAGCTGGTAGCGGTCGTGGTACTGGCTGGTAATGACGTGGTAACCAAATATTTCGCCCGACGCCGTGGTGCTGCCGTCGTCGCGCACGCGGTGCTCGTTGGTGCGGTAGTAGTCGTTGCCCATGATGCACTGGTGCTTGAGGTTATTCTCCAAAAAGAAGTGGTACTCATCGCGCGTCATGCCGTTGTCAGTCAAGTACTCATACATCTCCGAATCCACGCGCCGGCCGTAGTTCAGGTCGAGCGACAGGAACCGCTTGGCGTTCAAAATCTCGGCCGGCTTGATGGCGGCCGGGTTTTCGGCGTGGAAGTATTCGCTGCTTTCGCTCTGGATGAAGAGCGCATCGGGCCGCACCTCCAAAATGGCGTGCATGGCCAGCACGTTGGCTTTCACGATGTTTTTGAGCGCCGTCACAAACGACCTATCGTCGGCCAGCTGCTCGTTCCACCACCCGTAGAGGGCCGAAAACTCGGCGCAGATGTACATCTCGTTGATGGGCGTGTAGAGCTGCACCCAAGGGTAGCGCTGCGCAAAAGCCTGGCAATAAGCCGGAAAAAGGCGGTTGAAATCCAGGTTTTGGAAGTTGCCCAGCCAGTCGGGCACCCCGAAATGGCAGAGGTCCACAATGGGCGTGATGTTGCGCCGGCGCAGGTCGGCAAAGGTCAGGTCGCAAAACTCCCAGTCGTACTTGTCTACGGCGAGCCAGGTTTTGAAGATGGGCGGGCCGTAGCGCAAAAAGCGGATGCCTAGGTCCTCGACGCACTGAAAGTCGGTTTGCCAATACTTATAAAAGCCGCATTTCTCCAGCTCGTCCATGCGGGTCTTGCCGTGGTCGATGGTGGGGTTGCTGTTTTCGATGCCAGTGGCGAAGAGGAACTGAGATTCCATGGGGGTGAGTGGAGGAAAGGGCACCCCCAGCTTACTCCCAAACCCCGCATGAAGTTCTCTTGAACTCGCTAGCTACGCTGCACGCGGTAGCCGCGCAGGGCAAACAGCAGCACCACCACGTAGCAGATGATGGGCAGGTAGTAGGCGTGCGCCACGCTGGCGTTGGCCACCGGCCCCATTACAAAGCGCGGAAACAGCGCCGCGCCCACTACGCCCATCACGATAAACGACGAAGCCAGCTGCTTGTGCCGGCCCAAGTCCTTGAGCCCTAGGCTATAGATGACGGGAAACATGATGCTAAAAAAGAAATTCAAGCCGATGAGCGCCCCGAACGACACCCAGCCCTGGTGCTGGGCCACCACTACGCACAGCGCCATGTTGGCCACGGCTGCGACGGCCAGCAGCCGGTTGGGGGCAATAAACTGCATCAGGTAAGTGCCCAGAAAGCGCCCCAGCATCATGCCTACCAGGCTGAGGGAGAAGAAATAGGCCGCCACGTCGGCGCTCAGGTGGGGCAGGCCGGGGACCAGGCCCACGGTGCGGCTCAGCAGCGTGCCCACTTGCCAGAAGCCCCGGATGGCCGGCCCCGGCTCCAGGCCCATGTAATCGGTGCCGTAGTTGATGAAAAACGCCCAGGTGCCACCTTGCGCGGCCGTATTAAAGAGCTGCGCCACGCAGGCCCACGCAAAATGCCGGTGCTCAAACAAGGACTTGTCGGCGGCCGGGCCGGTGGGCGCCGCGCCGGGCCGGGCCGCGGGCGCCGCGGGCGCGTGCTCGTCGTTGAGCAGGGGCACCTTCACGAAGGCGAACGCGAGCCCAATGCTGCCCACCACCGTGCCGATGATGGTGTAGAGCGTCTTCACCGACGACAAGTCGCCGGCCGCGTGGGTGCCGCGCAGCACAAAGTAGCCCCCGATGAGCGGCCCCGACACCGCCCCGATGCCGTTGATGGCGTGCGAGAACGTGATGCGCCGGTCGGAGCTGGCCGGGTCGCCCAGGCCATCCAGAAACGGGTGCGCCACGGCTTCGAGCGTGCCCAGGCCGCAGGCCAGCACGAACAGGGCCGCCAGCAGAAACGGGAAGGAAGCCGCGTTGCAGGCCGGCACGAACAGGAAGGCCCCCAGCGCGTACAGCCCCAGCCCCAGCAGCACGCCCTTCTGGTAGCCAAAGCGCTGCATGAACCAGCCGGCCGGCAGCCCCATCACGAAGTAGGCCCCGAAGGTGGCGGCCTGCACGTAGGCCGAGTTGGCCTTGCTCACGTGCAGCACCTGCTGAAAGTGCTTGTTGAGGATGTCGGCCATCGTCACGCCCAGGCCCCAGAGCATAAACAGCGACACTACGAAGCAGAGCGTGAGGATGTAACGCCGCTCGGTGAAGGGCGGGAGCCCTAGGGTAGGCGGAGAGGTAGAGGTAACGGGCATCGGCGTTTGAACAAAGCGGTTAAAGCCCCCAAGGTAGCGCGGACTAGCCCGTCCTGGCGAGTTTTAGGCCACCCTGCGCCCCCTAGTATCTTCAAATTAGGCCGCTTTTTTCGTTAAAAAACCTTGTTTTTTCGGCTGCTTTCTGCAGCTAGCTTTGGCGCCTGCCTAGGCCTCCTTGCCCGCCAGCAGCGTGGCCAACAAGCTTGGCTGCCGCCACGCCGCCGCACGGCCCCGGTTAGGGGTAAAAAATGTCCTCATCCCTCAGCAGAAAGTGCGTTGGCGGGCGGTTGACTAGCTTGCTTGACCCTCAGGGCAAAGCTCTCCCGCCGCACGGCGGGTTGCCATACCCACATCTAGGTGGTTTTGCAGGTAGCTGCCGTTTGCCCGGCAGCTACCTGCCGGTACTCACGGAAGGGGTAAGGCCGCGCATTTTCGGCCTGGCTGCTGCCTGCCGAGCGGGCCAGGAACACCAGCGCATTAGCCCGAGGCCCCGCCAGCGCGAAGCGGGCCATTGGCCTAGCCGCAACCCTAGGCCCCTTAGCGCCCCAAATACCGCCCCAGCTGCGAGATGCTGGCAATGCCGAGCTGCCCGGCCTGGCCCTGACGCATGAGCAGGCAATAGGCGTTGTTGAACCCTAGGGGCGCGCGCCACTGCAGCCCGTAGCGCCGGGCAAACTGCGCCCGCACGTAGCCATACACCGCCGCCGGGCGCCCGCCCAGCGAGTCGAGCACCGCCGCCGAGGGCTGCAGCAGCACCTGCAGGCCGGTGCCGGTGTACTCGGGGTACATATCAATTTGGCCGCCGCGCAGCGCCTCGAAGCAGATGGTGGTGCCGCCCAGCCCGGTTTTGGTTTGCACCGCTAGGTCGGTCTGGCCCCGGATGAGGGCGGCGTATAGCTCCACCAGAATGTACTGCTCGGCAAAAATCTTGGAGCCCAGCCGCACCAGCGGCGCGCCGGGCGGCAGCGGGCGCGGCGCCCGGTACAGCCTTTTGCGGCGCAGCCACCCTAGGGCCACGGCGCGCGGCTCGCGGTGCAGGTAGTCCACCTGGTAGTTGAGGTTGGTCATGGCCGAGTCCGAGAGCTGGCCGCTAAGCTGGTCGAGCACCGGGCCCAGCTCGGGGTGCTGCGCCAGCAGCTGGGGGCGCAGCACGGGCGCGGCAAAGTAGGGTGGCAGCGCGTGGCGGTCGTCGGCCAGCACGCGCAGGCCGTAGGCCCGGATGCGCCCGTCGGTGCTGTAGCCGTCAATCACGTCCACGCGGCCGTCGCGGGCAGCCTCGTACACCAGGGCGGGCGCCAGCACTACGCTGGGCAGGCGGCGCAGGCCGTAGGCGCGGGTAAGGCCCGGCAGGCAGTCGGCCCGCCCCACAAACTCGGGGCTGAAGCCGGCCTGCAGCCGCCCGGTGGCCCTGGGCAGCCAGTAGCCGGCCGCCAGCAGGGGCAGCGCCAGCAGCAGCCCGCCGCCCACCGCCCGCAGGCGCCGGGCCGACAGCTGCGCCAGCCACCCCAGGCCCGCATCGAAGGCCAGCGCCAGCGCGGCGGCGGGCACGGCCCCGGCCAGTATCATGGCGGGGTTGTTGAGGGCGATGCCGCCGAAGATGAATTCGCCCAGGCCGCCCGCCGCCACGTAGGCTGCCAGCGTGGCCACGCCCACGTTGATGACCGTGGCCGTGCGCAGGCCGGCCATGAGCACCGGCAGGGCCAGCGGCAGCTGCACCTGCCGCAGCACCTGCCCGTCGGTAAAGCCCAGGCCGCGGGCCGCCTCCACCACGGCCGGGTCCACGCCCTCGATGCCGGCCACCGCGTTGCGAATGATGGGCAGCAGCGAGTACAGCAGCAGCGCCAGAATGGCCGGCGTGGCCCCAATGCCCAGCAGCGGAATCAGAAACCCCAGCAGCGCAATACTGGGCACGGTTTGCAGCACGCCGGCCGCGCCTAGCACCAGCCCCTGCCAGCGCCGGTGCCGCGTCAGCCAGATGCCCAGCGGCACCCCTAGGGCCCCGCCCAGCAGCAAGGCCGCCGCCGTGAGGGCCACGTGCTGCACGGTTTGCTGGCCCAGCTTGTCGAGGTGGCTGCGCCAGAAGGCGAGTAGTTCGGTCAGGGTGTTCATGCAGCGGGCCGGGCGGGGTCGAGCAGCTGCCCAAAGGCGGCCAG
>JBPBPH010000003.1:0-32130 GCA_050954355.1 Janthinobacterium lividum
CGCCGGCCCAGGTCTTCGCCCATCCTTCATTTATCCAAGCATAGACATATTACTTAACAAGCCCCGCTAAACTGTCCAGTTTTTGGGGAGTAGTACACTCAGCTACATCCATAGCTGGATTTTGCTTACTATCAAGGTCTAAGTAAATAATACCACTGTGTTCCTGTAAGTCCTTGTACGTGCGACCCGTACAAAATTTTTGCTGGCTATTCTCGTCGGTTGTAGAATATCCGTTAGCAAATTTTCCTGAGGCAGTAATACCGGGCAGCTTACGTTTAGCTTGGCTATATTCAGAAGTAGGGTAAAGAGCTCGTACGGATAGTACCTGCTCACTCCAGCGACCTGCTTTGATGTCGGCTAGAAAGTCTAAAAAAGATATGTCTTCAACTTTGCCTAAAGTGATAGAAGAATAGTAGGAGACTATCATATTATTGCAAATCCTCACTTTTATGCTGTTGATCAGATACTTAATTCAAAATCAACAGTGCATTTTATCTAGTTAGGATGACCAGATAAAATGTGCTTGTGATTGTTTGTATCACAAATGTAATGACTGCATGTGATTGTTTGTATCACATAAAAGATTATTTGTGATACTTACGCTGCCGATTGTATCACAGCTTATCTTTGCTTTGTACTGGTACTATTATGAAAAAAGAAGAGGCTCCCGCAGATGGTAAGGTGTTTCACTTACGTATGGTTGCTGACCTATTTGAAAGGTCGCAAGCTCTAGCTAAGCGTAGAGGTATCAGCTTAGCAGGATTAGTCCGAATGCTATTAATTCGAGAGTTAGACGCAGAAGCACCGCAAAATAATAAATAGTATTTATCTGCTATATTTTCTGTTTTGTGAATAGGAGATATACAGAAAAATCTGACAGCTATCATATTATAAATATCTATTTTGCGTAGTAAGGGCTGTTTATTGAATACAATCGATTATTCTACGCCTAATAAATTTCCCCACAAGTAGGTTTTATGCCTGTCGAGTAGATATCCTCCTACGCCCAAAAGGTATGGTATTTCACCTTTAGCAATAAGTGATACATAATATCTGCGCTGGCTTTGTACATGGTGATAAATTAAGTATAAATTTGACAAGCGGTAATGGGCAATATGCCCAGGAATATCTAGCCCAGGATGCCGCACATATATATTAATGATTTCCGCTAGTCTTTCGATATGACTATCAAGTAGTTTGATACCTGGCTGATCATAAATATTGTCCAGATATGCTTCTATAACATCAGCATATGGAGTATGTAGTGAGTCTGTTTCTTCTTGGTAGCGACGTACTTTTAGGTAGTATTCATATGACTCATTAGATGGAACCTTGATAATAGAACCTTCTATTACATTGTTATTTTCATCGACTTCTTCCTCCTCATAAGGAAGCATTAGCACATGATCTGGATCATAAGCAAATAGTGCTTGCGCTATGATTGTTGCATGCGCCGATAGAGGAGGTAATTCAGGCAATATCTCTGAAGATGAAGGAGTGGCACGCTTATAATGAGATTTACAAGAATTTTTACAGAATTTTTTATCGCTCCGGCCAGTGATTAGGCTTTTGCACCAAAGGCACTTGCGTTCAGAAAGAGAGAGGGGCTTAGGCATATATTAAAAATATTTAGTCAGTCTAAGGTGTTCGGCAATAGGCATAATAGCTGTGCTAATCGATTAGGTAATCGATTTTGCTATTAGCTAATCTTTCAATTAGCGTTCCCTAGCTGACTGTGTTTTATACAGGAGGATGGCTAATTTCTCTCGACGAGAGCTTAGTTTTTGACAATGCTTGAGCAGTAGCTACAATTAGCAGTTTATAAAACTCTGTCGTTGTCATTAGGTAGCTGACATTTTGCATTCATCCCGCCTACCTTGTTCTACCCAAGCTAGAAGGTCAGCCCGATTAAAGTAGAGTTTATTGCCTCTTTTTGAATGAGGAATACCACGTGCTGATACTAGCGCATAAATTCGAGGTTTACTCAAGCGAGTGACTTCTTGAGCCAACTCTATACCACCAACTTCGGGGTTGAAAGGTGTTGGTGAGATAGCCTGTTTTACCTCATGTCGAATGACCGTTCTGAGGTCATCAAAAAACTGGGCATAATCAACGCCCGAAGTAATAAGGGATGCCATGCAGCCACTGTGCCTACAGGAAAGGTTAGCCGGTAAGAATGCTACAAAGAGAAGGTGGCAAGCTTATTGAATTATTGCAAAATTGCAAATTGCAGAAAATTTACAAGTTTGCACCTTTGCAATAATCGATTATAAAAACGCTTTAGCTCGATTATAGGATGAGTTAGAAAATTGATTATCAGCATTATAATTTCTAAAACTGCTAGAGCTGAATGATTCGGGCTTGTACCTGGCCATAATAGCCCTATAAATCTTTGCTTTATTATTAGTGGTGAGCTTTTTAGATTCCTTTAGCGCGTGCATGACTCCCACCCAAGAGCCTGGCTTTGTTTCTGACGTGACTGATAGGCTACTTGCATTATCAATAATCCCAATTTTTACTAGTAGTTGGTCTAAGTCACTTAGTGTAAATCCAGGCACTAGTAATCCTTGCCATAAGTCGGTTATTCCTGCTGAATATTTGGTTTTTAGGATGCTTGCCTTACTCGTTTGAGGTAATTTTCTGTCGTATAACCTGAGTAGCCTTTCTACCTCTCCGTAAGCAGCCTGATAATATCCGAGGCCACCTGTAGCAATCATTAATAAAATACAAGCTTTGCTAGTGGCTTCATTATTGAGAATTTGAGATTGCAATGTACTTTTTAGTTCAATCCAAGCAATATCTTGATAAGTATTTCCATGCTTCAATACGAGTTGTTGCGCTAAGTCATTTGCATTTTGCAATTGCACAATAGGAACAGTGAATAATGAAGCAGTTTCATTAAGGTATGAAACATAATCTTCTCTATCTAAAAAAGATAGATTTTTATCTAGTTCGGTCTTAAATAATTTATAATCAATGCTTATTAGTTTCTGTACTTTTAAAAGAGCGTTATTATCGTCTTGCGCAATTTTATTACGAATAGATTCTGATAGGATGCCAACTACAGGGAGCAATATTCTATTTACAAGCTTATGAGTATCATCAAACGTTATCATGGAAAAAGCGCTTTAAAGAAGATTTATATAAGCTGCGTCTACAATATCTGAATCGAAAGAATCTAAGTAAACAGATGTAACAGCCTCAGACTTGTGTCCCATTGCCTGAGATATTACTGCCGTTTGGGTGCCTGCTTGTTTCAGTGTAGTGGCGAAAGAGTGACGAGCAACGTAAGTAGTGAGAGGCGTAGTAATCCCTGCTAATTGACCTAAATATTTTAAGTCATGGTTTACTTGTCCTAAAATCTTATGCAGCCTATTCTTCACTTGAGCGGGACTAATATGTTTCACCAAGTCTAGGATAGGAAATACATAACTAGCCGGCGTAGCATAAGTGTAGGAACGGTAAGCATTCACAATGGCGGCAGCAGGTGCTAATAGTCTTATTGAGAATTTGCCACTTGTCTTTTGTCTCACATAGTTAAGTCGTAAAAAGTGGCCTGTATCGAGCACTTCGTCGCTTAAGTCGCGCCAACGTAGCTGACTTAAATCAACGAAATTGATACCGCCACTGTAAAACGAAAACAAGAATACATCTTTAGCTAAGCGCTGCCGGTCAGTTGTCGCTTTTAATGATTCGAGACGGCGTAGTTCGTCGCGACTCACGGCTCGTTTCGCTGTACTCACATCAAATTTGCCAACTTGCAGCTTATGCTTTTCAGCCACAGTGCGAGCAAAGGGATATGAGCTAGCCTTCATCAAACCTGTCGCAATAGCTTGATTAAGTATTGCGCGTAACGTGCGAAACCGCAGTGATAGAGTTATTTCTTTTATACCCGTAGCACGTAGACTCTGCTCCCATTTGTGGCAAAAAGTTACATTTACCCAGTCAATAGGTATGTCGTAATGACCGAGCCAAATTATCCAGGCATCAGTTTGCCCTCGGCCTGTTGGTGGAGCTGGAACATTAGCTTCGGCCGCAATGAATTTAGCCAGTTGGTTGCGCAAGTCGCGGTACACCGTAGCGTTCCCTGACTGTCCTGTTTTGAGGTAGCCAGCACTGAGCTCATTACAATATGCTAGTAGCTTTACTCGACGTGCCGCCTTGCGGTCCTCGATTGCTTTGGTAGCTACTGCTAGAGCGTCGTGTTGTTCGTCTGCTTCGGCTAGCGCCGTAGCAGCTCCGCTATACTTGACTTCCCACTCGGCCAATTGTCTCAATAACTTCTCGCGACCTGGCTCAGGATAGCTTTTGCGAACCTCCTTTTTGCCTGCATTCCAATACTTGGGATGAAGCGCTAAGCCGGTAGCAATGTATTTACGTTTACGGTCTTTGGTGATGCGAAGAAAGAAGGGGTGGGAGCCATCGGCCAAAGTGTTGCTGGTATAGTATACTACTTTTACTGTAGCCTTACCTTCCTTGTGCTCCGTGGTCTTACTCATATTGTATAACGCACCCTGTAACGCACCATGCATAAATTACACGTCGAATTACACAAATATAGTTGAAAGGGGGGTAGCGATGATAAACACTAACAGGTTAAAAACCATAAAAACAGTGTTTCTTCTATTGCTAAGGGCTATTAGCAATGATTGAGTGCTCTAATACTATAGTTTCCCAAGCTGAGGGTCGCGAGTTCGAATCTCGTTTCTCGCTCATTTATAATCAGCCACTTATTTGTAAGGATGAGTGGCTGATCTGTTTTTGGTTTAAACACTGATTTACGCCAGCCTGCTTTTTCATAGGCCAGCAGATGGTTCCGGCTGGTAGACCGCGCGCTGCGGCGCTCCATTGGCTTAAGGTGAAAAGCCGATGGGCTATTAGTGAGCAACATGCGGTAATTGCTGCGAACGGCCACTACGGATGGGTTTGCGCTAGGGTACCATAACTGCCCTAAGTAGGCTACGGGCACGGTGCGTTCCTGTTCATGGCTAACGAGTAAAAAATTACCATCTTTCAACGTAAGCGCCTGAGATAATACGGCAGCAGGCCTCGCAAAAGGCAGTAGCACTTATCTTTTGCTGAAGCAGCTATTAGCTGAGGCCATAGACTACTGATATAGTCAGCATTGGCTTTTACGACTATGCTACCTATTTTGAAACTGGTTGTAAATAAAAGAGCCCTGCTAGATATGTCTAGCAGGGCTCTTTTTTAACGACAAACCGTTATACCCACTTATTGTCAAGCGTAGCGCCGTTCACGTCAATCTTATTGGCTGAGATAACCAAGCTCAGCGTCATAGAAGCTTGCGTTTGGTCGCCGCGGGCGTCGAAATTTTCGGTGTAGCTCACGCAGTAAGCCTCTTTGAAATCAATTTCTTTCATCTTCGAGTCTTGGTCAGCGCGCTTGAATACAATCTTGCCATCGGCGCGCTTGTAAGGGTCCAGCATCCAACTGATGAGTTTGGTACTGTCGGTTGAAACGATGGTGCACTTAATGGTGCCTCCTTGCACTACCGACGAAGGACGGCCTTTGTCGTCGGTCGTTTGGTTGAAGGAGTAGTTGCAACTTACTACCTCGCATTCCTCGCTGCCTGCGGCGCTGAAAACTGCACTAAAAGAAGCCATAGTGAAAAAGAAAAGGGTGGTGGAAAATATGAGTTGGCTAGGCAGTACTGCCTAGCCAAAGGTAAGCTTACTTACTTGATACGCATAAGGTTGAGCTATTGCTGCGCGTACTCTGCGTTCCAGTCGCGGTCGGGGTTGTCGGGGTCATCGCCCTTAGTGCCGTCTAGCGATACGAGGAAAGTTTTAGCCGGGAAATAGGGCACCATGTGGATGTCAAGCAAAATCCGGTCTTTTTGGTCGGGGTCGCGCTCAAATTTTTTAATGGAGAACTTTTCAATCAGCTTGCCCGGTCCGGCAATGCCGTCTAAAAAGCGCACAATTTGCCCCTGAATGTCCATGCGCATGTTATGGTCCCAGTTTTCGAAGGCCCGCCGATTCAAAAAATCAATCAGCACCTTAGTCACGTAGTCGAACACGCGCACTACTGAATACGTCTGTAATCCGATATTATCGCCGTTGAAAAGCGTTTTGGCCGAGAAAGCCATCACGCGGCCGTATTCGTTAACCATCGGCACCAAGCCAATCTTTTCGAGGTTAGAAATCTCGCTTTTTCGTAACGGAAACTTAACCCCATCAACCTCATTCAGCGTGCCGTGCTTGCGCCCAGCCGTGACCTGCGAGGCCAGTGTGGCATAGATGCGACCTGCTAGGGCCGACGACGGCGGCACGAACAAGTCTTCTTCTTCGCCAATTTCTTCGAGCTTGCCGCGACCCACTAGCCAATTGGTAGTCATGATAACGTTTGACTTGTGCGCATCAGCGCCTGTCAGGTTGGCTTCCTCAAAAAGCTCTATTACGTCCTCGGGCGTGTCGTAATGCTCGAAGTCGGTGACCATCATCACCTTGTTTTTATGGGCAATTTTGCTCCACTTATCGAGCACTTTGTTCGAGCCTAGGTAGCCGGGCACCACCAGCAGCGAGTAGTTGTCACGCAGGTCAAGGCGGTCGTAATTCTGCTCCAGCTCCTCCGATACTGCGTCAATAAACGTAGTGTTATCCAAGTCTTGCAACTGGTCTTTGTCGGCATTCAGAATAGAAACGTTCTTAACCTCATCCTGGTCGGTATTCTTAAAAAAGAGTGCCACCGAACGGTAGGCTTGCTCTAACTCGTGAGTAGCCTCCACGGCCGAGCGCAGGTTATCGGTGAGCTGCTGCTCGGTTGCTTCTACACGCTGCTGGCCTTTCTGCGCAGCGTCGGCTACCGAGTCGCTCTCGCTCAAAAGCTTGTGCCAGAGGGCTAGGCGCTTTTTAAGTTGCTGGCGGTCGGCTTTTTTGTTGTCTTCCGACAGAAAAATCTTTTTGCGGGCCTTCTTCTCAGGGTTAAGGTTGGAAGCACCGTCGATGGTAGTTTCCAGTAAATCGAAGCCGCCTACTTTGAGCAGGGCTTGCGTGCTTTGTTCGAGGGAAGGAGCCGCCTCACGCGACCGGTAGCCGGTAGCGGCGTCTTGCTGCTGTTCGAGAGCCATAAGGAAAAAGGAAGCAGAAAAGCGAGAGAAAAGAGTACTAGCCCTAGGCCAATTCGTCCATCATAGCCTGAATGGCACCCAGGAAAGCCGCTTTAGTTTCGGGGTTTTCCAGCGCGGCTTTCAGAATTTTATTGGACTTAAGCTGCCGCAGTAGTTTATTTAAGTCGTCGGTTTCGGCGGCTAGCCCGCGCAGAAAATCGCTCTGGTTGATAATGCCTTTCTTGCCAAAGTCGCCGAGCGAGGAAAATTGCAGCTTTTCGGGCACTACAGCGCCGTCGGCGTCTTGAAACTCGACGGCCACTTCGGGCTTATAGTGGGCAAAAACCGCTTCGGGCGTTTTGAGTTTCTCCACTATCTGCGGGCGTAGGGGCGTGGCCGTAGTAAGCTTCTGAACCAACAGAGTGCGGTTAATGGGAATGTCCGAAATAGCCTCGGAAGCATTGTCGAGCTTACGCTCCTGGCCGCCGATGCCGTAGGAGTACAGTGCCATAGGAAAAGGAATAATGCAGCTAAGTCCCCGAAAATATACGGCCCGCCGCGCAAACTACCATTTATTTAAGGGTTACGGCTGGGCTTGGCCGAAGGTTGAGCGCCGCCCCCGATTTTGATGAGTTAGCCTGGCGGCGCTGGCTTGGCGTAAGTTGTCTGGTCTCGCTGCTTTACTTGCAGGCCGTAGCTTGCCTGTCCATTCCTTTTCACGCCGTTTTCTTTTCCGCCCGTGGCTATTTCCGATACGCTCCGGCGCAGCCTGCACATTGCGCAGGCCGTGGCCCATGAATACCGCCAGGCCCAGTACGCCGCCCCGCACTTGCTCATGGCTTTGCTGCACAATGAGATAGGCCTAGCCTCATGGCTGGTAGCCGTGCTCGACAAGGACATTCACTACCTGCGCGAGTGGGCCGAAGTGCGCCTCGAAGACGAGCCTAAGGCTGCCCGCCCCGTGGAGCAGCCCACCCCCGATGCCGCCGTGCAGCAAGCCCTGGAACTGGCCGACCTAGTGGCTCTGCAACTGGCCCGCGAGCAACCCGACGCGCTCTGCGCCCTAGCCGCCCTGCTGCGGCCGGGCCTGGCCTTCACCGCCGAGCAATTAAAATCGCTATCACTCACGCAAAAAGAAATTCTGGACGCCGCCCAGGCCGAGCTGCCGGCTGCTTCAGGCGCCTCGGCTGGCCCTAGGGCCGCCGCGCCGGCCAACGGCCCAGCGCCCGCCGGGCAGGGCGGCGCCCTAGGCACCTACTGCACCGATAAAACTGCTCAGGCCCGCGCCGGCCAGCTCGACCCCATTGTGGGGCGCGACCGCGAAATCCGGCTGGTAGCCGAAATCCTGGGCCGCCGCACCAAGCCCAACGTGCTGCTCATTGGCGAGCCGGGGGTGGGCAAGTCGGCGCTAGTTGAAGGCTTTGCCCAGCAGCTGGCCCTAGGGCTGGTGCCCACGCACCTGCGCGACGTAACCTTGTTTGAGCTGGACCTAGGGACGCTGGTGGCGGGCGCTTCCTATAAAGGCGAAGTGGAGGACCGCATCAAGAAGGTGCTTACCGAGCTGAAGCAGTATACCCGCGCCATCTTGTTTATTGACGAGCTGCACGTGCTGCTCGACCCCAAGGGCAGTGCCGGCAGCGGCATTGCGCAGTTGCTCAAGCCCGAGCTGGCGCGCGGCGAGCTGACGGTTATTGGGGCTACTACCAACGACGAGTACCGGCAGTACATCGAGAAGGATGAGGCCTTTAACCGCCGCTTCGACACCGTGCGCGTGGAAGAGCCCTCGGTAGTAGTGGCCGAGCGCATGTTGGAGCGCGTGCTGCCCCTCTACGCCACCCACCACGGCCTGGCCCTAGGGCCGGGCACCGTGGCCGAGGCCGTGCGCCTGGCCAAGCGCTACCTTAAAGACAGACAACTGCCTGACTCCGCCATCGACCTGGTGGACCGCACCATGGCCGCCATTCGGATGCTCGACGAGCAGGCCGTAGCCAGCCTTCAGCAACTGCAAACGGAGTTTGACGCCCTCGCCACCCGCCAAGGCGAGCTGGGCGAGGCCGACTACCTGCGCGAGCTGCGCTGGTTTTTATACCAGGTGCAAAATCAGGTCAGCCAGCTCTGGCTCAACCAGCTCGAAAACGAGCAGCAGCCCGAGCAGCTCGAAACCAGCGCCGAGCTGGAAACCTACTTGCGCGAGCTGCTGACGGCCGTGCTGGCCCTGGCCGACACCAAGAAGGAAAGCGTAGAAAAACAAGACATTGCCGCCATCGTGTCGGGCAAAACCGGCATCCCGCTGGGCAAGCTGCAAAGCAACGAGCGCGAAAAGCTGCTGCGCATGGACCAGGTATTGCAGCAGCGCGTGGTGGGCCAAGAAGGGGCTGTGCGTGCGCTGTGCGCCGCCATCCTGGAGTCGCGCTCGGGCCTCACCAAGGCGGGGCAGCCTATTGGGTCGTTTTTCCTCCTAGGGCCTACCGGCACCGGCAAGACGGAGCTGGCTAAAGCGCTGGCCGACTTTCTGTTCAACGACGAGTCGTTTCTGATTCGCTTCGATATGTCGGAATTTAAGGAAGAGCACTCGGCGGCGTTGCTCTACGGCGCGCCCCCCGGCTACGTGGGCTACGAAGAGGGCGGCTTGCTGGTGAATAAAATCCGGGAGAAGCCTTACTCGGTGGTGCTGTTCGATGAGATTGAAAAGGCCCACCCGTCGGTATTCGACATCTTTCTGCAAATTCTGGACGAAGGCCGCCTGCACGACCGGCTGGGCCGCGAGGGCGATTTCTCGAACGCCGTTATTCTGTTCACCTCCAACATCGGGGCCGAGCAGGTGAGCCGCGCCTTCGCCGCCGGGCAGCCGCCCACCTCCACCGAGCTGCTCGAAACTATGAGCCGCCACTTCCGGCCCGAGTTTCTGGCGCGCCTCACCGAGATTGTGCCCTTCGCCCCCATCTCGGAAGAAAACGTGGGTCGCATCTTCGATATTCACCTGCGGCCCTTGCTGGAGCAGCTGCGGCGGCAGGGCATCACGCTGGAAATCAGCGCCGAAGCGCGGCAGCATCTGGCCTTGTCGGGCTTTACGCCCAAGTACGGGGCTAGGCCCATTACGGGCATGATTCGCTCGCAATTGCGGCGGCCCATTTCGCGGCTCATTATCGGCGGCGAGGCTCGGCCCGGCACCACCCTGCGCCTCAGCAAGCCCGCGGAAAGCGACGAGCTGGTATGGGAAACGGAGCAGGCGCCCGCCGCCCAGGCCTTGCCCGTGAGCGCGTAGCTTTAACGCTGAGCCTGGCCCTTTTCCACGTTTGCAGCCCCTAGTCAATGTCGTCGTTTTATGCCGAGCTAACCCTCGAGGGCCAAACTTACCCGGTGCGCCGGTGCTAGTACGAGTTTACGCAAGACACCGACCAGCGGGGCCGGGTAAGTGCCAAAGTGCGCCACGGCTTGGTGCAGCTCACCTTGGATGTACCCCACCACGACCAACTGCTTAATTGGGCCAGCACGTCGCACAAGTCCCTGCCGGGGCACGTTACGTTCTCTGAAGCCGACCGCCGCACGGCCCGCGAAACGCTGAGCTTTCAGGCGGGGAAATGCGTGGGCTACCAAGAAACTTTCACGGCGGGCGCTATCAACCCGGGCGCCTACGTATGCCAACTCACGCTGGCCTCCGATGGGCTGACCCTAACGCCCGGCAGCGCGCCCACTCCCTATGTGAGCGCAGCTCCCCGCGACTATGCCTACGTGCCCCCCGCGCTGGCTGCCAGCATTACGCAGACGCTGGCCACCCCCTTGCTAACTAAGCAGCAGCGCTACACCGCCCGCTTGAACCTGCTGCAGCAAGCTCGCACCCAACTAGCCGCCGCCCCGCCCAGCAGCCCGGGCTCGCTGGTGGCTGCGGCCGATGCTACGCGCGTGGCGCCCAGCGTCGGCGCTGCTCGCCTGGCTACCGAGCGGCAGCGCTTGCAGGATGCTACCAACCGGCTGGCTCGCAACAATGTAGCCGTGGAGCGGGCCCGCCTGGCCGACGACTCGTACGAAAACGAAGTAGCCGTTGGGGCCAAAGGGCAGCGCACCATCGTGCGCCAGACGCCCCCTCCCGAAGGCTGGGCCGTAAAAAGCGTGACCGAGGACAAGCACAGCGGCTTTATGGCCGTGGAATACGAAAGCAATTTTGAGCAGCCCCGGCGGAAGGTGCTGGCTTTTCGGGGCACCTATACTTCGCAGCAAGCCGATGTGACCACCGACCTGCTGCAAGGCCTAGGCCGTGATACCGACCAGTACCGCCAAGCGCAGCAAGTTGCACAGAGCATGTTCAAAATGAACCCTAAAGGATTTGATATCACGGGGCACTCCTTGGGCGGGGGCGAGGCATCCCTGGCGGGGCTGCTCACGGGGCAGCCTACGTATACTTTCAACGCAGCTGGTTTGCACGCCAACACCATGCTGCGAGCGGACCTGGACCCCAATGACCTATCTCGGCAGCAGCAGGTAATTCAGGCCTACTATTCTGACCATGACCCGCTGAGTTTGCTGCAAGATTACCCACTCATCGCGAAGCCGTCGCTCGAATCGGTGCTAAATCCCCTTGTCGGTCCGCTGGTCAATCCCACTATTGACCACCCAGACAACCTGCCGGCGGCAGTTGGCATTCGCCGGGAATTTCATGACGGAGGGCTGCACCCGGTAGTGCCGCTGGTAGAGCAGATAGAAACCCAAAAAGACGAGGATACGGCCACTATTAAGAAATTCACGCAGTCCCTGCCTTAGTCTCTCGCAATGCTTCGCTTTTTCTACTGTTTACTCGTTGCTTTCTCCTTCGCTGCCTGCGGCGAAGGTTTGCCCGCCGCTATGCGCCCTACCTACCCCGCCACCAAGTACTTCAGCGACGAACTGCTACCACCGGCGCAGGCCATCGAAACCGATAACCAGCAGGAGCTAGCCCGTTTGCTTACGCCAACGCTCCCAAAAACTGCACCTGATGGCATGACTTTACTACTCTACGCCATGATGAACCGGCGCAAGGAGTGCATGCAGGTGCTGCTTACGCACGGCATCGACCCTAACCAGCAAACGCTACTGGGTCAGGATCGGGAGCAGGCGCAAGCCGTGGGCCTGGCGGCCGGCGGCGAAGACCTGGCTATCTTGCGTGTGCTGCTCGACCACGGCGGCAATCCCAATAGTCAGTACCAGCACATCCCGGCGCTCATTCAGGCGGCCGAGGCAGACCGTTTCGACCAAATGCGCTTGCTGCTGGAGCACGGCGCCGCTATTAACGGACAGGCGCCGGATGGCCGCACGGCTGCCATTGTGCTAGCCGACAATGCGCGGTTCGACCAAGTAGCGTATTTAATCAAGCAGGGCGCCGACATTTAGAAACCAGACAATCACAGGGCCACCCTAGCTTTTTCGGTGCAAAGTCGGTACGTGAGCCCAAGCATGCCAGCTTACCAAGCGCAGTAGCAAGTAAAGCAGTTGCTTACGGAACGCGGCATCACGTTTCCGGTGGTGCACCCCGGCATTGCCTTCCAGGCCAAGGTGCGTCAGGAGAACCGGCAGCGCCGCCAGTGGGAAGCTACGCCCGCCGGGGCGCAGTGGCTAGCCCGCATCAACGCCGCCACGGCCTCGGCGGCCCCCGCCGCGGCCAACGAAGCCTTGCAACTACGCCAGCAGGCTGAACCCGCCTTTCAGGCCTGGCGCCACACCCAGCCCAACTGGTTTGCGCCTACTAACGAAGGCAGCTTCCCACTTTACAACAGCCCCGCCGACCGCGACTTAATGGAAGAGCCGGCTGATTCGCTAGCCAGCCCAGGGCAACGGCAGTGAGAACCGCCCCTGCCTTGCAACCAGCTCACTTACTAGCATACGATGCCTCCAACGCCCCGGCTACCCTAGGGCAGCCGGAGATAGCTGTGCGCCAATGCCTTAGGCCGGCTCTATTACTACCTCATACGGCAGGTTCAGGGCCGACTGGCCCCCTAGGTGCGCTTGCAGCGCCTCGGCGGCGTGCTGCCACTCGGTGGCAGTCAGGCGGCTGGCGGCGGCTGGCGCGAGGCGCACCCGAATGCAGCGCACAAAGCCCGCCGTGGGCGTGGCCCCCGTTTGGAAGGCTTTTTCGACGTGCACGGCGGCCAGCTGCCCACCCAACTCGGCCCAGCAAGCGGCCTTAATGTCGGCTAGGGTCACCAAGCGGTTGCGGGCCAGTAGGTTGCGGCGCAGGGCGTAGGTGCGCTCTTCGGACCTAGGGCGCTCGCGGCCGCCGCTGGTGGTGGTCAGCAGGCGTACCTCCTCTACGTAGTGGCCATCTTGCACGCGCAGCGGGCTGCCGGCAGGCAGGCGGTTGGCGGCCGCCCCATTGCTCGACCAATACTCTAGGTACACGCTGTCGCGCACGTCGCGGGGGCGCAACAGCAGGTAGGGCACGGACTGCTCGGTGGCGCGCTGGCGGCCGAGGCGCTCCTCTAAGCGCGCCATACTCTGGTCGAGCTCGCGCAAAATTCCGCCAATAAAATCAGTGCCTGCCGCGGTAAACGCCTGGCTTTCATCGCGCAGCAGCTCCAGCAGCTCGCGCAGGCTTTCGCGGCTGCTGCGGGCGTCGAAGCGGCCTACGCCGTGGGTGCGCAGCGTGTAGGTGTCGGTGTCGCCCTCCGTAAGGTCGCGCAGGGTAGTAGCCCGAAAGCTCACATTGCTGAGGCTATACACGCTGCGCACGGCCAAAAACGGCTCCTCGCTCACCAGCGGAAACAAGTTCAGGGCCGGCTGCAAGCGGTAGAGCACCCGATGCAGGCGCCGATTGAGGACCGGAAAGCAGTTGAGGGCGCAAGTCAGCTGGGCAAAGGCCTCGGGCGGCAACGCGTGGGCAAAGCGCACTTCCAGCCAGGTCAGGGGTTGCGTGAGGGCGGCCAAATCGGCCGCGGCAGTGCTACCAAAAGCGGCCGTTAGCTCGGCGGGGTAGGGCCGGGGCACGTAGGCCGCCAGCGCGGCGGGCGGCAGGGCCACGCGCACAAACAGCGGCGCGTACAATGCCTGAATTTGCTGCTCAATGCGCCGCAGAAAGTCGTATTCCGCATCCAGCACCCCACCGGGCGCAGCATCGTCGTCAGCCGCCAACGCTAGGCCGGGGGCAATGGTCAGGGGCACCTCACCTAGCCGCCACTGCTCGCCCGGCAAAAAGGCCAGGTAGTCGGCCCGATGCGGCTCATTCAGCCAGTCAAGGTAAAAGGTTAGCGCCGGCGGGGTTTGCTCGCCGGCGGGCAGCCGCAGCCCCAGCCACAGGCGCCGGTGCTCGGCCGGTAGGGGGGCAGCGGCCTGGGCTACCAAGCGCTTTTGCCCTTGCGGGCCGAGCTGCCACACGGCGTCGTCGGTGGCTAGGCACTGCACCGCGCCCGCCCCTAGGTGGGTGGTTTGCAGGGGCGAGAAGTGCAGCGGCCGGCTGGCGGCCTGGCGCCCTACGGCCGGAAACTCGAACACGAACTGCGCATCGGAAGGCAGCGTCACCTGCGGCTCGCGGGCGCGGGCCTGGGCCACGGCGTGCGCCGGGTGGGGGGCGTCCACTACGTCGGGGTTGAGCAGCGCCGCCAGGCGCTCAATCAGCCGGCCTTGGGTGGCGTGCAGCTCCTGGCCGATTTTCTCAAACTCCACGGCGCACGCTTCGAGCAGCAGGTTCACCAGCGGGTCAAACGCGTCGAGGTCGGCCTCGCCGTAGCCCCAGAGCTCGGCGGCCTGGCGCGTGAGGCGGCGCTTAATGCTGGCTTTGGTGAAGTCGGTACTGGGGGGCGGCGAAAAAGGCGAGGGAGGCAGCACGGCGGGCAGAAAAGGCGGGGACGCGGCAAATTACTCAATCAACCGAAAGCGGCGCCACAAACAGGCTGGCCTGAAACGTAAATGGCTCGCGGGTGCGGTGCAGGGCGGCCGTTACGGTTACTTCCAGCCGCCGCCGAATGCGCTGGCTCACGCCCTTCAGCTCAAAGTCGAGCACCGCTATCTGCACGCGGGCCTGCGTCAGGCGCGGCTCAAATTCTTGAATAGCCTGCTCTACCGACTGCTGCACCCGGTCTTTCCAGCGCATGGTAGCCATGGCCTCGAAGTCTTGCTCCCACAGCTGGCACCCAAAATCGGGCTCGTAGCGCGCCTCACCAAAGTGCGTGGTTAGCAGCAAGTACACGTGCTGCGCAATGGATTCTTGCACCGAGCAGCGCGGCAGTTGCCGACGCTCCAAAATGCCCTCCAAATCGAGCGGCAGCTGGTAATACGTATCACTCATGGAGCAGACAATTTGTGGCGAAATCGGGGCGAAGCAAGTAGCCTACGCCCGGCAATGTACCCGAGCCTAGGCCCCGGCCCGGCCCGTACCGGAAAAAACCGTAACTTGAGCCTGCTACTGCCCCTAAAAGTAGTTATTTGGGCGCGGCTTTTCCATAACCAGCGGCCTAGGGCCAGCTTTTATCACTAGCGTCTTTTGTGTATGGCTTCCTATGCGGCTAAGTTGGAGATTGATGGCCAGGAGTACCCGGTAGTGCTTTGCTCCTATGGCTTTGAGCAGGCCACCGATGCGCGCGGCCGCATCAACGAGCGGGTGCGGCACGGCTTGCTTGAGCTCGTGCTCGACGTGCCCGCCGGCGACCAGTTGCTCGTGTGGGCCGCCACGCCGCACTACCCGCTCGATGGGCACGTTTCCTTTTTTCAGGTAAGTGGCCTGATGGCCAGCGAAACGGTGTCGTTCAAAGCCGGGCAGTGCATCGGCTACCAAGAAGTATTCGAGGCCGGCGCCGATATAGTGGGCTCCTACCGCTGCTCGCTCACGATTGCCGCCGCGCAGCTAGACCTAACGGCGGGTGGCGCCGCCAGCGGCAGCGCGCAGCTGGCCGGCTCGGGCATTGCGGGCGTGGTGGCCCAGGCCCAGCAGGTGTATGCCACCGCGCAGCAGGTGCGCGCCACGGCCACGCAGGCCACCCAAGCCGTAGCGGCCGTGCGCGCCGGCGCGCAAGACCTAGGGCAACTGGCGACGCACGGCTTACCCGCCGGCGCAGATGCGCTTGCCCAAGGCGCCGGATTAGCTGCGCTGGGCTCCATCGTGCCCGAGGTGCCCCGCACACTCACCGACCAGCTGCCGGCGCTTCCCGGCGGTGACTTGCCCCTAGGCCTCTAGGTGAGCAGCAACTAGTTGTTACTAAGCATTTTGTCCTAATTACTCATTTGCTCGGCTACTTCATACTAGTAGCAATCCTTTCTCGCGCAGTAGCTGCCAGGGCTCACTTTCCAAAAAGGTTTCCCACGAGCCGGCGGCGGGCGGAAAGCTGGCCGCCGCCTCCTTTAGCAGCACCTTAATTTCGTAGTCGTGGCTGAGGCGCATGAGCAGCTCGTGTAGCCAGGCACCGAGTAGCTCGCTGGTGGTCAGCTCAAAGTCCTCGGCTTGCTCGTAAAACGTGAGCACGGCCCTAGGGTGCTTGCGGCCGGTTTCGTGGCGTAGCTCGGGGGCGTTGCCCAGCCAAAAGAGGCGGCGGTTGGGCTGGGCGAAGTCGGGCTTTTCGGGCGCCTGCAGGGCCTGGCCGATGAGCTGGCGCGGCACCGTGGGGCGCGGCGTTTTAAAATCGAACCAGAAGCTGAGCGGCTCGCGCAGGGCCACGCCGTGCATGTAGTTGTAGAGGCTCTTGGCCAGGCCGGGGCCAAACTGCCCGTGGTCAGCCCCTAGGGGGTCGTCGTGCCACAAGTCGTTCCAGGCAAAGGGGCCCGGCTCGGGGCCGGTGGCGGCCACCTGGTACTTGGCCGGGTTCTTCCCGACGGGCGAGTGGGCCGTCATGCTGAAGCGGTGCCAGTAGCCACTTTGCACGATGCCAGTTTCGAAGAGCTGGCGCACCACTTCCAGCGCATCCACGGTTTCCTGGGCGGTTTGGGTAGGGAAGCCGTACATGAGGTAGGCGTGCACCAGCACGCCGGCCTGCGTAAAGCCCTGCGTGACGCGCGCCACCTGGGCAATGGTGACGCCCTTCTCCATGAGGGCCAGCAGGCGGTCGGAGGCCACTTCGAGCCCGCCGCTGATGGCGATGCAGCCCGAGGCGGCCAGCAGGCGGCACAAATCGGGGGTGAAGGTTTTCTCAAACCGGATGTTGCCCCACCAACTGATGCTGACGCGGCGCCGCAGCAGCTCAATGGCCAGGTCGCGCAGGGCCAGCGGCGGGGCGGCCTCGTCCACGAAGTGAAAGCCGGTTTGGCCGGTCTGGGTTACAATCTGCTCGATTCTATCCACCAGCAGCGTAGCGGGCGCGGTTTCGTAGCGGCCGATGTAGTCGAGCGTCACGTCGCAGAAGGAGCAGCGCTTCCAGTAGCAGCCGTGGGCCACGGTGAGCTTGTTCCAACGCCCGTCGCTCCACAGCCGGTGCATAGGGTTCAGCACCTCAATAACCGACAGGTAATCAGTTAGGTGCAGGTCGGAGTAGTCGGGCGTGCCCACCTCGGTGTGCGGCACGTCGGGGTGCGGGTGGTTGACGTACTCGACCGCCCTGCCCGCGTTGCGCAGGAAGGTGCGCTGGAACTGGCTGGTATCAATAGAATCAAAAAGACCATCATGCTGAGCCTGTCGAAGCATCTCTACCGCTTCGTTGTTCGGTAGAGATGCTTCGACAGGCTCAGCATGACGGTCTGCTAGAGGCTGCTGCGCTAGTACGTTCCCAACCGCCTCCAAAATGCGCAGCCACGGGCCCTCGCCGTCGTCCAGGGTCAGGTAGTCGATGTAGTCGAAAAAGCGCGGCTCTTGCAGGGTGCGCAGCTCGGTATTGGGGTAGCCGCCGCCCATAATTGTGAGCGTGCTGGGGCTAACCTGCTTGCAGTGCTGGGCCAGGCGCAGGGCGGCGTAGAGGTTGCCCGGAAACGGCACCGTGAAGCCCACCACGTCGAACTGCTGCTGGGCCAGCAGCTCATCGAGCAGCTCCAGCAGCAGGGTGTCTACCAGGTTGGGCGGAGCGAGCAGGGCTTCGTGCAGCGGGTCGAAATGGGTGGCCGACATGGCTAGGCTCTCCGCATACCGGGAGAGGCCGAACTGCGGGCCCACGGTTTCCTTCACGAGGTCGGCCAAATCCTCTAGGTAGAGCGTGGCCAGGTGGCGGGCCTGGTCGGTGAGGCCCATCGTGCCGAAGGCGGTTTCGAGGTCGGCCACGTTGTCGAAGCGGCTGGCTTCGGGCAAAAAGCGACCGTGGCAGATGCGCGGGGCCAGCGTCAGGTCCTTGTTTTGCAAAAACCGGATGGCCGGGCCGATGGTGGCCTCGTAGCGGCGGCGCAGGCGCAGCATTCGCTGGGCATTGTCGCTCAACTGGTAGCCGCCGCGCGCTATTTCGTCGAACACACGCCCTAGGCCCTCCTGCGAGAACAACCTGAGCACCAGCCCTAAACTCAGGTCAGCCTGGTGCACCTGGTAGCCCCGCCCACCCAAGAAGCCCTTGATGTAGGCAGTGGCCGGGTAGGGCGTGTTGAGCTGCGTGAGCGGCGGCGTAAGCAGCAAGATGCGGGGCGAGGCGGTCGGCACGGGACTACAAACCTACGCGGGCCCTAGGAGGTTCGCGGGGCGCAAGGATACGGGATAACAGAACGTCATGCTTATCTGGCGTCCGCGCAGTCGAAGCATCTCTACCGAACGACACTCTAGGCGGTGTGGTAGATATGCTTCGACAGGCGGACGCTAGATGAGCATGATGTTCTGATTACCCCGCTTTAAATAGTCGGGTCGGTGGGCGTGCCGGCGTTGTTTTCGCGCTCGACGCGCGGGTAGGGATAGAAAGTGCGGTTGCGCTCGGCGCCGCTAGCGCCGGGGCCGGGTCGATTGAAGCGGCGGCTGTCTTCAAGTCGAAAGCCCTGGAAAGCCAGCTCGATGTTGCGGTTGCGCAGGATTTCGAGCAGCACGGCGTCCTGGGTGAGGGCGCCGGCGTAGGCGGGCAGGGCGGCCCCTAGGCCGTAGGCGTCCTGGGCGGGCGTTTTGGTGAGCACCCGGTTGAGGTAGAGCACGGCGTTGGGCAGGTCATTTTTGCGGGCGTAGGCCTCGGCCTGAATCAGCAGCATTTCGCCGGGCAAGTACACCGGAATGGGCGCGTTGTTGGCGGTGTAAAAGGCCAGGCCCCGGTTTTGGGTGGCCGTGGGGTTGGCGCGCAGCAGGAAGGGCAGGCGCTGGTCGGCGGCGCTGGGGGCCAGGGCGCCGGTGAGGCCCAGGCTGTAGTCGGTGGGCTCAAACACGTTGCGGTTGCCGAAGGCCACCTCAAAAATGGGGTTGCGCGTGTTGTCGTCGTAGTTGAATACCGACTTGGTAGTGAGGCTCACCCTGGCGGCGGCCGCTAGGGCCTTGTCGAAGTTGCCGGCCTCCAGGCTGTAGCGCGCAATGAGGGCCTGCAGGGTGTTGGGCAAGTCGAGGCCGGGCACAATCTTGCCGGTAAAGTCGCTCGAAACCGGGTTGGCAGCCAGCTGCGCGGCGGCCATTTCGAGCTGCGCCACGGCGTCGGTGAGTAGTTGCAGGCGAGGCACGAAGGGCGCGTTGTCGGCGGTAGCGAGCGGGGCCTGCTCAAACGACTCGGCCAGGGTGCCCAGGGCCAGCGCCCGAAAAATGCTGGCGTAGGCCACAATGCCGGCGCGGGTGCCCGCGTCGGGGGCGTTGGCGGCGTTGGCCAGCACCAGGTCGGCGTTGGCGCGCACCAGCTGGCACTGCGTCCAGGCGTTGCGCACAATGCCGTTGCTGTTGTTGACGCTGCCGCCGCCCAGGCTCACGTTGTACTCCTCGATGTTGCCCACGTTGAGCACCGTCAGCTCGCGGGTGCTGAGGCCGCCCAGGGCTACGGCGTTGTAAATCACGCTCAGCCCGGCGCCTGCCGAGTAGCGGTACTGCAAGCCGTTGCAGAGCGTGAGCAGCCCGTCGGAGGTGCTCACCACCTGCTGCTGGCTGGCGGTGCTCGGGTTCAGGTATTCGCGGTTGCAAGCCCCTAAGGTGCCTAGAGCCAGCAAGGCGGTTAGGTAGAAGATGCGTTTCATGGATAATGACTGAGAAAGAGAGTTAAAAACCCGTCTGTCATGCTGCGCGCAGCCGAAGCATCTCTCCCGCGTAAGTAAATCCAATAGTAGAAGTTAGTTACGCGGGAGAGATGCTTCGGCTGCGCGCAGCATGACCGCCTTTTTATAAGGAATGGCCTTAGAAAGTAGCCGCCAGCTTGAGCTGGTACACGCGCGGAATGGGCACGTTGCCGAAGTCGATGGCGCGCAGCAAGTCGGACGAGCCGCCGGCGCTGGTTTCGGGGTCGAAGCCGCTGTAGCTGTCCCAGGAGATGAGGTTGCGGCCCACCAGCGACAAACTCAGCCCGCTGATGTACTTGCTCACGGTGGGCAGCGTGTAGGTGAGGGCCGCCTCGCGCAGCTTCACAAACGAGCCGTTGTCGATGCGAAACTCCTGGGTGTTGTAGATGGCGAACACGTAGCCGCGGGGCAGCTCGCCGCGCAGCTCCTGCTCGGCGTAGTCGCCCAGGCCCACGCCCTGGCGGGTGCGCTTGTCGGCGTTGAACACGCTCACGCCCTGCACCGCGTCGAGCAGCAGGTGCAGCGAGAAGCGCTTGACGGCCAGGTTGGTGCTGAACGAGCCCGTCCAGTTGGGGTTGGGGTTGCCAATCACCACGTTGGCCGTGGTGGTGCCGGCGGCGTAGCTGGGCTGGCCGTCGGCCCCGCGGGCGGGCACGTAGGTAGTGCTGCCCGTGGCCTGGCCGCTGGTGCGCTCGTCCTGCGGAAAGCCCTGGGCCGTGAGCAGCAGCGAGCCGTCGGGGTTGCGGGCGTAGGCCGAGCCGTAGAACACGCCCGCCGGCTGGCCGCTGAGCAGGTACACCGGCGCGCCGGCCGCGTTATCTACCGAAATGGCCTGGGTAGCGCCGTTCGAGCCGGGCAAATCGAGCACCTTATTGCGGTTGCGGCTAAAGATGACGTTCACGTCCCAGGTCACGGCGGCCGTTTTCACCGGCACGGCGGTCAGCGTCACTTCCAGGCCCCGGTTTTGCATCGAGCCCACGTTGTTGACGATGGCCGAGCCGCCGGTGCTCGGCGCCAGGTTGCGGCGCACCACTAGGTCGGTGATTTTTTGCGAGTATACCGTCACGCCCAGCCCCAGGCGGTCGCCCAGAAAGCTGAGGTCGGCGCCGCCCTCCAGCTCGGCCATGCGCTCGGGGCGCACGCTGGGGTTGGCCAGCGTAGTGCCCGGCACAATGGTATTCTTGCCCAAAAAGCCCACCGGCTGAAACTGGTAGAAGCGGTCGTAGGAGTTGATGCCCGTCAGGTTGCCAGCCTCGCCGTAGCTGGCGCGCAGCTTGAAGCTATTAAAGGCCTGCGCGAAGCCCGCGCCCTGCCAAAAGGCCAAGTCCGACACTACTAGCGAAGCGCTGAGCTTGGGGTAAAGCTGGTTGGTTTCCGACTCCGAGAACTTTGAGGAGCGGTCGCGCCGCAGCGAGCCGGTGAGGAAGGCCAGGTTGCCGAAGCCGAGGGTAGCCTGCCCGTAGTAGCCGCTCAAATCGAAGCGGTCGAGGGTGTAGGCCGAGGTGACGGTGGTGCTGGCCGCCCCGCTCACGGTAGTGATGAAGGGCGCCAGGTTCTGGCCCTGGGTGGCGGTCAGCTCCTGGCGGCTGTACTGGTAGGTGTAGCCGGCCAGCAGGTTCAGCTTAAACTTAGCCCCTAGGGCCCGCTCGTAGCCCACGTTCACGTCGGAGTTCAGTTGCAGCGCGCCGTTGTTGGCGTTGGAAGCATACCCTAGGGGGTAGCGCGCCGCCGGCAGGCCCGCCGTGGCCTGGTAGGGGTAGGGCCGGATGTAGCCCTGCCCCACCTGCGCGTAGGCATCCACGCCCAGCACGTAATCTACGGACAAGCCCGGCAGCGGCGTGAGGTTCACCTGCACGTCGCTCACGGTGCGGTTGATGCCCTGCGTAAAGCTCATGTCCTCAATGGTCGAGAGCGGGTTCACGCGGGTGGGCTCCACGGCCAGCAGGTTGCCGCTGGCGTCGCGCTGGGTAATGTCGTAGATGTTGTTGGTGATGTTGACCGAGTTGATGGGGCTGTAAAAGACGTTGCCGTTGGCCTTCTCGTTGGCAAAGCTGTTGATGTAGCTGATGCCCGCCGCCACTTTGGCCCACTTGGCCAGGCGCTGGTCTACCCGCGCCCGCAGGTTGTAGCGCGTGAAGTCGGTGCCCTTCACGATGCCCTGGTTTTTGAGGTAGCCCAGCGACACGTAGTACTGCGTATTGTCGGAGCCGCCCGAGATGGACAGCGCATCGTCGGTGCCGTAGCCCTTGCGGAAAATCTGGTCGAAGTAGTTATAGCGCGTCACGTCTACCTCATTGCTAGCGAGTTGGGTGGTCACGCTGGCCCGGTTGATGCCGATGGTGGTGGTGCCGGGGTTGGCCGCTACCTGGGCCGGCGTAATGGCCGCAATGGGGTAGAGGCGCAGCCCGGCGTAGCCAAACTGCTTGCCGTAGGTGTTCACCGGCACCATGTGGCGCAGCTCGTTGAGCTGGGCGCTGGCCGAAAACGACACCCTAGGCGCCCCGGCCCGCCCGCGCTTGGTGGTGATGAGCACCACCCCGTTGCTGGCCCTGGAGCCGTACTGTGCCGCCGCGGCCGCCCCGTTTATCACGTTGATGCTGGCAATATCGTCGGGGTTGAGGTCGGCCAGGCGGTTCTGGCCGGGGTTGGCGCTGCCGATATCGTTGGCCAGCGCCAGCTGCGACACGTTGGTACTGGCGTTGCTAATTATCACGCCGTCAATCACGTAGAGTGGGTCGGAAGAGCCGCTCAGCGAGTGCACCCCGCGCAGGCGCACCGACAGCGAGCCCGACGGGTCGCCGGAGTTCTGCACGATTTGCGCGCCCGGCACCTTGCCCTGCAGCGAGTTCAGCACCTGCGCCGAGCCGCTCTGCGTCAGATCGTTGCCGTTGATGGTGCTGATGGCGTTGCCCAGCTCGCGCCGGCTGGTAGTCACCGTCGAGCCCACCACCACCACCTCGTCGAGGCTCTGGCGGCTCTCGGCCAGCGTTAGGTTGGTCGTGATGGTAGTGGCCGCCCCGAAGGTGACGGGCCGCGCCTCGGGGCGGTAGCCCACCGCCGACACAGCCAGCGTATACGCGCCCGGCGCCACCGCGCCCGCAATGGAGTAGCTGCCGTTGAGGTCGGACGAGGCCCCTAGGGTAGTGCCCTTGAGCAGCACCGTGGCGCCCGGTAGCCCTTGGCCGCTGGCATCGGCTACCCGCCCAATGAGGGTGTAGCGCTGGCCGGCGCCGTCCGCCTGCGCCCAGGCGGCGGTGGTCAGGAAAAGGCCCAGCAGTACCGCCCAGCAGGCGGCCACCCAGCGGCCCGGCAAGTAAAAAGGAACCATAAGCAAAAGCAGAAAAAAGTGAACAAAACCGTTGCAGCCTCAAGTATAAGTGGCCGCGTTCACTTTTCGCTCATCTCATCCTTTTTAAGCGGTTCCAGCTGGCTATTAGAATGGTATCAGAGGGTAGCTTGTGCCTAACTGCAAACCCGTTTGCCTACCCCGGCCACGACAGCTTGCCCATGCGCACGGCCGGCACGCGCTGCCGCCCGGCGCCGATGGCCACCGGCTGGCCTGCCACCGCCTCGTTGGCCAGCACCGCAAACAAAATGGCTTCCTTGGCATCGGGTGGCACCCCTAGGGTAGCGGTAGTGGCAAAGGGCACGCCCGGCAAGTGGCGTTGCAAGGCAGTTACCAAAGCTGGGTTATGCGCCCCGCCGCCGCTCAAATACACCGGCGGCACCGGCTGGCTGGCGAAAGCTAGCCTTACGGCGCGCGCCACCCCTAGGGCACTCAGCTCCACTAGCGTAGCCAGCAGGTCTTCCAGCCTTAGGGCCTCGGTACCGCTGGCGGCCTGGGCGGCGGCCAGGTAGGCGGCGCCAAACAGCTCGGGGCCAGTGGTTTTGGGCAGCGGCGCGGCGAAGAAGGGGTGGGCCAGCAGCGCCGCCAGCAGCTCGGGGTGCACCTGCCCGGCCTGGGCCAGGCGCCCGCCGTCGTCGTACTGCAAGGGCGGGCGGTGCTGGCGCACCAGGGCATCGAGCAAGGTATTGCCGGGGCCCGTGTCGGTGCTAAAGGCGGCGCTGGCATCCTGGCCGGCCGGGGGCAGGTAGGTAAAGTTGGCAATGCCGCCGAGGTTAAGCAGCAGCCGCGGCTCGCTAGGGCTGCTGAGCAGCAGAAAGTCGCCGTAAGCGGCCAGCGGGGCGCCCTCGCCGCCGGCCGCCAGGTGCTTCTGCCGGAAGTCGCTCAGGGTGATGATGCCCGTGGCCTGGGCCAGGTGGTCGCCATCGCCGAGCTGCAGGGTGGCGTTTTGGCCCGCAAAATCGGGCTGCTGGTGCTGGTGCTGCGGGGCGTGGTACACGGTTTGGCCGTGGCTGGCCAGCAAATCCACCTCGGCGGGCGCTACCTGCCAGGCGGCCAGGCACTCCAGCACCAGGCGCGCGTGCAGCCGCGCCACCCAGGGGTTGAGCAGCGTCAGGTATTCCAGGCTCACTTGCTCGCGGGCAAACACCTGCCGAATGCGGCGGCGCGTGTCGTCGGCGTAGGGCACGGTGGCGAAGCGCTCAAGCGTGAGCTGGGTGGCCGGCCCGTGGCCCGCCAGCCGGCACAGCGCCACGTCGAGCCCATCGAGCGAGGTACCCGACATGAGGCCAATAATGCGGCGGCTGGGCTGCTGCGCCAGCTGGCAGAGGCGGGTGAGGGCGGGGTTCATGGCGATGCAGATAAGAATGACTTTAAGGGTTTTAGGCAATTAAACCCCTAGGGTGCTCAGGCTTTAAAACGGTGCTACCAGCTGCCCGCCCAGGGTGCGGCCGGGGGTGAAGGGGCCCCGCCCGCCGGTGGGGGAGGCTCGGTAATACCCGAAGCAAAAAGGGCGGCGCAACGGGGAGGCATGACTACCGAGTAAGCTGGTTCACTCGTTGCCGGTCAGCATTTGCCAGAGCAGGAAAACGTTCAAAACCAGGATAATGCCCGCCACCGTCCAGGCCAGGGCGCGCAGCCAGGGGCCGTTGGCGAAGGAACCCATCTTGAGCTTGTCGCTGGTGAAAAGCACCAGCGGAACGACGGCGAACGAGAGCTGCAGCGACAAAATAACCTGGCTGAATACCAGCAGCTGGCCGGTGCCTTTTTCGCCGTAGATAATGGCCACCACCAGCGCCGGCACCACCGCCACCAAGCGCGTGATGAGGCGGCGTACCCAGGGCTTAAGCCGCAGGTTTAGAAAGCCTTCCATCACAATTTGGCCCGCCAAGGTGCCGGTCAGCGTCGAGCTTTGGCCCGAAGCCAGCAGGGCAATGGCGAAGATGACGCTGGCCGCGCTGGCCCCCAGCACCGGCGTGAGCAGGCTGTGCGCGTCGGCAATGTCGGCCACGTCGTCGTGCCCCTTGCCGTGAAAAGCCGCCGCGGCCGTCACCAAAATGGCGGCGTTGACGAAAAAGGCCAGCAGCAGCGCCACCGTCGAGTCGATGGTGGCAAACGTGAGGGCCGAGCGGCGGCCGGCCTCGGTGGGCTCAATCTGGCGCACCTGCACAATGCTGCTGTGCAGGTACAGGTTGTGGGGCATTACGGTGGCCCCTAGGATGCCGATGGCCACGTAAAGCATGGCCGGGTTGGTAACTACCTGCAGCTGCGGCACCAGGCCCCGGCCCAGCCCCAGCCAGTCGGGATGCGATGCGATAATCTCGTACAGGAAGCACCCGAATATCAGGAAGATAAGCCCCGCTACCAGGCTCTCAATTACTTTAAAGCCTTTGTTTTGGAGCAGCAGCACCAGCAGCACGTCCAGGGTAGTAAAAGCCACGCCCCAGGGCAGCGGCAGGCCAAAAAGCAGGTTGAGGGCAATGGCCGAGCCAATGACTTCGGCCAGGTCGCAGGCGGCGATGGCGATTTCGCAGAGCGCCCACAGCGCCAAGCTCACGGGGCGCGCGTAGTGGTCGCGGCAGGCCTGGGCCAGGTCGCGCCCGGTCACGATGCCGAGCTTGGCGGCCAGGTGCTGCAGCAACATGGCGAATAAGTTGCTCAGCAGCACCACGCTCAGTAGGGTGTAGCCAAAGCGGGCGCCGCCGGCAATGTCGGTGGCCCAGTTGCCGGGGTCCATGTAGCCCACGGCCACCAGCAGCCCCGGCCCCCAGTAGGCCCGGAAGCGCTGCCAAAACGGGGCGCCCGGCCCCGGCACCGCAATGCTGCCGTGCACCTCGCTCAGCGACGCGCCGGTGCGGGCGTGGCGCCAGCCGGGCTCGGGCACCGGCGGGGGCGTTGGGGTAGGCGCGGGGGCTAGAGTAGCAGGGGGCACAATAGCGTTAGGAAGCAGCGACAAAAGTAAAGGATTTTAGACTTGTCTAAAAATATTTTTAAGCTACCCTAAAGACTGGTTTTTTCGCAAAAAAGTTGCGTCCAGACCCAGCTGCCGTGACGAGCGCAGCGAAGCAATTGCAGCAGCCTACTCCGCCTAGGGTGTCGTGCCGGGGCAGTTGCCGCGCTGCGCTCGTCACGGCAGCTGGGTCTGGACGCAACTTTTTTGCCGCGTTATTTCCGCCATCCGTCCCGACCTTTGCGGGCCTATGCCAGCCACCCCCGCCCTCAAGCGCCGCCTCGGCCTCCTGTCGCTGGCCGTGAGCATTGTCTTGGTGCTCACCAAGTTCTACGCCTACCGCCTCACCCGCTCGCAGGTGGTGCTAACGGACGCGCTCGAAAGCATTATCAACGTGTTTACCAGCGGCTTTGCCCTGTATAGCCTCTACCTGGCCGACCAGCCCAAGGACGAAAACCACCCCTACGGCCACGGCAAAATCGAGTACCTGAGCATTGGCTTCGAGGGTGCGCTCATCGTCAGCGCGGGCGCTTTTATTTTGTTTGATGCCGCGCGCAATTTGCTGCACCCGCACCCGGTGGCGCGGCCCGACTTTGGAGTGCTGCTGCTGGCCGGCACGGCGCTGGTCAACTTCGGGCTGGGGCTGTGGCTGGTGCGGGCCGGGCGCCGGGTGCAGTCAGTGGCCCTGGTGGGCGATGGCCAGCACCTCTACCTCGACGCCGTCACGAGCATTGTGGCTTCGGCGGCGCTGGTGCTGGTGCACTTCACGGGCATTGCGCGCCTCGACGGCGGCGCGGCGCTGGCCCTAGGGGTGTTCATCCTCTACAACGGCTACCAACTGGTGCGCAGCGCCGTGGGCGGCCTCATGGACGAGAGCGACCTGAGCACCGTGGCCGAAGTAATTGCCGAGCTACAGCGCCTGCGCCGCCCCTGCTGGATTGACGTGCACAACCTGCGCGTGCAGCGCTACGGCGCCAACCTGCACATCGACTGCCACATGCAGATGCCCTACTACTACTCGCTAGAGGACATTCACACCCAGATTCACGAGGTAGAGGCGCTCATCCGCGTCAAGTTTGAGGCCGTGGAGGTGGAGATGTTCGTGCACGCCGACCCCTGCTCGTTTGCCGCCTGCGCCATCTGCCACATGCCCGACTGCCCCGTGCGCCGCCACCCCTTTCAGCAGGAAATCGAGTGGAACATCCACAACGCCGTGAAGGATGAGCGCCACCATTTGGGGATGGGGGCGGGCGTGAAGCTACAGGGAGGCTTTACTCTTAAATAAAAAAGGCGGTCATGCTGAGCCTGCCGAAGCATCTCTACCGAACTCATCTGGCGGCGTGGTAGAGATGCTTCGGCAAGCGTACGCCAGATAAGCATGACAAACGCTTTTTTATGCGTCTGTAAACCAGTTTTCTACATCTCCACATCCTCACATCTACCTCATTTCGCCGGGCTGGTCCACTTGCTATCAGCCAGGCGGAAGCGCCAGGGTAGCGCCACGGCCTCGGCGCCGGCATAGTCGAGGCCCACGCGCGAGCTGGCGGTAATTTGCTCATCGGCAAGGGGTTCGCCCAGGTCATCGTCGAACCAGATGTGGGGGCCGGTTACGCGCTCGCCGTTGAGGGCCGGCGTGAGGCCTAGGGCCTGGCTGAGCACGCCGGGGCCGGCCGTGAGGTTGCGCGCTACGGTAGCCAACCCGCGGCGACGCAGCATCACCTGCTGGCCTTCCAGCGGCTCAATGGCCCGGATGAGCACTGCGTCGGGGTGCTGCGCGTCGTGGGTGGTGATGTTGAAGAGCGTGTGCACCCGGTACACCTGGTAGAGGTAGGCGTGGCCGCCGGCCCGGTACAGCGCCTGCGCCTGCTGCCGCTTGCGCTGCAAGTGCAGCGCGATGGAGGGGTCGCCCTCGTGCCGGTAGGCTTCGGTTTCGACAATGCGGCCGCTGGTTAGCTCGCCGTCGAGGTACGTGCTCACGCGCTTGCCCAGCAGCTCGCGGGCGATGAGCAGCACATCGGGCTGCTGAAAAAAAGAAAGGGGCAGCTTCATGGGCAGGGTGGCAGTGCCCTTGATACGCAGGCCAGCTTCAGGCGGCGGCGCCTGCCGTATCTTTGCCCCGCCATGGTGCCAACCCCCTAGCCACGGGGCGCGGCTTAAAAGGGAATCCGGTGCAGAGCCGGAGCTGTCCCCGCAACTGTAGGCGCGATATCGGGGTGGGCACCCCATGCCACTGCCGGCGCCTGGCCCCCTAGGGGGTGCAGCCGGTGGGAAGGCCGCCCACCCGGCCGCGCAAGCCAGGAGACCTGCCGGAGCACTCACCAGGTTCAGCGCCCGCGGCGGACGGGCGGAGAATGACTGCCCATCTCCCGCGCTGCTTGGGCGGCGCGGGCTGGGCGCTCGGCCTCGGCGCTGTTGGCCGGCTTGCTTTCGGGCAGCTAGTTCGACGGGGTTTTGAGCTGAATTTTCGTTGGAAAATTTAGTTCAATGCTGTTTTTCAGTAAGTTGTCTTTGGCCGCGGCGCGCTCCCTAGGCGCGGGGCTGGCCTGCGCCCTGGTAGCTACGGCCGCCCCAGCAGCGCGCGCCCAGATGCGCCCCGCCGCTACCCCGCGCCCCGCTGACACGCTCACCACCCAGGCGCACCGCCTGCCCGAGGCGCGGGTGCGGGCCGTGCGCCCCAGCCGCTTTGCCGTGGGCACCACCCGCTGGGGCATCGATTCGCTGGCCCTGAGCCAGTACCGCAGCGGCACGGTGGCCGATGTGCTGCAAGCGCGCACGCCCGCCTACATTAAAAACTACGGGCCGGGGCAGCTGGCGTCCATCAGCCTGCGGGGCACGGCGGCGCGCCACACGGCCGTGCTCTGGAACGGCTTCAACATCAACCTGCCCACGCTGGGCGAGGCCGACTTCAACCTGCTGCCCCTGAGTGGCTTGCGCAGCGTGGTGGTGCAGCCCGGCCCGGCCGCCGCGCTCTACGGCAACGGCGCCATTGGCGGCACGGTGCTGCTCGATACCGAGGCCGACTTCCAACCCAGCCCCCTGCAAGCCACCGTGCAGCAAGACGTGGGACTAAGTGCCTGGGGCGGGCGCGGCACCAGCGCCACGCTGCGGGCCGCGGGCGAGCGGGTGGCCGTGCGCGCCGCCGCCAGCTATCGCCAGGCCGCCAACGACTATCCCTACCTCACGCGCACCCTAGGGGGCCAGGTGCGCCAATACGCCCAAAACGCGGCCCTGCTGCACCAGTGGAGCATCAGCCCGGAGGTAGCCTGGCGGCTAGGAATAGCTGGCGAGCTCACGGCCGGCGCCTGGCTCACCGATGCCGACCGCCAGATTCAGTTGGCCGAGGGCGCGGCCAACGACCACGCCCGCGAGCGCGACCAAAGCCGCCGCCTGCGCCTGGGCTACCGCCGGGTGCTGGCCAATGGCGGGCAGTGGGCGGTGCGCGGCGCCTGGTTTGATGACGTGCTGAACTACATCTCCGACCAAGTGGCGCAAAGCAACTCGGCCGTGCAAACCACCCAGGCCCAGGCCGAGTACACGCGGCCGCTGGGCCCGCGTGGCACCCTGCGCCTGGGGGCCGAAGCCCAGCACTTCGCGGCCCTGGCCGACGGCTACCAGGGCCGCATTGCCGAAAACCGGGGCGCCGCCTTCGCCCTGCTGCGTTTCGACCCGCGCCCTGCCCTGCGCCTGAGCGCCAACCTGCGCCAGGCGCTGCTGCCCGCCGGCCTGGCGCCCCTCACGCCCACCCTAGGGGCCGAGTGGACGGTTTTTGCCAACGAGCGGCCGGACTCGCTAGGCGTCTCAAAACCAATTACTTCTTTTCAAAATCATTCGCTGGTGGCCAAGGCCAACTTGGCCCGCACCTACCGCGCCCCCACCCTGAACGAGCGCTACTGGCAGCCCGGCGGCAACCCCAACCTGCTGCCCGAAAACGGCGCGGGCGGCGAGGCCGGCCTCAGCTACCAGCGCCCCCTAGGGGCGGGCACCACCCTCACGGCCGAGGCCACGGCCTATAGCCAAACCGTGCGCGAGTGGGTGCAGTGGCTGCCCAACGAGCGCGGTATTTATAGCCCGCGCAACCTGCGCCAAGTGCGCAGCCAGGGCCTGGAGGCGGTACTAGGCCTGCGCCATGCCGCCGGTCGCTACCTGGTGCAGGGCCGCGCTAGCTACGCCCTTACCCAAACCCAGAAAACCCAGGGCGCCCCCGACGACCCCGACCCTACCAACCGGCAGCTGGCCTACGTGCCCCTGCACCAGCTCACCCTGGCCCTCGACCAAACCCTGGGGCCCTGGCAGCTGGGCACCACCCTGGGCCGCACCGGGCTGGTGTATGCCGACAACTCGGGTCTGGGCTACCTGCCCGCCTACTGGCCCCTGGCGGCCACGGCCGGCTACACCTGGCGCGGCGCCGGGCCGGTGGCGCTCACGGTGCTGGTGCAGGCCACCAACCTGCTGGGCCTCAGCTACTACAGCTACGCAGCGCGGCCGGCCCCGCCGCGGGCGGTGCAGGCCAGCCTGCGCGTGGGCTGGCGCTAGGCTGGGCGCAGCGGGCAGGCGGCGCTGGGCACCTCTGGGCGGTTTTCCACCGGTAAGGCGCATGTTTTCCACATTTCCACATTCTTCCCCACATTCTTTTTTAATGCCTACTTTTTCTTCTTTTGGCCGGCCGGCGCTGCTGCTGGCTTTTGCGGCCTTCGTGGCCAGCTGCGAGCGTACCCCCGACGTGCAGCCCACGCCCACCACGGGCAGCGGCAACAACGTGTACATCACCAACGAGGGCGCGTTTGGCAGCGCCAACGGCTCGGTAACGCTGTTTGACAAAACGACCAAAACGGCCACCACCGACTTGTTTCAGAACGCTAATAGCCGCGCGCTGGGCGACGTGGTGCAGTCGATGACGGTGTACAACGGCCTAGGGTACCTGGTGGTGAACAACAGCAACAAGGTGGAGGTGGTAAACCTGCCCAGCTTCCGCTCGGCGGCCACCATTAGCACCCTCAAGCAGCCGCGCTACCTGGTGGCTACCACCGCCAACCGGGCCTACGTGACGGAGTGGCTGAGCGGCGCGGCGGGCCAGGTATCCATCCTCGACCTCACCAGCAACGCGGTAGTAGGCACGCTGCCCACCGGCCGCTACCCCGAAAAGCTGCTCTACTACAACAACACCGTGTACGTGCCCAACTCGGACGAGAACACGGTTACCATCATCGACGCCACGCAGCAGAAGGTGACCAGCACCCTGACGGTGAGCGACGGCCCCAGCAGCCTGGTGGCCGACCGCAACGGCAGCATTTGGGTGCTGTGCGGGGGCATTACGCGCTACGGCGGCGCGCCCAACTACCCGGTGCTCTCGTCGTCGCCGGGGGCGCTCATTCGCTTTAGCCCCGGCACGCCCAGCCAGCAGCTCAGTTTGCCGTTTGCGGCCGGCGTGTCGCCCAGCGGCCTGCGCCTGAGCCCCGATGGCAGCCAGCTTTACTACCGCGCCGGCCGCGCCGAGTACCGCCTGGATGCGACGGCCAGCGCCTTACCCACCACGCCACTTATCCGCCGCGGCTTCTACGGCTTCAACATCGACCCCGCCGATGGCACGCTCTACGGCAGCATCGCCTCGTTTTCGGGCAGCAGCAAAACCATTCGTTACCGCCCCGACGGCACCGCCGTCGATTCGTTTGCCACCGGCATCGGCTCCAACGGCGCGGCGTTTTACTAGGGGGTAGTTAACGCTAAAAGGCGGTCAGG
>JBPBPH010000005.1:0-31357 GCA_050954355.1 Janthinobacterium lividum
ACTACTGGCCGGCCTCGCACATGCGGGTGTGCGCTACCTGGCCGGCCTGGCCGCCAAGGGCACCTGCATCTACTACCTCACTGGCAACCACGACGAGCTGCTGCGCAAGTTTGCGGGTTTGCGCCTCGGGCAGTTTCAGCTCGCTAACAAGCTCGTGCTCGACCTGCCCCACGGCCGCACCTGGCTATTTCACGGCGATGTGTTCGACATGAGTATGCGGCACGCGCGCTGGCTGGCTAAGCTCGGCGGCCAGGGCTACGACTTACTGATTTTGCTGAACCGGCTGGTCAACTTTCTGCTCAAAAAAGTGGGCCGGCCCAAGGTGGCGCTGTCGAAGGCGGTGAAGAACCGGGTGAAGAGCGCTGTGAGCTTGGTGAGCGATTTTGAGCAGACCGCTGCCACCATTGCCGCCAACCAGGGCTACCGCTACGTGGCGTGCGGCCACATTCACCAGCCCGAAATAAAGCACCTGGCCACGCCCCAGGGCGAGGTGACGTATTTGAATTCGGGCGATTGGGTGGAAAACCTGACTGCCCTCGAATACACCGCCGCCGCGGGCTGGACACCCTACCGCTACGCCGACGACCCCAGGATGCAGCCCCAGCCCGGCGCGGCCACCGACGCGCCCGACCCCGAGGAGCGGGCCGCCGCCGCCCCGGCCGCCCTCTTGGCTGAACTGCTGGCCGAGTTTAACTTGAAGTAATGGCTAACTTAATGGCCTACGCCTGTGATTGCGAGCCTGCGAAGCAATCGCCCCACCACGATACCTGCACGACTCGTTCCGGGACGATTGCTTCGCAGGCTCGCAATCACAGGCATAAGCACAAGTATAAGTAAATGAAGGTATTATATGCTATTCAAGGCGCCGGCAACGGGCACCTGATGCGGGCGCTCGACGTGGTGCCGCTGTTGCGCGAGCGAGTGGCGGCGCGGGGCGGGCAGCTGGACATTCTGGTGAGCGGGCCGCCCGCCGACTTGCCGCTGCCCTTTGAGGTGCGCTACCGGGTGGCGGGCATGGGCTTTTTGTTTGGCAAAAAGGGCGGCATCAACTTCATCAAAACCTTCCAGCAGTTCGATTCCACCGAGTTTGTGCACGACGTTCGGCACCTGCCGGTGGCCAATTATGACTTGGTAATCAATGATTTTGAGCCGGTGTCGGCCTGGGCCTGCCGGCTGCGCCACCGGCCCTGCGTGGCCCTGAGCCACCAGAGCGTGGTGCTGCATCCGGCCGCCCCCAGGCCCCGGCGCGAAGACCCGGCCGGGCGCGCCGTGCTGCGGCACTACGCGCCCAGCACCAGCCAGTACGGCTTTCATTTTCAGGCGTATGCGCCTGGCATCGGCACGCCCGTCATTCGGCGGCAGGTGCGGGCGCTGGTGCCCACCAACGAGGGCCACTACACGGTGTACTTGCCGGCCTTCGACGAGCAAACGCTGGTGGAGAGCCTGCGCCGGGTGAGCCGCCGGGTGCGGTGGGAGGTTTTTTCGAAGCACAGCCCTAGGCCCGCCGAGCACGGCAACGTGCGGGTGTGGCCGGTGAGCGGGGCCGCGTTTCTGGACAGCCTGGCCCGCGCCCAAGGCGTGCTGTGCGGCGCCGGCTTCGAGACGCCCGCTGAGGCCCTGTTTCTGGGCAAAAAGCTGCTGGTAGTGCCCATGAAGCAGCAGTACGAGCAGCAGTGCAATGCCGCCGCCCTGGCCGCGATGGGGGTGCCGGTGGTGCGCGGCCTCCAGGCCAAGCACCTGGGCCGGGTGGCCGACTGGCTGCGCCACGGCCAGCCGGTGCCCGTGCACTACCCCGACGCCACCGGCGCGGTGCTCGACCAGCTGCTGGCCGAGCAACTGGGCGCCCTACGGCCCGCTGGGGTAGCCTAGGGGCCTTAATTTTACTTGCTACCGCTCGATTCCGGGGGCGCTTAGCTTGCCGGGGCCTCGGCCCGCCTTTCCGTTAGAATGCCCGATAATAGCCTGCTTTCGTTGCCGCTGCTGCCCGTATTGCCACCGGCTTACTTCCCGGCCACCACGCCCCCGGTTTACTCGCGGGCCGACTTTGGGCCCGATTTTCATTGGGGCGCGGCCTGCGCGGCCTACCAGGTGGAGGGCGCCTGGCAGCAGCAGGGCAAGGGCCCCAGCATTTGGGACGACTTCGTGCGCCGGCCCAAGGCCGTGGCGCGGGGCGAGCACGCGCGGGTGAGCACCGATTTTTACCACCGCTACGAGCCGGACCTGGACTTGGCGCAGCGCCTAGGGCTCACCGATTTCCGCTTCTCGGTATCGTGGCCTAGGGTGCTGCCCGAGGGCCTAGGGGCCCCCAACCGGCGCGGGCTCGACTTCTACGACCGCCTGGTGGATGCCTGCCTGGAGCGCGAGCTGCGCCCCTGGCTTACGGTGTACCACTGGGACCTGCCCGCCGCCTTGCAGCAGCGCGGCGGCTGGGCCAACCGCGCCGTGGTGGGCTGGCTGGCCGACTACGCCCAGCTGCTGGCCCGCCACCTCGGCGACCGCGTGCAGCACTGGATGGTGCTCAACGAGCCCATGGTATTTGTGGGGGCCGGGCACGCCCTAGGGGTGCACGCGCCGGGTAGGCGCAGCTTGCCGGCGTTTTTGGCCGCCACCCACCACGCCACGCTGGCCCAGGCCGAGGGCGGGCGGGCGCTGCGGGCCGCGCTGCCGGCGTCGGCGCGCATCGGCACCACGTTTTCGTGCTCGTACTGCACGCCCGCCCGGCCCGGCCACGCTCCCAGCGAGGCCGCCACGCGCCGCGTCGATGCCCTGCTCAACCGCTTATTCGTGGAGCCGACCCTCGGGTTGGGCTACCCCTTGCGCGAGCTGCCGGCCCTAGGCTGGCTGCTGCGCCGCTACCAGCAGCCGGGCGACGTGGAGCGCCTGCGCTTCGACTTCGACTTTTGGGGCATCCAGAACTACACCCGCGAGGTGGTGCGCCGCGCGCCTTGGCTGCCGCTGGTAGGCGCGGCCCTGGTGCCGCCCGCCCAGCGCGGCGTGCCGGTTTCGGCCATGAATTGGGAAATATTTCCCGAGTCGATTTACGAAATGCTCAAAAAGTACGCCGCCTACCCCGGCTCGCCCGAGCTGGTCGTCACCGAGTCGGGCCTGGCGCTGCCCGACGAGGTAATAGCCGGCCGCGTGCCCGACGCGGCGCGCACGGCCTACTACCAGGCGGCCATTGGGCAGGTGCTGCGCGCCCGCCGCGCGGGCGTGCGGGTGGGCGGCTACTTCCCCTGGAGCTTCACCGACAACTTTGAGTGGGCCGAGGGCTACCGCCCGCGCTTCGGCCTGGTGCACGTGGACTACGAAACCCAGGCGCGCACCGTCAAGGACTCGGCCCGCTGGTACCAGCAGTTTCTGGCCGGCGCCGAGGTGAAGAGCAATAGGTAATTGGGAATAACAGCAGCCCGTCATGCCTCGGCAAGCGAATGCCAGATAAGCATGACTCGCTGCTGTTGCTCTCATTACTCACCGCACCAGCAACGAGTCGCGCACGCTCATAAACTTATCAACCAACCGCTCGGGATGGGCTTCGTCGAACTCATCGAAGCCCAGGATGAAGGCCGGGGCGGGCTGCACGAAACGGATGGCCGCGTTTACCTGGTCGAGGTAGCGGCCAAAGATTTCCTTGTCGCCCTCGGCGGCGGCCAGCTCGGCGTCCCAGCGCAGGGCCGCCGGGTTTTTGCGCACCAGGAAGGGCAGCACGAAGGGGATGTAGTGGCTAAAAACCGGATTTTCGGGGCTGGTCAGGCGCGTGTCGGGCCACCTGTGAAACGCGGCAAATGAGGCAGGTGGGGCCACTACGTAGCGCGCCTGCTCGTCGGCCAGGCTGGCAAAGAGCGCCGCGCGGTCGGGCTGGGCGTAGAGCTGGGCGTAGGCGGCGTACCACACCGTGACGCCGGCCGGGTTAACCAGTTGGTAAGGGTGGAAGGAGCTGCTGAGCGCCACGCCGCCGTGGCTGCCCACCACCAGGTCGTAGAGCTGGCCGAAGGCGGCCACGTCGGTGGCCTGCCGGTAGGGCTGGCTGGTGAGGCCGTAGAGGTAAAAGCTGGCAAAATCGATGAGCGAGGGCGGGGGCGGGGCGGCCGCGGGCGAAAAGTCAGACACGGGAAAAGCGGGTTAGGGCAACGGGCCGCCCGGCTTGGGGGCAGCCTAGGGCGGCAAAGTTCGGGCGCGGCGGGCGGGCGGGTGCTACTTTCGGCCGGCCGCCGGGCGCGGCGTGCCGCCGCCCGTCTTTTTTTCACCCATCCCCACCCGATTATGCTTACTTCCCGCCGTCAGTTTTTGAAGCAGGCCGCCGCCGTGGCGGCCGCCGCGGCCGTGGCCCCGCCCGCGCTGGCTGGCGGGCTGGCCGCCGCGCCGTTTTTCGAAATCTCGCTCGCCGAGTGGTCGCTCCACAAGGCCTTATTCAGTAAAAAAATCACCAACCTCGATTTCCCCGTCCTTGCTAAAAAGGACTACGGCATCAGCGTGGTGGAGTACGTCAATCAGTTTTTTAAAGACAAGGCCCAGGATAAGGCCTATTTGAATGACCTCTTGCAGAGCGGCCGCGACCACGGCGTGCGCAACCACCTCATTATGATTGACGGCGAGGGCGACCTAGGGAGCCCAAGCGCCGCCGAGCGCCGCCAGGCCGTCGAAAACCACTTTAAATGGGTGGATGCTGCCCACCACCTGGGCTGCCTCACCGTGCGGGTGAACGCCTTTGGCAAGGGCACGGCCACCGAGGTGCAGCAGGCCGCCGTAGAGAGCCTGGGCCGCCTGAGCGAGTACGCGCAGCAGGCCCGTATCAACGTTATCGTGGAAAACCACGGCAGCTATACCTCCGATGGTAAATGGCTGCTGGGCACCATCCAGCAGGTGGGCAAGCGCAGCGTGGGCATCTTGCCCGACTTCGGTAACTTCTGCATCCGGCGCGATACGGGCGACCTGTACCAGGGCAAGTGTGTGGAGTCGTACGACAAGTACCAGGCCGTGCGCGAGTGGATGCCGCTGGCCAAGGGCGTGAGCGCCAAGACGTTTGAGTTTGATGCCAGCGGCAACTGCGTCGAAACCGACTACTACCAGATGTTCCGCATCATCAAGGACTCGGGCTTTAAGGGCTACGTGGGCATCGAGTACGAGGGCGAGCAGCTGAGCGAGGACGAGGGCATTCGCAAGACCAAGGCCCTGCTGGAGAAGGTGGGCCGCGCCTAGGCCTTCCGGCACCCGCCAGGCCTAGGGAAGCGGGGCGCTGTTGCTGATGAAGGCCACGCGCTTGCTGTCGGGCGACCACGAGGGCGTGTTGATGGTGCCCTGGCCGCCGTACACGTAGGCGATAACCTTGGGCGGGCCGCCGCTCAAGGGCATTAGCCGCAGGTATACGTGCTTGTAGAACGGGTGGTCGCCGGCGGCTACTTCATCTTTTAAGAACGAGATGAATACCAGCCACTTGCCATCGGGCGAGACGTGGGGAAACCAGTCGTTGAACTCGCCGGTGGTCACGGCCTGCTGCTGGCTGCCGTCGGGGCGCATGCGCCAGATTTGCATGGTGCCGGTGCGGGCCGAGTTGAAGTAGATGTAGCGGCCGTCGGGCGTGTACTCGGGGCCATCGTCGAGGCCGGGGGCGCTGGTGAGGCGCACCTCCGGGCCACCGCGGGCGGGCACGCGGTAGATATCAAAGTCCTGGTTGCGCTCACCCGTGAAAACCAGGTACTTGGCATCGGGCGACCAGCCGTGCAGGTAAGAAGGGCCCCTAGGGGTAAGCTGGCGCGGAACGCCCCCCGCCGCCGGCAGCGTATAGCCAATGGAGCCGCCCAGCTTATCGACCCCGCTGCTGATGCCCAGCTGCCGGCCGTCGAAGGAAAGCACGTGGTCGTTGTTGTTGTTCTTGACCTCGCCGGTGGGCAGCATGGTGGGCTGGCGCGTGGCCAAGTCGAAGGTGTACATCAGCCCGTCGCTGTTGTAGAGCAGGCGCTGGCCGTCGGGCTGCCAGTTGGGGGCTTGCAGCGAATTGGGCGCGGTATAGATAACCTCGCGGTTGCCGCTGGCTATGTCCAGCAGCTCGAGGCGGCTGCCCAAGTATTGCTTATAAGGCACCAGGCCGGCGGGGGCGGGCACGCTCAGGCGCACGTCGCGAAACACGGCCGTTTCGGTCACGTCGGGGTTGTGCGAGCTGATGAACAAGCCCACGTACACCGCGTCGCCCAGGTTTACGTCGGCTACCTGCACGGTTTCGAAGGGCTGGCCAAACTGCGCCGCCCGCAGGGTGTAGGTGGTGCCGCGGCGCTCAAGCTGCAAAATATCGGCGTGGGTGCCGATGGTGCGGGTTTCTTCGGTGGTGGCGCCCGCCGCCTTGCGGTATTGCAGGGCGGTGAGGCCGTCGCCGTGCACGGCGGCGCTCACGTGGGGCGCGTCGGCGGCCAGGCTTTGGCGCACCATCCAGCCAATTTTGCGGTGCTCCTCCACGCCCGCGCGGCCCACAAACTCGGCCCGGGCGTAGAGGATGAAGTCGCCCGTGAGCTGCTTATAGAGGTAGTGAAACTCGTCGTGCGTCGCCCAGATATTACTGCCCGCGCCAGTTACTACGTACTGCTGGGTGCTGGGCAGGTAGGTAGCCAGGCCGGGCTTGGCGGTAGGGCCCACATCCTGCTGGCTGGCAAACGCGCCCAGCTGCTGGGCGCGAGCCGGGCTAAGTAAGCAGCTAAGCAGGAGCCCTAAAAGGAAGTAGCGAAACGGATTTTTCATGCGGTGGTGAGGTGGGAAAAGGCGAACGCGCGAAGGTAGCAGCCAGCACGTTGGTGTCCGGCCGCGCCGCTCGTGCGGGCCCCTAGGCTGCTGGGCGCTACAGCGGTTTCGAGGCCGGTGCAGTGCAGCCCCACCCCCGGCCGCGCTACTACCTAGCCGATGCCGAAGTAGCACCCTAGGGCCTGCAAGTGGCCGGATGAACGTAGGGTAAAGCTTGACCCCCAACCGCCGCCCGCCGCCGGTGCCGGGCGTACTTTAGCCTTCCCATTTTCTGGCTGGCCCGGTTTCGGGCTTTTTTTATGCGAACACACTACTACTTGGGCTGGCTGTGGCCGGTGCTGCTGTGGCTAACCCTAGGGCCGGCGGCAGCGCAAACCCGCGCTACGCTCAGCGGCACGGTGCAGGATGCCACCTCGGGCGAAACCCTGACCGGCGCCACCGTGCGGGTGCGCGAGCTGCGCGGCGTGGGCACCGGGGCCAACGCCTATGGCTTTTACTCGCTCACGGTGCCGGTGGGCACCTACACGCTGGAAGCCAGCTTTGTGGGCTACGCCGCCCAAACGCGCACGCTCACGCTGGCGGGCAGCCAGCGGGTCGATTTTAAGCTGCAGCCGGGCGGCAGCGCCCTCAACGAGGTGGTGGTGACGGGCCGCAGCGCCGACGCCAACATCAGCAAGGCGCAAATGGGCGTGGAAACCCTGGATATGAAGCAGGTAGCCAAGGTGCCGGTGCTCTTTGGCGAGCGCGACGTGATTAAAACCCTGACCTTGCTGCCGGGCATCAAAACGGCGGGCGAGGGCAGCAGCGGGATTTCGGTGCGCGGCGGGGCCGTGGACCAGAACCTGATTTTGCTGGACGAGGCGCCGGTGTACAACGCCTCGCACCTGCTGGGGTTTTTCTCCACCTTCAACTCCGACGCCATCAAGGACGTGACGGTATTCAAGGGCGGGATGCCGGCGCAGTACGGCGGGCGCCTCTCGTCGGTGGTGGATATCCGGATGCGCGAGGGCAACAACCAGGCCCTGCACGGCAGCGGCGGCATCGGGCTCATTGCCTCGCGCCTGGCCCTGGAAGGGCCCCTGGTGAAGGGCAAGGGCTCGTTTCTGGTGACGGGGCGGCGCACCTACGCCGACTTATTTTTGAAGCTCTCGCGCAACGAAACCACCCGCAGCTCCAGCCTCTACTTCTACGACCTGAACGCCAAGGCCAACTACGCCTTCGACGCGCGCAACCGCTTGTATTTCAGCGGCTACCTGGGGCGCGATGCCCTAGGGCTGAGCAACACCTTCGGGCAGTACTACGGCAACAAGACGGCCACGCTGCGCTACAATCACCTGTTCTCGGACCGGCTGTTTTCCAACACCTCGCTCATTTTCAGCAAGTACGACTACGAGATTGACATTGCCTCGAACGACCAAAATTTTAGCATTATCTCGAAAATTCAGGACCTGAATTTGAAGCAGGACTTTGAGTACACGGCCAGCGCCACCCAAACGCTGCGCTTCGGGGCGCAGGCCATATACCACACCATCACGCCGGGCCACGTGGTGGCCGACGCCAGCTCGTCGGTAAACGCCACGGCCGACCGCACCAACTACTCGCTCGAAACGGCGGCGTACGTCTCGCACGAGTGGCAGGCCGCGCCGGCTCTCAATTTCACCAGCGGGCTGCGGCTTTCGGGCTTTAGCCTGCTGGGGCCAGGCACCTACTCCACCTACGACGCCACCGGCGCGGTGCTCAGCGCCACCACCTACGCCAGCGGCAAGTTCCTGAAAAGCTACCTGCGCCTTGAGCCGCGCCTGGCGGCCAGCTACCAGCTCAGCGAGGCCGCCACCGTGAAGGCCAGCTACGCCCGCAACGTGCAGAACTTGCACCTGCTCAGCAACTCCAGCACCTCGCTGCCCACCGACCTCTACGTGCCCACCACCTTCAACGTGCAGCCCGAAACCTCGGACCAGGTAAGCCTGGGTTACTACCGCTCCCTAGGCCCCGCCAAGACTTATACCCTAACCGTGGAGACGTACTACAAGGCGCTGCGCAACCAGATTGACTACCGCGACGGCACCAGCCTGCGCGGCAACTTCGACGTGGAGGGCAGCCTGCTCTACGGCATCGGCCGCACCTACGGCATCGAGTTTTTGCTGCGCAAGGACCTGGGGCGCCTCACCGGCTGGCTGGGCTACACCCTGAGCAAGTCGCAGCGCCAGTTCACCGCCATCAACGGCGGGGCCTGGTTTAATGCCCGGCAGGATAGGCCGCACGACGTATCGGTGGTGGCCATTTACCAGGCCACGCCCAAGTGGAGCTTCTCGGGCACCTTTCTGGCCAGCACCGGCAACGCCGTCACCTTCCCGGTGGGCAAGTACCAGGTGGCGGGCCAGGTGGTGAGCTACTACGGCCTGCGCAACGCCGACCGCCTGCCCGCCTACGTGCGCCTCGATGTGGGCGCCACCTACGAAAAGCCCCACCAGGAGGGCCATCGCTGGCGCAGCAGCTGGACGTTCTCGGTCTATAACCTGCTGGGCCGCGAAAACCCCTACAGCATCACCTTCGAGGCCAACCCCACCGACGCCAGCAAGACCCAGGCCCTGCAAACGGCGCTGTTTCGGCAAGTGCCGTCGGCCACGTATAACTTTAGCTTTTAAGGCGTTGCGCACCCTAGGGTGCACAACGCTTCCTCCTGTATGCTCAGAAACCCTTTGCTATTGCTGCTGGCCCTAGGCCTGTTGCTGCTCGGCACCGGCTGCCAAAAGGTAGTTACCCTCAACCTGCAAACGTCGGCCAGCCAGCTGGTTATCGAGGGCAACCTGGCCGACGACGGGCAGCCCTGCCAGGTGAGCCTGACCACGTCGGCCAACTACACCGCTACCAACAGCTTCGCGCCGGTGAGCGGGGCCGCCGTCACGCTCGTGGACAATGCGGGCGGGCTCGAAACGCTGCGCGAGGCCACCCCCGGCCAGTACGTGGGCCGCACCCTGCTGGGCGTACCGGGCCGCGCCTACACCCTGCGCGTCGAAACCGGCGGCGCGGCCTACGTGGCCCTCTCCACGCTGCCGGCCCCGGTGGTGCCCTTCGAGAAGCTGAGTACTCAGGTAAGCACCATCGGCGGCAGCAATATTCAGGCGGTGGTGGACTATACCGACCCCGTGGGCACGGGCAACAGCTACCTGTTTCGGCAGTACCGCAACGGCCGCCTCAATGCCACCATCTTCCTGCAAAACGACCAGGTGACCGATGGCAAACACGTGAGCCAGGTGCTGCGCACCAGGGGCGGCGGCCCCAACGACCCCACCAACCTCGATAAGCTGGCAGCGGGCGACAGCCTGCAAGTAGAAATGCAAAACGTGGACGCGGGCACGTACGAGTATTTCCGCACCCTGAACCAGATTCTAACCACCAACCCCATCATCACCACCACGCCCGCCAACCCCAAGTCCAATTTCTCGGGCGGGGCCCTAGGGTATTTCAGCGCCCACTCGAAGCGGGTAAGGCGCATCAAGGTGCCGTAAGCGCTGTAAGAAAGAAGGGGAAGCGCGGGTGTAGTAACCCGTAGGACTCACGCAAAAATTGTTTGTTGCTGCTGCGGGCGGTGTCGGGGGCCTCGCTCTATTCCATGCCGCACGTGGGGCAGGGCCGGTGCCCCTAGGGCCCTGGCTGCGCCGCAAGGGTGGCGCCAGGCCCTGGGGCGGCCGGCTCTAAAACCGGTCGTCATTCACTTCCAGCCAGAAATTATCGGGGTCCTGCAAGTAAATCTGCTTCACGCCGTCGGGCCGGGGGGTAAACTGGCCGGCCTCACCTTTCCAGTTGCCGTAGTGCACGTGCAGCCGGTCGAGGTGAGCCATGAACTTGGCCAGGTCGGGCACGGTGAAGGCTAGGTGGGTATTGATGTCATGGTCCTGCGCCTTGTTGCCCTGAATGACGTGCAGCTGCGCGTGCGGCCCAATGCGAAACCATGTGTGCTTGCCATCCTTAAACGGCTCGGGGATTTCAGTTAGCAGCAGCACATTCTTGTAAAAGTCGGTGCTTTTCTTTAGGTCGACTACGTAGAGGGCCAGGTGGCCGAGGGCGGTGGGCCCCTGGGCGGCGGCCGGCCTAGGGGCGGCCAACGCCAGCAGTAGCGGCAGCAGCCAGCCGGCAAGAAGCTTTTTCATCAAGAGGGATGGGGAAGGAAGCGCGCTACCCAGCGGCGGGCAAGCGGCGCGAAGGTACTGGCCCCCGCCAAAAGTGCGCGCTGGCCTGGCGGCCCCCGGCCCTAGGCCGGCCGCCGAACAAAAGGCGGGCGAGCGGCTTTACTGGGCCGGCGGCCCCTTGGCCGGCGCGTCCGCGCTCCGCTTTATTGCGCGCCTTTCCACCTTCTTTTACCACGCTTATGCAGTACCGTACCCTGGGTAAAACCGGTTTTTCCATCTCCGAAATTAGCCTCGGTACCTGGCAGGTGGGGGGCAAGTGGGGCGAGCCTTTCCGCCCCGAAACGGCCGACCGCATTCTGAACGCGGCCGTAGACGCGGGCATCAATTTTATTGACACGGCCGACGTGTACGGCGACGGCGAGAGCGAAAAAGCAGTGGGCCGGCTGGTGCGCCAGCGCGCCGGCCAGCGCATCTACGTGGCCACCAAGTGCGGCCGCCGCCTGCAGCCCCACACCGCCGCCGCCTACCAGCCGGCCGCCCTGCGCGGCTTCGTGGAAGACAGCCTGCGCAACCTGGGTCTGGAAACCATCGACTTGGTTCAGCTGCACTGCCCGCCCACCGAGGTGTACTACCGGCCCGAAATCTTCGAGCTGTTCGACCAATTAAAGCAGGAAGGCAAAATCCAGCACCTGGGCGTGAGCGTGGAAAAGGTAGAGGAAGGCCTCAAGGCCCTGGAATACCCCAACGTAACTACCATTCAGCTTATCTTCAACATGTTTCGGCAGCGCCCGGCCGAGCTGCTCTTTAAGGAAGCCCAGCGGCGCGACGTGGGCCTGATTGTGCGGGTGCCGCTGGCCAGCGGCTTGCTCACGGGCAAGTTCTCGCCCCAAACCCAGTTCGGGCCCGCCGACCACCGCCAGTTCAACCGCGACGGCGCGGCCTTCGACAAGGGCGAAACCTTTGCGGGCGTGGACTACGAAACCGGCCTGGCCGCCGTGGAGGAGCTGAAGCATATTTTTCCCGGCCAGCCCAACCTGGCGCCCCTGGCCCTGCGCTGGGTGCTCGCGTTTCCGGAGGTAAGCTGCGTCATTCCGGGCGCCTCGCGGCCCGAGCAGCTCACCTCCAACCTGGCCGCCGAGGCGCTGCCGCCCCTCACGCCCGCGCAGTTGGCCGCCGTGCGCGCCGTGTACGACCAGCGCATTCGGCCGCTGGTGCACCAGCTGTGGTAGGGTAGCGGCTCTAGGGCGCGCGTCCTCGAAAAGGCCGTCATGACCGCCCTTTTTTATAGGCCAGTGGTAGTTGCCAGCTCCAACTCGGTCAGGTGGTAGCCTCGTCATTATAACCCTAGGGCCACCTGCGGGCCACCAATCCCCCATAGGGGCTATTGCCCGGCCGCGGGCAGTTTGAGGCGGTAGAGGCGGAAGGGGTAATCGACCTTGCTTTCGCCGCGGTGGTACTTGGGGGCGCGGTTTATTTGGGTGGCCGTGAGGTAGAGGTAGCCGTCGTAGCCGAGGGCAAAGGTATCGGGCCAGCTCAGGCGCGGGTCGTGCACCAGGGTTTCGAGGCGGCCCTGGGGCGTCACGCGCCGAATGGCGTAGTTGGGCGAGTCGGAGAGGTAGATGTTGCCGGCCTGGTCGGCCAGCATGCCGTGGCTGACGCCGGTTTCGCCCACTTCTTCCACGTTGGCGGCCAGGGCGGTGGCACTCAGGCTGGCGTCGGCCAGGTACGCGCAGCGAATGCGCCAGAGCTTGGTTTGGTTGATGGCGCGGTAGTAGAAGTACTGGTAGTCGGGGGTGAGCGCGATGCCGTTGACGTTGCTGCTAAAGGGCTTACCGGTTTTGTCCTTTACTTCCTGGTCGTCGAGGCGCAGCACGAAGCCCGGCTCGGCGGCGGTGCTGCGGTGGCCCTGCAGCACGAGGCGGCTCTTGCCGGTGCGCAGGTCGAGCACCACCAGCGCGGCCAGCATGGGGTCGGAAATATAGGCCAGCTGCCGGCTCAGGTCGATGCGCACGTCGTTGAGGGCGGTGCGCTCGCGGGGCAGGTCCTCGAAGCGGTACGTGCGCTCCACTTTATTGGTGGCCAGGTTGATTTTCAGCAGCTTAATGCCGCTGATGACGGGCGCCTGGTCGTCGGGGTTGCTGGGGTCGAGCACCCAGAGGTTGTCGTCGGCATCCACCACGGCGGCCTGCACGTTCACGAAGCGCGTGGCGGCCTGGGTCGAGTCCCACTGGTTCCAGAGGGCGTTGGGGTAGGGGCGGCGCTGGCCGTTCACCAGCTCAACCAGGCCGTAGTCGTAGGAGTAGTTCTTATCGTTCTTCTTCTTCGGAAACGTCATAAAAATGCGCCCCTTGTGCGAAATTCCCAGTCCAATGGGCTGGTAGTGGTCGGTTTGCGCTACTTCTTCGAGCGGAATCTTGAGGTCTTGCGCGGCAGTAAGCAGGGGCAGCATGAGGCAGAGTGCGGCGAGCAGCAAGCGAAAATTCATGGGGAAGGAAAGCTATAGAAAGCCAGTGGCTTGCTAGCCTACGGGCGGCTTCCGGCCAGGGTTCAGCGGCCCGGTGGCGGTACTAATGGCGGAAAGCCGGGTGGCGCAACCTTCTGCCCACGTGCCGGGTAGGAGAAGAGGTTTCATGCGTTGCCCTCGCTTTTTTTCGCTGCTATGCGCCCTGCTTTCCTCCCACTGGCCTTGCTAGCCTTAGCCGCTCGCCCGGCCCTAGCCCAAGCTCCTCAGCACTTTACTACCATCGGCCAGGTGCTGCGCAAGCAGCCGGCCCTCGACCAGGTGCTGGCTGCCGGCGCCCAACTCGAAATTGTGTCTTCGGGCCACGCCCATGTCGAAGGCCCGCTGTGGGTGCCCGACAGCAGTATGCTGCTGTTTTCGGACACCAAAAGCCGCACTATTTACCGCTGGCGGCCCGACAGTGGGCGCACGAAGTTCTTGCAGTACAGCGGCTACACCGGCCGCTTGCCCTACGGCCTGGAGCCCGGCAGCAACGGCCTGGCCCTGGATGGGCGCGGCAACCTGCTCATCAGCGAGCACGGCGACCGCCGCGTGGCCAGCCTGCCCCTCGGCCAGAAAAGCGGCAAGCGCACCGTGGTAGACAGCTACGAGGGCCACCGCCTCAACAGCCCCAACGACGTGGTAGCCGCCCCCGACGGCACCCTCTACCTCACCGACCCGCCCTTTGGCCTGCCCGAAAAGGAAAAAGCCAGCCTGCGCGAGCTGCCCTTCGCGGGCGTGTTCCGGCGCACGCCCGCCGGCCAGCTCTTCGCCGACGTGCAGGACGTGCCATATCCCAACGGTCTGGCTTTCAGTCCCGATGGCAAGACGCTCTACGTATCTAACGCCGACTCGCTGCGGCCCGTCATCCTGGCCTACCAAGTGGGCAAAAAGGGCAAGCTGGAGCAGCCTAGGCCGTTTTTCGACATGAGCAGCTTGCCGCGCCTCCACCACAAGGAAGTGCCCGATGGCCTGAAAGTAGACCAGGCCGGCAACGTGTACGCGGCCGGCTTCGGCGGCTTGCTCATCATTTCGCCCCTAGGGCAGTTGCTGGGCATCATCGACCCCGGCGAAGCGGTGGCCAACTGCGCCTGGGGCGACGACGGCCACTCGCTCTACCTCATGGCCACCACCTACGTGTGCCGCATCCGCACGCTGGCCAAGGGCACACCGGGGAAATGAGTAAAAAAGGCGGTCATCTATCTACAGCGTGGCTACCTGCGCCTCGCGGGTTTCGCGGGGCTTGCTAACCAGGTAATACCAGGCCAGAATGGCCAGGCCGATGCCGAACGGAATGATAGCCAAGTGTTTGCCATCGGTAAGGTGGCCGATGGGCACGTTCTCGAAGCCGAAGAACTCGCTGAGCATCCAGTACGAATTGGCCGTAATCCAGAATACGATGGCCAGGTTGTGGGCCAGCTCCGACTTGAGCTGGCGGGTGCGCCAGGCAATGACGAGCGCGATGCCTAGGGTAGGCGCAATCATGAGCAGGCCCAGCGGCTTCCACACCATGCACCAGCTGATGTCCTTCACCAGCCAAAACAGGATGTGCGTGTTCTCCATCTTGCGGTACGCGGCCGGAATGGCGTAAATCTCTTCGATAGGCTCGGCCATTGGCGGGCAAAGAAAGCGGGAAAGGAAACGGGTTACTTTTGGGCGCAACGGCGTATGAGCAGCAAAAATACTCTTCCTTATGCTGGTCACGTTCCGCTTGCTGCTACAAGTTATTTTCTACGGCTTCTTCGTTTCGGTGGGTCTGGCGCTGCTTTACCTAGGGGTGGCCCACCTCATCGAGCGCATTCAGGTGCCGGCCCAGCCCACCACCGAAGCGGCCACCATCCCGTTCTACATCCACTCCAACGGCGTGCACACCGACCTGGTAATGCCCGTGCGTAGCGCCGTTGTGGACTGGAGCCAGGAGCTGCCCTACGCGCACACTACCGCGGGCGATACCACCTACCGCTTCGTGGGCATTGGCTGGGGCGACAAGGGCTTTTACCTCGACACCCCCGAGTGGAAAGACCTGAAGCTGAGCACGGCCGTGAAGGCCGGCTTCTGGCTGAATACCACGGCTATGCACGTCACCTACTTCCGCCCCGCCGAGCTGACGCCGGGCCCCAACTGCGCCTACCTGCCGCTCACGCCTACGCAATACCGCCGCCTGGTGGCCTACACCCAACACACGTTTCAGCGCGACGCCAGCGGCCAGGTAGAGTGGCTAAAGGGCCACAGCTACGCCGACCACGACGCCTTTTACAACGCCAAGCACACCTACAGCATTTTCAGCACCTGCAACACCTGGTCGAACAACGGCCTGAAAGTAGCCGGCCAAAAAGCCGCCCTCTGGACGCCCTTCGACACCGGCCTGCTGCGCCAGTACCCCGAGCAGACGGGACGTTGAGTAAGTGAGTAGGAATGGGTAGATGAGGAAAAAAGAACGTCATGCTGAGTCTGCGAAGCACCTCGCCCGCGCCGCCTAGGGGTAGTTCGGGCGAGATGCTTCGCAGGCTCAGCATGACGTTCTTTTTTCCTCATCTACCCATTCCTACTTCTTCACCAGCTCCGCCAGCACCCTAGGCACGCCGGTGCTGGCGGGCTCTACCACGTAGCGCACGCTGCCGCGGCCGCTTACCTCGGGCTGGTGCGGGTCGATGACGTAGACCGGGCAGTTGGCGGGGGCGTAGTGCAGCAGGCCGGCCGCCGGGTACACTTGCAGCGAGGTGCCCACCACCAGCAGCGCGTCGGCGGTGCTCACCAGTTCGGCGGCTTCCTCAATGGCGGGCACCAGTTCGCCAAACCACACGATGTGGGGCCGCAGCTGGCCGCCGTCGGGCGCCAGGTCGCCCAGGGCAATATCGCCCTCGATGTCAAACACCTGGTTTTCATTGCGTACCGAACGCATCTGGGTTAGGCGGCCGTGCAGGTGCAGCACCTGGCCGGAGCCCGCTCGCTCGTGCAGGTCGTCCACGTTCTGGGTAATGATGCTCACTGTCCAGCCCGGCGCCTCCTCGAAGCCGGCCAGCGCCAGGTGGGCGGCGTTGGGGGCCACGGTACGGGCCTGGGCGCGGCGCTTATTATAAAAATCGAGCACCAGGGCCGGGTTGCGCGCAAAAGCCTCGGGCGTGGCCACGTCCTCAATGCGGTGCTCCTCCCAGAGCCCGTTGGTGTCGCGAAAGGTGCGGATGCCGCTCTCGGCCGATACGCCGGCCCCGGTAAGCACTACTAAATGAGGCATATGAAGCAATTGATAATGAGCAATTAACAATGAGCAATTCGCGAGTTGGCGCGGGTTGGGGGCGGCGTGGGCCCTAGGGCCCTGCTGCGCCCGAAGTGCTTGCCTAGGCAAGCCTTACGTAGCGCCCACCCGTTCAAACTGGCGCTCGGCGAAGGTGCGCAGGCGCTGGAAGGCGGCGTCAACTTCGCGGGCGTCTTCGCTCAGCAAGTTGCCATACACCACGCGGTCGGTGGCACGCAGGGCGCGGCGCACGTCCTCGTCGTTGTCGAAGTACGCTACTAATTCGCTGGTGGTGAGCGAAGCCAGGTTAGTGCTTTCGAGGTTGGAGAGGTAGTTTTTCCAGAGCGTTACCGCCCGCTCGACCTGCGTGGCCGAGCGCGAGAGCGTGAAGCGCTCGGCGTAGCGGGCCAGCTGGGCCAGGAAGTACACGTGGTTTTTGCGGCGCTTGTAGCGGGCGTAGCGCTGCAGCCCGCGCCGCCCGGCCACTGCCCAGGCCCCGCCCGCCAGCAGCAGCGCCCCTAGCCCCCCCGCCAGCCAAAACGGATAATCAAAGGCCGGAGCCAGCGGCAGCGGTAGGTAACCCTCGCGCAGCCGGGGCAGGCCCCGGCGGCCGGACAGCAGCTCGGGGGCGGTGCGGTGCAGGCGCACGGCTACCGGCGCGGGCAGCAGGCGCAGCGTATCGCGGGGGCCGCGCAGCACTAGCACCGGCAGCTGCAGGCGCTGCACCGAGTCGAGGGCGAAGGTGCGCAGGTGGTACACTACCACGTCGAGGCTGCGGCCACCCTGGGTGCGCGTGGGCTGCCAGGTGCGCCCGTTGTATTCGAGGGCGCCAAAATCGGCCAGCGAGTCAGGAAAAACGACCTCCGCGCCCGGCGCGTGGCGGTAGCGCAGCTCGTAGTCGAAGGGCTGGCCCACCGCTACCACGGCGCGCGAGAAGCGCCCCACCGGCCCCTGGGTGGCCCATCCGGCCCGCCCTAGGGTCAGCAACGCGCACAACAGCCAGCAGCCAGTAAGCCTCATACCAAAAAAGAACCCTAGGGGGCGCCCGCCGGCAAAGGTCGGGCCCGCGCCGCACTGGCGCCACTCACGGGCCGGCACGCTAGCGCCGCTGCCGAAACAGCCCCACCAGTTGGGGCACAAAATCTGCGTTGGTGGGCACCGCCAGCAGCGACACGCGCAGGCGGCGGCACAGCGTGCGCAGGGCCAGTTGCCGCGCCTCGGCCTGGGCGGCCAGGCTGGCCCGAAAGCCGGGCGCCGAGGTATCGACCCAGCGCTGCAGGCCGGTTTCGGCGTCGCGCAGCGGCACGATGCCCAGGGCCGGAAACGCTACCTCCTGCGCCGCCAGCAGCTGCACCACCACCAGGTCGTGCCGCCGGGCCAGCATAGCCAGCTCGCGCTCGTAGTGCTGGTCGATAAAATCAGAGATGAGCACCACCAGCGTGCGGCGGCGCAGCAGCCCGAGCACCTGCCGAATGCCCGCGCCCACGCTGGTATGGGCCGAGCCCGGCACCAGCCCGTAGAGGCGCTGCAGCAGCGCGTAGGCGGCGCGCAGGCCCTTGGCGGGCGGCAGAAACAGCTCCTTCTGGTCGGAGAAAGCCAGCAGGCCGAGGGCCGCCTCCTGGCGGGCGGCCGCGAGGGCCAGCACCCCGGCCAGGTCGCGGCCCACGTCGAGCTTGCGCGGGCTGCCGGCCGGGCCGCCCACCCGCTGCGAGGCGCTCACGTCGAGCGCTACCAGCACCTGCTGCTCGCGCTCTTCCTTGTACGTTTTGATGAATGTGCCGTGGCCCTTACTGCTCACGGCCCAGTCGATGGAGCGCACCTCGTCGCCATACTGGTAAAGGCGCACGTCGTCAAACTCCAGCCCGTTGCCCCGAAATACCGACCCAAAATTGCCCTGCAGCTGGGCCTCCACGGCCTGGCGCATCCGAATTTCGAGGTGGCGCAGGCGCCGCACCAGCGCCGTGAGGCTGGCCGGCAGCGCCGCGGGGGGCGAGGTGGGCGTCATGGCAAGGTAGGGCTAAGACTAGGAGGGCGAAGCTACGCCGGGGGGCGTAAATTTGACGCGTGAAACTGCTGCTCGCCCCGCGTATGGTGCGCGCCCTGGCCACCAGCCTGCTGCTGACGGCCAGTTGCGCCCGCCCCGAAGAAGCCCCCAAGCCCGCCAACCTGGTGCCCAAAGACCAGATGGTGACCCTGCTTACGCGCCTGCACTTGCTCGAATCGCGCATCGAGGCGAGCCGCCTGGCGCCCGATTCGGCCCGTTCGCTCTTTCTGGCCCAGCAGCGCGACTTGCTCTGGCAGCGCCACATTAGCGAGCAGGACTCCAGCTTCGAGCGCAGCTACCGCTACTACGCCGTGCACGGCAAGGACCTGGATGAAATCTACGCCGCCGTCATCGACTCGCTCAATTTGGTGGAGAAGCGCTTCGGCATTGCGCCCACGCAGTTTCACCACTAGAGGATTGCGAGCTGGCCGCTTATAATCCCCTAGGCCTCGGGCTCGGCAAAAGCGGCCAGGTCGGCTAGCTGCTGCTGCACCTGGGCATCCCAAGCAGCTTGGCGCGGCTTGTTGAGACCGTGGTTGGTGTCGCGGTCGTAGTCGTCCTCGGCTTGCTGCCAGGCGGCGTAGCCGGCTTGGCTGAGGCGGTTGAACTCAGGGCCCATCTGGTCACAGGCTACGTGCAGGGCCAGCAGCTGCTGCCGCAGGCGGCGGGCATACACCTCGGCCAGGTCGAAGTGCAGTTGCTCGTGGCGCAGCAGGGCGGGCGTCATGGTGCCAGGCTCGCGCACCCACGACGAAGCGGGGTCGAAGCTGGCACGGGCCGTGCCCATAAAGATGCCGTTGCGGCAGCTGGCGCCCGAGTTGATATTGGCCGAGGTGAGGGCCGCGTGGCCCTCGCTGGACCGGGGCCGGCCCTTAAAGTCGGCCACCGCCAGCGGGCGGCCGGCCGACCAGCGCAGGGAGCCCGGCGGCAGCTTCAGGGTAGACTGGGCCGCTGCGGGGCCGCCCAGCAGCACGCCTAGGACTAGCAAATAAAAGCGCATAGGAAAGCAGGTAAGGGCGCGGCCACCAACCGGCGGCGCCTGCTTCTCCAACGAAAAAACCCTGCCAAATACTCCCGGCCCCGCCGAAAAAGCTGACCTTGGGTTAGGAGTTGCTTACAGTCGTAAAAAGCCGTTTGTCATGGCGAGCCTGCGAAGCAATCGCAACTCGGACAACCTTAGGTAGATTGTTCTGGTGCGATTGCTTCGCTTACGCTCGCCATGACAGACGGCTTTTACGACTGCGAATCCTAGGCCACCTGCGGGCGCAGGGTCGTGACGATTTCGGTCCCTTGCAACAGCTCGCCCGGCGCGGGCAGCCCAGCGCCGGGCTGCCGGCTCAGGCGCAAAAAGCGCAGCAGCAGCACCCCCGCTACGACCGTGAGGCCCAGCAGCAAGCCCAGCCAGATGCCCACCGCACCCAGGTGCAGCCCAAAGCCTAGGCCGTAGCCCAGCGGCAACGCCAGCGCCCAGTAAGCCAGCAGCGCCACTACCGAGGGCACCTTCACGTCTTCCAACCCGCGCAGGGCCCCTAGGCCCACCACCTGCAAGCCATCCGACACCTGGAAGCCGGCCGCAACGGCCAGCAGCGCGGCGGCCTGGGCGGCCACTACCGGGTCGGCCCCGTAGAGCGGCGGAATAACGTGGCGCAGCGCCAGCAGCAGCAGCCCCATGGTGCCCATAAAGCCGAACGCCAGCCAGTAGGCCGCCTGCCCCGCCTGCCGGGCCCCGGCCGCGTTGCCCGCCCCGCGCAGGTTGCCCACCCGGATGGTGGCTGCCGCCGCAATACCGCTGGCCGCCATGTACGTTACCGATGCCACGTTGATGGCCACTTGGTGCGCCGCCTGCGTGGCAATGCCAAGCCAGCCCATGAGCAGCGCCGCCGCGCTAAAGGCGCCCACCTCGCACATCATTTGCCCGCCAATGGGCAAGCCCAGGGTGAGCTGCCCGCGCAGCTCGGCGGCGCCGGGGCGCAGCCACTGCCCGGCCGCGGTGGGCCGGTAGGCGCGCAGGGCCGGGGCGCGCAGCACAAACAGCGCCATGCCCGCCGCCATCAGCCCCCGCGCCACCAGCGAGGCCCAGGCCGCCCCCATCAGACCCAGCGCTGGCGCCCCGAAGTGCCCGAATATCAGGGCGTAGCAGAGCAGGGCATTGCCCACGTTGCCGGCCAGGGAGAGGTACATGGGCTGGCGCGTGAGCCCCAGGCCCTCGGCCCACTCGCGAAAGCCCTGGAAGACCATGAGCGGCAGCAGCGACAGCCCGATAACCCGCACCCAGGGCGCGGCCAGCGCTACCACGGCGGCCGGCTGGTGCAGCCAGCCCAGCACCGGCGGCAGCAGCAAGCTGGCGCCCACCAGGCCCAGGCCCAGCAGCGAGTTCAGCCACACCGCGCCCACCAGCAGGCGGCCCAGCGCGGCGTGGTCCTGGCGGCCGTGGGCCGCCGCCACGCGCGGCAGATTGCCCAGGCTGATGCCCAGGCCCAGTACCAGCAGCCACATCGTCACGCTGATGCCCAAACTCACGGCGGCCAGGGGCAACTTGCCCAGGTGGCCCACCAGTACGGTGTCGCATACGCCCACCAGCACGTGGCCCAACTGGCTCAGCATGACCGGGAAAGCCAGCAGTAGGGTGGGGCGGAAGTGGGCTTTGAGCATGGCGGCAGCGCAGTAACCTAAGCACGCGCCTAGGCCCGCAAAGTTACCCTACGGCCAGCACCACGTCGGCAAAGTCGTGCTGCTCGTCCTCGAATACCTCGACTACCCGCAGGCCGGCGCCGGCCGCCAGGGCCTCAATCTGGGGCAGGGTAAACTTGTAGGAATTCTCGGTGTGGATAGCCTCCCAGGCCGCAAACTCGAACACCTGGCCCCCCAGGGCGCCCACCCGCACGGCCTGGGCGCGCCCACTCACCAGCCACGAACGCATGGCGCCGGTGCTGGGGTCGTAGTCGGGGAAGTGCTGCCAGTCAGCGAGTTGAAAATCAGCGTCCAGCTCTGCGTTCAGGCGGCGCAGCAGGTTGAAGTTGAATGCGGCCGTGGTGCCGGCCGCGTCGTCGTAGGCCGCCCGGATGCGCCTAGGGTCCTTGCGCAAGTCGAAGCCCACCAGTAGGCGGTCGGCCGGGGTGAGCGGCCCGGCCAGCGCCCGCAAAAACTGCAATTGCTCGGCCGGGCCAAAGTTGCCGATGTTGGAGCCCAGGAACAGCACCGCCTTGGCGCCGGGCCGGGCGGCCAGCTCGCGCAGGGCCGCGCCGTACTCGGCGGCCAGCGGCTCGGTAGGCAGCGCGGGCAGCTCCTGGCGCAGCGTAGCCACCAGCCCATCCAGGGCCGAGGGCGAAATATCGACCGGCACGTAGGTGGGGGCCGCACCGGGGCGGGCCGCCAGCAGCTCGCGCAGCAAGAGCTTGGTTTTCAGCCCGTCGCCCGCGCCCAGCTCCACCACCGCCAGCGGTTCGGTGGCACCCGCGCCGGCCCCTAGGGCCCGCCCGATGGCCGCGCCCTGCGCCGCAAAAATAGCCAGCTCGGTGCGCGTGGGGTAGTACTCGGGCAGGGCCATTATCTGCTGGAAGAGCCGACTGCCCAACTCGTCGTAGAAGTATTTGGACGACAGCGTTTTGGGCGTCTGGCTTAAGCCCTGGCGCACATGCTCGGCCAAGGGCGAGCTGGCTACGGCAACCGGTAAAATTGCTTCGTTGATAGTCACGTAAAGGGTTGATTTACAGAAAAATGTGCAGGCTAGAACGCCCTGTGCGCTACTCCTTGCTGGCTTTGGGCCAGAGCAGCGACGCCACCACCGAGCCCAGCAGCAGCGCCCCCACAATCCCGAGCGAAACCGGCACGGGCAGCGCTAGGTTGAAGCGCGCGCGCAAAAAATCTTCGCCCAGCAGCTTCAGCCCAATAAAGATGAGGATGAGCGCCAGCCCATAGTTGAGGTAATGAAAGGCGTGCATGAGGCGGGCCAGCGCGAAGTATAGCGAGCGCAGTCCCAGTACCGCGAACACGTTGGAGGTGAAGACAATAAAGGTATTGCGCGAAATGGCCAGTACCGCCGGAATGGAATCGGCCGCGAATACCACGTCAGTAGTTTCTATCATGGCCAGCACCACCAGCAGGGGCGTGGCGAAGCGCACCCCGCCTAGGGTGGTAAAAAACTTGCCGCCGTCGAGCTGCCGCGCAATGGGCAGGTGCCGGCTCAAAAAGCGCACCACCGGGTTGTGTTGAGGGTCGATGTCGGGGTCGCCCCCGCCGCTGAGCGCCATGCGCACCCCCGTGTACACCAGAAACGCCCCGAGCACATAGAACAGGAAGTGAAACTGCGCCAGCAGCGCCGAGCCCAGCACGATGAACAGCGCCCGCAGCACCAGCGCCCCCAGAATGCCCCAGAACAGGATGCGGTGCTGGTACTGGTCGGGTACTTTGAAGTAGCTGAATATCAGCAGGAAAACGAAGAGATTATCCACGCTCAGCGCCTCTTCTACCAGGTAGCCCGTCAGCCACTGCAGGCCCGTTGCGGGGCCCAGGTGCCGGTACACGTACAGGTTGAAGCACAAAGCCAGCGCCACCCAGCCGGTGGTTTGCAGCAGGGCCTCGCGCAGCGTCACGGCGTGCGCCCGGCGGTTTAGCACCAGCAAATCAAGCAGTAGTAGCCCGATGATGCCGAGGTTAAACAATATCCAAAAAAGCGGTGAGTTTTCCATCCGGCAGCGTCGTGCCGCTTCATACGCAAAACCGGGCCCCTAGGCGATAGCCTCGGCTGTGCGGGTGGCCCGCGCGGCCGAGGTTAGCTAGCCGGCCGCCACGCTCGGGGCGCCTTGTGGCACGTCGGCCCGGCGCGGGGGGTGCAGCCAGCTGCTCACCTTCATTTGCACCACCCCAAACAGCGCTTCCTTAAAGATGCCCGACGACATCTTGGACTGGCCCCGCGTGCGGTCGGTGAAGATAATGGGTACTTCCTGCAGCCGAAAGCCGAGGGTGTAGGCCAGCCATTTCATCTCAATTTGGAACGCATAGCCCACAAAATGAATGCGTTGCAGGTTGATGGCCCGCAGCACCCGCGCCGAGTAGCACTTGAAGCCCGCCGTGGCATCGTGAATGGGCATGCCGGTGATGAAGCGCACGTACTTCGAGGCGAAATACGACATGAGCACCCGGCTCATGGGCCAGTTCACTACGTTTACGCCCTGCACGTAGCGCGAGCCAATGGCCAGGTCGTAGCCCAGCACAGCGCAGCTTTCGTGCAGGCGCAGCAGGTCCTGGGGGTTGTGCGAGAAGTCGGCATCCATCTCGTACACATACTCATAGCCCCGCGCCAGGGCCCACCGAAAGCCGAAAATGTAGGCCGTGCCTAGCCCCAGCTTGCCGGTGCGCTCTTCCAGGTGCAGGCGCCCCGCAAACTCGGGCAGCAGCTCGCGCACAATCGCGCCCGTGCCATCGGGCGAACCGTCGTCGATTAGCAAGACGTGGAAATTCTTGGGCAGCCCCAGCACCGCCCGAATGACAAGCTCCACATTTTCCCGCTCGTTGTACGTCGGAATCAAAACCAGGCCGGCGCTTATATCGCTCATTATGCACAAAGATAACAAGCGTCGGAGCAGGGTTGCGCACTGCCCAGGGCCTAGGGCAGCCTGGCAACCTTGGCGAGTAAGCCCTTACGCACCTGCCGGCTCGGCGCGCGCCCACTGCGCGGCCACTTGTCGGGCATACTTCACGCAGTCGGGCACGCTCACGCCGGCCATCCAGTTGGCCACCGGCACGATGCCCAGCGGTGCCAGCGGGGCCACCGCCGCCCGCGCCGCCGCCAGCCGGGCGTCGAACTGCGGAATGCTGGCCGGCCAGTAGTAGCGCCCCTGCCACACGGGCGGCGCGCTGATGCCATACAGCCGGCGCAGCTCGGCATCGACGGCGGCCAGCTGCTCGGCCGCGGGCGCCTGGGCCTGCCGGGCAAACGGGGTGCCGCCCACGAAGCTCGTAAACAGCACCTGCCCGGCCGGCGCGCGGCCCGGAAAGAGCGAGCTGGTCCAGATGGCCCCGGCCGCGTAGGTGCCCTCCCGAGGCGGGTGCAGCGCCCCAAAGCCGGCGAGCGGGTGCGTGATGGCCGCCCGCTCGTAGGCCGAGTACACCAGCGTCATGGCCGGGTAGTGCACGGCGGCCAGCGCCTCGGCGGCCGCCGGGTGCAGCGCGCGCAGCAGCCCCGCCGCCGCGTAGGCCGGTAGGGCCAGCGCCAGGTGCGAGTAAGTTGACTGCTTAGTAGAACCCATAAGCTCGCCAGCGGCGTCCAGCAGCTGATACCCCCCTAGGGCATCGCGCCGAATTTCGGTGATGGGCGCCGGGGCGTGGTAGTGGGTGAGGCGGCTGCGCAGCGCGTCGGTGAGGCGCTGGTTGCCGCCGCGCAGCACTACGGTGCGGCGGCGCACGCCGCTACCCGCCCGCTGGCCGGCCGCCAGCCCGCGCAGCACCGAGCCGTGCTGCTGCTCCAAGGCCGCCAGCTGCGGAAACGTGAGGGCCAGCTGCAGCTGGTAGGGGTCGCCGGCGTAGATGCCGCCCACGAAGGGCGCCACCGCGTAGTCAACCACCTCGCGCCCAAAGTGCCGCTCGAAGAACGCGCCCACCGTTTCATCGGGTACCGGCGGGGCGGGGCGGCGCAGCAGCTCGGCCAGCAGCCGCAGCTTGGTTTTGAAACTGAAGAAGCTGCTAGTCAACAGCTTGGGGGGCGAGGCGGGCAGCGCCCGGTACTGCCCGCCGCGCAGCACGTAGCGGTGTGCACTCACGGGCGCGGCTTCTTCCAGGGCCTCATCCAGGCCCAGCTCGGTCAGCAGCTCGGTTAGCTCGGCGCTCAGCAGCAGCGAGTTGGGGCCGGCTTCGAGCTGGTAGCCGGCCGCCTCGGCCACCGAGCGCAGGTTGCCGCCGGGCTGGTCGCTGGCCTCAAACAGGTCGTAGGCCAGGCCGGCTTGCTGCAGGTAATACGCCAGCGTAAGGCCCGTGAGGCCCCCGCCAATAATGGCAATGCGCATGTTTTAGCGGTTAGCTGACAGCTATTGGCTGCTAGCTTTGTGGTGTAGGTGTATAGGTATAACCGTTCAATGTCGATTTCCACTTCTGCCAAAAAGCCAACCGCTAACAGCCAGCCGCCAACAGCTAAAAACAAAGCCGTTTTTCTGGACCGCGACGGCGTGCTTAACGAGGAAATGGGCGACTACGTCTGGACGCCCGACCACTTCCGGGTGCTGCCCGGTGTGCCCGCCAGCCTGGCCCGGCTGAAGGCGGCCGGCTACTACCTCATCGTGGTTACCAACCAGGCCGGCATCGCCAAGGGCCTCTACACCCGCGCCCACGTACGGGCGCTGCACGAGCTACTGCAACAAGCTGCTGGCTATCAGCTTGATGCCTTGTATATGAGCGAAAGCCACCCTTCGGTGAGCGAGTCTATCCTGCGCAAGCCCGACTCGGGCATGCTCGAAAAAGCCAGCGCCCGCTTCCACCTCGACCCCGCCCAGTGCTGGCTGGTGGGCGACCGCGCCCGCGACCTCAAAGCCGCCGCTAGGGTAGGGGTACAGGGCATTTTAGTGGGCCACGCCGAGCCGGTGGGCGGCGAGCTACCGCGGGCCGCCGACCTAGCTGGCGCTACCGACTTGATTTTGAGCGCACCCGGAGTCTAGGGCCCTAGGGCTGCGCCGCGGCTAAAGGCCGCTAGCCGGCTTCGTAAAATGATTCGAGGGCCGCTCGCAGCTGCGGGTATTCGTAACGGAAGCCCATGCTTTCGGCCTTGCGCGAGCTCACGCGCTGCGAGCCCAGCACAATCTCGCTCATTTCGCCCATGGCCAGCTTCAGGCCGAAGGCGGGCACCTTGGGCAGCAGCAGCGGCCGGTGCATTACCTGGGCCAGAGTTTCGGTCAGCTCCTTATTAGTAGCCGGGTGCGGCGCCACGGCATTGTAGGCCCCGTGCCAGGCGTCGGCTTCCAGCATTTGCACCAGCAGGCGGCCCAAGTCCTCGATGTGAATCCAGCTCATGTACTGCCGGCCCGACCCTAGGGGGGCGCCGGCGCCGTAGCGCACGGTTTTGGCGATGGGCACCAGGGCTCCGCCCTCGGGGCTGAGCACGATGCCGATGCGCGGCAGCACCACCCGCAGCCCCAACTCGCCGATGCGGCGGGCAGCGGCTTCCCACTGCAGCACCACGTCGGCCAGAAAGTCGTCGGCCGGCGCGGCCGTGGGCGAATCCTCAAACAGCAGCTCGTCGCCCCGGTCGCCGTAAATGCCAATGGCCGAGGCCGATAGCAGCGTGCGCACGTGGTGCCCCGGCTGCTGCAGCTCGCGGTACAGCAAATCCAGCCCGTCGAGGCGGCTGCGCAGAATCTCCTGCTTGCGCTCGGCCGTCCACTTGCCCTCGGCCACGCTGCTGCCCGCCAGGTTCACCACCCAATCGGCGTAGCGCACGGCGGCCTCGTCGATGGTGCCCGCCTGCGGGTCCCAGCCAAAGAGCTTGTAGTGCGAGCTTTTGCCGGGCTCGCGGGTGAGCAGTGCCACCTCGTGGCCGTTGTCAATCAGCAGCTCGGCCAGCCGCTGCCCAATTAGGCCCGTGCCGCCCGTAATGAGAACCTTCATTGTTTCAAGCTGTTAGCTAGTAGCTACTGGCTGCTAGCTTTCGTGTGAACTGTAAGATGTAGTCAGGCAGCTAACAGCCAGCAGCTACTAGCTAACAGCCTACTATTATTTTCCTATTTGCCGCAGAAACTCAGTGCGCAGCTGGTTATCTTCCAAGAACTTGCCGCTGTAGTCGCTGGTGATGGTGGAACTGCTGGTGTCGTTCACCCCGCGGCTCATTACGCAGAGGTGGTCGGCCTCGATGTACACCGCTACGTCGGGCGTGCCCAGGCTTTGGCGCAGGTGCTCGGCCACTTGGCGCGTCAGGCGCTCCTGCACCTGGGGCCGGCGGGCGTAGTACTGCACCACGCGGTTGAGCTTGCTAAGCCCAACTACATGCTGGCCAGGTAAATAGGCGACGTGCGCCTTGCCCACGATGGGCACGAAGTGGTGCTCGCAGCACGAAAAAACCGTGATGTCGCGCTCTACCAGCAACTGCTGGTACTGGTAGCGGTTCTCAAATAGGCGCACCTCGGGGCGGTGCGCGGGGTTGAGGCCCATAAACCACTCTTGCACAAACATTTTGGCTACCCGGTGCGGCGTGCCGGCCAAGCTGTCATCGTCCAGGTCGAGGCCTAACTCCAGCATAATGGCCCGAAAATGCTTGCTAATGGCGGCAATCTTCTCCTCGTCGGGGCGGTCTACTACCTCGGGGCGCAGGGGTGTGCGCAGGCCGGCCGGCAGGTGGGCATCGGGGTGGTCGTCGGCCGCCGCGGCTATCAGGTGCGCAGCCAAGTCGTCAGGATTCTTCTCCATAATAGTCAGCAAAATTACGGTCGGTTTCGTGGAGCGCGCCCCTAGGGCCAACTCGTAGCCTCGCCCCGCCCGTCGGCGCCGCCAAGCTGGCCGGGCCTTGAGGCTGAAGGTGGGCCGGCCTAGGCTCAGTTTGCGTTAAGTAAAACCATTGGCTAATTGCTATTTAAGTAGAAAATATGTTGCCTACTTGCCGGAGCCATAGCCTAGGCCAGTTCTTGGTTCGCTAATGCTAATGCAGTGCCCGGTTGGGTTGCAGTGGGGCCGGGGTAGGTTATTGCATTTGCCAAATACCGGCTGGCTGCGGCTGGCCCTCTAACGCCGGGTAGGGCCGGCGGGGCAAGGCGCCAAGAAGCTTGGGGCGGCAGCTAGGACGAGGAGGTATAGCTAGCAACAGGGGACGCTAGCTTAAGTTAAATTAGGGCCTAATTAATAGTTAGTATAAACTTTTATAGAAAGTGAGCTTAAACGCAAAAATTATACTTTGTCGGGGTGAGTTGGTTTCAAGAAATGTCTTAAATTTGACCGTTCGCTACTCACAAGCTACCGCATTTATTACGCAAACCTTAGTCTTCTACATTCCCTTACCCTATTTATCGCTACTCTTCTATGAACCGAAAACTATTGCTGCTACTGGTGCTTTTGCTCGGGGGCAGTTTGCGCATCATGGCCCAGCGCTCGCCCGTGGATGAGGCCGACCAAAATATCAATGGCATTCCGCGCAAAGGCCAGCGCGTGAGTTTGCAGCTCGACAATAAGCGCGTAGAAACTGCTTGGGTAAAGCAGCTTAATGAGCAATTTCCGGGTAAGGCTAAAAACAACAAAGGTATTATCACCTTGGATGGGGTTACCATTCCAGATATTGCGCCCAATCCCATTCGGGTTATCAGCCGCGTTGACGCCCTGCCCACCGGCACCGGCGTGTGGTGGAGTATTGACCTAGGCAACGCCTACCTGGGCCAGGCCAGCACGCCCGCACAGTGGAAAGCGGGCGAGAAATACCTGAAAGATTTTGCCCGCTCGATGTACCGCGAAGACTTGGTGGCTCAAATTACCGACGCCGAAAAAGCCTTGGTCAATTCGCAAAACAGCCACATGGCGGTGATTGCGAAACAGGACGCAATCAAGAAAGATATCGAAAAAAACAAGGCTAAGAAACTGGAGATTCAGCAGATGCTGGCCGCCAACGCCGCTGAGTTGCAGCAGCTCAACAACCAGATTGATACCAACCTGAAGGAGCAGGAAGCCGCCCGCACCGACATTGTGAACATGCGCCTGTCGCTCGAAGCTGTGAAAGACCGCATGAGTAAGATTGAATAACCCCGCCCTATCTGCCAAATACCTTAAAAAGCTAAGCCCCGCCTTACCCGGCGGGGCTTTTTTGGTGCCCCGCTACCAACCCCATTGCCCCGCTTTACGTTGGGGAAAGCCGGTTGCCCCGCATTGGGTGGCCGGCTTTTTGAAAAATAAATTTCCCTACCCATGGAAAAGAAAGAAGTGCAACACCAGGTTCACCTGGAAAGCGCCATTAAGCTGCTCGGCGGCAACTTGGTAGAAGAAGCCTCCAAATCGGGCATCGACAACAACCTGCAGCGCTGGATTGAAGACCTCAAGGCAGCCCACGACGCCGAGCTGCACCAGCTAGTGACCGACCTGCAGGCGCTGAAAGCCCTGCTGCACGGCGGTACCTACGACGCTGCCCAGGTAGGCCACTTGCTGCACCGCCTCGGCACCGAAACGGCCCGCGTAGCCAGCACCGCCGAGGGCAACACCCGCCCCCACGTAGAAAAGCTGAGCGCCGCGCTGATGGCTGCCGCCGGCCAGGTGCAGGGCTCGGACACCACGCCCCAGCAGGACCTGAAGAACGACAGCCACGGCATCGACCGCCAGGCTTAGGCCCCGCAGGTAGGCCCTAGGGTACTCACGCCACGCCAAAAGCATCAGCTTGGCGCGGCCGTTGGAGCGGCGCCTTAGTTGCCTATTTGGCTTTGGCCCGGAAAGGGCGGTGCTTGCATAGCACCGCCCTTTTTGCGTAGGTACGGTCTAGGGTTTTTTGCCAGTTGCTTTCAGTAGTTATGCGCCTGTTTATTTATTCCGACTTGCCCGCGGCGGCCCGGGCCCTGCTCGTGCGGGCGCTGCCGCCCGGCGTGCAGCCCACTTTTCGCCTCGACCTGCCCGCCGACCAGCAGGCCGCCGCCCTGCGCGAAGCCGGGGTGCTGCTGGGCAACCCGCCCCCCGACTGGCTGGCCGGCGGCGGCCCCCCGGCCCTCCGCCTGTGGCAGCTCGACTCGGCCGGTTTCGACCGCTACCAGGGATTGCAAGTAGCTGGGCAAGTGGCGAATATGGGCGATTTTTTTGCCTGGCCCTGCGCCGAGACGATGGTGGCCGGCTTGCTAGCTCACTACCGGGCTCTGCCCGAACTGCTGCACCTCCAAAGCCAGCAGCGCTGGGACAGCCTGGGCGTGCGGGCTCGCACCGTCCTGCTGCGCGGCCAGCGGGTGGTGCTGCTAGGGGCCGGCGCCATTGCCCAGGCCGTGCGGCAGCAGCTGAGCGGCTTTGGGTGCCCGGTGCAGCTGCTGGCCCGCACTAACCCGGCCGCCACGCTGCACACACGCGCCGCGCTGCTGCAAGCCCTGGCAGCCACCGATATTGTGGTAAACTGCTTGCCGGGCAGCGCCGCGGGCTTCGTCGATGCCGAGCTGTTGGCGGCCCTGCCGCCCGGTAGCCTCTACGCCACCGTGGGGCGCGGCAACACCACCGACGAGCCGGCCCTGCTGGCTGCCCTGCGCACGGGCCACCTGGCCGGCGCCGTGCTCGACGTGACGGCCCGCGAGCCGCTGCCCGCTGGTCACCCGTTCTGGACTATGCCCCAGGTGCTGCTAACCCAGCACACCGGGGGCGGCCAGCCCTACGAGGCCGAGGGCAAGGTGCAGCAGCTACTGCGCAACTTGGCGCATCTGCGCGCCGGCGAAAAGCTGGAAAACGAGGTGCAACTCAGTCAGGGCTATTAGGGCCAGCAAACGCCAGCTGAACAGGACGTTCGCTTAATTTCTAGAGCGGTTTCGCAGTCAGTGTACGTGGTAACCACAATGGTCAAACCAGTTTCGGGCATCCTCGGCCGTTATCCAGGCCAGCGCTGCGTCCAGGGCAGTCTTTAATGCCTCACTGGTGCGGGCGGCGGCTGAGCGCAGGTGGGTTTTAAGTTTGCTAAAGGCCAGTTCAATGGGCGTAAAATCCGGCGAGTACGGGGGTAGATACAGCAGCCGGGCCCCGCGCGCTTCTACTAGCTCGGCCAGCCCAGCCGCTTTGTGGACACGCAGGTTATCCAGCACCACTAC
>JBPBPH010000010.1:0-30256 GCA_050954355.1 Janthinobacterium lividum
GCCGAAGCCTTTCTCCCGAACGAACCCCCTAGGGACGCGGGAGAGGCTTCGGCTGCGCGGACGCCAGTTGAGTATGACGTTCTACTTTCGCTGGCAGCTTCTTACATGCGCTCGGGCACCCCGATGCCCAGCAGACCTAGGCTGGCTTTAATAGTAAGACCAGTGTGGGCCGAAAGGGTCACGCGAAAAGCCTTTTTAAGTGGGTCAGCTTCCTTCAGGATGGGCACTGCATCGAAGAAACGGCTGAAGCTTTTCGCTACTTCGTATGCATACTGGGCCACTAGCGCTGGCGAATAGCTACGCGCAGCTTCGGCCACTGCGGCATCGTAGCCCAGCAGCGCTTGTATCAGCTCGCGCTCGGCCGGCTCTAGGCCGGGCACCGGGCTGATGTCCGTGAGCAGCTGCACCCCTTGCTTGCGAGCATCACGGCCTAGTTTGGCAGTTCTGGTGTAGTTATACTGAATGTAGGGCCCCGTATCGCCATTTAGCTGCACCGACTCGGCGGGATTAAACATCATCCGCTTCTTAGGGTCCACCTTCAGCAGGTAGTATTTCAGCGCCCCTAGGCCCAGGGTGTGAAACAGCTCGGCCTGCTCCTGCTCGCCTAAGCCTTCTATTTTGCCTTTTTCGAGGGTAGCCTGGCGGGCAGCTTCTATCACTTCGTTTACCAGCTCGTCGGCGTCTACCACCGTGCCTTCGCGGCTTTTCATCTTGCCGCTGGGCAAATCTACCATGCCGTAGCTAAGGTGGTGGATGGCCGCGGCGTAGGGCTTGACCAGCTTTTTGAGCGTGGCTTGCAGCACCTGCATGTGGTAGTTCTGCTCGTCGCCAACCACGTACACGCTGCTGTCGTAGCCAAAATCCTGGTACTTAAGCTCAGCCGTGCCCAGGTCTTGGGTGATGTAGACGCTGGTGCCGTCGGCGCGCAGCAGCAGCTTCTCATCGAGGCCTTCTTCGCGCAAGTCAATCCATACCGAGCCGTCGTCTTTTTTGAAGAAAACGCCCTTGGCCAGGCCTTCTTCCACGCGCTCCTTGCCCAGCAGGTAGGTGCCCGACTCGTAATAAAACTTGTCGAAATCGACGCCAATGGCGCGGTAGGTTTCGTTGAAGCCGTCGTAGACCCAGCCGTTCATGCGGTGCCAGAGGGCCATTACCTCCTCGTCGCCGGCCTCCCACTGCTGCAGCATCGTTTGGGCCGCGAGGATGAGCGGAGCCTGCTTCTTGGCGATTTCAGGGGCCACACCCTCGGCCTCCAGCTGCTTGATTTCCTCGCGGTAGTGCCGGTCAAACAGCACGTAGTATTTGCCCGCCAGGTGGTCGCCCTTGATGCCGGCGCTCTCCGGCGTTTCGCCGTGGCCGAAGCGCAGGTAAGCCAGCATCGACTTGCAGATGTGGATGCCGCGGTCGTTTACTAGGTTGGCTTTAGTGACGGTGGCGCCGGTGGCTTTCAGGATTTCGGCCACGCTGTAGCCCAAAAAGTTATTGCGCAAGTGCCCCAGGTGCAGGGGCTTGTTGGTGTTGGGCGACGAGTACTCCACCACCACGCGCCTAGGCCCGTCGAAGGGCACGGGCGCGCCGGCTGGCCGGCTTTGCAGCTCGGCAAAGAGCTGCAGCCACTCGGCATCGGCAATTTCGAGGTTCAGGAAGCCCTTCACCACGTTGTAGCCGCGCACGGCGGGCTCGTGGGCTACCAGCCACTTGCCCAGGGCCTGGCCAATGGCCTCGGGGCCCTTGCCGAAGGCTTTGGTGAGCGGAAACGTGACGAGGGTGAAGCTGCCCGCAAAGTCTTTGCGCGTGGGTTGCAGCACGAGGCTGGCGGCGGGGATGGCTTGCCCAAAAACCACCTGCGCGGCGGTCTGAAGGGCATTTTCAAGGGTTTGTTCGAGCTGTTGCACGAGGGCAAAGGTACGGCGGCCGTTCGGCCCTCCTGAACCCCTAGGCCCGCCGCCGCTGTTAGCCCCGCATTACTACTAGCTATTCCGGTTCCTATTCATGCTCCGCCCGTTCCTGCTCCAAAGCCGCGCCCTGTGGCTGGCCGCCTTTACCCTGCTGGCCGCCCCGGCCTGCAAAACCAACGCCCCCGACCCCGCTACCCCGGCGACTACCGCCGCTGATGCGCCGGTGCTAACGGGCAGCACCCTGCTAGCCCAGGTGAGCACCGCCGACCTGGCCGGCCGGGTGCCGGGCGTGCCGCTGGTGGGCACCCTGGCCCGCTACCCGCTGCGGGTGTACCGCCTCACCTACCGCACCCACAATACTGACGGGCAGGAGATAACGGCCTCGGGCGCGGTGCTGGTGCCCACGGCTCCGGTGGCGCTGCCGGTGCTCAGCTACCAGCACGGCACGCTGGCGCCCACCAGCGAAAACCAGGCGCCCTCCTACTACGCCCAAGGCTCCGACGTGTGGTCGGTGGTGTCGGTGCTGGCCTCGGCGGGCTACGTGGTGTCGGCGCCCGATTATATCGGCTACGGCGCCAGTAAGGCGCTGCCCCACCCCTACGAGCACGCCGCCTCGCTGGCCAGCACCTCGGCCGACATGCTGCGCGCCACCCGCGAGTTTTGCCAGCAGCAAAGCGTCGGCCTCACCCAAAAGAACTTTCTGGCGGGCTACTCCGAGGGCGGCTACGCCACCATGGCGCTGCACAAGTACTTGCAGGAGAACTACGCCGCCACGCTGCCCGTGGCCGCCAGCGCGCCCGGCGCGGGCGCCTACCACAAGTCGGCCTTCGCGCGCTACATTCTGCAAAGCACCCAGCCCCTCAGTTTCCTGAGCACCTACGTGTGGGTGCTGCGCACCTACGACCGCATCTACGCCCTAGGCCGGCCCTACACCTTCTACTACCAAGAGCCCTACGCCACCCAGTTGCAGGCCGACCCATTTAGCGCCGTGCCCAGCCAGCAGAGCCAGCTGTTTGCGCCCGCTTTTCGCCAGGCGGTGCTCGATAATAGTGATGCAGCCCTGAATAACACCCTCACCGCCAACGACATTTACGACTGGCAGCCCACCGCGCCCGTGGCCCTCTTCCACGGCACGGCCGACGACTACGTGCCCTTCTTCAACTCGCAGGATGCCTACGACGCCATGCAGAAGCGCGGCGCCACGCAGGTCGAGCTGCACCCCATTCAGGGCGGCGACCACTTCTCGTCGGCCACCGCCTACATCCTAGGGGCCTACGCCTTTATCAGCCAGTACAATAAGTAGTGCCTGATAGTAGGCTTCCCCAACTAGCTGTCATTGCGAGCTTGCGAAGCAATCGTATCCGAACGACCCTACACGGTAATCGTTTCGGTGCGATTACTTCGCAAGCTCGCAATGACAGCTAGTTGGCAGAACTGGCCCTAGTCACTAAAAAACTACCGGCTCACCACAGCCTCTAAGCGCAGGCGCTTTTCGATGGCGGCGGTGGCTTTCTCCAGAATACCGAAGGCATTGTGGGCCATCGTGTTCTCGTGGTCGAGCGTGGGGTTTATTTCGCCCATCTCAAAGCACACCACGCGGTTATTTTCCAGCAGGTCCTGGCACAGGTTTTCGCCTTCCGACAAATACAGGCCATCCTCGACGGGCGTGCCGGTGCCCTTGCTGAAGCGCGAGTCAAGGCTGTCCACGTCGAACGAGACGTACACCAAGTCGCAGTAGCGTAGGTGCTCGTAAATCTCGCGGGTTAGCTGGCGGGTACCCTTTTCTTGAATCTCGGGCAGGCGTATCCACTTGATGCCCAGGCGTGTTATCAGCGCCTCCTCTTCGGCCTCGGTGTCGCGCACGGCCACATACACCAAGTGCTCGGGCCGCAGCTTGGGGCCGGGCTCAGCCAGGTTTTGCAGGCGCCGCCAGAAGAACTCGGTTTCGGCGTCGGGCTGCTGGCGCTGGCAGGCGCGGTTGTCCTCGCCCAGGGCGGCGGCCAGCGGCATGCCGTGCACGTTGCCGCTGGGCGTAGTATAGGGCGAGTGGATGTCGGCGTGCGCATCAATCCAAATAACCCCTAGGGTCTTGCTGGGATAGGCGGCCTTGATGCCGGCAATGGTGGCGTTGGCGCTGGAGTGGTCGCCGCTCAGGATAATGGGGAACTCGCCGAAGCGCAGCGTCTGCTCCACGGCGCTGGCCACGCTTTTCTGCACGGTATAAATGGCGTCGAGGTGCTTGGCGAACGGAAACGGGTTCTTGTCGAAGAGCACGTAGTTGAGGTCGGGCACCACCACCGCGTTGTAGCGCCGGAAGTAGTCGCTGCCCTGGTTGAGGCAGGCCACGCGCAGAGCCTCGGGCCCCAGGCTGCTGCCGCGGGTGCCGGCTCCCAGCTCGGAGCGCACTTCGAGTAGCTTGATTTTTTTCATCGGGCAGAAAAGCAGGCGTGAAGGGTTGCCGCGGCCGCGGCCCCTAGGGGCTACGAGCGCTGCCTTGCGGCACAAGCTGCCGTAGCCAAGTCGCCTCCTGCCGTCGAAAGCCGCTGCGCGGAGCCGGGTGGGTTCCGGCCCCTGGCGGTACTTTTGAACCACCGGCCACAAAGGTCGTTTAGGTTTCTGAATTACCGGCTGTCGTTGCGAGCGCGAGCGAAGCAAGCGCACCAGCACGATACCCGTCCGATTTTATGCTGGTGCGCTTGCTTCGCTCGCGCTCGCAATGACAGGCCAGCTTTATTCCCTCTCCCCGCCACGATGGATACCTACCAGGACCTCATTACCCAAACCTTCGACTTTCCGAACGCCGACTTTCAGGTGCGCGACAACGAGCTGTTTTTTCACGACATCGACCTGATGGCGTTGGTCGAAAAGTACGGCACTCCGCTCAAAATCACTTACTTACCCAAAATCAGCTCCCAGATTCAGCGGGCCCGCAAGTGGTTTGACAAGGGCATTGCCAAGACGGGCTACACCGGCAAGTATAGCTACGCTTACTGCACCAAGTCGTCGCACTTCCGCTTCGTGCTGGAAGAGGCGCTGAAGAACGAGGTGCACCTAGAAACCAGCAGTTGGTTCGACATCAGCATCATCCGCTCGCTCTACGGCGAAGGCAAGTTTGGCAAGGATAAGTACATCATCTGCAACGGGTTCAAGACCGAAGACTACAAGCGCGACATCACGGCTTTGCTCAACGACGGCTTCGTAAACTGCCTACCCATTCTGGACTCGCCGGGCGAAATCGACTACTACCTAGGGCACGTGCAGGCCGATAAGCAGGTGAAGCTGGGGTTGCGCCTGGCCTCGGACGAGGAGCCGCGCTTCCAGTTCTACACCTCGCGCCTGGGCGTGCGCTACGCCGACGCGGTGCCGCTCTACGAGCAGCACATCAAGGACGACCCGCGCTTCGAGCTCACCATGCTGCACTACTTCATCAGCAGCGGCATCAAGGACACGAGCTACTACTGGACCGAGCTTTCGCGCTTTATTCACAAGTACTGCGAGCTGCGCAAGCTGTGCCCCACGCTCACCACCATCGACATTGGCGGCGGGCTGCCCATCCAAACCAGCATCCAGAAGGAGTACGACTACGCCTACATGATTGCCGAAATCCTGCGCACCATCCAGCGCATTTGCGCCGAGGAGGGCGTGCCCGAGCCCGATATCTTCACCGAGTTCGGCATCTTCACGGTGGGCGAGAGCGGCGTCACCATCTACTCGATACTGGATGAGAAGCTGCAAAATGACAAGGAATTGTGGTACATGATTGACGGCTCGTTCATCACCAACCTGCCCGACACCTGGGCCCTCAACCAGCGCTTCATCATGCTGGCCCTCAACGGCTGGCAGCGCCCTTATCGCAAAATTCAGCTCGGCGGCCTCACCTGCGACTCGCAGGACTACTATAACGCCGAGAAGCACATCTACCAGACCTTCCTGCCCCAGCTGCAACCCGCTCGCCAGGAGGAACCTACTGGCCAGCCGCTGTACGTGGGCTTCTTCCACACCGGCGCCTACCAGGAAAGCCTGAGCGGCTACGGCGGCCTCAAGCACTGCCTCATTCCGGCCCCCCAGCACGTCATCCTGAACCGCACCGAAGACGGCACGCTGACCGACGAGGTATTCGCGCCCAAGCAGGACGCGGCCAGCATGCTCAAGATTTTAGGCTACCTCGGCTAGGCGAATAGCACGCTGGCCTGGGGCGGCAAGTACTATTCCGGGAATTAGGACGTTAGCTGGCTACCAAGCCGTTTCGCCCGCCAAAAAGCCCTTATATTTGGACCTAAACCACGCAACTTACCTCACCAACTATCTTTTATGAAAAAGCTGTTTATCCTGGCCCTGGGAGCCGCCACGCTTAGCCTAGGGGCCTGCAACCGCCACAGCTGCCCGGCCTACTCATCGGCCAAAGCCGCCCCGGCCACCATTACGGCCAGCACGGCCACCCCGGTAGCGCAGCAATAACTTGCGGCTGGTTGCGGCTGCCTACCCGGCCCGAAGCCACCTGGTTTGCCTTGCGCAAGCCGGGTGGCTTTTTTGGTAGCTGGCCGCCGGGCAGCGCGGCGCCTTTGCAGCGTAGGCCCCAGCCAGTGGCCCTAGGGCCACTGGCCGGCCACACCTCTGGAAGCCGCGCCGGTAGCTGAGCTGACGGAAAGCTGGTGGCGCTCAATTAGAAAACCCTTGGGCATCTTGGCGGGCGGGGCTACTTTTGGGCCCCACCGCCGCTTTCTTTCCTCCCAGCCCCTCATGACGCGTTTTTCCTATTTGCTGGCCGGCCTGTGGCTGCTGACCACCACGGCAGCCCTAGGCCAGGCGGGCAAGTTCAACGGCCTGAGTACCGACCTGAGCAACCTGTACCGCTTGTCGGACGCCAAGAGCCGCTCCATCTCGCCCGAGAACTTTACGGGCGGCAAGGGCCAGGGCAGCCGCGCCACCGAGGGCACCGGCAAAAACGCCGCCCGCGACCTGGGCCCCGGCTGGAAAATCAGCCCCAGCATCATCATCAAGCCCGGCGAAACCGCCGTGCTGGCCGACATGACCGGGCCGGGCGCCGTGCAGCGCCTCTGGATGACGCCCACCGGGCACTGGCGCTTCGAGATTTTGCGCGTGTACTGGGACGATGAAACCACGCCCTCGATTGAAGTGCCGGTGGGCGATTTTTTTGGGCAGGGCTGGGAGGAAATGTCCTACCTCAACTCGCTGCCCATCCTGGCCAGCCCCGGCCGGGCCTTCACCTCGTACTGGCAGATGCCCTTCCGCAAGCGCTGCCGCATGACGCTCACCAACATCGATGAGGAGCCGATGACCATTTACTACCAGGTGGACTACGTGCTGACCGACGTGCCGACCGACGCGGCGTACTTCCACGCCCAGTTTCGGCGCCAAAACCCGATGACGGCCGGCGTGCCCTACGTGATTGTGGACGGCATTAAGGGCCGGGGGCAGTACGTGGGCACCTTCCTGGCCTGGAGCCCCCACAGCAATGACTGGTGGGGCGAGGGCGAGGTGAAGTTTTACCTCGACGGCGACGCGCAGTACCCGACCATCAACAACACCGGCCTGGAGGATTATTTTCTGGGCTCGTACAATTTTGAGAACAAGAAAACCCGCGAGTACGTGCCCTTTTGCACGCCCTACGGCGGCCTGAACCAAGTGATTAAGGGCAACGGCCTCTACAACGTGCAGCAGCGCTTTGGCCTCTACCGCTGGCACGTGCCCGACCCCATTCGCTTTGAGAAGGACCTGCGCGTGACGGTGCAGGGCCTGGGCTGGCGCTATAACGGCCGCTACCTGCTCACCCGCGACGACGTGGCCTCGGTGGCCTACTGGTACCAGACCGAGCCGCACGCGCCCTTCCCCAAGCTGCCCAGCAAGGACGAGCTGGAAGTGAGCCACTACGGCATGTACGATTAAGAACGACTACCGAGTAATCGGCGGCCATCGGCAAACCGACGGCGGCCGCGAGCGTAAGCGAAGCGCTGACAGCCGATTTTTGCGTTCACTGACGGCCCCTTATCTACCTATGTCTACTCCCTTCGGCACCACGCCCGACGGCGCCACCGCCGAGCTCTTCACCCTCGAAAACACCCTAGGCCTGCGCCTGGCCGTCACCAACTACGGCGGGCACGTGACGAGCCTGCACGTGCCCGACCGCCAGGGCCAGCCCAGCGACGTGGTGCTGGGCTTCGATACCCTGGCGGGCTACACCAGCCCGGTTTTCTTGCAGGAAAACCCCTACTTCGGGGCCCTGATTGGGCGCTACGGCAACCGCATTGCGCAGGGCCGGTTCACGCTCGATGGCCGCGCCTATCAGCTGCCCATCAACAACCCGCCCAACTCGCTGCACGGCGGCACCCTAGGCTTCGACAAGCGGCTGTGGCAGGCCGTGCCCGGCACCACCGACGAAGGCACTACGCTGGCGCTCAACTACGTAAGCCCCGACGGGGAGGAAGACTACCCCGGCACGCTGCACGTGCAGGTGGTGTATACGGTGCTGGCTGCCGCCAATACCGTGCGCCTCACCTACGCCGCCTACGCCGAGCAGCCCACGGTGCTCAACCTCACCAACCACACGTATTTTAATCTTAACTTGGGCGCCGGCCGCGACATCCTGGGTCACGAGCTAACCCTAGAAGCCGACCGCTACACGCCCGTAGACGGCCACCAAATCCCCACCGGCGAGCTGGCTTCGGTAGCCGGCACGCCCTTCGACTTTCGGCAGGCCCACGCCATCGGCGCACGCCTAGGGCAGGTGCCCGGCGGCTACGACCACAACCTAGTGCTGGCCGACGCCATGCGCCCCCGCCCCGCGCTGGCCGCTACGCTCTACGAGCCCGCCAGCGGCCGCACCCTGGCCGTGCATACCGACCAGCCGGGCCTGCAACTCTACACCGGCAACCAGCTGAAAGGCAACCTGGTAGGCAAGCAGGGCATTGTATACCAACAGTACGCCGGCCTAGCCCTCGAAACCCAGCACTTCCCCGACTCGCCCAACCAGCCCCAGTTTCCCAGCACCGTGCTGCGGCCCGGCGAGCAGTTCCGCTCCGTCACGGAATGGCGGTTTGGGGTGCGGTAAGAATACAGACTACCTATAAGGATCTGACTAAGTAAGCTGTTCGCGCTACCGCTGGTCAGTGCGTACAGCTTAGCTTTACGCCACTTTTCTTTGCCTGCCCTATGGTCCCTGAAATTTCCGTTTCTGCTACGCGTCTGCTGGCGGTACCCGACCCGCACGGCGGCACACTCGCGGAGTTTGATTTTTTTGCCGACCAGCAGTTACTCTACGTGCGCTGGCACGGCCACCTAACAGCTGGGAGCGTAGTGCACGCGGCCCAGGCGGGCCAGCAGCTGCACGCCAGCGTGCCAGTACGCTGCATTCTCAACGATAAAAGTGGCACTTCCGGCAGCTGGGACGAGGCCCTGCCCTGGTTTCACTACGACTGGCTACCCCAAGCTACCGCGGGCGGGCTTGAGGCCCTGGCTTACGTGCTCTCGCCCGATTTAAGCGCCCAGCCCGCGGCGGAAGAGTTTCTTCGCATAGTTCGGCAGCAAGTGGCCATGAAGCTGTTTCGCCAGCCGCTGGCCGCTTGGCATTGGCTGACGCGGCTCTGAACAGTACGTTAGCGCGAGCTATCCACTTTCACCCGCACGTTGAGCTGCTCCAGCAGCTGGTCGGCGGCAGTAGTGTCGGTGCTGGTGCGGCGGCGGCGCGAGGTGTACTCGGTACTGCCGCACTGGTAGCGGCGCTTGTTGAGGTCGGCGGGGGCTTTGGGGAAGGCGCCGTAGTCGTAGCCTAGGGCCTTATCTTGGTAAATCTTCTCCATGTAGCGGCCGTACACGGGCAGCGCCATGCGGCCGCCCTCGCCCTGCTGCGAGCGGAAGAAGTGGATGCTGCGGTCTTCGCCGCCCACCCACACGCCGCTCACTAGGTCCTTGGTCAGGCCCATGTACCAGCCGTCGGAGTAGTTGCTGGTGGTGCCGGTTTTGCCGCCAATCTGGTTGTCTTTGTGCCACAGCTCCGGGAAGTCCCAGAGGCCCTGCGAGGTGCCGCCGGTTTCTTCCATGCCGCCGCGCAGCATGTAGGTCATCAGCCAGGCCGTTTCGGGGGTGATGGCCCGGCGCTGCACCGGGTCAAACTGCTGAATCACGTTGCCGTTGCGGTCTTCAATGCGCAGCAGCAGGCGCGGCTCCGAGCGAAAGCCGCTGTTCATAAAGGTGGCGTAGGCATCCACCATCTCGTACACGCTCACGTCGCCGCCGCTCCCCAGGCCAATGCTGGGCACCGCCAGCAAGGGGCTGGTTATGCCCACTTTGTGCGCGTACTCGGCCACCTTGCCCCAGCCCACCTTCTCGGTCAGCTGGGCCGTTACCGAGTTCACCGAGCGGGCCATGGCCGCCCGCAGCGTCATGTTGATGCCCGTGTACTCGCGGGTCACATTGTCGGGCTCCCAGGTCATGGGCTTACCGTTCTCCACGTAGTTGATGGTCACGCGCTGGTCGCGGATGCGGTCGCAGGGCGAGTAGCCGTTGGCTAGGGCCGTGAGGTACACGAAGGGCTTGAAGGTGGAGCCCGCCTGGCGGCGGCCCTGGCGCACGTGGTCGTACTGAAAAAAGCGGTAGTCCAGCCCACCCACCCAGGCCTTTACGGCGCCGGTGTAGGGGTCCATGGTCATCATGCCGGCCTGCAAAAAGTGCTTGTAGTAGGCCAGCGAATCGAGCGGCGAGAGCACCAGCGTGGTGTCGCGGTCCTGCTTTTTCCAGGTAAATACCTTCATCGGGCGCTTGGCGTGCAGGGCCGAGTCGAGGCGCTGGGGCTGGCCCCGGTAGCGGGCGGCCAGGCTCCGGTAGCTCTCGGTGCGCTTCATCTGAGTTTCGATAAAGCCAGAAATCTCGTGGCCGTCCTCGTCCACCCAGGGGTTCTGGCCTTTGTTGCGCCAAAAGCTATCGAATTGCTGCTGCAGGCTTTTCATGCGCCCGGCCACGGCCTCTTCGGCGTGGTCCTGCATGCGCGAGTCGATGGTGGTGTAGATGCGCAGGCCGTCGCGGTACATGTCGTAGCCGTGCGCCTCGCACCACTTATTCACGGCCTGGCCAATGGCCCCGCGGAAGTAGGTATCGGGCCCGTCGATGTGGCGCTCTACGTGGTAATCGAGCACGATGGGCTCAGCCTGCAGGGCCTGCACCTCGGCCGGCTTGAGGGCGCCGGCCTGCCCTAGGCGCTGCAGCACCACGTTGCGGCGGCGGCGCGAGGCGGCCGGGTGGAAGCGCGGATTAAAGGCCGTGGGGTTGTTGAGCACCCCAATGAGCGTGGCTGCCTGCACCGGCGTGAGGCTGTCGGGCGTGGTGCCAAAAAACGTTTTGGCCGCCACCTTGATGCCGAACGCGTTCGAGCCATACTCCACCGTGTTGAGGTACATGCGCAGGATTTCGGGCTTGGTGTAGCGCCGCTCCAGCTCCACGGCCGTCAGCCACTCCTTGGTTTTGGCCACTACCACCCCTAGGCCCGGCACGCTGCCCAAGGCCCCGCGGCTGTCGCCCCGGCGGGTTTTATACAGGTTTTTGGCCAGCTGCTGGCTGATGGTAGAACCCCCGCGCTTGTTGCCGCGCAAGGTGAAGTACACCGTCGAGAGCAGCGCCTGCGCATCAATGCCGGCGTGCTCGTAGTAGCGGGCATCCTCGGTGGCAATGAGGGCCTTGGTGAGCCAGGGCGACATCTCATTGAGCGGCACCGGCGAGCGGTTTTCGCGGAAGTAGCGCCCAATCTGCACCCCGTCGGCGGTGTACACCTCCGAGGGCTGCTCCACCCGAGGGTTTTCCAGCTCCTCCAAGCTCGGCGATTTGCCAAACAGAAACAGAAAATTGCTGCGCACCAGCGCCGGATACAGCAGCCCCACGCCCACTACCACCGCAAACAGCCCCCAGGCCAGGCGCACCGCCCAGCGGGCCCCGCGGCCGGGGCGGCGGCCACGGAGCGGCGCCAACTGCTTGTTGGTCAGGTTAGAATGGGGAGCGGCAGCGGCAGCAGGAAACGTATTTTCGTCAGCCATGAACGACTAGGGCGGGGGCGGGCCGCAAAGATACCCGCCCCCGCCCAACGCTAGGCGGCCCGCAGCAGTGCCCGCAGGTGGCGCCGCTCGCGCCGGCGGCCTAAGTATATCTCGGCTAGGGCGGCCAGCGTGAAGGCCAGCCCCAGGGCGTAGCTCCAGGTGAGGTAGCGCAATTGGCGGGCCGTGGGCTCGTCCACCACGCTGTTATAGATGAGCAGGCCCCACACCTCGTCGAGCAGCGTGAGCAGCCACACCACCCGCGCCGCCCGGCGCGGCACCTGCCCCAGCACCATGCCCCAGCGGTAGAGGTACAGCACCAGCCCCGGCAAAGCGGCCGGCGCCAGCACCGGCTGCTGCAGCAGCAGCGGCAGCCCCAGCAGCAGCACGGTCAGGGTTTCTTTCACAAGCTGCAGCGCCGCCAGGCCGCGCCCCAGTTTCGACAGGTGCTTGACCTCGGGCAGCAGGGCGGAATGCGAGCGGGTGGGCATGGCAGCAAAGCTAACGAATGGAGCTATATACTATAGTATATACTATAGAGAGCCAGCGGCAGCGCCTAGCGTTGCACCACGGCGCGCCTGGCCTGGCACCACACCGTGAGGCCCACCAGCAGCAGGCCTTTGAGCGAGTCGAGCGCCAGGTTGTCGGGCCGGCCAAAGGTGGCGTAGATGCCCACGCCAATGCCCATCCACCACAGCCCCAGCACGTAGCACAGCCCCGCATAGCCGCGCCGCCGCCGCCACACCCAGGCCAGGGCCAGGGCCGCCACCAGCGTAATGCCCAGCAGCAGCCACGCCACGATGTAAGTCAGAAAAGCCGTGCTAGGCCCATAGGCAGCGCCAAATTGCAGCAGGGTAGAAGCGGGCGCGAAGAACGCGCCGCCCGTGAGGCCCGCCTCCAGCACCACGGCCAGGGCAAGCAAGAGTAGCAGCAGGGTGCGGGGCATGGGTGGGCAGAAAGGCTAGTGGCATCGCAATTAACGAAACTATTGCGTAATAGTCCAGCTATAAACCTTTTGCTCAGTTCTGCGCTCGCGCTTTAGGTAGCAGCGCCCGACCAGTCGAGCGTGCTCAGCAGACCCACCAGCACCCCTAGGGCCGCCAGGCTGGCCAGCCCCGCCAGCACCACGCCCCCGCCCAGCAACAGCAGCCCCACCCACAGCGCCCGGCGCCAGCCCGCGTATGGCCGCCCCAGGGCACCGAGCCACTGCCACAGGCCCCGCAGCACCAGCCAGCCGCAGGCGGCCCCAGCCAGCGCCAGCCCCAGCCCGGCGCAGGTAGTGGCCTGGGGCGTGTGCGGCCAGATTTCGGCGCTGAAAACCAGACTCAGCGCGCACAGCACCCCTAGGCCCAGCCAGGCCCCAAACGCCCGCGAAACGCGCGGCCAGGCGGGCAGCCGCGCCCACGCCCAAGCCCGGATGTACAGCCACAAAAACTGCCTCATGGCGCTACCCGTACGCTAGGTTGGGGCCACTGCCAGGCGCTGGCCAGCGCGGCGGCGCGTGGCGCCGCGCTAGGCGCCGGGCTGCCGCGCAGCACCAGCGGCGCGCCCGGCTGCTGCAACTGCTCCACGCGGGCGTACTCGTCGGCCAAACTGGCCAAAAAGGTGCCCAGCCGGTAGCCGCCCGCCCGCAGCGTGCGCCGGCAGTTGGCGTACACGGCTAGCGCCGCGCCGGCCAGCAGCCCGCGGTAGGCCAGGCGGTGCAGCCAGGCGCCCAGGCCCCGGCGGCCCGCCGCCAGCTGCCGCAAAGCCAGGCAGTGCAGCACCAGGTGCATCTCCTCATCCTGCAAAATGCGGCGGCAAATCTGCTGCAGCAAACCCGAGTAGGTGGCGTTGAACAGCGCCCGGTAGTAGGCGGTGGCGATAACCTCGGCCGTGAGAATGACGCGCAGCCTGTTTTCCAGCCCCAGGTAGCGGCCCAGCTGGTGAAAAGCCACCTGCAGCCAGTGCGGCCCCCGGCGCCCTAGGCCCTGCTGGTCGAGAAAACGGCCCAGCACGTCGCCGTGGGTGGCTTCTTCCTGTACAAACAGCCGCATGGCGGCCAGGTAGTCGGGCGCGGGCCAGGCGGCGGCCAGGGCCAGCAGGTGGTCGCCGCCGGTGCTTTCGCCCCGCTGAAAGGTTTGGAGCGAGGTGCGCACCGCCCGGCGCTCGGCGGCCGAAAGCTGGTAGGGGTCGTCCCAGGCCAGGTCGGCAAAGCGCTGGCGGTTGGCCTCGAAGTAGGTTTTAACGTCGGTGAAATTCATAACGCGATTATGTTCTAAATCAGCTAATTCCGTAGGGCGCGTGGCGGTGGGCGGCCAGCAGCACGTAGCCCACGGCCAGCGCGCCCGAGCCCCACTGTAGCACGTGCAGTGCCAGCAGCACGTAGCCCACGGCGGTGCGCAGCGCGCGGGGCCCTAGGGGGCGGCCGGCGCCCAGGGCCGCCCAGCCCCCGGCAATGGTGCGCCGCCAGATGAGGCAGTGCACCACCCCGAAGCTGCCCAGCGCTAAGCCAAAGCCCACCCAGCCGCTGTGCGGCCACAACCGGACGAGCAGCCAGTACAGCGCCAGGAGCCAGCCGCTAAGGCCCGCCGCCGTGGCGACCACGCTGCCCAGCAGCCACTGCCCCAACGGGTGCATTTTTACTAGTAATGTGTTCATAGTCAGTTGTCTTTTAGCCCAGAAAGGCAGGTAGAATGGGGGCAAGTAAACGTTTAGTAAACCGTCATGCTCATCTGGCGTCCGCTTATGGCAGCACCGGCAGCTGCAGCAGCTCGGCGGCCACGGGTTCGGCGGGGGCGTTTGGCGGGGCGGAGGGCCTAGGGTCGGTGCCGCGCACTTTGCTCAGGATGGCTTCGAGCAGCGGGCGCATGGCGTCGAGGTGGCGCGCCTGGATGAGGAAATTCCAGAGCGGCTCGAATTTTTTCCAGCCCCCGGCGTAGGCGAAGTGCTTGAGCTGGTGGCGTAGCGTGTCGTGCGTGCGGCTGGCGCGGACAATGTTGGCCCAGCGGTAGAACTCGCGATAGGCCCAGTCGTAGCCGGCCTTGAGCTGCTCGGCGTTGAGGTGCGGGCCCGGCTGGTGCACCACCGTGCGGGTGTCGTACTCGTTCCAGCGGCGGTGCAGCAGGCGCCCCTCGGCCGCGATGCGCTCGAACAGGGCCGTGCCGGGGTAGGGCGTGGCAATGTGGAAGGTGGCCGTGGTAATTCCTTGGCTAACAGCCCAGTCCACGGTGCGCCGGAACACGTCGGGCCCGTCGTCGTCGAGCCCAAACACGAAGCTGCCGTTAACCATAATGCCCAGCTCGTGCAGGCGCCGAATGGCCTGGGTGTAGTCGCGGCCCAGGTTTTGGGGCTTATTGCTGGCTTTGAGGTTGACCGGGCTCAGCGTTTCGAAACCCACAAACAGACTGCGCAGCCCGGCGCGGGCGGCTTTTTCGAGCAGGCCGTTGTCGCGCAAAATGCTGTCTACGGTAGCCGCGCCCTGAAACAGCCGCCCCAGGCCCCGCATGCCCTCGAAGAGGCCCGCCGCGAAGCGCCCGTGGCCCAGCAAATGGTCGTCGAGGAAGTAGAGATGACGGCCGGGCAGGCGGTTGATTTCGGCCAGGGCGTCGTCCACGGTCTGGGTGTAAAACGACTTGCCACCCGCAAAAAAGGCGTCCTTGTAGCAGAAGTCGCAGTGGTGCGGGCAGCCGCGCGTCACCACCAGCGAGTTGGGCACCAGGTAACGCTCGCGCCGGATGAGGTCGCGCCGCAGCGGCGGCACGCCCACCAGCGAGCGCCCGCTGGTAGAGGCATAGCGCGCCCGGGCCCGCCCGGCGCGCCAATCGGCCAGAAAAGCGGGGAACGTTTCCTCGCCCGGCCCCAGAAAAATGGTATCAGCGTGGGGCGCGGCCTCGTCGGGCAGGCTCGTGACGTGCAGGCCCCCTAGGCACACGTAGGCGCCGCGGGCGCGGTAGTAGTCGGCCAGCGCGTAGGCCCGGTAAGCGTTGGTGATGTAGACCTGGATGAGCACCAAGTCGGGCGCGTCGTCGAGGCGCAGGGCTTCCACGTGTTCGTCCTGGATTTCCGCTTCCCAATCGGGCGGCAGGTAGGCGGCCAGCGTAACCAGCCCCAGCGGCGGAAACAGCGAATATTTGATGGGCCGCCAGTAGGGGTTGTTGGCCTCGGTGAGGGCGGGCAGGATGAGCTTGACTTTCATGGCTTAATTAGCTACTTATCAAGAGTTTGTAAAAAGCAACAGTAGTAGAAATGCTAGCGCAGCTAGCCCCAAGCCCAGTACCAATAGCCCGAACCAAGCATAGGCCACTACCCTTAGCCACCTAGGCGTGGGGGCATCCTCCCAGCCAGTCAGCATCCAGGCACGTAGCACCGCGAAGCGCAACACCAGCAAGCTGGCCATTAAAAAGCCCAGCGTGAAGAACCCGTCCTTCATTCGGTCTGCCGGCCCTGCCCGCGGTGCAGCCCAGGCTAACAGCCAGCAGCTACCAATCCAGCTACCATAGCAACTGCCAACCCAACAGACGCTGCCCAGCAGCCACTCGCCGGTAGTGCGGGGCCGGGCAAAGGGGTTTCTCATCGCCCATGCCCTAGGGCCCGGTAAGCCCGCTCGGCGGCGCCGGTGCGGCTCTGCCAATCCTGCCCAGGGTACTCGGCCTGAAAATCGGCCAGGCGCTGGCGCAGCAGCTCGTGGGCGCGGGCGGGCGCCAAGGCGTGGTAGTAGCCGTCGTCGCCTTCTGCCACCAGCGCGGGCACTTGGTCGAGCAGGGCTTCGCGGGCTTTGAGCACCGGCAGCACCCTAGGGGGCATGGCCAATAGAAAGCCCACGTCGAGGCGCGCGAAGCGTGCTTGCAGGTTGTAGCGGGCAATCCAGATTTCCCAGTTGCCGAAAGCCAGGGTCAGTAGCACCGCGTAAGCGGCCCACGAGTTGAGGCGCAGCAGGCTGAAGACCGTGCGGCGCTGCCAGATTTTGAGCAGCAGCGTGGCCAGCCCGAACAGCGTGAGCATCAGAAACGCCACCACCCCGATGCGCTTGTAGGCCAGCCCGGTAGCCGTAATGTAGTAGTAGTTGCGCAGCCCCACCGAAGCGGCCAGAAACGCGTTTTGCAGCACCCAGAGCGTGGCCCCGGCGCGCAGCCACTTTAGCCCCGGCTGGTAGAAGTTGAGGTTGCGCCGGAAGAACCACAGCATGATACCCGCCGCCAGTAAGATGCTAAAAATGAGCACGTACGTACCCTCGTGCACAAACTGCGTGAGGTCGAAGCCCGGCGCCGGCCGGAAGCCCAGCCAGAGCCAGCTCACGTCCACGGCGTTTACCGCGGCCAGCAGCGCGTTCAGCAGCCCGAAGCAGGCCACCGCCGCCAGCCACTCCTTGCGCAAGTCCAGGGTGCGGCGGGTACTGAGGCGGAAGTTGGGGCGGCGCACGGCCAGCGAGGCCACCCCGTCGCGCCGGCGCCGCACGTAGGCGCCGCGCCCGGCCTCGCGGTCGGTGAGCCAGTACACCGGCACGGCCGCCAGCGCGCCCGCCGCCAGTACTAGGCAGGCCAACAAAAACAGCAGGTGCGGCACCGACACCGCCGCCAGCAGCTGCGCCAGCCCCTCGCCCAGCCACTGCCAGGCCCGCTCGCTCAGGGCCGCATAGCGCGGGTTGGCCAGCGCAAACAGCGCCTGGAACACCCCGAGGGCCAGTAGCGGTACTCCCAGCAGCCGCCCGTAAAACCAGCCGCGCTGCAGCCGCGCCCCCACCCGGCGCGGCGCCCGCACGCTGCCCAGCAGCGCCCGCAGCCCCGGCCCCACGCCCAGCACGGCCGTGAGCACCGCGCTGCCCACTAGGCGCAGGTGCGGCTGGTTTACGAGGCCCACCAGCAGCAGCCCCGAGCCCAGGGCCGCCAGCACCGCCGCCCCCGAGCCGTACCAAGCCACCGCCGCGCCGCTCGCCAGGCACCCCCCTAGGGCTACCCAAAAGCCCACCGTGCGCCGCACCGGCGCGTGGCGCGGCAGCAGTAGCAGCTGCGCCACTACCAGCAGTGCTATGTAAACCAGCCAGTTGAGCCCCGCGCCCTCTTGCCAAAAGAGGTAGTCGCCCGCCACGGCCAAGCCAATGATGGCGCTCACGCGGGTGGCGGCCAGCGGGTGAGTTGGCGCCGCTAAAGTGGCCCTAGGCCAATAAGAATTTTCTAAAGAACTTTGCATTTCAAAGTAATTAAGGGTAAAAAAAGCCTGACGACTGTCGGCTCATGATTTTCACCGCGCAGGGCGCGGAGGCTTCGCGCGGAAGAGCGCGGATTTTTAAGAGTTTACATTCGGCAATTTTTAGGTTAGCGCGCCAGCCCTCCGCAACCTTCTGCGGCAAGCTTTTGCGCCCTCCGCGGTGAGCAGCTACCCGCCCCGCAGCAGCTTTTCCAGGGCCGCCAGATGCTCTTGGAAGGCGGCCTTGCCCTCGACGGTGGCCTGGTAGGTGGTATTGGGCTTTTTGCCAATAAACTGCTTGTGCACCAGCACGTAGCCGGCTTTTTCGAGGGCGGCCACGTGGCTGGCCAGGTTGCCATCGGTCAGGTCCAGGCTGTCCTTGAGGTCGTTGAAGCTCACCTGCTCGCCCGCCAGCAGCACGGCCATCACCCCTAGGCGCACCCGGTGGTCGAAGGCTTTGTTGAGGGTGTGGATGGCGTACTTCACGAGGCGGCAAGGCGGGCCCCGGCCGGGCGCTCGTAGCGGTTGTACAGCAGCAGGCCGTAGCCAATGTGGCCCAGGCCGAAGCCCAGGCCAAACAGCAGCAGGCCGTAGGCGGGCAGCAGCAACGCCGCTAGCCCCAGGGCTATCTGCATGAATCCCAAATACTTAATCTCGTCGAGGGTGTACTTGCTGCCGTTAAGCAGGGCCAGGCCATAAAACACCAGCAGCCCCGGCACCACCAGCTCGGGCGCGCCGCTCAAAAACAGCTTCAGGCAAAACAGGCCGCCCGCCACCAGCGGCACGGCCAGCGCCGCCGCCAGCCGCCGGGCCGGGGCCGTCCAGATAGCGCGCAGGCCCTCGCGCCGGGTGCGGCGCAGCGTAAAAAAGGCCGCCACCAGCAGCGCCAGCACAATCATGGCCGCCGCCAGCCCACCCAAAAACGGCAGCGCCGCCAGCCGCTCGGCCGCCGTGGTATGAAACAGGCGCTCGTAGCCCTGGGCGCCGTACTGCTGGCTGCCATACGCTTGCAGCAGGTAGTAGTGCGCCACCACCGTGCCCAGCAGCGCCACCACCCCGGCCCCCACCCCGCTCAGCCCGCTCAGCGAGATGAAGCGCGTGCTGCGCTCCATAATGGCGCGGATTTCGGTGAGCTGGGTTAGCGGGTCTTGGGCGACGGGCTTCATGAGCAGGCTTGAAGTACTTTGTGTTGCAAAGCTACTACGAATGGCACGTAAGTCTGTGCGGTCTCCATAATTTTTTTATGTTCGCTACTCCGTTTTCGTTGCCCCAATGGTCAATAGCACTTTCAGCTTGGTGCAGCACCGTGTTGCTAGGGTCCATATTGCTAACCAGCTACCTTGTCAAATGGCCTTTGTCAACCTGGAGCTTTTTCGAGTTGATACCTCTCACAATTTTCTTCGCCGGCTTCTCAGCGCTGCCGGTCTTACTACTGCTACCGTGGAGTATGCGGCGGGTATGCGCAGCCCTCACTGTGGCAAGGCGTTGGGAGCGGCTACTGCTAGTGATGGGCGGTGCATATGGCTTAATCTTAGGCTTGCTGCGCTTGCTAAGCCTACAGGGTACCATCTTCACTGACCTGTGCTGGTCGACTCTTCCTTATATACCAGCAGCGCTATTGCCGGTTGCCTTTGCGTACAGGTCGTGGTTGTGGCAGCCCGCATAATAGCTCGCCCCGTCCCGAAACTACGGATGTTGGCCGATGATATAACGAGCGTTTGACGGCTTGGTACGTCTTTTGAAATGGGAAACCAGCTGCACCTGCTCCTGGCTGCTTATTGTCACCTTCTATGAAAAACCCGCTGCTTTTTGCCCCGCTTCTTGGCCTCACCCTCAGCTTACCCGCCCACGCCCAATTCAGCATTCCGGGCCTGGGCAAGGTAACGCTGCCCGGCGCGCGCACCACTACGACGACGACGACCACCACGACCGCCAGCAAGGTACCCAGCACCCTAGGGGGCCTCACCAGCAGCGAGGCAGCCAGCGGCCTCAAGGAGGCGCTGGTGCAGGGCATCACCAAGGGCTCGGACCAGGCCTCGGCCACCGACGGGTTTTACCTGAACAAGCTCATCCGCATCCCCTTCCCCACCGATGCCCAGCGCGTGGCCACTACCCTGCGCAAGATTGGCCTGGGCGGCCAGGTCGATGCCTTCGAGCTCTCGCTGAACCGCGGGGCCGAGGACGCAGCCAAGAGCGCCAAGCCCATCTTCATCAACGCTATTAAGAGCCTAACGTTTAGCGACGTGTGGAACATCCTGACCGGCCAGCAGGACGCTGCCACCCAGTACCTCAAGCGCACCACCACCTCGCAGCTCACCACGGCCTTTGCGCCCATCATGCAGCAAAGCCTCGACAAAGTGAGCGCCACCAAGTACTACTCCTCGCTCACGAGCACCTACAACCGCCTGCCGCTGGTAACGCCCGTGCAAACCGACCTCACGCAGTACGCCACCGGCAAGGCCGTCGATGGCCTGTTTGTGCTCATCGCGCAGCAGGAGGCCGACATTCGGCAAAACCCGGTGGCCCGCACCACCAGCCTGCTCAAGAAGGTATTTGGCGGCAACTAGCTTCATAGTGCGGTGTCGGGGGTAAGAAGGCGGTCATGCTGAGCTTGCCGAAGCATCTTTCCCGCATCGTCCAGGCGACGTTTGGGAGAAATGCTTCGGCAAGCTCAGCATGACTGCCTTCTTAACTTTACCTATTTACCTAAGCCTACTGTTGCTCTCCAGGGCCCACGCCGCCCTGGGCCCCGCCCCTAGCCTACCTTGCGGCCGTGAAGCTGCGCCTGCACTTATTCGAGTTCGAAGACCAGTCGTGGTTTCCGCAGGTGCTGCGAGCGGGGCAGATGGACTACCTGCGGTTCATGATTTCGCACCTGGGCACCTACCGCCCGGTGGCACCGCTGCTGGCCCAGGCCCTGCGCGCCAGCCACCAAAGCCAGCTGCTGGAGCTGGGCGCCGGCGCCGGGGGCGGCACCGAAACCGTGCTGGCCACCCTGCGCCGGCAGCCCCTGGCCCCGCCCGGCCTACGCATCCTGCTCACCGATCTCTACCCCCAGCCCGCCGCCTGGGCCGACGTGGCGCGGCGCACGGGCGGCGCCATCCAGGGCCACGCCGCGCCCGTCGATGCGCTGGCCGTGCCGCCGGGGCTGCCGGGGCTGCGGGTTATCTTCTCGGCCTTTCACCACTTTGCGCCCCCTAGCGCCGCGGCGCTCCTGCGCGATGCCGTAGCCGCCGGCCAGGGTGTGGCCGTGTTTGAGGGCGCCGCCAAAAGCTGGCTCGAGGTGGGGCTGGCCCTCACGGTGCTGCCGCTGGCCCAACTGCTGCTCACGCCCTTCTTCCGACCCTTTCGGCTCAGTCGCCTGGTATTCACGTACTTGCTGCCCCTTATTCCGCTCGCCACCATCTGGGATGGCGTGGTGTCCCTCCTGCGCATGTATTCGCCCGCCGCGCTGCTGGCCCTGGCCCACCGCGCCGACCCCGCCGGCCGCTACCACTGGCAGGCCGGGCAGCTGCGCCACTGGTGGGGCCCTAGGGTCACGTACCTGATTGGGGTTAGGGGTTAAGAGTTGGAAGTTGAGAATTAGATATAACCATCTGTCATGGCGAGCCCGCGAAGCAATCGCAACCCGGACGATATCCTAGGGCCTCGTGCTGGCGCGATTGCTTCGCAGGCTCGCCATGACAAACGGATTTACCCAACTCATACTTAAAAAAGCCATGGCCTATCGCTCGGCGCTCAAGCTGCTTCGCATCCCGTTTTCCCTGTTTCTGATGCCGGTATTCTGGTTCGGCATCAGCGCCTTGCGCGGGCCGCTGGACTGGCCGAGGGTGCTGGGCGCGTTCGGGGTGCTGCACCTGCTGGTGTACCCGGCCTCTAACGGCTACAACTCGTACTACGACCGCGACGAGGGCAGCATCGGCGGCCTCCAGGCGCCGCCCAAAGTGACGCCCGAGCTGCTGCGACTGGTGTACCTGTTCGATGCGCTGGCGCTGGGCGGGGCGCTGCTGCTGGGCGGGCGCTTCGCCCTGCTCACGCTAGGCTACCTGCTGGTTTCCAAGGCCTACAGCTTCGAGGGCATCCGCCTCAAGAAGTACCCGCTACTGAGCACGGCCGTGGTGGTGCTCTTTCAAGGGGCCTATACGTTTTTGCTGGCCCAAGTGGGCGCCGGGGCGGGCGCCGGGCAACTGCTTGAGCGCACCAACCTGCTGCTGGCGCTGGTGAGCAGTTTGTTTTTGTGCGGCTCGTATCCGCTCACCCAAATTTACCAACATCAGGAAGACGCCCGGCGCGGCGACCGCACCCTGAGCTTGCGGCTGGGCGTGCGCGGCACCTTCGTGTTTGCAGCCCTAGGGCTGCTGGCCGGCGCGGGCGCGCTGGCCCTGGCCTACTGGCTGCGCGGCGAAGTGCGGGCGCTGCTCATTTTTGCGGCGGCCACCGGGCCGGTGCTGGCCTTGTTTGGGCGCTGGGTGTGGCTGGCCTGGCCCGACCCCACCCACGCCAACTACACCTGGACGATGCGCATGAACCTGGTGTCGTCGATGTGTCTGAGCGCGGCCTTTCTGGCCACGCTGCTGTGGGGGCGCTAACGCCATGAGTGGGGCCGCTTGCGGCGGCCCGGCCAGATTTTAGGCTGCTGCCTCGGCGGCGGCCAGCTCGGCTTGCACCGCCTTGGGCAGCGAAGCCCGCACCAGCTGGTAGGAGTGCGTCAGCCACTCGCGCTGCTGGGTTAGGGTGGCGCCGGCCCCCACCAAGATAGTATTCCAGTGCTTCTTGTTCATGTGAAAGCCGGGCTGCACGTAGTCGTGGCGCTCGCGCAGCTCGGCGGCGCGCTCGGGGTCGCATTTCACGTTGAAGCTGGCAAAGGTGCGCAAGTCGGTGAGGGCAAATACTTTGCCGCCCACCTTGAACACCAGCGTGTCAGGGCCAAAGGGCGTTTCCTCGGTGGCGCCGGATAGCCCGAGGCAGAAGTCGCGAAACTCCTCAATATTCATTTTCTTCCCGCTTGGCTAGCGCACAAACCAGCGGTAGAGCAGCACGCACAGGCCTACCAAAAACATGGCCATGCTCAGCTTATTGATGAAGTGCATGGTGCGCAAGTTGAAGTTGGATTGGCGCGTTGGGTCGGGCTTGCGGAAGAAGTAGCCGAACACCGGGCCGAAATTAAACAGGTCTTTGCCGTTCATAAAAAGCTAGGTTTGGAAGTAGCAGGGTTAGCAAAGTAACATTACCCAGGCCAGAAAGATTGGCCGAATGCCGCATTTAATTGCCCCGCCGCCGGGCCCGGCTAATGGCGGCCGGGCTAGCTTTGCGGCCCTTCCCTAGCCCCTTCGTATGCGCAAACGCTGGTATTCCAACCTCACGGTGCAGGTGCTCACGGCCATTGTGCTGGGCGTGGCAGTGGGCCGGCAGTTTCCGGCTTTTGGCGCTAGCCTCAAGCCGGTGGCCGACACCTTCATCAACCTGATAAAGATGCTTATCGCGCCCATCATCTTCCTCACGGTGGTGCTGGGCATTGCCGGCATGGGCAGCCTGCAAAAGGTGGGCCGGGTGGGCGGCAAAGCCCTGCTGTACTTCGAGGTGATGACCACCCTGGCGCTGGCCATTGGGGTGCTGGTAGCTAACCTGGCCCAGCCCGGCGCGGGCGTGCAAGCCACCGCCCAGGCCGTATTGCGCAACAGCCAGCAAACCACCGAGGCCGCCAAATACACCGCCCAGGCCGGCGAAATGCACTGGGTAGAATTCTTCACCCACATCGTGCCCGAGAGCGTGGTGGGCGCCTTCGCCAAGGGCGACATCCTGCAAGTACTGCTTTTTGCGGTGCTGTTTGGGCTGGCCATGGGCCGGCTGGGGCCGGCCGCGGCCGAGCCGCTGCTGCGCACCTTCGAGCGGCTGTCGCAGGTTATGTTCGGGGTGCTGGCCCTGGTGATGAAGCTGGCGCCTCTAGGGGCCTTCGGCGGCATGGCCTTCACCATTGGCAAGTACGGGCTGGCTACGCTGCTGCCGCTGGGCAAGCTCCTGCTAGTAGTGTACGCCACTATGTTTCTGTTTATTTTTGGGGTGCTGAACTTAGTACTGCGCTACTACGGGCTGCGGCTGGGGCCATACCTGAGCTTTATCAAGGAGGAAATTTTGCTGGTGCTGGGCACGTCCTCGTCCGAGTCGGCGCTGCCGCGCATGATTGACAAGCTGGAGCGCTACGGCTGCTCGCGCTCGGTGGCGGGGCTGGTCATTCCTACGGGCTACTCGTTCAACCTCGACGGCACCAGCATCTACCTCTCAGTGGCGGTTATCTTTCTGGCCCAGGCGTTTAACATTCCGCTCTCACTCGGGCAGCAGCTCACGCTGCTGGCCATTCTGGTGGTTACGAGCAAGGGCGCGGCGGGCGTCACGGGCTCGGGCTTTATCGTGCTGGCGTCCACGCTGGCGGCCACCCGCACCATCCCGGTCGAGAGCGTGGCGCTGCTGCTGGGCGTCGACAGGTTTATGAGCGAGGCCCGCGCCATCACCAACGTCATCGGCAACGGCGTGGCCACGCTGGTCATCGCCAAAAGCGAGGGCGAATTTGACGAAGCCCGCCACCAGCTGGCCCGGCAAGGCCGCCTGCCCACCCCGGCCGCGCCCGCCGCCGAGCTGCCCCTAGTAGCTCCCCCGGCAACTTCCGGCCGGCCCTAGGCCCTAGGCCGCCGGAATAGGCGTGGCCCCGGCCGGCGCCCAGCGCGTGCCAGCAGTGCAAGCGACGGGTTGCCCACAGCACCCAATCGATGGAAGACCCTTTCCGTATCTTCGGCTTCTCCTCTCGTGCTTTATGGAACCCAAAAGTTACCCTCGGCAACTCTCGCGCGGGGCCAACAACGCCGTCATCGCCCTTTCGGAAGCTGAGGTTGGCAAGTTATTCAGCGCCGACACGCGCTCCGATATTGGGTCCGAAGCCGAAAAGATGCGCTTCGCCAACAGGATTAACGGGCTGGTAGTGCAGTTCAACCGCTTGGAGCTAAACGACACCCTAGGCGCCGATATGCTGGTGATGGAGCGTATTTATCCGCTCGATTTCCGCGCCCACGAGGTGGAGATGCGCGCAATCTGGCTCGATGTATTTACCGATGAGCTCCGGGCGCTACACGCCGCCGGCTTCGTGCACCACGACTTGCAGCGCCCCTCCAACCTACCCGGCGAGCGGTTCGACAACATCCTGCTCACTGCCCAGGGCCTGCGCCTGATTGACGTAGGTATTTCGGTGCTGCACCGGCAAGTAGGCGAGTCGTTTTTCAGTGCCTACGTGCAGCGGGAATTGGAGGAGCTGGCGCGGTTTCGGGCGTTTCTGCTGGAGCGGTGAAGCTAGTCGCTAGTCGCTAGTCCGCCAAAGCTACTAACCCCAAGCCCGCCGCTTTGGCCTCGTTCAGCATCCCGTTTAGCACGGTGCTAGCATGAAATGGGCAATGCGCTAATAAAGCTATTTTTTGCTCTATTTGCTGGCTTGTCCAACGAAAATCCGTGTAATAATCGGTGGCATCTATCAAGCCCGACTTTTGGGCCATTCCAAATTCTTCTATTTTAATGCTGCCTGCATAATGTAGCTGTTCGCCAGAATCATCATTCGGCTGCTCGTCGGCGATGAAGTAAAAGTCCAACATCGTCCTACACTCCCACCGGCTCGTCCACCACTTCCTTCTCAATCCACTTGCCGTCTTCGCGCATCAGCTCGATTAGCTCGTCTACGGCGCGCGCTTCGGGCACGGCCTTCTTGATGACTTCCTGGCCGCGGTAGAGGGCGATTTTACCCTTGCCCACGCCCACGTAGCCGTAGTCGGCATCGGCCATCTCGCCGGGGCCGTTCACAATGCAGCCCATGATGCCGATTTTAATGCCCTTGAGGTGGTCGGTGCGCTGGCGAATCATGGCCGTGGTTTCCTGCAAGTCGAAGAGGGTGCGGCCGCAGCTGGGGCAGCTGATGTACTCGGTCTTGCTCATGCGGGTGCGGGCGGCCTGCAAGATGCCGAAGCTCAGCTGGTTGAGCTGGCTCAGCAGCTCCAGCCACTCGGCCTGGGGGCGGGGGGCGTAATACTCGGTGCCCAGCACGATGCCATCGCCGAGGCCGTCGATGAGCAGGCCACCGATGTCGGTAGCGGCGTCGAGCTGGGTTTGGATGAGCGGCTGGTCGCCGTAGGCGCGGCAATTGATGACGGGGCAGGTGACGCCCGCCTCCAGCAGCTTGCAGTAGGCGCGGCGCAACTCAGGCATGGCGTGGGCGTTTCTGGTCACCAGCACCACTACCACGGTCGTATCGGTGCGCAGCACGCGCAGCAGGTCGGCATCTAGCTCCGCCAGGCTTAGCAGTAAGAAGTTAAGCTGCGGGTGGCGCGACTCGTCGTTCACGTAGGTGCAGGCCGTGAGCAGCGGGAAGTGGTGCAGGCGGCGGCCCGCGTCGCGCCAGGCCGTGAAGTTGACGATTTCCTTCAGGCCGTTGGGCAGCATAAACGGCACCGGCCGCTCGCCGGTGTAGAGGTAATCCGCGCCCAGGTCCGACATCTGAAACTTATCCAGAAATGGCGAATAGAGGTGCCCGGCGGCGCGCAAATCGGCGTACGCCAGCTGCGGCAGGCGCGCGAGGTCGGCCACCACGCGGGGCACGTTCAGCCCTCCGAAGTTGGCTACCTCGTGGGTGGCGCGGCGGTGGTACTGGAAGGGGTCTAGGGGCTCGGGCGCCACCAACGGCTCGATGGGCTGCGCCAGGGCGGCGCGGTCTACGTAGCGGTCAATCAACATCTTAGCCACCGGCGCTTCGTGCTCGGGCGCCTCAGTCAGGCTCACCCGTACGGTGTCGCCCAGGCCGTCTTCGAGCAGCGTGCCGATGCCCACGGCGCTTTTGATGCGGCCGTCCTCGGCCTCGCCCGCTTCCGTCACCCCTAGGTGTAGCGGATAGGGCTGCAAGCCTTCCTCGTCGAGCTTCTGCACCAGCAGGCGGTAGGCCTGCACCATCACCTGGGTGTTGCTGGCCTTCATGCTCAGCACCACGTCGTAGTAATTTTCCTCTTCGCAGAGGCGCAGAAACTCCAGCGCCGACTCCACCATGCCCAGCGGCGTATCACCATAACGGCTTAATATTCGGTCAGATAGCGAGCCGTGATTAGTGCCAATGCGCATGGCCGTGCCGTACTGCTTGCAAATCTTGACCAGCGGCCGGAACCGCTCGCGGATGCGCTCGACCTCGGCGGCGTAACTGGCGTCGGTGTAGTCGATTTCCTCGAAGCGCTTTTTATCGGCGTAGTTGCCGGGGTTCACGCGCACCTTTTCTACAATGCGGGCGGCCAGCTCGGCCGCGTTGGGCGTGAAGTGGATGTCGGCGATGAGCGGCACGTTGCAACCGCGGGCGCGCAGCTGCTTCTTGATTTCCAGCAGGTTTTGGGCTTCTTTGGTGCTGGGGGCGGTGATGCGCACGTACTCGCAGCCGGCCGCCACCATGCGCAGCGTCTGCTCCACCGAGCCTAGGGTGTCCATCGTGTCCACGGTGGTCATGCTCTGCACCCGAATGGGGTAGTCGCCGCCCAGCGGCACCCCGCCAATGTTTACCACCCGCGCCCGGCGGCGCGTATACTCGGTCAGGCTAGGGCAATAGGTCTTGTTCATCGAACTAAAAACTAAGGCCGCGCGGCGAAAGTTGCGGCCGGCTACAAAGGTACAACCCGCCTTTTCGCGGTCTAGCTCCTTCACAAAATCACAACGCTGGGCGGCCTCTGCCCAGCCACTGCCCTAGGGTGCCTACCAAGCAAAAAGCCGGCTCGGCGCCGGCTTTTATTACTTATTTGGCGGCGGGGCCGGGCTACTTGCCCAGCTGCTTGCGCAGGTCCTGCACCTGGTGCTCCAGCTCCAGATTGCGGAAAATTACTTTGGTTTCGAGGTCGTTGTAAGAGTTTTGCAGTTGCTCCTGCAGCTGGCGCATCTCGGTCACGTCGGTGTTGGTGCCCAGCCAGCGCATTACCTGGCCCAGCTCGTCGCACACGGGCACGGCGCGCGTCAAAAACCAGCGGTACCGGCCATCGTGGCCCCGCAGCGGGAAGGTCAGCTCCCAGGGCTCGTTTTTGGGCCAAGCTTCCGTCACAAACTTTACCACCGGCTCGATGTGGTCGGGGTGGTGCACCTTTTCCCAGCCCCAGCCCTCCATTTCGGCCAGGTCGGTGCCAGTGTAGTCATACCAGCGCTTGTTGTACCAGTAGATGTGGCCGTCGGCGCGGGCCATCCACGAGAGCTGGGCCATGTTGTCGGCCAGGGTGGCAAACTCCGCCTCGCGCTCAGCTAGCTGGTCGGCGGCCCGCTTCTGCTCATCGATGTCGGTGCAGGTGCCAAACCAGGTGGTAATCTCGCCGGTCTCATTGCGCCGGGGGCGGGCCTGGCCCAGAAACCAGCGGTAGGCGCCGGCTTTCGACTTAAAGCGGTACTCAATCTCGTAGTCGTCGCCCGTAGCCAGCGAATGGCCCCACACCTGGCGGGCGCGCGCCTGGTCGGCGGGGTGCAGCAGGTTGTTCCACATGTTAGGGCCCACGCTGTCGGCCAGCGTGTAGCCCGTGTAGTCCACCCAGCGCTGGTTGAAGTAGGTATGAAAGCCCGTAGGGTCGGTTATCCACACCAGCTGCGGAATGAAATCGGCCAGGAAATTAAATTCGTCTTCTGGAACAGACGCGGCGGAGGCAGAAGGGGCGGCAGACACGGCAAAAGCGTTTTTTTCAAAAGTAGCAATAGGCACAGCGCGGCGCGGCTAGGGCCGGTCGAGCTGCATTTCCAGCCCCGAGCTGAAGTAGAGGTTGAGCTGGCTGCGCGCCCCGTCGGCGGTGCGGCGCAGGCGCGTTACCAACGCCCGCAGCTCCTCGCTCGGAAAATTGAGGCGCAGGTAGGGCCGGTTCAGCAGCTCGTCGCGCTGCACGTCCCAGCTGCCAGTTTCGGTGAGGCTAGGGGCCTCCAGCACCAGCTGGCCGCTGCTCAGGTCAAGGTTGGTGGCTTGCGCCAGCGAACTGGCGGGGTCGGCCCGGTTGAGCACCCGGTGGGCTATTCGCCAAGCGCCGGCCAGGTAGTCGTCAGGTACTTGTTGCAAATTAACGTCGAACAGCAAGTCGGACATAAAGAGGAAGCGGATGCCAGCTGAGGTGCCAGCGCGGCGGTGGGCTAACAAAAATACGGCCAGTCGCCTAGGTCCGTGGAGTGCGCGGGCGGTAGCTCATCCTGTTACTATTTTCCTAAACCACCAAAGCTAGGAGGAGGTTATACGCGCCCACCCGGCGGCACTCGCTTAAAGGCTGGCTTGCTAAGTAACCGCCTGCTTCACAGCTGCTGGGTGCTCAATTAGTTTTGCTTATTCGGGCGGCCCTAGCCCCAGCGGCAGCCCCTACGTATGAGGCAGTCAGCAACCGGCCCGTCGCCGACTTTTTTACCTTTCATGAAAAAATTTCAGCTTCCTCCCCAGCTGCTGGAGACCGTGCGCCACACCGGGCAGCGGGCCAGCCAAACTGGCCGCTGGGTCAGCCACCTCACCCTGCGCGCCCTCGACGCCGTGCAGGAAGTGCTACGGGCCGAAATCGAGAGCGGCCACGTGCGCCTGGTGGCCGATTTTCTGGCCGACAAGGCCCTGCCCGCTGCCAAGGCGCTGCTACTCGAGCGCATGACGGCCCGCCTGCTGCTGCGCCTGGGCTTGCGCGGCACGCTGCTCACCAACGTGGCCGGCTGGGTGCTGCCCTTCGTGCTCGAAAAGCTGTTTTTGGCGGCCCGGGCCAGCGGCCTGCTGGCCCGCCTCGAAGCCAACCCCACCGTAGCCGAGGGCCTGCTGCGCCTTGATGAGCTGCGCCAGCGCGCCGCCCGCCTCCTCTTTCCCGACGGGGCCAGCAGGGCCGAGGTGCTGCCCGACGAGGTAGCAAGCCCGCCCCTAGGCCCCTCGCCGGGCCCAACCATTGGGTAGCGGCTGGTTAGCGGCCCAGCACCGGCCTTTTGCTACGCGCCGGCCCTAGGGCAGCCGCGCACGCAGGCAACTAACTGACAGGTTACCCTATGCCTACCGGCTCACCAACAAACTTAGAGCGGTTTCGCAGTCAGTGTACGGGTTTGAGAGTAGCTTACGCTATGCAAGCTTATTCGGATGATTTGCGGGAGCGGGTGGCTGCCGCTTACGCT
>JBPBPH010000021.1:0-27793 GCA_050954355.1 Janthinobacterium lividum
TGCGCTCCAACTGCTGAACCTGCGGGACGGTCAAGGTAATAGGCGCGAGTTTCATATCCCTAATCTACTACCTGCTTACTTTTGACGCACTACTTAACGTGCTTCAACCAAGTGTAAAGTAGCCTGATAAGCCATTTTTCGCTAGCTTGGCAGCAGGCAGGCGCAGTTGCTCGCCGCCGGGTTGCTGGCGGCTAGTAGAGGCTGGCGCGGCGTAAGCATCTTAGCCGGGCAGCTACCCTGCGCAACATTCTCTGCCTACCAGTTCTACTTAGTTCCACCTTTATTTACCCTGCATGCTCTTAAATCTTGAGTTGGACCCGCGCGACTCTAGCTCCTGCCGGCTCACCTACGATGAAGCCCAGCACTGGCTGCGGGCCACCTGGAGTGGCTTTGTAGACCCAGCGGAAGCTGTGCGCGGGGCCGAAGCGTATCTGCGGCACGCGGCGCATACCCCTAGTCCTTATTTGCTTAATGACAACACCCAGTTACGAGGGCCGTGGTTTGACAGCCTTGACTGGCTAGCCGAGGTTTGGGTGCCGCAGGCCGTGCAGCTAGGCCTACGCTATGTGGCCCACGTGGTGCAAGCCGACCGCCATTCCGATATTATCCCCAGTCGGCTGCCCGACGCAGTGCCCTTCGAACTACAAATATTCCGCGATTTGGTTGACGCGCAGCACTGGCTGCAGCAGTGTCAGGGCTAGACGCCGCACGCAGGCCCTAGGCTTACGCAGCGCGACAGCTGGCGCGAAAGGCCGCCGCCTGCTGCCAGTCAAAGTAGGTCAGTAGTTCAGTAGCTTCAGCGGCGGAGGCCACCGCGTGCTCATAATAGTCAATGCCATAGTCGCGCGCCCCCGCCTGTGCAAGGGCTGGGGGGAAAGTGGCCACGTATAAGATGACCGGCTGGGTAACACCAGTGAGCGCATTGCGGCCCAGGGTATAGAGCGCCGCCACTTCGCCATCGGCAAACGGAAAGCGTTTGGCTATTTCATTCGGGAAGCGGGAGGTCAACACGCGGTTAATAAAATCGGCCCGGGTAAAGGTAGGTTCACGCATAGCAATAATAAACGAACGGCGACTAGCTTAAGCGGTTGAAGCAGGCCACGTTGAGCCTGCCTACATTGGAGGTAGAAAGAGGAACCCGAAGGCAACGCGTTAAGAAGGAACGTCTATTAGGCGAGCAAGAATAATTAACAGTAAAAGACCAAGCAAGCGATAAGTTAGGCGAAGCATAGTAGAGTAAGTGACAATAGAATAACTGGTTACAAAGGTCGGGCTTAATTGCTTAGCTTGGTCGCGTTAATAAAAGATGAATTAGGGAATAAGTTGGGCTAGGGAAGGAAAAGAAGGAGCTACCCCCCACCTGGATGCGCTTGGCTTGCGCAGACGTGAGGGAGCAGGGCAGCATAAGCAGGGAAACTTCCACAAACCGGTAGTCCACGACCGCGCCCTGCGCCTCAAACAGCAGTTCGATAATGCAAAAGCCCTACTTGCTCTCGGCCTGCCGCACTAGTTCATCTTTGAGGCGTAGCACTTCCTGCTCGTGTTGCTTGCGCTCACTGATATTGGTGGTAGTGACTACGCCGTCGTGCAACCGCACGGTCGATTGGTAAAACCAGCCGTCGAACTGCTCGTTGGTATAGTGCCGCTCGCTCTGGTTGGGCTGCCCAGTTTCGACTACTTGCTTGAAAGCGTCGAAAATACCGATTTCGACTACGCCGGGATTGCGCGCCAGCAGGCGTTGGCCGATAACGTTACCGTAGCTTTCCTCCGCCACCCGGTTGTTCAGCCGCCAGGTAAAATCTATGATGTCGCCTGCCTCGTCTCGCACCGCCGCAAACACCTGCACTAAGTCTAGAGAACTGTCGAGGGTAGCTTGCAGCAGTTCCTTAGCCGTTTGCAGCTCCTGGGCGGCTTGGTGCTGCGCAGTGATGTCGCGGGCAATGCCGAGCACGGTATCGAGCTGGCCATCGCGCAATTCGGGCACTAGGCGCGCGTGGTAGTGTCGTGGGCGCTGCGGCGTGGGCAAGTCGTAGAAGTGCTCCTGCGGCTGGTTGGTAGCGAACACACGCTGCAAGGCGGCGGTATAAGGGTCCGCCAGGCCGGCGGGCTGGCCCAGCTCGCCAGCAGTGTGCCCAAGCAGAGTAGCTAGCGGCTGCCCCACCTGCGCCACGAAGGCCGAGTTGGCGTAGTCTAGGCACAACGCCGCATCCTAGCGCGCCAGGGCATCCGGCGTGTTCTCGGCCAGCGTCTGGTACTGCTGCTCGCGCTTTTTAAAGGCCGTACTGTCCTGCTAGTACACGGTTATTTCGCCCATGAGCTGCGGCGCGCTGGTCAGCGTCACTCACTGCTCAGTCTGGAGCAAGTAACAATCGGCCATTACCGAGCTCCTGCTTGCAGCTTGTAGGAGGGCGGCGTAAGCGGCCGCGGGCAGCTGGCCCGGCCCCACCTGCCCAAGGGCTTGCCCTAGCACGGCGGTGACCGGCAGGCCCCACCAGGCCGCGGCCTGCTGGTTGAGGCGCCGCACCACCCCCGCTGGGCTCAACACCAACAGTCCCCAGGGTAGCGTGTCGAGCAATTGGTCGGCCCCTAAGCCAGGCCCGTCAGAGAAAGTAAGGGAAGAGGAAATTTTTGACATGGGTGGCACAACGAGGAGTAAACGAACGAGTCAATTTTCCCGAATTCAGCGCGGACTACCGGCCCTCCCGGCACCCTACTGGACTCCTCAGTAGCGAAAGATTAACAGTCAGTGCGCCAATGCTTCCCGCTTGTTAAACGTTGACTTAGGGAGAGCTAACGGGTAACAGGTTTCATCCTGAACGGTCTATAAATAAAGGGCTTGTAGGCTAGATATTGGCTAGTAGCTAGTAGTATGGAGAAACCAGTAGGGTTGCGCTAGGCTATGCATAGGTATCCATACATTGGCTTGGTATAGTAAAAGCTATGGTGCGGGGTATTTTTTGCTAGAAACGCACTCGCTGCGGACTTTTTTTCTGCACCAACATCTCCGGCGGCGCGTTCGCTACCCGCCCGGTGGCGGTGTTTAAGCCTGACGGGCAGGGCCACTTCTGGTTTCTGAGTGCTAACGACAGTGACAAGAACGCGCAGATTCAGTAGGACCTCACCGTGCACCTGTTGCTGCAGGGCTCAGGCCATTTCGACCTTCTGAGTATCGTGAGCGCCGCCACCATTTCCACCGACCCAGCCAAAATGTCGGTCTTAGACCAGAATTCGCTTAAGCCGATGACGTTTTATCGCCAGTCCGCCTACCACTTGGTCGAGCAGATGAAGCTAGCTAACGTCCAGCGGTTGGTTTGCCTCACCAGTGTTGGGATATTGGACGAACCGGTTGGTCCGCTATTTTACATCTGGTTGGTTAAGCCTTTGCTTAAAAACATCTACGATGATATGCAGCACATGGAGCAAACGATACGGCGAGCAGGTTAGCTTGGACGATTGTGCGGCCCTCTCGGCTGGTGGACGGGTAGCGAACCGGTCAGTATCGGGTGGGGACGTCCAGCAGAAGGAACGAAACTAATTCGATTTCGCGGGCGGATGTGGTGGACTGTCTATTAAATTAGGGTCTTAGGAAGCAAAAGTCAGAATTTAGGGCATAACATCTTGCTATGCCGCCAGTTAATCGCTATTATAAATGCAGCAAACTTTCAGAGGTCAAATTTCGCTACCTGCTGCACCTGTTTGCTCTGGATTTGACGGCCTCGGATGCGGCCCGCCTGACCGATTTGAGCGTGCGCTCGGTCAACAACGTGTACCTGCTGTTGCGTCGCCGCCTGCACCAGCTCTGCCTTGTGCCAGTCGAGTTAGGCGGTGCGCTTGAGCTGGACGAATCCTACTTCGGCCCGCGCCGGGTGCGCGGCAAACGGGGCGGGCAGCAAAACCATCGTCTTCTGCCTGTTCAAACGTGGCGGTCAAGTGTACACAGAAATTGTGCCCGACTGCTCGAAAAAGACCTTGCAGGGCATTATTCGGGGCAAAATTGACCCGGCTGCCATAGTCAATACCGACGGCTGGCGCGGCTACGACGGGCTGGTGGACGTAGGCTTTGACCGCCACTAGCGCGTCCACCATAACCACGACGAATTTGTGCAGGGCGCGGCCCACATTAACGGCATCGAGTCGTTCTGGAGCTCTGCCAAAAGTCGCCTCCATCAGTTTGCCGGCGTGCCTAAGCATACCTTTCTGCTGCACTTGAAAGAATGTGGGTTTCGCTTCAATCATCGCTACCAGGACCTCTACAAAGTCCTGCTTAAAGAGCTTCGTCAACACCCCCTAAATTCTACGTCTGCTTCCTAAGACCCTAAATTAATTAGACACCCAGGCCAATTGGCAGCAAGCTATAGTGGTTGATTATTAATCATAAATTGTACCTTATCAGCTAGTTATGCCAAGCAATCGGTCCTGCTTAGCCATAAGCAATATCGCATCCTTACCGTTGGGACAGGGCAATCGCTGCCAGCAGCTGCGGCCGCGCACCTCTATGCCTACTCTCTACCTCGATGTTATCGGCCACCTGTATAGCGTCCTCAGGTAGAAAGCGGAGCACCGCGGTTTGCTGCGCTTCAAGGTCCAAACCATACTGCCCCTGACGGACGGTACTTACGCGACATACTTGCTCATGGGGAGCAAAATTACCCCCTAGCTATAGGTCTTGTCACGTTCCTTAAAGCGAAGCTCACAAAATATCGACTTCCTTCGCGGTACACCCGCACTACGTCGTAGCAGTTATGCAAATCGAAGTAGTCCATTTCACTAGCGAGCGCAATGAACTGGTCAATAGTGCAAGCAAGTTCCATCATTTTTGGCCAGAATTCGGCTAGAAAGGCACTGGGAACTACTCTCTAAAAAATAGTGCCTAAAAACGGCCCAATAAATCGGCCTTTTCAAGCTGTTAGCGGGGGTAGCCCAGGCTGCCAAAATAGGAGCCCTTACTTTTTAGTAAGGAGCATGGCTACGCGGCGGTTTTGGGCTCGCCCCTCTCTCGTGTCGTTGCTAGCTAGCGGGTGGGTTTGGCCATACCCTTGCGCAGCTATCCGGTTAGGGGAGATGCCTTGGGCCATTAAGGCACTGCGCACTGCATTAGCACGGTCAGCACTTAGCAGCAAGCTGGCTTCCGCTAGCCCTTGGTTGTCCGTGAAGCCTCCTAGCTTGAGTTGCGCGCTGGGAAAGGCTTGGAGGAGGGCAGCTAATCTTGCCAATTGCGCCTGCGAGGCGGCGGTGGGCGTGGCCGCACGCGCCGTGAAGTACACTTGGCCGAGGAGCGTGCCGGCCTGCGCGGAGTCTGGCCAGGCTTGCGGGCTGCCCGTGAGCAAATAAAAGAGTTGGGCTTCCGCCGTGTTTTCACCTACTGGTAGCTTGTTGCCGGTAGGCAGTGGCAGTAATAAAGTGGTACCGGGGTCGTAACGGTAAGTATCACTGGCTGCCTCGTAGTGCCCGGTAGCCGGTAGGCGCGGGCGAGTAGCCACTTCCACTGAGGCAGGAACAGCTACGGTAGCCGCTGAAGCCAACGCGCGCTGCTTTAAATACCTTCCCCCGAAGTAGCCTAGCATGGCCACTCCAAGTAGACCGAGTAGCCAGAACCAGCGCCTGCCTGGACGCGTAGCGGGCAACACGGGGCGAGCTGCCGAACGTATGGGAGGGCTAGGAGCTAGCCGGCTAGCCAGCTGGGGCCCAGCCGGCAGGGGCGAGTTACTACCGGCCGGGCCACCTAAGAGGGTAGCCTCTTGGTGAGGCGTCGCAGCGACTCGATTGCGGCTATTATCAGCGCCCGCTGCACTCCCAGCGCTAGGGGTAAGTGGTTGTCCGGGGCCTGCGCCAGGCTCGGTAGCTAGCTTAAAACCAAGCCCAGTTGAACCAGTTAAGCGAGCGATTGATTCGCTCGCTCCCGCTACGATTTTGGCGGTTATGGGCCGCGGGCCGCCTAACAAAGCGGCTAGCGTGCTACCTGCCTCGCCGGGCAATCCGCTCACCGCGGGTTGGATGTCGGCGCGCTGGGTAGCCAAGTAGCTTGCTAGCCCAGTGGGCCCTAGGTTTTGCTGCGCCAGGTGGCGGCCCAGCAAGCCCAGCGCCACGGCCACTACCACGCTCAGCAGGTTGCGCACACTGGCGGGCCGCAGCCCGGCTTGCTGACCTATGCTAGCTACGGCAGTTGAATAGTTGCTGCCAAGTAGTGAGCGCAGCATCTGCTGCCCGCGGTCGGAAAGTGCCGGTCGCGCCGCCGAACCAGGTTGCAACCCCTGCAGCAATTCGTTAAGGTCGGTAAGCAGGCCGCGCGCATACACTTGCTGGGCCTGGGTAAGTAGCTCGGCGGTCCCGCCGGGGCGTTGCGCATGGACTAGCAACCCACCCAGTACCAGCGGTACCATGCTTTGCAAGCCCTGGCTAATAGCCGGTTCGCTTTCATCAAAAGCCGCGCTAAGCTGGCGCACCGTATGGCCAAGAAAATAATTACGCGCAAGCTCAAGTAGGGAAAAGCTCATGAGTAGCGAAGTGAAATGACTAGGTATTGGCGCATACGTAGCACCGAACGTAGCTGTCGAAGTAGCGGTTAATTTCCAATTATCTGCTGCTTTGCCTGTAGACACCTTCAGGCACGAAAAAGGCGACCGATAACCGGTCGCCTTTTTAAGCCAAAAACTTTCTGCTGAACGGTTAGTAATCCGTCTTCTTGGGCGTAGTCGTATTCGTCGTGGTAGTGGTCGAGCCGGGAATCTGCTCCACGTCTACTTCGGTGTTGCGCACCGTGTCGCGGATAATTTCCTCGCGCTCCGTTACCTGCTTGCCTAAGCTTACTTCCTCTACTACGTGCGCCTCCTTAGCTACTACGGCGCGCTCGGCCGACTCGGTCAACTCGACTTGGCCTTCCTTGAAAGCTGTGAAGTCAGCTTCCGTGGCGGGGCGGTTCACCGGCGTACGGTTCACGACTACGTGCTCTTCACGCAGGCGCACGCTGGCTTCCACTGGCTTTTCGACAATGCGCGAGCGCAGGCGCACGCCTCCAGTTTGCTCGGTGCGCTTACCTACTTGCAGGTTTTCCTCGATTACTTCGGCGGTCAGGCCGTCGGTGCTCGTGGTTTTAGCAGCCGTAGGGGTAGTACTGGCGAAGCCCTTAGCCTGGCTTTGGTAGCCGGTCTGGGCTGCCCGCTCGTCTACGTTTACTGCACCGGCCTCGTCGAGAATGTCAGCGGCTTGATGGGCATGCTCGGGCGTGCTGCAATGCACCGTCACAATCGAGCCAGCCTGACGGGCCACGTGGCTGTAGCGCTGAGTGGTATCATCGTTATCATTGCCTCCGAAGAGGTGGCTGAAGAAGCCACCAATGCTGTCTTCAGCGTGCTGGGTAGCGCGCCCAGCTGCGTCGGCTGCACCCTCTACAGCCGTGCCGCTGGCATTTTGGTAATCAGAGGTATCGCTGTTAGAGCTAGTGCTCGTACCAGTTTTAGCATTAGACACATCAACGGAATCCAGCCCAAAGCCCGCGGCGGCGAGTTGTTTGGCGGCTTGCTGCGCTTGGGCAGCGGTATCGAACATTCCTACTACGGTTTGCATGGGGGTTGGGAAAAGGGGAATAAAAGGGAATTGGGGTAACGAACTATTGGAGGCCCACTAGGGCCGGGAAACTGGGGGATGATTGGGGGTAATCGTTGGCACTGGGGGTAAGTGTTCTATCGTAAGCTGCTCTTGGCGCAGGCGCACGTGCTGAGGCTCGGTAGTGGTGAGTTGGTGGCGACTGACGTGCAATTCCTCGACTAGCAGCAGACGCTTGACGAGCACCTCACGCAGTACGGGCACTATCATGGTATCGCCCTCGTAGCGCGTTTCGGGGGCGGGGGCATCGTCAGGCAAAAACTGATTGATGACCATCCGCTCCACCCGCACCTCGTCGTGGCGCAAATCCACGGGCACAACTTCCTCCTGCTCCTCCACCGTTTTGGTGAGCCGCACCCGGCCTGTTTCCACGACCTCGCGGACAATAGTTGCGGTTTCGGCCAGCACGGGAATGACCAACGGCAGTTGCGGCTCCTCAACGGGCGAGGACGCAGATTCTTGCAAAGGGCTCATAGGCCCCCATACGCCGCAAGCTAGGTAAAGTTGTCATTAATTTACCTAATACTAATTACTAAAGCGGTTTCGGAATCGTTATACAGATTTTTAGCGTAGTTTGTCGTATGCAAGCTTATTGCGATAATTTGCGCGCGTAGTGGCTGCCTACGCGACTGGTCAGTGGAGCATTGGCCAGGTAGCCAGCCGCTTTGCCGTGTCCGTTTCGTTTGTCGACAAGCTGCTTAAGCGCCTCGCGGCTTGTGTAGCGACCCAGCCTGACGCGACGCTAGCCGAACTGCGCCAGCAATTGGTGGCCGCCGGCAGCCCCGCCGTGGGGCAGACCGTGCTCTGGCAGACGTTGCAACAACTCGATTTACGGCGCAAAAAAAGAGTCTGCATGCCGCCGAGCGCGACACGGAGCGAGTAAAGACGTTGCGCCGAGAATTCCTAGAAGCTATTCAACACGAAGCTATTATCCGCTTTAAGTTCGTGGATGAAACTAGTGTTAACCTAACGTATACCCGTCGTTATGGCCGCGCTTTGGGTAGGCAGCGGCTGGATGCAGCCGTGCCCTTGCGCAACGGGCCCAACGTGAGGGTCGTGGCGGCTCTCTCGGCCCAGGGTGTGGAAGCGGTCAGGGAAGTGGATGGGGCGGTGAACACGGCCAGCTTTGCTGTGTACTTGGAACAGGTGTTCGGCCCAGGCTGACAGCCGGGCGACGTGGTCGTGCTCGATAACTTGCCGGTGCACAAGGCCGACGGCCTGGCTGCGCTGGTCGAAGCCCGCGGCGCCCGGCTGCTTTACTTGCCTCCGCACTCACCCGATTTTATGCCTATATAGCTGGCTTTCAGCAAGATCAAGACGCATTTGTGTACGGCCGCCGCTCGCACCCGCGAGGCGTTGACGAACGCCTTGCAAGTGGCATTGGCTTGGATTACGGCTGAGGATGCGCAAAACTGGTTTGACCATTGCGGTTATCATGTACACTGACTACGAATCTGCTCTAATAGACCACCGCCCATTAGCGGTCCTTTACTAGCAGGCATTTCACGCGCTTATGCCGGCGGCGCGGCAAGCAGACGGCTACCCAGTGAAGATGCACCTAGTAGTCTAGCTAATTTTAGCAAGCAAAACCCGAATTAGGTTTCGAATAAATATGTCGTTGTTGCCACGGCCGACGGCTATGACCAGCGGCGGGCATGCAGTACAAAACTACCCGTGAGGGCGCCCCCTGCCCGCAGCGGAAAGCGATAGTCGTTGCCATCAGGACCGGCAGTCTGGGTGGCCGTGGTCCAGCTGGCTGTTGAGGCGGGGTCGGAAAACCAGCGGTAGAAAACGGCGTAGGTAAGGGCATCAACGCGTAACTCGAGACTCTCCGCATATACGGGGGTGCCGTCGTAGCCCGAGTCGATACCGACCCAATGTTTGAACGCGTCCAGTATGCCGCCGGCCTCTTGTACCCGATACTCGACTACGCGCAACGTGAGCAAAAAGTAGAGGTAACGAGATACTGCACGCACGCTTTCCCTTGGGTCGCGCTCGGCTGGGTCGGCACTTGGTGGTAGCTCAGGCCGAAGTGCCGTGTTCAGGAAGGCGGTGTGCAGACGCACCAGCCCACCCTCCAGTTGCGGGCGCTCGAAGCGGAGGGCGTTTTCGCAAGGAAATTGTGTCCGCCAGTGCATCTTGGTGTTAGTGCCCCGAATGCTAAAGGAACATTCCATATCGTAAAATACTCGCTCATTAATGGCCGGTAGCGGCGTATCAAGCACCAAGTCGGCCAGCTTAATGTCGGCCTGCACGTCGCCGAACAGAAACCGGTGCACATTTTCCCAACTCTCGTAAGAATTGACGATGCCCTCGTAGCCGGAGTGTGACTTGTGCACGTTGGCATAAAACGCTTGGCGTTCGGGCGGGTAGTCACCTTGGGCGGGGCGAGGTCCATCTACCATATAGGCGTTGTTCTGCTTCACTAGGTCATCGCTGAATGAGCCGGTGGCGCGGCGCACCAGGTTGGCCCCCACTGCATAGTCTTTGTAGTTGGAGCCAATCAGGCACAGGCAGCGCTCTACCGGGAGGTGGCCGCCCAGGCTATGCACCGGCTCCTGGGGGTCGGGCAGTCGGAGGTACTGCCGCATGCGCTTCTCCTCAAAAATACTGGAGTCATTGGGGTTCAGCGTGTTCACAAGCCATTGCTCAACGCCGTCGGGCAGGCTGCCTAGGTCGATGCCGCCGTGTGGCGTGGCCATCGTGACGAAGCGGTGCACCCAGCGGGATGGGTCTTGGCCTGATGTGGGCAGCAGGTTTTGCAGTAGCGTGCGGCACACCAGCCCGCCCATCGAATGCGCCAGCAGAATGACGCGGTAGTCCTGCTGGTCGGGGCCTAGGTCCATACCACTTGCGCGTAGTTCGGCCGGAATGATGTCGCAAATCAGCCGTTGCAGGTCGCGGGCGTGGTCTTCAATGCCGCGCAGCTTTTGGCTCAACACATCGGGGTCATAAAACCGCGAAATCCATAGGCTACGCGAGGGGTTAAAAACCGTATTTCTAGGGGGCTTCTCGACCCGGTTGCCCCGGTTGATAGCATCAGCATACCCAAAGTCTTTGATGAACCGCATGAGCTGGCCCTCAAATACGTCGGGAATGAGGTACCGGTCCTGGTCGGGCGGCCCCTGACGCTTGCGCACAGCAGAGGCCGCAAACCCGTAGTAGCCATCGTGGAAAGTTTCGTCCCGCTCGCTCCCCGTCATGGCATACCCGCGCACGTACACAATAGGGTAATAGGGAGGCTCGATGCGGCAGCCTTCCTGTGGGCCAGCCGCAGTAGCCGGGTTAGCGCCTAGGGCCGCAGTGACAGAGTCAGGCATGGAACATATAATTTAAATTGTTTTGAAAGTCTGCTTTATAATCTACTGACTTCTAGTTTACTCACCTCGCAACAGACTATGGGTGCTTCATCCGTCAGCCATCAGATTTTAAGGCCCATGATACCATCCGACCCTAGGCCATCCATATGGTGAAAAGCCCGTACGCTGCCTTAGTCTGTAGACTGAGGTTGTTGTCGGGCTCGTGCCAAATTTTGGCCTGAAGCTGTTTAGCCTACGTGTGCTTGTCGTCGCGGCACGGCGGCGGGTAGCTCGCTCAGTCTTTAGGACAGTGGCAACAGCACCACATCGGTAAACACCGTGCGTTCAGTTAACTCAGCCTCGGTGCCCAGTTTGGTTGCTTCACTAATGGGTTTAATACACTCCGTTTCCCGCACGCGCACGCGTAGCGCCGTGCCGGCCCTAGGCGGGGGCAGCGGAGCACGGAGGTGGGTGCCGAGCGGGCCGCCAACCGTGCTTTGCAGCACCCAAGCTGGCACCTCAGTAAGTGAGGGCGCTAGTGAGGTTAACTCCGTGGCGCTGGCTGGCACCCCGGGCGGTAGCACGCACTGCTCTACGATGACGTCGATATGGTTGGGCTGCGGGCCAATTGGGCCAAGCCCCTCTAGCAGCACTTCCACAACTCCCGCTACCGGCTGCGTCACGGTTAGGGTCCGGTCAGGCAGCAGTGGTACCATCTCAGTATGCACGATAGAGGAGAGTTCGAGTTGGGCGAGGCTATTGGGCTGGTAGCGCGCCACGGCCAGTTGCACAAAGGGACAATAGGAAGTAGCTGCCACCTCGGGTAGTGCCACATCAGCGTACCACCGGTGGTCGTGAAACCACGCCTCGTAGGGAATCGCTACGACGGTGACAGCGCCCGAACTAACCACCAGCTCGGCCGGCGCCCCTGCAGTAGCAGCAAAGACCTGCTGCGTCGGCCACTGCTCGGGGAGTGGCGTGTCCCAGATGGGGTCGCGGCCTACCTGCGTGAGGAAGGGCTGCACCGTTGGGTCAGGCTGATTGCTTTGGCCCACGATAACGGCTAGCTGCTCGCCTTCGCCACTTTGGAACCAGGGCCGCTCCAACTCGACCCGCAGTCTGCTCCGGCGCCGCCGGATACTACAGGCTGTGCCGGCGCTTGACGTAGTATGCTCTTGCTCCCAATAAAAAGCCGGGCGCGTCGAGCGCACAATGGGTGGATGCGGGCGGGCAGCGCTTGGCACGCTCACCAGCGGCAGCATCGTCGTAGCGAGGAAGGCTTCAGGTGCTTCATCGGCGTGAAAAAACTGTCGAAATCGGCTCACGGCAGTAAGCGTATAGCTCACTAGGCGGTGGCGGGTGTCGCCAAATTCATGGCGCAAGGCCTCCCGCAATGCTTTCTCATGGGGCCCGACGACGACTGACTGCACCGGCGCAGCCACTATGCTGCTGGTGGCCTCGTCGCTATACTCAGTCCAAGCGGCAGTTATTTCCAATTTGCCCGTGCTCTTGCCGTGCACCGCTAGGGGGCTAGGGCGCAGCAGCGCGAAGGGTTGGTCCGGCTCCCGCGTGGCTACTAACGTTCCGGCTGGTGGCTGGCATGGGCGGCACACTGCGTGCACGAGGCGGACGGCGTGGGTGGGCGTTACCAGCGGGTGGCGGCCGAGCAGCACCGTGGCTTCCGACTCACTGGGTAGCTGCTCCTTAACGGCAAAATGGTCGAGAAAGTCGCCTCGCAAAAACGTCGATAGCTCCAGGGTTAATTGCTCGGCGGGGGGAAGCGCAACCGTGAGCTGCTCGCCTACCCACGCCGCAGCTGCTGCCTCGCTCGGCGCTTCCTGCAGCACTAGCTGGCTAGTGGCCAGCGCGGGCCACGACCCGCTCCAGCTATGCAGCAGGGGCTCTTGCGCAACGGCATCGGGGGCCGGCCGCGAAAATGCTGCGATGCCCTCGCCGGCCGGGTCAGGCAAGGCTAGGTTGTTGGTGAACAATGACCCGTTCGGGCCGTCTGGGGCCACGGCGCGCCGCATGGCCGCCAGGGTTTGGGCGTCGGCACCCAGCAGCGCGCTGGGGTGCTGCTGGGCTAGCCCTAGGGCAACGGTAGCAGGCAGCAGCACGCGGCTAGCCACCAGCTTATACGAAGGATTTTGGGTTAAAAAAGCGGCTGCCTGACTGGGCATGTCGCCGGCTGGGTCACTGCGAATAACTAGTAGGTCAACGGCTTCGCCTGGCCCGAGGCTATTGAGTGGCAAGTCGTCAGGTAGTCGCAGCTCGGGAGGTGCCACCGGTTCGTAGCGCCGATAGATGACGCGAGCAGTGGTGCAGCGAGCGGCGGCCGGGTCAAGCAGGTCGAGGCCCCCGCCCGCGATGTCAGCGATGCGGGCGCGCATCTGATATGCTTCCGTAAACTGTAGCCGCGGTAACGACCCTTTTTTGACGTTGAAATCGAAGTCGAAGTCAAATGGCAGCGCGCCGGCTCGCCGCGTTGGCGGCAGCTGGCTTGCGCGGTCGGCCAAAGGCGGTGGTACAGCTAGACTCCAGCCATTCCAGCGCGCCACCACTTCGTCGGCGCGCAGGATGCCATCTGAACCGCGAACGGCTGCCTGGGCTTTAAGGTGCCCTTCCTCAAAGGGCTGCTCCGTGGCAACGGTAAGGCCCCCCGCCCGGTAGGTAGCTTCCCGGGCGTGTAGCGAGCGCCACTCGCCGCCGCGATTGATGTCAATGCGGTAGCCCAGCACTAGGTCATCGGCAGTTAGCACGGTGGTGCTCATGGAGGCAGGCTTCTCCTTGGCCACTGCCGCCTGTTGGCGCGTGTCAAAATCGTGCTGCCGCCCGCGCCGCACCAGCAGCAGCCCCGCCGTGCGAAGCGCAGGCAACGGCGTGGTTAAGCAGTTCTCCTCACCGGGGGCCCCCGCAGGAGCGGCGTCGGTTGCTGCCAGGGTTTGGGCGGCAGCGCGCAGCCGTTGGGCTCCGGCGTCCACATCCACGGTAACTACTTCCCAACGCAGTTTTTTTACTGGGTCAGCCGGGGCGGCTTGGTCGTCGGTCAGCTTGACCATGCCGGCGCTAATAGCCGGCGTAGAAGCCGGCAAAAAGCGTGCGCTAGCCAAGTCAAACTCATACTGCGTGCACGGAGAAACAATGGCGGGCAAGGCGGGCGCGGCGGGCGCATCGGGCCAGCTTACCCGCACGATGCCCGTGTTCAGGTCAGCCGGCAGTTGGGCAACCGGTAGGCGCAGCTCGATAATCAGGCCTAGGGCGCGCAACACCGCCGGATGTTCCCGGAGGAGCGAGAGCGTGCGGTGAAAATCAACTGGCGCGGCCACGGGCTGGGGCGCCATGGAGCGCGGCGGGGGAGGTGAAGTATCATCGCGCCAGTTGGCAGTTAACTGCTCACGCACTACCCGGTCAAGCTCCGCATGGCTGGCGGGGTCGGGCGTAATCTTGGTGGCCGCCGCCGCGCTGAAGGTAGCGTTAATAGCCGCCGCCTGTGCCCCCTTGTCGGCAACGGCAACCGGGGTTGGAGCAGTGGGTTGCTTGGCTGGTTGCAGCAAAGTAGCGGAGCCAAAAAAGGCGTCCCACAGGCCTGGCTGGGCCTGCATGTGGGGCGGAGCCATCAGCACCGGCGGCGCGAAGTGCTGGGAATCGGGGCCAAACTCAACGGCTAGGGTAGCCGTTGCTAGGCCCGGTGGTGGCCATGTAGCTAGGCCTTCGCTGGCCAGCGAGCTGCCCTGCAGCCGCGGCACCACTAGCACGCGCAGCACTGCGTAGCGGCCGTCATCGCTAGCTGTAATGCCCCCTGGTACTGCAATCCAGAGTAGCTCACTGGTAGGGTTCGGTTTCATTAGGCAAAAGCTTCTTGATAGAGTTGCCAGGCTTGCAGGTCAGCATCTTCGGCATCTTCGGTGCTGGCGGCGACAGGGAAGAAGGGAGGAGGTGCACTTGGGACTAGGCCATCAGCCACCAGACTGGCTGGGGCTAAACTGGATGGGGCCAGGCCAGCGACCCGGCGGCTAGCCGGGGCCGGGGTGACAGGAGCAGCGAGTGCATTGTCGGGGCCATCGTACAGTACCCACGGGCCGCTGTCGAGCTCCACTGAGTCGGCGTATAGCAGCAGGTTTATTTCCAGCACGAGCGTTGCCTGGCCCCATAGCTTATCGAGTTCCGAATCGTAATGGAGCGTCAGCACCAGCTCGACCGATACCGACACCAGGCCGAGCACCTTCACGCTGCCGCCAAAGCGTAGGTAGCTATCAACTTCGAGCGCTTCGCCCTGCTGCACGTAGCGCACACCGCCCAGCGCGTGCACCTCGCCCGACGCCACGAGGAAATCGACCGCAATTGCAGCGCCAAACTCCATCGATGCTTCCAGGCGCATCAGGCCGGTTGGCCCGAGCAGAAGGTCAATGTACCCGCCGCCGCCAAAAAAGAGCACGCTGAGGTTGAAGGGATTATCGCGCCGGGCAAAGGAAATCGCTACTGTTGCCGGCCGGCCATCAAACGGCACCTCGACCGCCGTGCGAAAAGCAATGTTGCGCAGCAGAAAGCCTCCCATCTGCACGCTGGGCACGCTGAATGTGTAGCTGGCCGTGAGGCCTGCAGACGTGGTTTCCACCGTCGGGCCACCATCGCCGAGGTCTAGCAACTGCTGCAGCTTTTGCTGCAATACCTGTAGCAGCTTGAGCGCACCCTCAAACTGCACCTCCAATCCGTTGATTTTCAAGTCGGGCGCCTTGCCATTTTCCTGCTTGAATACCAGCGACTTGAAATTGAGCGTCAGAAAGGGCGGGCCGGTGGAGGGTAGCACTAGCGCAATATTCTCTACCGTGCAGGAGGTTTCGGTTTTTAGCGGCGAAGCCTCCACGTGCAGGTCGAGCGTAGTCGCGTCGGTAGCTTTCAGCGGCCCGTAGCTTTTGAGCGGTAGTCCCTGCCACAGCATTTGCACACCGGGCGGCTGCCCAGCCAGCAGCAGCGGCACAATGGTAGGAGAAAGCGGGAGTTTCTTTGCCGCCGCCTCAGCCAGGTTAATAACCTCGCCCAGCGGAAAGCCCAGCAGAGTGGCTCCCGCGTATATTGAGGCCAGGTTGGGCAATCCTGTCGGTAGGGCTAGGGCCCCGGTGGGTACCAGGCCCAGCGTGCGCGAGATGCCGTCGGCCGTAAACTTGGGCGCTACCAAGCCGCCCGAGCGGTCGGCCTGCGCGGTGAAGTCGACTACTAGGTGGTCGACCAGTGCCAGCGGCACGGCCGCTTGGTCGCCCGCCTGCAGAAACTCGTTGGCATATTCCAATGCGACGCGCCTACTCTGCTCGGGCAGCAGCGTCCGCACGGCCGGCAGCTCCACCTCAAATTGCGCGAGGCTAGGCCAAAACCCGTTGGCGTACTGCACGGCGGCAATGCTCAGCGCGTGCACTTCCTGGATGTCGCCGGCTAGCCGATTGGCGCTGCGTATCAGGTCTATCGGCACGCCAGGTAGGGGCTGGCGGCGCGCGCCAGCGCGGGCCAGCGTGTCGGTAGCCAACCTTGGAGCAATCGCGGCCGCTGCCACGGCAGCTATTGGTGTAGCGTTGTCGTTGCCTGCGCTAGCCCAGGCAGTTGCCAGCCGGTTGGCCACAGCAGCGTCCGTGAGCGAAGCAAAGGCGGGAAAGTACTCCGTGGCCTCATACTGAAAGTCGCGCACGAACAGCAGCGGCGTCGAGAAGCACACGTCGCCATTGGCGGCCGCGCAGCGCAATGTAAACTGCACGGGCGGGCCAGCGGCCGTGTGGGGCATGAAATACAATGGCTCTGTCTCAGCATCAGTGGCTATTTTCGCCAGCAAGCTTTGCAAGCTTCTTATCTGTTGTTGCAGCACCACGCATTGGACGGCGTCCGCATCGCCATTAGTAACCAGCTGCCCAATGCTGCGCGGCAGGGCATTAAATTCGTTCTGCACCGCGGCTTGAAGCTGCACCACCTGCGGCGCGTAGAAATCATGCTTTTGCTGGGCCTCCTGAATGGCTTGGTTGGTGGGGCGCGTGGCTAGCAGGTCGTTATATTCCTGCTGGAGGTTTGTGTTCGTATCGGTAGTGTCCGGGTCATCACTGTTTTGGCTAGTGCCATCACCATTACTTAGCTCATCGGGAGAAAGTATGCGCTTGGGCCTGAACGTAGTCTTCGGTTTCGGGTTCGGCCGCAGAGCATCTAGCTGCCGGTCGATGGCCCGCTGCTGCGCGAGCAAGCCAACTGGGTCATATAAAGCCAAATTAGCCTGGGCCTCCTGGAGTGCCGATGCCGACCCATAGCCGAGGTCAAGCATTTGTGGTAGCGTGTGCGGCAGGTCGGCTAGCCGTTGGGTTAGCGCGTTATTCAGGGCTTCTTCTTGCGCGGTTAGCTCACTCAGTTGGGTATTTAAGTCGTCGGGCGGATAGGGTACGCGTTTATGCAACTGCCAATCGCCGGGGGCAGTACCTAGCTGCGGCAAGACCGGGTCGCTAGTAGCTTGCTGCGGCAAGGCAAGGTCGCTAAAGCTGCGGGTCAGCAACTCCACTTCATGAAATGGAAACTGGCGCACGAGTATCACATCGCCCTCGGCAAATGAGCGAACGGGCTCCGTCACAACGAGCAGCAACTGCCGGCGCATCCCCGCCACGGCCTGCGTGCCCGAGGCGTCGAAGGTGCGCTCGGCAATTTCGGAGTACTCGGCGCGGTGGCCGAAGGGGTACAGGATGCCGCTCATTGTCACCAGCACCTTGCGGTCGCGGCCCAGCGTCGTCTCGTGCTCCCATTGCAGGGCAGGCTGCAGCAGCCGAGCGGCCAGCGAGCCGCCTAGGGCACTCAGCTCCAGCCGCCGCACGGCCGCTAGCCCATTCGCCCGCGCGCTCACGATGGCCTGGCGGTCGGCATAGGACAAAGGGGCGGTGTCCAACCCTGCTTCATCGGCCCCCGCATTTAGCGGCAACAGAGCCAGCCCAGCGTCGCCCAGGGGGGCATTGCGGGCGCGCAGACGCAGCTGCCACAGTCCCGTTACGCCCGCCGGAGAAGTGATAGGCAGCGGCGCGTAGTCGGCCACTATCCCTTCGCCCATAGGTGCCTGGACCGCCATACTCAGGCGCCACGGCAGCTCCAGCATCATAGCGTCAGTTTCGGTTGAATCGGCCACCTGGCCGGCTTGCGCGAGCGCCGCCAGAAGGCCCTGCGTGCTAAACGCGACCGACGTGCCAGCCGGCAGCGCAAACGTGAGGTGGCTTGGGTCACTCAGGCTAGCCCCGCGCCGGTCAGTGGTCCCATCGAGCGTGTATTTTTCCTCGGCCAGTGCTTGCGGCGGAAAGCTTAGCACGACTCGTGCGGCGTCGCTCAACGCCACCAGCGTGGGTGGGGCACCGGGCGCAGGTGCCGGCAGAAGTTGAAAATTAGTCAACCGGACACCGAGCGTGATAAAATCATCAGGCCTACTAAGCAAAAACAGGTCAGGTTGGCTCATGGTCTTTTACCTGTAAGGTTGTACTATTTCTGTCGTAGAGGATGTTCTGTAAGCCCGAAAAGACCCGAGCTTGAATAGCGCGGTTTCGACCTCAGTTCTCACGGATTCAGCGCCCAGTTAATGGACGTAGGCAACTTTTTGCTGCGGGTTAGTAACCCGGTGCCGAGCGCGGCCCCGCCCGAGCCGTCAATGGCTGGCGCGAAATTGTCTAGCTGGGCAAAGGGTTGGCTGCGGTCGCCGGTGGAGGTAGCCAGGAATAAAGCCAGCGCTCCCCTGTCTTGGTCGAGTTCGCCCCATACCAGGTAGGGGCCGCTAAAGGAAGGCGGCGGACTGAGATTAAAGAGCGTAGTTACGTCTTCGGAGGAGGTGTATTCGTCAACGGTAAGATTGAGGAAGCCACCTCCCAGTACTTCGCTCCAACTAATAGGGTCTGGATTGCTCAAGCCGCCGCGCACCGCAGAATCATTCGGGTCGGTTAAATCAAGTAGTGCCATACGTTTTTCGATTAAGTAGAATTCTTGCAATACTGTTACTGAGCTTGCCAGAAGCCCAACCAAGCGGGCGCTAGTCGCCGCTAGTTGCGACTAGCGCCCGCCGCTAGGCAACAACTTTGGCCTGAAGGTCAACACCTTGGCTTTCCAGCTCAGCTACTACAAAGGCTGGCAGCTGCCCGCTGGCAAACAGGTTTTTGACCTCATCCCGGGCCACCGATGCCACGCAACCGATGCAGGCTCCGAGGTAAGCAGCTACGGTTACCGCCGCGATTTCTCCCAGCACTTCCACCACGGCCCCACCGGCCACGGTAAGCAGCCCGGTGGCCAGCAAGGCGCCAATCGTCAGCTCTGCCTCGCCGCCTGCGCTCTCCCAGGCCGAATGTATTTTGTCGAATATTTCCAGCGCTTCGTTGGCATTCTCGACATTAGGTACGGGCAGTCCGATGCTTTGCATGCAGCCTGCCCATTGTTCAGAAAATTCGCTCATGGTACACCTCCTTTTGGATTAAAAAAAATGGAAAAAATGCTTCGAAGGGCGGCACTCAGCGCCCGAACCAAGCGAGAAACTCGCGACCTGACGACAGAGTAGTCGCCGTACTTTATTTCATAGTGAGCGTTTTGGCCCATAACATTCCTAGCTGTACTACTTCCCCGTCGCTCATAGCCTGTAGCACCGAGACAGAAAAAATGAGTATGGCCGGCATTCTCCACAATCATGGTGTTGCGCTGGTCATCCACGCTCATGCTGACTATATCCGTCATGTTTCGGATGCCCGCTTCCAGCAACAGCACCACAATGCCTCTTTTGTCAATTAGCGTCCCGTTGTCGAGGCTCTGGAAATAGGATACTGAGTGGATGCTATGCTTGCTGAGCTCCACAATGAGCGTATTTCGCTTATCATCCTCTGACATGAGAGCAAGCTCTTCCTTGGTGCACCATACTCCAGCGAGCAGTACGCCATCTAGGCTTGGATAAAACTGAATTCGATGGGAAGCATCACCGACTTCAGCCAAAAGTCGGAGGGGCGACCCGTTGGAGCGCAATGAGCGCGGGCTCCGCTAGCGCCGGCACAACCTGGCTAGGGTTAAATACTTGAGGCGGCAGAATAAGACTGCGGGAAAGCCTCACCGCGTGGTCAATGACGGCATTCAGAAGTTTGGTATAATCTGCGGCGGCACTCAGCAGCACCTCATTAGCGAGTAGCGCCCGGAAGAACTCAGGGTTTTGCAACGCAAAGTCTAAATCGTTGCGCACTTGAATGTAGCGCAACTTCTTCTCGCGGGCAGCGGGCAGCGCGAACAAGAAATCCGCCTGTTCTTCCAGCGTCGAAATTGGCAGTGGGATGGTGTTGTGAGCAGCTACTCCCGTTTCATAAGCGAAGACGCTGGTCTTGGCGATGTCGGGAAAGTTTTTGTAGCGAGCTACTACTTCTCCAATGTCAAGCACGACGAAAGCCTGCGGCCCGCTCCCGGCGCATTGAAACATCGTAGAGGAGAACTCAGATTTCGAACTGCTGCTGGAATTGGCCTTCTGAAACTGGCCTCTGAAAGCCCCCGTGGCAACCAAGCCGTTCATTTCGGCTTCCAGCGAGGCGGAAAGCTCGGACTGCGTGGCAGACGAGACGGACGTAATGCGGATAACTGAATAGAATTCGCCGCCGACACCCCTAGTCCGGGCGCACTGGGCACTTCCTGCACGGCAAAGTTTTCTAGGGCCGTACCGACGGCTAGCCCCGATTCACTGTTGAAACCCATCCCAATTTCTTCATCATTAAACGTGATGCGTCGTACCTGTGCTACCATAATAATCCTCCTTTCTAAAGGGTATATATTAAAGGTGGAAGAAACCGGCAGTCACCTATAGCAGAGCTAACTAGCTACTAGCCGGCGTCGTGCTACTGCCACTTGCGGCCGGCAGGACTAAGAGCGTTGAAATCATTGCAAAGGACGGGAATGCCAACCCACACGGCTTTTGCGCACGTTGCAAAAACGTGTGCGGAAGTAACCATGATTTTTGCGGAGGTTGCAAATGTGTTTGCGGAGGTTACGCAAGGGTGTTTTCCGCTTTTCGCCCCCGCAAAAGCGCGCCCATTTAATTGGTAAAAGCAATACAATCAAGTGCATAAGTTGTACCTTGGGTGATGCGGGCTTACTACGCTACGTTATCTTTCATGCCCGCCGCTTTTGCGCCGCTGCCGATGACTATCCGCTGCTTTGCCGCTCTAGGCTGCCTGCTCAGCGGGCTAGCCACCTCTGCCACCCCCGGCCCTAGGGCGGCCGTCGTCTCAGCAGCTTCGCCCGACAGTACATTTGTGCGGCTGCGTGCCGCGCAAATGCACTCTGAGGCCATGCAACCCCTAGGCGGTACGCAGCGCTGGCGCTACCAGCCAGGCGCTCCCCACGGCTGGGCTAGCCCCGCTACCAACGATTCGGACTGGCTGCTGGCTAGCCCTAGTTTTCTATTTGGGAAAGGCCCGCCGGGGTGGCGTGGCACCGGCTGCTTCCGGCTGCGCTTCACCCTCGATTCGGCCTTGCTGGGGGAGCCGCTGGGAGTATACATTGCCCAAGATGGAGCTTCAGAAATCTACCTTGATGGTCGCCTGCTGGGCCGTTACGGCACGATTGGCACTTCGGGCGCTACTACCCAGGCCGTGCGGCCGCGCTATTGCTTGTTACCATTCATGCTCTACGAGAGTGGGCCGCACCTGCTGGCCGTGCGCTACGCCAAGTTCACGGCCTGGCCCCTGCCTTATGGTGGCTTGGTTCTGTGGGTAGCCTCAGCTAAGCGGCTGGTAGCAGAGCGCGTGCGCCAAGCGCGCTCCGATACGCTCAGTCTCATTGCCATCACCAGCGCCGGGGTGCTGGCCGTGCTGCACTTCTGTTTGTTTCTGTTCTACCGGCCGCAGCGCGCCAACCTATACTTTAGCCTCGCGATGGCCGCCGCCGCCAGCACTTTTTTGATGGTGTTTTTGCGCGCCACCTTCACCGATGAAACCGCACGCTGGTGGACACAGCTAGGGTTTCAGGTAGGGGCGTCGGCCAGCAGTGGGTTATTAGTAGTGTTTTTTTATGCCATTAGCTGCACCCGCTTGCCCCGGACTTGGCTAGGACTACTAGCGCTAACAAGCGTAGGGCAGCTAGCGTGGTGGCTGGCAAACCCGACGGATGGCAACCAAGTGCCACCCGTGGTTTTAGGTGTATTCATTCTCGCTTGGCTCGATATGCTGCGGGTGCTGAGCCTGGCGTTATGGCGGCGGCAGCCCGGGGTCGGGTTGCTTATGGTCGGTACACTAGGGGCCCTGCTCGTGCCGTTCACTGCCAGCAGCGCATTTCACTTCATTCACCGGCTGGACAGCCCCGATTTTTTAGCCGCCCATCTTACCATTCAACTGTGCGGATTAATGTTGCCGATATGCATGTCTGTGTACTTAGCGCGTGAATTTGCCGCTACGCGTCGCAACTTGGAAGTGCAGCTGCGGCAGGTTGAGCAGCTTTCGGTCCAAAACCTAGCCCAGGAAGCCGAGCGTCGGCAGCTCATCAGTGCCCAAAACGAGCGCCTGGAAGCCACTGTGCACGCGCGCACGGCAGAAATCAGTCGACAAAACCACACCTTAGCGGCGCAACGCGACGAAATAATTGCCCAGGCCAACCGCCTCTGGGTACTAGACCAGGAAAAGACGCACTTCTTTACCAACATTACCCACGAGTTTCGCACCCCGCTCACGCTCATGCTCGGCCCGGCTGCCCAAATTGCCGCTGACACCCGCGAGCCGGCCACCCGCCAGCAAGCCGAACTAGTGCAGCGCAATGCCCAACGGCTGCTACACCTCATCAACCAATTGCTTGACCTGAGCCGCCTCGAAGCCGGCCAGCAGGTGCTTCACCCGGCACCGGGCGAGATGGTTGGCTTTGTGCGCGGGCTGGCCGGCGCATTCGAGTCGTTGGCTCAGCAACGCGGCATCGGGTACACTTTCGAAGCGGACCCGCCCACGCTGCCCGTCGATTTCGACGCCGATAAGCTGGAAAAAGTAGTGGTTAACCTGCTCTCCAATGCTTTCAAGTTTACACCTTACGCAGGTATGGTAATGGTACGGCTACGCGAAGATTCCTCTCCGGAGCCCAGCAATAGCAGGTGGATAGAACTGCTAGTGCGCGATACGGGCAGTGGCATCGCGCCCGAGCAGTTGCCGCACGTGTTCGACCGGTTCTACCAAGTCGATAGTTCCAACACCCGCGAGCAAGAAGGCACGGGCATTGGCCTAGCCCTAGCTAAAGAACTGGTCGAATTGCACGGCGGCACCATTGCGCTGACCAGTGAAATCGGGCACGGCACTACCGCAGTGGTGCGGCTGCCGCTGGCCGTAGCCAGTAGTGCACCAGCCAAGGAGCTAACTACCGAGTGGACGGAACTTGTGCCGCCCCCCCTTTTAGAAACTGGGCTAGCCATCGCCCCGCTCCCAGAAGCGCCTCTTCTACTTTTGCTAGAAGATAACGCCGATGTGCGCGCTTACCTACGTACCATCTTGGCTGCCGACTACCACTTACTGGAAGCCGAAAACGGAGCCACTGGAGTCGCCGTAGCCATTGAGCAGCTCCCCGACCTCGTGCTGACCGATGCCATGATGCCTCGCCTCGATGGCTACGGCGTGTGCCGGGCGCTAAAGCAAGACGAGCGCACCAGCCACATTCCCATCGTGCTGCTCACGGCCAAGGTCGACCTGCCCAGCAAGCTCCAGGGCTTAGACATTGGCGCAGACGCGTACCTGACCAAGCCTTTTTTGCGCACAGAACTGCTAGCCCAGCTGCGCAACTTGGTGCAGGGGCGCCGGCAGCTGCAAGACGCCTATCGTCGCGGCGTGGCTAGCCCACCCCCGCCCGGTCCGCCATCCATGGAGCAAGCTTTTTTAGCGAAAGTGCAACAGCGAGTCGAGCGCTTTCTGGCCGACGAAACCCTGAACGTGGAAACCCTGAGCCGTGAGCTGGGCCTGAGCCGCACCCAATTGCACCGCAAGCTTAAGGCCCTTACCGACCAGGCACCTGGCGATTTTATCCGCATAGTCCGTTTGCAACGGGCGCATGAACTGCTAGCTGGCGGCGTAGCCACGGTGGCAGAGGTAGCCTACCAAGTAGGGTACGGCAACCCAGCCAACTTCTCTACTAGCTTTTCGCGCCACTTCGGCTATGCGCCCAGCAGCACGCCTCGGCACGTGAAAGTAAGCCGATGAACAACACCGGCTGTTCGCAACAGTTGAATTCTCTCGTTTTCGTGCTGACTATACTAAAGCTTATGCGGAGTAATTAGTGAGTTTCGCGAGCGGAAGCGCGCGATAGGCCCGGTGCGGGCTGACGACGCGCAAGTTGTGCAGCCCGCAGGCCACGACCATGACCATGACCAAGTCGCGCACCCCTTCGCCACGCAGGCGCCCGGTGTCGTGCACGATACGCAGGCGCTTGCTACCACTAGGCGCGTGCTCAATCACGACACGTAAGGGACTGAGCAAGTGATTATAGAGCTTTTGCGCAAAGGTCAGCTCGCCCTGCGGCGGCTTTTTACAGGGCATTTCCACTACGACCCCAGCCGGGGCGTGGCCCAGCAGGCCCAAGTCCTGCCGCAGCACGCTACCGGCGGGCAGGTAAAGGGCATCCGCGTCGGCCAGCTTTTTGTCGTGCTGCCGCCCACCTTTCGTCGGTGAGAGGAAGTACACGTACTGCGTGGCGTCGCACAAGGTCATGTTTTTGAGGCGGTGAGCTTTTTTTTAGCGCTGTACTCTTCGGCCTGCGCTTCACAGTCGAGGTTGCGCGGCACGCCGCGCTCGACCCCATCGTAGGCAAACACGGGGGCGGGGTGGTTAGCCAAGCGCGGCGCGAGCGCCGCCCCGTCGCGTATGGGTAGCAGCCCGCGCCGGGCCAGCACCTGGTTGAGCACCTGCAACCGGGCCGTAGCCAAGCGGCTGACGCGCGGCTGCGACACGCCAAAGCTGGCCGCCTGATACTGCTGCAAGCTATTGTTTTTGAGGTAGGTGAGCAGAAAAAAGAGCTTCGTGTCGCTGCCCGCCAACCCGGCGTTGGCCCGTGCCGCGTGGGCAGGTAACCGCCGCTTGGCCCCATCTAGGGTATGGTAGCAGTGGTGACGCTCCCAGGCGGGCGCGAAGTCGGGGAGCAAGTCATCAAACTCGGCGGGCAGCAGGCTGGTCAGGGCCTGAAACTACCCCGGCCGCTCGCGCAAGGTCAAATAATCCATACGCGAAGTTCTACCTGAGCCTCGCCGGTTAACTTGGCAAGCTTTTCCGCATTAGGTCTAGTATACAGTTAGCATAGGCGCTTGTGAAACTGCTCTACGCAGGCACTACTGTACCGAGGGCGGCGGCGTCTTGGTACCCCAGGTTTTGTTGGGCTGGCTGCCCATCGTGAATACCAGCCGCCCGCCCTGCATTAGCTCGTCGCGGTAAAGCCAGCAATTGGCGAGCGGCTTGCCGTTTAGCTCGGCCGCTTGCACATACACATTTTCCTTGGAAGTATTCTGGGCCTCGATTACCAACTTCTTCTGGCTGCCCAGTTGGATGGTGGCCTTGCTGAATAAGGGGCTGCCCAGCTCAACAATGGGCCGGGCGTCGGTGAAGCCTTTCACGTCGAACAGCCCTAGGGCGGTGATAACGTACCACGAGCCCAGCTGGCCCTGGTCTTCGTCCTGCCCGTAGCCGTAGCCGTGGATGGGCTCGGTGCCGTAAAAGTCGTCGCAAATCTGGCGAGTCCACTTCTGCGTCAGCCAAGGCTGGCCCGAGAAGTTAAATAGCCAGCTGATGTGCAGGCAAGGCTGGTTGCCGTGGTTGTAAATGGCCTTGATGCCGGCAAAAGCGTCTATTTCCTTGCCGCCGCCAAAGCCCGTTTTGGCCGAAGCTGTGAAGAGGCTGTCGAGGCGGTTGTTAAATTTATCGCGCCCTAGGGCTGCCACAAGCCCGGCGGGGTTTTGCGGCACGTAGAAGGTGTACTGCATGGCATTGCCCTCCTGGAAGCCGCGCCACGGCTCGAAGGGGTTGAAGTTGCCCACGAAGGTGCCATCGGCCAGCTTGGGCTGCATGAGCTTGTTCTGCGGGTTCAGGATGGCTTGCCAGCCGTTGGAGAGCTTGCTGAGCTGTTCGTAATCAGCCTGCTTGCCCAAGGATTTCGCCATTTGCGCGGCGGCAAAGGCACTGAAACTGTACTCTAGGGTGTGCGAATTGGCGAAGTAGGCGCCGGTAGAATCCGTCTTGTACCACTCGCCCTGGTCTTGCTTGTAGACCTCTTTAAAGGGCACGTAGCCGTACTGGCTAAAGGCTTTCACGTCCAGCTTGCCCGAGCCCACGGGGCGGTGGCGCCAGTTTAGCTCGTTGGCGCGCACGGCCTGGTAGGCCAGGTTCACGTCGTAGTTGCGGATGCCCGCCTGGTAGGCGGCGGCCACGGCTAGCCCCACAAAATTGGTGCCCACCCCCGACACGTACTCGCTGTTAGCTAGCCCGTCGCCAAACCAGCCCTTGTCGCGGTACACTTGCAGTTGGGTATGCACGAAGCTGCCGTACCACTCGGGGTAGGCCAGCGCCCACAGCTGAGTCAGGTTCCAGTAGCCGCCCCAGATGGCGTCGGTGTTGATAAATTCGGGCCTAGGGCCGGGGCCATTGGCTACCAGCTGGCCCACCTGGCCGCCGTGCTTGGGGTAGGCGCCGCTGACGTCGCTGGCAATGCCGCGCCCCAGCAGGGCATGAAACAAGCCCGTGTAGAACTTGGTCTTGTTTTGCTCATCAGGGCCTTCTACCGCGATTTTGCCCAGCTCGCGTTGCCAGGTGGCCTGCGCGGCGGCGCGGGCTTGGTCGAAGGTTAGGCTCTGGGCCTCGGCCAGCAGGTTGGCCCTAGCGTTGGCAATAGAGGTGTACGAGAGGCCTACTTTCAGCTCGATTTTCTGCTGCGCCGTGGTTTGGTAGTCAAGGTACAGCCCCGCGCCTTTGCCGGTGGCCGAGGTCTTCTTTTCTTGAATCCCGGTGGCCGTGAACGCGCCCACGCTAGCTGGCGCCTTGCTGATTTGCCCGAAAAAGTACATATTTACCTTGCCGGCGGGGTCGTAGGTGTGCACGTACTTGGGGTAGGTGCTCACGAATCCTTCCACGTGCGTGGCGTCCACCATCCGAATGCTGGCATCGGTCACCTCGCCGCTCTCGCCCTGCTTGTTGCCAATATCGAGCACCAAGTGCGCGTGCTCGCTCCTAGGGAAGGTGTAGCGGTGAAAGCCTACTCGCCTGGTGGCCGTCAGCTCGGCCGTGATGTGGTAGTCGTCGAGCAGCACGCGGTAGTAGCCGGGCTCGGCCACCTGGTTTTTGCGGTCGAAGTGCGAGCGGTAGCCGGGCGCCGGGCCCTCCAGGTCGCCGGGCTTCACGCGCAGCTCGCCCGTGGTGGGCATAAAGCTCACGCCGCCTACCTGCCACTCGTGGAAGTGCACAAACCCCTCTATAGAATTCTGCCGGGTGTCGTAGCCCACGGCTTCCCAGCCCGACGCGTTGCCGTAGTGGCCGTTGGTAGAAGGCGCCAGCTTGGCCATGCCGTAGGGCACGGCCGCCGGGGTGTAAAAAAACCAGCGGCTGTGCGCCGTGCCGATGTTAGGGTTCACGTACTTGAGCACGCTTTGTGCCCTAGCCCCCCCCGCCGCCAGCAGCAGCGCCAGCAACCAAGTGCTGGCCGTGAAGGTCAATTTCATACAAGAGTTTAAAAGGACGTTGGATGCTGACGGGGTGCCCCCGTCCTACCCTGCCGGTACGGCAGGCAGCGCCGGGCCAGGCCGCCGCAAACGGCCGCCCAGCCACTTAGCTATCAGCCAAAAAGCTTAGAATATGCTTGAAAACCTAAAACGGTCCTGCTCAGCTGGCGGCCGCTGGTCGAAGCGGTAGAGATGCTTCGACCAGTGGACGTCAGAT